>PBEX01000019.1 GCA_002718515.1 Phycisphaerae bacterium
CTCAAGAAAAGAAGATGAAGTCGAAACAGTTGCTGCNGAAGTTGNAGAAGANGCACCAGCAGAAGTAGCGGAAGAAACTGNAGAAGAGCCAGCTGAANCAACTGAAACTTCTTAAGAGAACTTATTCATTCTTTCATGGAACAATGGATTGTTCTGGTAAAATGACGCTGATTGGAGAACAGACATGGCTAGTTACAACAAAGTAATCTTGATGGGCAACCTCACAAGGGACCCAGAACTAAAACAAACCCCAAGCAATCAATCTGTTGCACAGATCGGTCTTGCAGTCAATCGAAAGTTCAAAGGTCGCGATGGCGACATGAAGGAAGAAACAACTTTCGTTGATTGTGAAGCATGGGGAAGAACCGCTGAGACCATGTCCAAGTACCTCGCAAAAGGTAGACCTGTCTTCGTTGAAGGCAGATTGAAACTTGACCAATGGCAAGACAAAGATGGAAACAATCGTTCAAAACTGAAGGTTGTGATTGACACNTTCCAATTTGTTGACTCAAGAGGCGGCCAGTCAGGTCAAACGCAACAACCAGCTGCTGCAACAGCAAACATNACACCTCAGGACGANGACATCCCGTTCTGATTCCTTGCTTAACATTNAACACACCGACTTGTGTTTTACTGAAGTTGGGGTTGAGTCGGCAACTCCTAACTTTCCTCATTGAAAGGACACCACAATGGCTACTACTAAGAGAATCGAGTTATTGCTCACAAAGAGCGTTGAGAACCTAGGACTTGTTGGCGACATCGTCAAAGTCCGAATGGGTTATGCACGNAACTACCTTGTACCAATGGGACTTGCTGAAATCCCAACACAAGAAAAAATCGATGCACTTGCTGAAGAACGCGCTGTTGCGCTTGAAGCATACGAACAAAAACGTTCCGAGCAAACAGCAACAATTGAGAATCTTGAAGGCGTTGTTCTTACCCTTACTCGAAGTGCTAACGATCAGGGTGGACTATACGGTTCAGTCACTCAACGAGACATTGCTGACTCACTGATTGAAAATGGCTTCTCAGTGAATACAAGAGCAGTCAGACTTCACCAAGCAATCAGACGCATTGGTGAATACCCAATCACAATTCAATTCGGCTCTGATTTGAAAGCGGATATCGANNTTCAAATCCTTCCAGATAGACCTCTTGAAGATCGTGACGAAATGGAATTTGACGACGAAGGCAACCTCATCATCGTCGAAAAAACTGAAGAACAAGCAGAAGCAAGCGAAACTCCTGCAGAAGCAACAACCGAAGAAGTTGCTGAACCTTCAGACGACTAATAGTTTTTGTAACAAGATATTAAGTGAACAAGGGAGGGATCTCCGGCTTACGCAGCAGATGCCTCCTTTTGTTCATTTAATTCAAANTCATGCAGGATGTACTGGGCGACATAATCAAGAATACTTGTCGCATGTGGAATCTGTGGATTCGAAGTTCGACCGAGTGGGTCAAATCTCATGTTCACAAATTTTTCAACTGCATCCCTTAGTGGCAAGCCATATTGAATCGCTAATGAAAACGCTCTGCAAAATCCTTGGATTAAACCTGAAAGTGTTGAGCCTTCTTTACTCATTTTGATAAAGATTTCACCTGGCGACCCATCATCAAACAAACCAATCGTGAGGTAACCCTCATGACCATTNATCGAAAATTTGTGCGTCATTGATGCGTGCGTTGGCGGAAGAGTGCGCCGCATTGTTTCGTTTNCTGCCATGTGTAGCAAGTATCGGCAAGTTATCCTTAAACACTTGAAGCGTAAGTTTTGTTAAAAACACGAAGCAGATGCTCAATTGGAGAATTGGTTTCAAACCCATCCTGAGCGCGGTAGTACACTTTGCAAACACCTCTAGCAGACGGTTGCCCTACTTGACGAAGCGTCCCCCGAATGTGTGGCATTGCCCGCTCTAAACTTGAAGGTTGAAGTGTTCTGAAGACAACATCTTGGCCATCAAGCACAATCGCTTCAATGCCTAGAATTGAGGCATGCACTCTAAGTTGGTGGTAACGAACAAGGACGCGTGCGTTCTCTGGAAGTTCGCCATAACCACTCTGCATGTCATTCACAATTCCATCTATTGCTTCAACTGAAAGTGCCTCAGCNAGTCTTCGGTAGTACACAAGTCTTCTACGCTCTGAAGCAATGTAGATTTCAGGGATTCTTCCACTATCCCCAATATCGATGACGACATCACTCGCGGCTGCTTTCTTACCTTCCTTCATCTCGTTCACCGCCTGATTGAGCAATTGACAATACATTTCATAGCCTACTGCGGCAATGTGCCCAGACTGCTCGGCACCNAGAAGATTGCCAGCACCTCTGATTTCTAAATCTCTAATTGCAATCTTGAAACCNGCACCNAGCATTGAAAACTGCTCGATGGCGTGNAATCTCTTCCTTGCGGTCGGATTTAAGTTCCGCTTCTTAGGAAGCATCAATGTGCAATACGCTCTATGTTTGTACCGTCCAACACGCCCTCTTAANTGATGTAAATCAGAGAGCCCAAAACGGTCAGCATCTGCNATAAACATCGTGTTGGCATTTGGAATGTCGATGCCAGATTCAATGATTGTTGTTGAGACGAGGATATCCGCTTCACCTTGCACGAATCCNAGCATNACCTTTTCAAGTTCTCTCGATGCCATTTGACCATGCCCAACGATGACATTTGCNTCTGGCGCCATACTCCTAATCTCCGCAGCCACTGCGTCAATATCTCCCACTCGATTATGAACGTAAAAGACTTGCCCNNCNCGNGCNAGTTCNTTNTGNATNCCCTGCTTGAATCATCNNCTCNATCCCACGGTTTNATNTCNGTGACAACNGCCCTTCTGTCAACAGGTGCAGTTTGCAGNGCGCTAATNTCACGNATNCCAAGAAGTGCCATATGTAACGTTCTGGGAATCGGGGTCGCNGTCAACGTTAACACATCCGCTTCAGTCCTAAAGTCAAGCANTCGTTGNTTGTGCTCAACNCCNAANCGCTGCTCCTCATCAATCACAACTAAACCAAGTGACTTAAATGNAACATCTTGACTNAGAATGCGGTGCGTNCCAATAAGCACATCNANTTCACCNCGAGNACANGCNTCNAGNATNTCTTNCTTCTCTTTTTCNGTTTGAAAACGNGTCAGNGAAGCNACNNTGAANGGNTANGCCCNCANNCGNTTTGCNAANGTNCNGTGGTGCTGTATTGCAAGCACNGTCGTNGGNACTAACACNGCTACTTGGTAACCAGATTCNGCTGCTTTGAACGCTGCTCTCATGGCAACTTCTGTTTTACCAAAGCCAACATCACCACAAACCAAGCGATCCATTGGCCTAGGAGATTGCATGTCTTCTTTTACTGCTTCAATCGCACTTAACTGGTCTTCAGTTTCTTCGAATGGGAAACTTGATTCAAACTCATGCATCCACTCAGTGTCTTGTTGAAACGCGATTCCTGGAGTTGCTTCTCTTTGAGCGTGGACTCTAAGCATTTCTTCAGCAAGGAGAACAACTGCGTCTTTCGCCTTGTCTTTTTGATTGTTCCATGCCGTACCGCCAAGGGCGGATAGTTTCGGCTTCCCCTTAAATGCACCGATGTATTTCTGTACGAGATTCGCTTGCGTCGCAGGAGCATGAAGAAGGCGTTGGTCAGCGAACTTTAAAGTCAAGAAATCTTGATTGGGTTTCCCATCGAGTTGCCGAATACCTAGATACTCAGAGATTCCAAAATCGCGATGTACNACAATATCTCCCACATCAAACTCAGAGATCGCTTCACGCATTGCTGGTTTTTTAGGTTTCACCGCCCTTCGCAACTCATACCGATGAAACAGTTCGTGACTTGGGACAATTGCCACTTTCCCATCAAGTACAAATCCTCTTTGAACAAAGCCGCCTTCTAAGAAGAGTGTTGCATGTCCATGCAGCGGTTGACCTTCTTCAGTGAACTCTTGCATCCGCTTTAACTCGCCGGGTGTTTGGCATGTAACGACGACGCTTTTTGTCTCTGCAAGTTGTGACAGTTCAGCAAGCGCTTCAGCAGGTGATTGAGAGAATGACTGCAGTGGGGAAACATCTAACTCAATATCAAACCCCGGCTCTTTTAGTGTTTTACAAGCGAGAATGTTAGAACTCGCATTCCGCATTCCACTCTTCAAGTCATCGAGATGACACAGCCCTGACGCATCGATAACCCTACCAAAGTAACTACTCGCTTGTGAATAGAATTCATCAACATCAGAAATGATGATTTGCCATTCATCCCCAATATAGTCAAGCAGCGTGCAACTAGAGGATTGATGCGTAAGTGTGGTCAATACGATTTCATCAATTGTTCGATCTGATCCAAGAGAGACAGGGTCGACTTCGTTCATTTTTTCGACTTCATCACCGAAGAAGTCGATTCTGACAAATTCACCCACAGGGGTTGCGATGTCAATCACACCGCCCCGAACTGCAAACTGTCCTTGCTCGTCAATCGTTTGTCTGCGCTCGTACCCTGATTGAACAAGCCACTCTTGCAACTCACTGAGCGAATGCGTATCTCCAACGGATATCCTGCGGACAACTTGATGCAACTCCGTTGGTGATTGCACGGTTTGCATCAATGACGCGGCGGAAGCCACAACTACCCCACTTGTCATTGTCGAGAGTTGTTCAATGAGTCCGAGCCGCATCGCAATTAAATCTTCTTGATCTTCACTTTCAAGAGCGGGGTACAAATGTGCACATGACGCTCGCTCAGCACATGTTGCATATGCATCATCTGCGTCATCATCATGTGCCATGAGTAGCAAAACGGGTCTTGACTGACCAATGTCACATGCAGCAAGCGTAGTAAATGAACCGCTCACTGGCCCAGCAATGACAGGACGGTCTGTCTTAAGAATCTCGGAACCTGCGTGCATGCAATCTTTGATGAAATGACCACTCATTTGCAAACGCCTTCAACCATTGGCAATATTGCATCAATAGTTGCGGGACCAATCCCCTTCACATTCATCAGGTCGCTGACTGAGTCAATCTGGTTATTCTTGCGATAGGTCATCATTTTTAAAGCAGTCTTTACGCCAACTCTTGGAAGCAATAGTAAGTTAGACATCGGCGCATCTGATACTTGTATCACGAGTGGCTCAACATTATGTTCGAGAGACAACGGCTGATTAAGTGCGTTCAGGTTCAAAAGCATCGCAAGCATAAGGCAATAGTAGAACAGCATGCCAACATCTAAGCGCCTTGTTCTTCCGTTCGCTTCGGAAGTTCTAGCGCTCCCAGCGGTTTCTTCAAACGTTTCCGCATCTTCACAAGCTTGTTCATGACGGCTCTTGGCTTCCCTCTCTCTGTAAGGAATCCAGAACTTGTAATATCCATATCTTGGTGGTCGAATAAATCTGCCCATATCACTGAGTTAACAAATGGCTTGCTTAAGGCAATGGCAAACATGTGCTCTGCCCATTTTTCTTGAATGCGCTCGTCCCATCCTGTCTTCCACCATCCGTCACTCTGAGAAATTGTCTCCGATGGTGCTCCTAGCCTCGAGATAATCACTGGAATTTCTGCATGAAGAAATTCGTCAAGTTTTGATGACAACAACATCAAGTCGCGAACACGCCTGCCACTATCTTTACCAACAAGCAGTTGGACGCCGACCGCATCGAGCCGTACGCCTTCTTGTGCCAATCGAGTCAAAAGCACCGATGTGTTGCAAGCATTCGCTTCCGTCGTGACAAACTCAGAAAACGGATGCGCAATCTCAATCATCACCTTCGCATCTCTACGCTTTTGCCTGACAACAAGTGCTGCAGTCCTTATGAGGTCGACCATGTGATTGAGGTTTAGAGAGACATTCGCGTTTAAGTTAATCCCTGTGACGACATTCCAGAATGAAATCGCTCCGCCATACCGCGTGACCACTTGCTCTAAGTGGTTGTAACACAAGTCTCGCATTGCTGGAAAATCATGTGACTGATCTCTGACCCATGATGGAATTGCATCTTTCGTTGCAAAATCAATGAGGGGTCCCGCGAGCGCATGCTTTCCACTTTGCTGAATCCACTTTACCCACTGGTCCACTTGTTCCCATTGATAATTTCCTTGCGATGGCTCTAATTCAGACCACCGCATCGGGAGTGAAACTATATCAACGTTGTTTGTTAAAAAGTTACGAAGGGGTTCATCAAATCGACTTGGATTGACCGCCACTCCAAATGCTGAAGAGGATGCTGGCTTTTTGGCATACCGTTTGTGAAGCAGCAACTGTGCGTGTGCAAGTGCAAGCCATTCAGTTGCACTGATTGCTTGCTCAAGTGCTTGGCGAGCGAGCGCCGTCGCTTCTTCATCACTTTGAGCAACAAGGGAATCGGTAAAGACGATTCTTGACGCTTCCCATTTTTGAACTGCTGGGTGGTCATCTGACAAGTAAAAAAGGCCCCAATTTTCACACATGTCAAGGAAGAGTTTGATTCGGTGCCGAACTAGTTCTTGAACGAGCATATATGGCTCTTCTCTTGGGGGGAGAATCCCTGTCTGTAGCATAAGTCGCCCAGAGTTTCCCGCATCAAAGAGGAGTGATAGCGCGACGTTGTTTTCAGACGAGGTCTGGACCGTAATGAGGTTATCGCTCAGGGAAATCGTGCCTGGAACGACTTGATTATCGCGGGCTAGCAAGTGCGCATTGATGAGTTCACCATCAATCAAATCACTGCTACTGAGTTTGAATCGCAAAGATGCCATGAGACGTATTGTAAAGACCAAGAAGACCCCAGAGGGCGTTTTGGAAACTATAATACGCCCTATGACTACATCATCAAAAGCCGTATACGAAACATCCCTCCCATTCTCAGAACGACGCCAAGGCAAAGTCCGAGATATTTACCAAATCCCAAGCAATGATGGCACGCCAGGCAAGGTACTCATTATTGCAAGCGACCGCATCAGTGCATTTGACGTCGTGATGCCTACACCAATTGCTGGCAAAGGTGTCGAACTCACCACGATCAGCACGAAGTGGTTTGACTTTGTCAGAGAACTAAACATCGTTGGAGATCACCTCCTTGCTACGACTCCAGATGCCATTGACGGCTTAAACGAAGATGAACAAGCCCAATGCGAAGGACGCATGATGCTTGGCAGAGCTTGTGAAGTCATTCCAATTGAATGCGTTGTCCGCGGCTACCTTGCTGGTAGCGGCTGGAAGGAATACCAAAAAGAAGGCACCGTGTGCGGCATTGCACTTCCTGAGGGCTTACAACTCTCAAGCAAACTGCCTGAACCAATCTTTACACCAGCAACTAAAGAAGACGAAGGCCACGACGAAAACGTTGACTTTGACACAGCATGCAACATCGCTGGCAAAGAAGTCATGGAACGACTTCGTGATGTTTCACTCAAAATCTACACAGAAGCTGCTGTATATGCCAAAGAACGAGGCATCATCCTCGCGGACACAAAATTCGAATTCGGCTACGCTCTTGACGCAGACGGCAACCCAACTGATGAGATTCTTCTCATTGACGAAGTTCTTACGCCAGATAGTTCACGCTTCTGGCCACTTGACGACTATGAAGTCGGCCGCGAACAAGACAGTTTCGACAAACAGTATGTTCGTAACTGGCTCGAAGAAGTCGTCTCAAGAGGCGACTGGGACAAAACCCCTCCAGGACCTGAAGTTCCAAGCGAAATCGTCACGAACACGCTTTCTAAATACCAAGAAGCAGCAGCACGCCTATTTGATTAACGAAAAGCAGTGCTGATTAAGAGTCCGCTGCTTGTACAGTGTTTCTCAGAAGCATTGCCACAGTCATTGGCCCGACGCCACCGGGAACGGGCGAGATGTAACTTGCTTTCTCTTTCACTGCGTCGAAATCAACATCGCCTACTGTGATTTTTTTGCCATCGCCATTTTCAATGCGATTGATGCCGACATCAATCACAACAGCACCTTCACTGACGTCATCTGCACCAATCAGATTTGGAACGCCTGCAGCCGACACAACAATGTCTGCTGCCCGAGTCAAACTCGGACGGTCTTTCGTGTGATGATTTGTCGAAATCACTGTCGCCTCTGCCTGCATAAGAAGCACAGCAACCGGTTTGCCTACGATCCTACTCGCGCCAACGCACACCACATTTGCGCCTTCAAGTTTGACGCCTGTTGACTCGATGAGTTCCATCACTGCAAGTGCCGTGCAAGGAACTAGACTTCGCCTCCCGAATACGACATTACCAATATTCGCAGGATTAACACCTTCAACATCTTTGGTCACTGCAATAGCGGATTGGATTGTCTCTGCATTAACTTGCTTTGGCAGTGGCATATGAACCATCAACCCAGTAATCGCGTCATCTTTGTTGATTGACTCGATGAGACTCAGAACCTCTGATTCTGTTGCATCTGTAGGGAGTTCATGCAAGTGGTACACCAGCCCAATGGCTTCACATGCCTTGGCTTGGTTTTTGGCATAAAGTCTAGCCCCTTGGTCACCCCCAACCAAAATTGCATCAAGGCGAATACTTCGCCCTTCTTGCACTAACGCTTCAACCCTTGATTTCAGTTTCGCTTTCACTTCTGAAGCGATTGCTTTGCCGTCAATAACAATTCCGTGAGCCATGTGAGGGCAGGATAACAGCGATACAATACCTACATGAGCACTGAACTCACCTTCTTAGCATTATCTGTCGGAAACACGACAACCCATATCGCTTCAATCAAAGGCGATGCACTCAGTGATGTTGCATCGAGCCCTTCTTCTGATACAACGCAGATTATTGAGCGAGCCATAGAAGCATGGAACGCGATTGGCGACACGGATGCCCAAATCATCATCGCCTCTTCAAATGACCGCCTTGCCTCTGATATCGCAAAGACGATTGCCGACCAAACCTCTTCTAAAATCTGGACGATTGGCGATGATTTACCAGTCGCAATTGGTCAACACTTAGACCCCGAAACGATCACAGGCATAGACCGACTACTGAACGCTGCAGCAGCATGGGAACAGTACAAACAAGCATGCGTCATCGTCGACGCTGGCACATGCGTCACAGTCGATTTTGTTGACGGCGAAGGCACGTTCCATGGTGGAGCAATCGCACCAGGGGCTTCGATGCAACTTAAAGCAATGCATGAGGGCACAAATGCCCTTCCAGAAATTTCGTTTGAAAAACCATTAGAAGAAGCATTTGGCAAAAACACAGCACAAGCAATGCTTCAAGGTGTCTACCACGGCATCAAAGGCATGGTCAGACAATTAACCGAACAATACGCATCTCGATACGGTGCTTACCCAATGGTTGTGGCAACTGGCGGCGACGCAAAACTGCTCTTCAAAAACGACGAATTCATTGAGCATATCGAACCTGACCTGCTCTTTAAAGGCATTGCCGTGTCAGTGAAACACGCGCTTGCTGTTGACGAGAATGAGTAAAACAACATGGTCATTGCTCACTGCGCAAGCCCAAGGCGCAATCGCCATCATTCAACTTCAAGGTGATGTCACTTCAGTTCTTGAATCACTTACTGGGCGAACAACATGGCATGACAACCGTCTTCAACTTGAAACGCTGGAGGGCATCGACGAAGCCATCTGCGTTCGGGTGAACGATACCCTTGCTCAGATCATGCCCCACGGAAGCATGCATGTCATCCGACTCCTTGAAGAACGATTTCACGAACTTGGCCTTGAATACGCAGAGTGCGTTTCGTTTCCTGAATCGTCATCCGACATCGAATCAAAAATGCTTCTTGCCTTGAGCAAGGCCGCTAGCCCGCTAGCAGTCGACTTGCTTCTCAAGCAACCTGAGTTACATGAAACTGGAAAGGCACCAAACCAAGACCGAGACCACGCCCTTAACTATCTCATCTACCCGCCAACAGTCATTATGCTCGGCGCATCAAACACAGGCAAGAGCACGCTGATGAATGCCTTGACGAGCGAAGATACATCGATTGTGCACGACATGCCTGGCGTCACACGAGACGCCGTTGGCGCAAGAGTCAACTGCCATGGACTTGTGATAGACCTTTATGATCTGCCAGGCATCCGAGCATCAGATGATGAGATTGAACAAGAAGCGATTGCTTTATCAATGCGGCTTATCGAACAAGCGAACCTTGTCATCCAAGTCAGAGACGCGGAAAACGCGTGGATTAACTGTCAATCAGAGCGAGTCCTCAAAGTGGGAACAAAATCAGACGTCGCAGAAGTCCCCGATGCTGAATTGCAAGTGAGTGCTCACGAGCATAAAAATATCCAAGAACTCGCCTCCCGAATCAGAGCATTGCTCGTTCCTGAGAACTTTCTTACTGACATGTCCCCGTGGAACTTTGAAGTTTAAAGTCCAACTGAAGCGTAACCACAATCGACATAGATGACTTGACCAGTGACACCAGATGACATTTCGCTCAAGAGCCATGTCGCAGTTCCGCCAACATCGTCGCCAGTCACGTTTCGTTTAAGCGGCGCTTTTTGCTCAACATGATCGAGAATCGAACTGAACCCACCGACTGCCATAGATGACAACG
The DNA here is from genome assembly GCA_002718515.1 of Phycisphaerae bacterium. Next base: position 10,520 of record PBEX01000019.1, read on the forward strand.
TTTTGAGTGGACCACCACTGATGGAGTTGACACGAATGTTTCTGTCACCAAGTTCCATTGCTAGGTACCGAGTCGCAGACTCAAGTGCGCTTTTTGCGACACCCATGACGTTGTAACCGGGCACTGCCTTCTCCGCGCCGTAATAACTCATTGAGATGATTGAACCACCATTTGGCATGAGCGGAATGGCTCTATTGGCCATCGCCATTAAGGTGTACGCACTAATATCAAGCGCTTGGTTGTAAACCTCGCGTGGGGTCGCAGCAAACTTGCCTTCTTTGAGCCAATCTTTATCTGCAAAAGCAATTGAGTGAACGAGGAAGTCGATCTCACCAAGTGAATCAAAGACCTTGTCGAGATCTTCATCAGACGCAGCATCCATTGAGATGAGCGTTGGGTTTTCAACACCAAGTGCCTCAATTGCTTTCCGTGCTTTTCGCTCCATCTTCTCGCCGGGCAAATGCGTAAAAACACATTCACCACCAGCACTTAGGATTGCTTGAGCGATGAACCAAGCGTATGAACGCTCATTTGCGATTCCGACGACTAAGCCACGTTTACCTTGCATTACTGTCATAGGGTGGCATGATACCGCGTGAATCGATGTCATGTATAATGACCACCCCATGCGCGTGTAGCTCAACGGATAGAGCATCGGTCTTCGGAACCGAGGGTTGGGGGTTCGAATCCCTCCACGCGTGTTTTTTATTGCTGATACGCTGTGCACATGGAAGAACTGACGATTGGCTTAATCCGAGACATCTTCGCTTCAGAAGATGGTCCTGAGCGACTGACAAAACGATTACAAGAAGCAAAGTCGATGGGGTGCGACTTAGCAGTACTCCCTGAAATTGCTTGTAATCCTTGGTCGCCTGCAACAAAGAACATGAATGCAAACGACGCGGAGGCCATCGGTGGACCTCGTACGACGATGCAGGCCAACGCAGCAAAAGAAGCAAACATTGGGCTCATCGGTTCCGCAATCTTGCAAGACGAAACTGCACGCTTCAACACTTGCTTATTCTGGGATGAAGCAGGCGATCTATTAGGCACATATCAAAAGCACCATGTGCCTGAAGAAGTTGGATTCTGGGAAACTAGCCACTACGACCACGGCGTTGAAGGATTTAAAGTGTTTCCATTTCACGGCTTCAACATTGGTATCCAGATTTGTTCTGATATGAATAGACCACAGGGCTCACATATACTCGCAGCCCTTGGTGCTGATGTCATCGTAGGACCACGCTCGACGGAACGAGCAACATATGAAAAATGGCGACCTGTCTGGGTTGCAAATGCGCTCACGACGGGCTGCTATGTCGCTTCAGTCAACAGACCGCATGAAGAACAAGGTGTTCTCATTGGAGGCAGTTCAATTGCCGTTGAACCAAATGGAACTGTCATTGCTGAAGCAGATGATGCAATAACAACCTTCACCATTCGTAGAAGTACGATAGAAAAGGCGAGAGTCGATTACCCAGGATATTTGCCATGCAGAGCAGCACTATATGCCGATGCATGGAGTAACTTGAAGGATTAACCATGAATAACCAGTCACTACAAACAATCGAACGTGAACTCACAGCACTCAAGAATAGTATTTGGCGATGGCGACTGATGACACTTGCCCTCATCACAACTGGCGTCCTTGTTGCTGCGACTGCTGTAGGCCCAACTGTCTTTGACCACATCATCGTCAAACGAATCGATGTCATTGGTTCAGGCAACACGCCGGTTGCTTCCCTTGGTCAAACGGAGAGTGGTGGCCGGCTTGACTTATACAACCACGATGGCACGAACCTGCTTCGCCTTGCGAGTACGCATGCAGGCGGCGATGTCGCTCTGTGGGATGCAAATGGCACAAACATCGCTGGCATTTGGTCTGACAATGATGGCGGGTCTTTTTCACTATGGAATGCTCAAGGCGAAGAACGTTCTCAGTTTTCAAGCGGCGCACTGACCTTGAGTGGCGAGCACGCATCACTTCGTATCAAAAACCAACATGGACATCCTGTAGCAGTTGTAGCAAGCGACCCAGAAGGCCACGGCAGATTCCAGATTGCTGATGCAAAGGGTCAGGTTGTGTCAGAAATGCGTCTCATTCCCGGCTTTGGCGGTGGCATCCTCGTCAATGCACCAAACGGCAATCAGATGGCTGCACTCGCAGCAACTGACCAAGGCGGCCGACTCAATATTCTCAATAAGAATGGCGTGCCTGTATTCATCGCTTCGAGCAAAGCGAATCAAGGCGGCGCGATCAGTATCAATAATGAACGTGGCATTCCTGTAATGATGTCAGTCACAACTGATAGCCAAGATGGCCTCATAGAACTGTATGATGGAAACGGTAACGGCGTTCGTCGTATGAGACCCCTGAAAGGTTACGCGCCGTAATCACCGTCTATTTCAACACCGCCACCTTCTAACTTCTTAGCGATGTTCAATTCGACGAGTGCAGAAAGCGCTGCCAATTGTTCCGCTTGTTTTTTTGAAGTCCCCCACTCTGCCGGATAACGGTTGCCCGCAAGCTCAACGCATATCTCAAAACTCTTGGCGTGATCAGGCCCCTTCTCATCGAGCACCACATAGAGAGGCGCTCCGCCATTATTCCGCTGACCATACATTTGAAGCACTGATTTGTAGTTCTCTTGGTGCGTCGAATTCGCCGCAGTCTCGATGTATGGATTGACTTCTTGAAGAATAAATGTCCTTGCATGCTCGATGCCACCATCGAGGTAAATCGCTCCAATAATGGCTTCATACGCAGCCCCAGTGACTGAGTCTGGGATGTGGTTGGCAACAGCCATTCCCTTCCCGACCTTGATGATTCGTCCCAAATCAAGTTTTGCGGCAATTTCTGAGCAGGTTTTGCGACTCACGACGGAGGACTTAATCTTGGTCATATCCCCCTCTTCAAACTCAGGATATCGCTCAAAAACGGCTTGGCATACGACAAAACCAAGAACAGCGTCACCCAAAAACTCTAATCGTTCGTTGCTTTCATGACGGGCATCCACTGCTGAAGCATGCGATAAAGCCTGCTCAAGGTAATCCTTATTCGTAAAAACGTAGCCTGTGATGGATTCAGCGGCGTCTAGCCAATCAGTGTCCATGGACATTCCTCATTGAAAATAGCATTGTAACGCCCTTGCGTGGGCTTTGCGGGTCGTGTAAAATGCTTTGCTCGCCGAAAAGGCGAAGGAGCAATAGACATGGCAGTTCATTATCCAAGACGTACTAGTAAGATCAAGCGAGCTCGCTCAATTGGTTTCCGTGCTCGCATGAAAACGAAGAATGGTCGAAAAATCATCTCCCGCCAACGTCGAATTGGCCGCAAAATTAGTTGATGCTCAACGCTTATAACGAACACTGAACTCGCTTGAAAGAGCGAGTTTTTTTATGACAACTCTTCCACTGCCGCTTTTGCAGCATTCAGCGTTTCTTCGATCGTCCCGCTAGCATCGATTTGACTCGACGAACATTCAAGATAGATGGGATGACGCTCTTGAAGAATCTGAGCATCTCCGCTACTCAATGCTGGGCGTTCCCCGCCCTCCAAGCGTTCTTGCAACACCTCTAAGGGTGCAGTCAGATAGAGGACATTTGCCCGCCCCATGAGCGATGCTCTGATTGCGGTGACCCCGGGAGCGCCCCCACCAAGTGCTAGTACGCCATCATTCTGAAGCAGTTTCAAAACAACTTCTTCTTCTAATGCCCGCCAAGCTGCTTCCCCGCCTTCATCCCAAATAGATTGAACCGATGGGCTGCCAGCAAAATGCAGGATTGCTTCATCACTGTCAACGAAGGGCAAATCAAAACTGCTCGCGAGTCGTTTGCCAATTGTAGATTTTCCTACGCCTCTATATCCAATGAGCACAATCGAAACCATGCGTACATGGTAAACTCGCAAGACATGTCTGCGGACAATCTCACAATATTAAAAGGCGATGAGGTTCCAATCGATGGTCTTCTTGGCAAACGAGTGCTACTCGTTGGTTATGGCAACCAAGGCGCTGCCCACGCCAAAAACATGCGAGAGAGCGGCATCGATGTTTCAATTTGTACAAGGCAAACTGAACAACCAATCGCAGATGGTTTTCAAGTGTTTCCGATTGAAGAATCCGGCGGTTTCGATCTTATCATTATCGCCTTGCCAGACGATGTCCAAGAATCATTCATCACAGAAAAACTCATTCCCCAGTTAACTCAAGGCATTACCGTTGGCTTCATCCACGGTTTTACAGTCCACTACAATCTTTGCGAATTCCCAGAAGGCGTTGGCGTTGTTATGGTCGCGCCAAAGGGTCCTGGCAAAACGCTGCGAGACACATACAAAGCCGGCAAAGGGATTCCTTCTCTTATGGCCGTTCATCAGGAGAATGCGGAACATACCGCAAGGCCAATTGCCCTCGGATGGGCTGCTGGCCTTGGGTCAAATCGCGCCGGCGTGATTGAAACGACGTTCAAGGATGAAACTGAAACAGATTTGTTTGGCGAGCAAACAATCATCGTCGGCGGAATGCTCGCACTGATGAAGGCTTCCTACGAAACGCTCGTTGAGGCTGGCTACCCAAAACATTTGGCTTATATTGAATGTTGTCATGAAGTCAAACAAGTTGCTGACCTTGTGTATGAACAAGGCATTGCCCACATGCTTGAAGCCATCAGTGACACCGCTGAACTCGGCGCATACACCGCCATTGATGAACTTGACGACGACACGCTTCGTACAAAACTCCGCAACATCCTGACATACATTCAAGAAGGGACATTTGCGAGTGATATGATTAATCAGAAGATCAAACACATGCGAGATGACTTCAGGGCTTCAGAGATTGAACAGATTGGTGAAGAAATACGAAGTTTTATGCCAAAAGACACCGATGGTTGACGCATGGATATTGTTCAAGCCATCATCCTTGGCATCGTAGAAGGCATCACTGAGTATTTACCCATCAGTTCAACTGGGCACCTGATTCTGACACAATCACTCATGGGTCTTCATGGCGAAGCAGCGAACGCCTATGCAATTGTCATTCAAGGCGGTGCTATTCTTGCAGTTCTAGGACTCTACCGAAAACGTGTTGCGTCAATGCTCGTTGGTTTAAGCGGAAAGAATCCTGCAGGGCTGAAAATGGCAATCAACCTCTTCATCGCATTTTTACCAGCTGCGATTTTTGGTGTGATGCTCGACGACATGATTGAAGCATTTCTGTTTAAACCCGGACCGGTCATTGCAGCCCTCGCCCTTGGCGGAGTATTGATGCTATTCGTCACGCCATGGCAGAAAAAAACTTATGAAAGTGGAGACCGCTCTTACACAGACATTGAATCACTCTCTTGGAAACAAGCGCTCATCATTGGGTTACTGCAATGCATTGCAATGTGGCCTGGCACAAGCCGCTCAATGATGACAATTGTTGGCGGCATGGCAGTTGGGCTTAAGCCAAAACACGCTGCAGAGTTCAGTTTCTTACTTGGTCTTCCAACGCTTGGCGGAGCCACTGTCTACAAACTCTTTAAATCGAGTGAAGCATTGCAAACGATGGACACAACTGCAGCAATCATAGGACTTGTCTCTGCATTCATCGCAGCTGCACTTGCAATTCAATGGCTGGTGTCATATCTCACCAAGCATGGCTTGACATTGTTCGGTTGGTATCGATTAGGGCTCGCTGCTGTTGTTGGGTACGGCCTCTTCAGCGGAATGATTACGCTTTAAGGGAAGAGAGCCCGCATTACGGCTTCGGGGACATCCTTTGTTTCAGCAACTCCGTTGCCGGTGACTTTTGAAATTTGCCACTGGCCTGCGTTGCCAGTTGCAATCCAAGGGTCGCCATCAACAATGACTGGACCAACAACGGCTTGCCAATGGCCTTCTGCGATCGGCGTTTCGTCTTTCATCAAAATCCACTTCAAGCCGTGAATCTCGCCCCCTGAGCTCGCTACGAAATGAAGGGAGCCCGCCCCAGACATATTGACAATGGTTGGTTTGGGAAAGAGCGTTCCGCCAAGTGCCCATGCGAGCAAGCCAGCCATAACAAAGAAGATGGCTGCTTTAATCAGAAGTGAACGAAATCCGAGTGCGACTTGACCCATATACGTCTGCTATTTTACGCTGAAAATGCCTCACTGAGTGCCTGTTCATCCCAAACCTCAACACCAAGCGCTGTTGCCTTATCAAGTTTTGAACCCGCTTTTTCGCCTGCAATGAGCAGGTCTGTCTTCTTAGAAACGGAACCCGTCACAATAGCCCCACGCCGTTCAAGTTCTTGCTTAAGGTCAGACCGACTCCAATGCTCAAGCGACCCAGTGATCACGATGATTTTGCCAGAAAATGTGACATCTTCAACATATGAATCAGTGGTTTCTAGGAGCAAGCCTGCATCAGCGAGTCGCTCGAAAAGTAACTTGCCTTGGGACGAATGTAAAAATGAGTGGAGTGTTTCAGCTGTGATTTGACCGACATCTTTCAATTCAGTCAGTGCTTCAACAGATGCTTCTTGAAGCGCATGAATGGTGGTGTATGATTTCGTGATGGTTTTCGCAGTTGCTCCACCGATTAAACGAACGCCGACCGATGCGAGCACCCGAGTAAGCCCTTGCGACTTACTGTTAGCAATCGATTGAACCAATTGTTTTGCCGATTTTTCTGCGAAACCTTCGAGTGGCAGCAAATCGCATTCTTGTAGGGAGTACAAATCTGCAAAGTGCTGAACGAGTTTTGCATCGATGAGTTGGTCGACTACTTTTTCGCCAAGACCATCAATATCCATCTGGTCACGCTTCGCGAACCATTTCACTTTTTCACGAAACTGCGCCGGACATTCAGGGCTAACGCAATAGAGTTTTGGCCCATCCTTTTCTACTGGACCACTACAAGTAGGACAAGTTCTTGGAGCTTCAGTCAATGGCTCGTGTCCACTTCGCTTTTCGCTTACTACACGGACAACTTGAGGGATGATATCGCCGGCTTTTTCGACGATGACAGAATCTCCAACACGAATATCTTTACGATGAATCTCATCAATGTTATGCAGAGATGCGTGCTGGACGACTGTGCCTGCGAGTGTGATTGGATCCATCGTCGCTCGTGGGGTGAGCGTTCCATTCTTGCCAACAAGCCACTCAATGAGCGTTAACTTCGTCTCCCCTTGTTCAGCAGGAAACTTGTAAGCAATACACCAACGAGGCGATTTAGATGTCGTCTTGAGTCCTTCTTGCTGTGCAAACTGATTCACCCGAATCACAAGACCATCGATGCCATATGGGAGCGATAGCCTTTGCTCAGCGAGTTCATCGATCGCACTAAGAATGTCGTCTGTTGTGTTGCAGACCTTCATCTCGGGGTTGATTGGCAAGCCAAAAGTTTTAAGGGTTTCTGCAAAGTCATTCCATGTTGTTGGCGAATCATCCCAATCAATCTCGCCTTTACCATGGGCTATGAATGCAAGAGACCGGTCAGCGACGATTGATGGGTCTAGACTTTTAAGCGTACCTGCAGTTGAATTTCTTGCGTTTGCAAACAACGGCTCACCCTCTGAGGCTCTTGCCTTGTTTAACTCGTTAAACGCATCAATAGGCATGTAAATCTCACCGCGAACTTCGAGCACATCTGGAGCGTTTCCTCTAAGTTTTAGGGGAATCGAGCGTATCTTCTGGACTTGCTTAATCACGTTATCGCCTCGTTCGCCGTCACCTCTCGTAAGCGCGCTAACGAGAGCACCGAGTTCATATCGCAGAGAGATTGCAACGCCATCAATCTTTGAGTCTGTGACAAAGGTGACTGGCTCAGTACATTGTTCGGTCGTCTTTTCGACCCATTTTCGGACTTCCTCATCACTGTATGTGTTATCGATGGAAAGCATTGGCACGCTGTGTTCAATGGACTCAAAAGCATCTATTGGCTCCCCTCCAACTCGTAGAGTTGGACTTGCTGAGTCGTATGCATCTGGATGCGCTTGCTCCAAATTGATGAGTTCTTGTATCAATTCGTCGTAATCTCGATCAGACATGATTGGCTCAGCATCGACGTAATACGCGAAATTTGCACGATCTAAGAGGGCACGTAACTCTGCAATTCGGGGCGGGATTCCCATGTTGTAGAGGATAATGTCTGATGAGCGAGTGTGCCGATAAATAACCGTGCGCATCCTTCAATATCTTCTCTTATTGAGCGTGATTTCAACATCGCAAGCGATTGCCGATTTGCAATCAGATGTTGAGCGAATCGTCCGATCTGCCTCACTCAACAAGGGTCACGCATCAGTGCACATCATAGATACTGAATCTAACCGAACGCTCGCAAGTCACAACAGTTCAAAGATGATGATTCCTGCGAGCAACCAAAAATTGCTCACAACGGGCGCAGCCCTCCACGTCCTTGGACCTACGTTCGAGTTTGAGACAAAACTTGTAAAAGATGGCAGTGATATCCACATTGTTGGCGATGGTGACCCTACCTTTGGCGACATGGAACTCCATCCAGAACTTGAGGGCACAAGCGAGCGAGCGTTTCTCGACCGAGCATTAGATGAATGGGTCAACGCAATCAAACAATCTGGAAGTTCTAGCATTGACACGTTGTTTATCAATGACAGCATCTTTGATCAAAACTTTGTTCACCCAACTTGGCCTGCTGATCAAATCAATAACTGGTACTGCGCCCAAGTTGCTGGCGTCAACTACCACTTAAATGTTACTCACTTTTACCCCTCTCCACGGAGTGGTACTCGGGCATCTCTTGGCACATTCGCTCCGGCGTTTGACTGGCTCACAATCAACAACAGAACTTCGTCAAAAACAGGAAAGAAGGATAAGTCCTCATTTTGGGTTGCCCGATTGCCTAACTCAAATGAAATGACTGCAAGAGGCAACGTCAAAGCGACGCATAAAGAGCCAGTTAAAGTTGCCTTTCATGACCCTCCAATGGTGTTTGCCCAATCACTTGCTTCGCGCCTACGGAAGCATGGCATTAATGTCAATGATGTCAAAAGAACGAACAACACGCCAACTGGCGATGTCATATTTGTTAAACGAACGCCACTTCACCTAGCGCTCATGAGAGCGAATGTCGACAGCCACAACATGTACGCAGAGGCTCTCATCAAACGGATTGCTGCTGCAACAGGCGTCCAAGGCTCATTTGAAGATGGATCCGAAATCGTTGAACGGTCTGTTGCTCAACGCATTGGCAATGCGAATCACTTAACCGTTGCAGATGGTTCTGGAATGAGCCGTAAAAACCAATTAACCACTCAAGCCCTGTGTCAATGGCTTGCGTCATTTGACGTCGAAGAACCTGCTGGCGAGATGCTTCTTGACTCACTCGCGACACCTGGCGAAGGCACGCTCCGCAATCGGTTTAAATCCTTTGATATCGAAGGCGCGCAGGTCCATGCAAAAAGCGGTTATCTCAATGGCGTTTCAACGCTTAGCGGTTACATCACATTTGAACACCGAGAACCAGTTGCATTTAGCATCTTCGTCAATGGCGTCAAGGGTACAGTAAAAGGGGCTAAGAACATGCATGAAGCATTGGTCTTAGCCACCATTCACTCGTTCAATTAAACTGAACTATTAACCGTCGTGGTCACCCTTATCACCATGACCGTGTCCATCACCATCATGGTCATGTCCATGTTCGCCATCGTGAGCATCAGCGTGACCTGCATCACTGTCACCGCCACCGAGGGCTTTTGTGACTGCTTCTTTCAAGTCAGCAATCATTTTGTCGCCGCCTGCAAAACCGCTGTGTTGGTTTGCAATCGTGCCATCAAGCCCTACGATTACTGTTGTTGGGATGCCATTGATTTTATAGTTGTCGGTGAGCTTTTTATCCGCGCTTCCCATGAGCACATCTACAGTGTACTTGTTGTCAGACCAGAATTTCTTAACCTTGTCATCTTGACCTTCTTCCCATACGTTTACTGCATAAACTTTGACGTTGAGACCTTCTTCTTTGACCCAATCATTGAACTGATTGAGGTACGGAAGTCCACGCTTGCAAGGCCCACACCATGTTGCCCAAAAGTCAAGAACAACGACGGTGCCCCTTAACTCTGAAAGCGTCACATTGCCAGAACCATCCATATTTGCAAGTGTGAAATTAGGTGCAGATTCACCAGAAAGATTTTCTTCTTCTGGCATTTCAAAACCTTCATCTAAACCATTGGCTTCCATGTACTCATCCATGGACTCGTATTTCTTTCGATCCCCTGCATCAACTTTGATTGCTGGCGCTTCTTTTAGGAGTTCTACTTTAGAGCGAACAGTCACAGTGAGTTTTGCTCCTGGCTGATTCATTTCCATATCTACTGAACTAATCGCGTTGTCATTAATGTTGATTACTGCTGAACCCATCATTGACTTCAAGTTGATAGCGGAACTCTTTTCTGTTTTCTCAACAGATGTCACTTCAACGCCAGGCGCGCCCATTGTGAATGAACTCACCCAATCTTCATATGAATCGCTGTAGCGAAGTTGAACCGCCCACATGCCAGGCATCATTGCAGAACCACCAGGCATTAATTCTTCTAGACCACCAAGAAGCGAATCTGCTTTGACTGCAAGGTAGCCCGCGTCATCTCCAGGAGTGATGATTGAGAGCTCTCCGTCAACCCAGTACAGATCCATTTGCTCTTCGACGTAAAATCGAGCGCTTTTTTCGCTGAGTTGTGCGTTGACTTTAATGTTCTGGGCTTCCATTCCCATGAATTCAGGAACATGAATAATGGTTTCCTCTGAAACGCAGCCAGACGCCTTATACGCCTTATGTACTCCTTCAAAGATTGCTTTTGCTTGTTCTGCAGGTGTCGGACCGCTTGCNGNGTCATCTTGCGCAAGCAAGGATGTTGAGAATGTTGCTGATAAAGCAACAGTTGATGCGATGAATACTTGCTTCATGGAAACTCCAATTTAAAAGTAAAAGTGTGTTAACGAACGAATCAGGATAGCAGATAACGCTAAATCAGTTGCGACATTGCTGCAATAGTCGATTTATAAACGGGATGAACGTGCTCAGGAGCGATTTCCGAGAGCGGGGTGAGCATAAAAGCACGTTTATGAACTTCAGGATGTGGGATGGAGAGCCCGCTCATTTCGATGATTTCGTCACCATAAAAGAGGATGTCTATGTCAATTGTCCTAGGCCCCCAACGCTCTTCTCTGACTCTGCCAAGTGAGGCCTCCGTATCAAGACAAACTTGAAGCAGGGAAACAGGGTCAAGAGTTGTCATCACTTGAATAACTTGGTTGAGGAAATCACTTTGCTTGATGTGCGACACTGGTGCGGTTTCAAGCACACTGCTCTGGAGCCCAACGGAGATATATTCATTTTGACCNATGCGCTGAATTGAATCGAACAAGAACTGAGCCCTGTCTCCTTCGTTGCTTCCAAGCCCCAAGTACGCTGTAACGGTTTCACCGTGCATCCGCGTTCCTTCTCAACATGCTTAAACACATTTCAAGTGACGCCTGTACTGCCTGATCTCGAACGGATTGACGATCTCCTTGAAAATGGAATTGGGAGGCATGTGTTTCGCCATCAACCGAGCAACCAATGCAAACCGTTCCTACTGGTTTAGATTCTGTGNCGCCAGTCGGTCCTGCAATTCCTGTGGTACTGATTGAGACTTGGGCTTCACACACNTTCGCNACACCGACACACATTTCTCTTGCGACTTCAACAGACACGGCCCCATATGTGTCAAGCGTCTCTTCAGATACTGATGTGAGTGTTTGTTTCAGTGCATTCGTATANGTCACGCATCCACCTGCGTACCACATACTTGAACCACTGATTGCTGTGCATGTAGCCCCAAGCAAACCGCCGGTGCACGATTCTGCTGTTGCGAGTTTCCAATGTGACNANCGCAATTGGATTGCAATCTGTTCTAGAANGTCANTGACTGAACTCAATGCCTTGCGCCTTCTAGGATTGATTCATACTGCTGTTTAAAGAAAGCCGCAACGATGTTTTGAAATGCGCGAAGTCCCTTCTCTTCTTTATTCCAGTAATCGATGGTTGCGTATCCATCCCTGAGCCATCCTTTCTTCACAACGGCTCGATTGGAAGCACCNTTTAACTGCACCATGCCATCGGGTGTCTGTACTTCTGGCATTGCATCAAATGCAATAAGCATTTGTCTGAGTTCGGCATCTTCGACATCATCAGCAGTGACGATTCCATCGACATCTGGGTAAGACGGATGCNTCACGATGGCATGCCAGGATTCACTCAGCAATTCATGAAAATCCATTGCCATGCCCGAAAAGATTGGCGCGATAAACGCTCTCATATTTCTGTCTGGGTACGGNGCCTTGACGGCATGTTCATATGGATTGACTTGGTCAATGAGTTTGTCCATGTNCTTCTCATACAAAGATGAGCGAACTGGTAAGCGGCGTAGTTCCCATTCATGTGGACCAAGCCCACTTTCATCCTCGGCTTCGAACTGCCAAAGCGCTTGGGCGTCTTCTGTTAAACAAAAGGTGATAAACCGTTCGGCATACACTGGATTTGGTGCACCACGCATGAGCGAAATGGGGTCTGGGTCAATCATCGTCGTGCCTGGAGGGTCGATGTAACCAATGCGCTCGCCACCCCCCATCCGTTTGATTGCTTGCGATTGATATCGACCGTAAAAATCAATGCATACGCCCATCGCTGCATCGCCTTGTGAAACATCAGCAGGNGGCTTCAAACTACTCGCAGAAAAATATCTCGCGTTCGCTGCTGCACGACGGAGGACTTGCCACCCTCGCTCCCATCCTAAGTTTTTCAAGATTGCCTCAAATGCCGTCGTTACCGAACCAGACTGCGCTGGATTGACTAACGCAATATGTCCAAAAAGTTTGGGATTACACAATGCTTCCCAACTTTGAGGGGGCTGCACGCCCAACTCTTCTAAGACGTGATTGTTATAGACAATCCCGAATCCAGATAACGCAACGCCGTACCAATACCCATTTGGATCATAAAGCGGCGTATCGCCGATTTCTTCCTGAGGGTAAACCAGTTCTAAATATGCATGATCAAGGTGATATGGCGTGGTAATCGTTGTTGATAACAACTCGCCATCTCGTTCAACTTCAATTGGCTTACTTAAGACAGTGTGCTCGTAAGAACCGCCTCCAAAAACAAGATCGGCTTCACCACCAACTGGGTTTCCAACTTCAAGTGCATGTTTATACTGAGACTGAAGCATTTTTCGAATCTCACTCGTTCCCCCTGGGACAGACCAAACCACTTCTACATCTTCGCNATGTGTTTTGGAATGCCATTCTTCAAACGCTCTGGCAAACTCATATCGGATCTGTTCATTATGCGGCGTGATGATGATGACTTGCTTAGCGTCAGGATTGACGGCGTCCCGTTCTTCTTGGAAGTACATCGGAACACCAAAGAGAACAATCAAGCAACCAACAATGATTGCAACGGCTCGTCTATTCACGCATGTGCTCCATCTTTAAAAGAAGATGCATACGCAGTTGCAGCATGTTGTATATCCGACTGCCAATCACCTGTGACTTGTTCTGGATATAGCACGCTACGACTTACAGNAACCAACACGCCCATCCCATCCCGCAGGCAGGGAGACAGTGATTCGATGGTNCCGCCTTGAGCACCGACACCGGGCATTAAGAAAATCTGAGCTGGCATATCTTTCCTCAGAGCAACTGCGTCTTTAGGATTAGTCGCACCAACAACGGCGCCAATTGCACTCCAGCCATTTTCTCCAATAGTTGGTTGCCCTGCATGATTCAGCATCGTTGCAATAGACGACGCTACAGTCTGACCATTTTCTAACAATTGCGCCTGAATAGCCGTTCCGCTCGGGTTTGATGTGCGAACTAAACAGAACACCCCTAGACCAGCGCTGACAAAGGGGTCAATAGAATCGAGGCCTAAATAGGGACTGACTGTAACCCAATCAGCATGCCCATCTGCTTGTGCTGCAACTGCATAATGTTCTGCTGTGAGGCCAATATCACCCCGCTTGTAGTCAAGGACAACTTGNAACCCTGACTCGCTNGCTATGTTTTTTAACTCCCCAAGCACTTTCATCCCTTGATACCCANACCGCTCAAAACAAGCCGATTGGAACTTCACTGCNGGNACGATGTCTTTGACGACTTCGATGACGCCTCTGCAAAATGCATCAATTGTTTGAACCGGCGAGTCTGATTGTACGCATTCAGGAATGCGTTCTATGACTGGGTCAATCCCTGCACAGAGTGGGTTCGATTTTTGAATGATTGCTTCACAAAGTCGGTCTGCGGGATGCTTTTTCGAACTCATATTGAGCATCATAGTAAAATCTACGACATGACCTTCACTCCCAAGCACTTAGATGTTGTNAAATCAAAAGGATTGCACATTGAGTGGNCNAACGGCTCAACNAGTTTCTTGCCGACGCATCATTTAAGACGGATGTCTCCTTCTGCAGATTCAAAAGCAATGCGAGAAGAACTAGATGCTAATCCNCTTGCCATTCTGCCAAAATCGAGTGNTGGCNAACTCACCATTGAGCATGTTGANCTTGTGGGNAANTACGCAATCAAGATTTCGTTTTCAGATGGGCATGCAACGGGNATTTACACTTGGGAATACCTCCGTTCATTAGCACCNGATGATCAANAAGTAGAACACGATGAGTGAACTTCAGATGATCAGCAGGAACACTCCAATTGCTATCGNCGGTGTTCCAATAGAACACGCTCATCAGTGTGACATCACAATATTGGACCACCAAGCAAGCAATGAAGTCAACCACGTAAACAACATAGAGTTCATCAAGTGGATTGANANGGCCTCAGAAATTCANCTCGATACCACGGGGTGGACNAGACCAAAACTACTTGATGCTCAATGCATGTGGTTCGTTGCTCGGCATGAGATCGATTACCGCGGCGAAGCNTTTCTAGATGATGCACTTGTCCTNAGCACATGGGTTGAAGATGTTAGACGAGTTAAATCTTGGCGAAGCACAAAGATCCATGCATTGCGTGATGAACCTACACTTGTCTGCGAGTGCAGAACNCTNTGGGTACTNGTCAACCTAGAAACTAAAAAACCGANGCCCGTCCCAAGTTCCATGGCTGAATCTCTCAACCCNCTTTCAATGCCTCGATTAACCAAATGACTATCGCCCTTTTCATTTCAGCTGACAGAATGCAAGAAGAGCATGCAATGNTGCANAGACTCNTCGTTGGGCTCATGAATGAGAACAGNCATGTCATCCGATGTTTNCCAANTTCTATAGCCCAACAGTTTGATGCCACTCATCATTCTGCTGGACTTTCAGAAGAACTTTACTTTGACATGCCATGCTCTTTCATTGAACGATCTTCAAGACGAAGAGAAGCTGTTCAGCAAATGGCAAGCCACAACGTCGAGACAATGGTTGCATTTGGAANCGACGCTGAACAATTAGTCTTAGATGTCAAAAAACAGTTAGACATCCCTGTGTGTATCGAACTTACCTCACTGACTCAGGNATCACGCATACGGAAATCACAGTCAATCAATGCGTGGCTTGCTCCCACACATTCTATTCTTCGTGAAGCTGCGTCAAGAGTGAGTGAAGAGAACGTCTTCTACACTCCAATTGGTACGCAAAAGATTGCAATCAGACATCACGACCCATCAAATGTCCGTTGCATTGTTGTGCTTGACGCTAGCAGAAACCCTCAACAAACAGAAACCCTCTTGAAACAGGTCAAACATCTAGAAAACTTCCACCTGTTTTTGGAACTCAGTAACAAACACAACAAACGCATACGCCAAACAATCAAAAGCCAGCGAATGGAACAGTGTGTGACGTGTCTTGGGAACGCTTCTGAATTGAGGTCGCTAATACCTTCTGCTGATGCACTCGTTTTACCAAACCCTGAAATGCCATTAAGAAGCATTGTCCTTGAAGCGATGAGTGCGGGCGTTCCCGTCGTTTGCGCCCCAAACGATGCTTATGACATGCTGATCGATGATGAGACCGCCCTGTTCGTCACAGAACAATACGAAACAGCTCTTCTTCGTGTGTTGAATGACAAACAAATCTCACAACTTATTGTGAACAATGCACATACATTGATTGAAGAGTCCTACGGTTCTTCAAAACAGGTTGCAGCATTTGACACTCTGCTTTCCCTATTTTAACTTTCGTTCACGAAATCACGCTTTTCACACCGATGAAGGGAGTATCTTTCTCCCCTCCGCCTCGTCGATGACGTCATGTTGTCGACGGGGCATTTTTTATACTACTTCATCAAACTTGCAAGCTTTTGCAGCCCTCGTTCGAGCTTGTCATCTGGAGTTGCAAAACTTAATCGCACATGCGTATCTCTCGATGAGAAAATTGAACCTTGAATGAGAAGCAAGTTGTCTTCAATGCAGCTATGCACAAACTGTGTTGCATCAAGACCAAGATGCTCAGGGACTTTCGGGAACGCATAGAACGCCCCTTCTGGCATTGCTAATTCAGTAACAGGAGATAAGTGATCAACAACCATATCTCTTCGTTTTGCAAACTGTTCTACAAGTGAAGTTAAATCCACATCAAAAGATTGAACGACGGCGTGTTGCAATGGCGTCGGTGCGCAGACGTATGTCTGCTGTTGCAGTTTCAGCATTTCAGCAATGATTGCTTTCGGGCCAGCCGCATAGCCAAGTCGCCAACCCGTACATCCGTATGTCTTGCCGAAACCTCTAATCAAAAGGACATTCTTTGAATAAGATGCAGGAGAAGCAAATGTCGCTGGCGAGAATACAAACTCATCGTAGATCTCATCTGTGATGAGAAGAATGTTATGTGATTCGCAACATTCAACAATTGCTTTGACTTCTTCTTCTGTGTAAACAACGCCGGTGGGGTTTGAGGGCGAGTTTAAAATCACTGCCTTGGTCTTAGGCGTGATACACGCTTCGATTGACTCCACCGTCATCTTGAAGGTTGGATACGTCAAACAACTGACTGGCTTAGCACCAGCAACTGTTGCAAGTGTTGGATAGATGAGAAAGTAAGGGTCAGGAATAATAAGTTCATCGCCGGTATTAAGGAGCGCCAAACACGCAAGGGTAAGCGCTCCCGCTGTACCTGAAGTAACCATCACGCTTTCACTACCTGCATGACTGCAATCCCAACCAAAAGCATCTGTGCAATAGGTTGTGATCCGCTCAACGAGTGGTTCGATACCAACTGTTTTTGAATAACCATTTTGGTCACTTTTGATGGCATCAATGGCTGCAATTTTTATCTCATCTGAGACCGGAAAATCAGGTTGGCCAATTGATAAATCAATTGGGTCAGTGCACTTTTGTGCAAGTTCCCAAATTGCTCGGATGCCCGAAGCTTCAATGTGCTTCGCACGGTCTGAGATGAGGTGTGCTACGTTGAAGGTCTGCGTTGACAAGATTATTCAGCAGAATCTTCTGTTGACTCAGCGTCATCAGCCTTTGCAGCTTTCTTCTTGCCTGAAAGCTTCATCTTGCGGGATTCAACTTTTGGCAGGCCAATTGGCGAATCACAGGATTCATCAAAGCTATCTTGACTCGCTAGTTTTTCAACGCGTTCTGCACGTGTCAGAACGTTTCGGTGTTGGTTGAGGCCAGCTGGTTTTGTTTTCAAACTTCTGTGAAGACTCATGAGAAAATCCTGTTGGTTGCTCTACTCGTTGTAGAGACTGGGGTACGCGTCTTGCAAGTCGCTGCCGCCACTTGCCTTAAGTTGAGCCCATTGGCGTCCAATCGCCTCAATTTGGGTTCGCAATGATACCGCAATTGCCCCATTTCGGTCTACAAAACCTGGAAGCGCAATAACGCGGTAGGATCGCGTATTGTGACCTGAAATGGCGTAAGTTTCAAGTCCCTTTTCCCTACAGAATTCCGCTAATTGACGCGCCCCATTGGCTGTCGTTTGCATCAAAGTGAAGTAATACCGCCCAGATTCCCTCGGATCGCTCTCAATAGGCCCCCACTGCTGTCCAGTACCGGTTTTTGGTCCGATGCCAGCATTTGGCGTTGCTAAGCCAGATTGCTTTGCATGACCAGATTGCTGGTTTTTTTGCTCTACAAGTTCAGGTTCAACCAGGCCTTCTAACAATCTAGAACCATAATCCTCTTTCGCAATTGACTGCCCCCGATTGAATCCCATCGTATATGTAATCGCAAGAAGCGCAATGACAATTGCGATACAGACTCCAATGGTGCCAATTGAAAATCGAAAACTCTGGCCGGGCGAGAGCACATTATGGGATAGATTCTCATCAATCTGCTCGGGTTCTACCCCACCACTAGCATGATGAGCAGGCCTATTTCCCTTCCCCATCAGTTCATATAACGCAGGTCCTTGCTTTCTAGGCATTATTCCCTCCTGTTCCAATAACGCTCGCGATGGCGTGCGATTCAGTATGAGAAAGACTCAACGCCCAATGTTCGATGCCAAGTTCGCTTGCCCTTTGTTTCGCGCCCCCAGACAAATGGACTTTGGGCGGTCCATCAATACTTTCGACGCTGATGTCTTTCCAGCCAACCCCATTGCCCCATCCAGTCCCAAGTGCTTTCATCACAGCTTCCTTTGCTGCGAACCGCGCGGCGTATCGTTGATTACGTGTTTCATCTGAAGAAACATTCGACACAGACTGTTCCGTATCTGTAAAACAGCGTGACAAAAATGAATCTCCATGTGCCTCAAGCATACGCTCAATTCTTGAAACTTCAATTAAATCTACACCGTGCACGAACATCAGGTCTGCTCCTTCGTGTGGCACAAATCAAGAACGTGCCCAATGATGGGAAGAATACAAGCATCCATGGCAAGTGTGACCGCGTGCGTCGAGCCAGGAAGGATAAAAAACGGAACTCTCTTATCATTTTCTGTCAGAATTCCCGCAGTTGCCCTGCTCAACATTGCTCTTGGGCCAATGTCACGCTCGCTATAGAGCCGAAACATCTCGCCAAACCCCTCAAGTGGGATATGGTTAAACTCTTTCACTGCTTCAGGGGTGCAATCTCTTTGACCAATACCGCTTCCACCTGTCATGATGATGAATTGTGACGCACATTGCATTGCGAGCGCTTCACGGATCTGGGATTGGATGTTACTCACGTCATCTGAGACAATTGCTCTTTGAAGAATCAAGTGCCCACGCTCAATCAACTTCTGCTCAATAACATCGCCAGAGTCATCGGTTGCCTGGGTTCTTGAATCGCTTATGGTGATGAGCGTGCACGAACCATGTGTAGATGACAATTGATGCGTCATGTAAGCAGTCTACCAACAAGGGTGATTTGGGTTGTAAAATGGTCATTGATGGAAGACACGCTAAACATCAACATTTGGTTGCAAAACGAACCATTAGATGAGCAAAACTTCATTGCGCCTCAAAACGCTGTTTGTGGGGCATTCATCAGTTTTCTGGGCAAGACCCGTCAAGAACGACATGATGTTCATGGTGAACTTGCAGGGCTACACTACACTGCTCACGAGGAATTGGCTGTAGAAACACTCAACTCAATTGCTCGCCAGACAGCGATTGAATGGGAATGCCATGAAGTGACAATTTGCCACCGGCTTGGGATGGTTAAAGTGGGCGAAGCAAGCGTTGCCGTCGGCGCGAGTGCTCCGCATCGCGCTCAAGCGCTAAGAGCGACAGAAGAAATCATGAATCAATTGAAATCAAAAGTTCCCATTTGGAAAGAAGAACACTGGGCTTCAGGGACGACTTGGAGTGAAGGAACACCGATCACATGACAAAGAAAAAGGAAAGAGCTGCTGAACTGTACAACGCACTCATAACTGCCTATCCGGATGCGCATTGCGCGCTGAATTACAACAATCCGTTTGAATTGCTTGTCGCAACAATTCTCTCAGCACAAGCAACAGATGTAGGCGTCAACAAGGCAACACCCGCACTCTTTGAGAAACATCCGACTCCAGAGTCTATGGCAGCAGTCACGCCTGAAGAACTTGAACCACTCATTTCAACGATTGGGCTGTTTAGAAACAAAGCAAAGTCAATTCATGCTTCTGCAACAATGATCCGAGATGACTTTGGCAGCGAAGTCCCTGACAACATGAAGGATCTTCTAAAACTACGCGGCGTTGCAAGAAAAACTGCAAACGTCGTTCTCGGGAATGCTTTTGGTAAAAACGAGGGCGTCGTAGTCGACACACATGTAGGGAGACTTGCTGGTCGATTCGGATTAACCAAGGAAACAAAACCTGAGAAGATTGAAAAAGACCTCATGAAACTCTTTCCGCAAGATGACTGGACGATGCTCAGCCACTTACTGGTGAGACATGGCAGAGAAGTCTGCAAAAAGCGCGGGGCACTCTGCGACTCCAATGACATC
>PBEX01000020.1 GCA_002718515.1 Phycisphaerae bacterium
TTGGTCCAAACGGGGCTGGGAAAAGCACACTCATTAAGGCGGCAATGGATCTTGTCCCGAAAGCAAGTGGCATCGTTCGTTTTTATGGAAAGTCATTTAAATCACAACGGCATTTAGTTTCATATGTGCCCCAACGAGAAACTGTTGATTGGGATTTCCCAATTGATGCGCTTGGTGTTGTCACAATGGGCCGTTACAGCAACATTGGTTGGTGTTTGCCTATTCGTAAGAAGGACAAACAAATTGCAATGGATGCACTTGAGCGTGTAGGTATGGCAGATTACGCGCACAGACAAATCAGTCAACTCTCAGGTGGACAACAACAGCGGGTGTTTCTCGCTCGCGTACTTGCTCAAGATGCGTCAATCTGTTTTATGGATGAACCATTTGCAAGTGTTGATGCCGCGACTGAGCGTGCAATTGTAGAGGTCTTAACTGAACTCAAGCAAGCAGGTAAAACAGTCGTCGTTGTGCATCACGACTTGCAAACTGTCCCAGAATATTTCGATTACGTCATTATGTTGAACATGCGCGTTGTTGCACATGGTGATGTTCAAGAAGTGTTTACAGAAGATAACTTGAAGAAGACTTATGGCGGTCGTCTAACGCTACTTTCTGAAGCAGCGGAACGATTCGCAAGGCAAGGGAAATCGCATTGATTGCAACGCACACGCTGTCTGATGTGCGGATTACCTTGCCATCGTGGGAAGAACTATTGCATGTACTTCTTCTTGAAGAGTACAACACAAGGGTTGTGGTGCTTGGCGTCATGGCGCTTGGGCTCGCATCCGGACTGATTGGCACATTCCTAGTGCTTCGGAAGCGAGCGTTAACAGCAGATGCTTTAAGTCATGCAACATTACCCGGCATCGTGATTGCATTTATGCTTATGGTCGGGATGGGCGGAGATGGGAAATCACTGATCGGATTGCTCATCGGTGCTTTTGTATTTGGTTGTATTGGTGTGTTGCTCATTCTCGCAATTCGCTCGACAACGCGGCTTAAGGATGATGTCGCAATTGGCATCGTGTTAAGTGTCCTCTTTGGTCTTGGGATATGTTTACTTAGACTCGCAACAGATTTGCCAAGTGGAAACTCAGCAGGCTTGTCTGGATTTATCTTCGGTAAAGCCGCATCAATGGTTGCGAGTGATGCGATGGTCATGGTGTCGCTTGCTATTTTTGTTTCGATTTGTACTGCGCTTCTTTTTAAAGAGTTTACGGTTCTGTGCTTTGATTCATCTTTTGGGTCTTCTCAGGGATGGCCAGTGTTGTTGCTCGACACAATCTTAATGACGCTCGTTGCAATTGTGACTGTGATTGCACTTCAAACAGTAGGACTTGTACTGGCAGTTGCACTGCTCATCATTCCAGCAGCCTCAGCGAGATTCTGGACAAACTCTGTAAAGAAGATGCTGATTACCGCGGCACTCATTGGAGTTCTCAGCGGTTGGCTCGGGGCAGTTGTGAGCGCGGTGATACCACGAATCCCAACGGGACCAATCATCGTCATGATTTGTGGATTCTGGTTCTTATTGAGTCTTGTGTTTGGCACTGACACTGGAATGTTAAAAAGGCAAGTTCAACGTTTAAAACTAAATCGTAAAATTGCATTACAGCATTTGCTAAGAGCGATGTATGAACTCATCGAAGGCAGTGCTCAAGAGCGCGTTTCATTCGATGCAATCGTGTCGAAGCGATCTTGGTCACCCACACATGTCAATGGAATTTTGAAACGCGGGCAAGCAAGCGGTTTGATAGATGCAATAGGTTCTAACGAATTTGTATTGACCGAGGTTGGTTTGTCAGAAGCAAAACGGATGGTGCGAAATCACCGTCTTTGGGAGGTGTATCTCATCAACTACGCGGATATTGCGCCTTCGCATGTAGATCGTGATGCGGACATGATTGAGCATGTCCTAGGTCGTGAAATGGTGCACCGACTTGAAACATTACTCTCGCATGATGACATCATCGATAGTCCTCATCCACTAGGTGGGACGCAATCATGATGACTGCAATCGATTGGTGGATTATTGTGATTGGCGCATTATGCGCCTCAGCATGTGCATTGCCCGGAACCCTTCTTGTTTTGCGCAGAATGAGTTTGATGGGTGAAGCGATTAGTCACACTGTCCTTCCAGGAATTGCCATAGCGTTTCTTGTGACCGGAACAAGAGACCCTATCTCGATGTTCATCGGAGCAATTGTGATTGGCATTCTGACAGCATTATTTGTGCATGTCATTCAAACATACGGCAAAGTCGAAATCGGCGCTTCAATTGGCATCGTGTTTACGGTTTTGTTCGCCTTCGGATTAATCCTCATTAGGCAAGCGCTCGACCACGTTCATATCGATCCTGACTGCGTGCTCTATGGTTCAATCGAGTTTGCGTATTTTGAACAGGAAGATTTGTTTGGGTACATGGTGCCAAGGAGTTTCATCATTAATGGTGCCATGCTGTTAGTGAACGCATTACTGCTCCTTCTTTTTTACAAAGAGATGAAGATTGCGTCATTTGATCATGCGCTTGCAAAATCGCAAGGGTTTAAGCCGGAACTGATGCACTATGTGTTAATGACGATGACAGCAGTGACTGCAGTTGCGGCGTTTGAATCTGTCGGTTCAATTTTAGTTGTCGCAATGTTCATCGTGCCACCAGCAACTGCATATCTGTTAACAGATCGGTATTGGATGCTGATGGTGATTGCGATCATTGTTGCTTGTCTATCGTCTGTGATAGGTCATCTAAGTGCAATCACTGTTCCAACTTGGTTTGGTTTCAGTGGGACGGTTACATCGGGCGCGATGACTGTTGCTGCTGGGGCTCTCTTTGTCATCGCCTGGATTTGCTCACCAAGACACGGTTTAGTTGCGCTTGTTGTTAACCGAATGGTCGTGAAAATAAAAATCTTGAAAGAAGATGTGCTGGGCATACTGTGGCGATTAGAAGAGCGTGACCAGCAATCGCTCGTAAAGCAGCAATTGCAAGAATTACTACAGTCAAACAAAACCATGTTTGCTATTGCGATGTTTAGTTTGAAAAAATCTGGATCTGTTCAGAGTCATGCTGGCATAGTGCAACTCACTAAAGATGGTCGGACGCAGGCTTCATCAATCATTAGGACCCATAGACTTTGGGAAGTCTATCTCGACAAGCACTTTCCTCAAGACACGCATCAGTTACACCATGCTGCGTCTCGTCTAGAACATGTCACTACAGATGCAATGCAAGAGCAATTGGGAACAGCAACGCATGACCCGCATGGTTCAGAAGTCCCGCAAATCAAAGATGAGTAGCCGGTATTCATGGTATCCTTTTGACATGAAGTTATTCTTTGCATGTGCGCTTTTGATTTTTGTCATGGGTTGCGAAACAACTCAATCAAACCAATCTGAAATGATTCAACGACCATTCTCTGAGGTTGATGCAAATCAATCCATTGTGCTTAACACAGGCAAAACGTTTGAGATTGAATTGCCTGAAAATCCAACGACTGGTTATGCGTGGAAAATGGAAGTCTCAAACGCATCAATTGTTAAAGAGATCAGCCATTCATACACCGCTCACAAGAGTGGACGACTTGGTGCAGCAGGTGAAGGGCTTTGGACATTCCGCACGCTCAGTGTTGGTTCGGCAGACATCACAGCATCATACGAACGACCGTGGGATGACAATGATGAACCCACGAAAGTCATTACGTTTACACTGCAGGTACAGTAGCAGCCTTCTCATACATTGCTTCATATGATTTGACGACTTGGCCAGTGTCGAGCCAATGGAGCATATGCCGTCTTGCTGATTTTCCCATTTCTTCTCTTTTTGCGTCATCGGAAAGTACGCTTAAAATCGCGTCAGCAAATGCTGTAGCGTCGCGGTCGATGATTACGGCGCCACCGCCACTCTCTAACTCACGCCAGATATCAGTGCCTTTTGTAGTGATGACAGGCGTTTCGCAAAGCATCGCTTCTGGATAAACCAAGCCAAAGTTTTCTTGTTGCGTTGGCAGTGCAAAAACATCAGCATGTGCAAACAAAGAGAGTTTAGTTTCTCCAACGACCATGCCTAAGAATTTGAATTGATCTGTTAGCCCCAATTGATCTACTTGTTTTTGAAGCGAATCGATGTACTGTTGTTCGCCAGTTCCAGCAATCAAAAACGAAGGTGATTCACCTTGCTCTTTCAAGATAGAAGCAGTTTCGATGAGCGTCTCAATTGATTTTTTCGGGTGCACTCTACTTAGGAACAGTACGGACTTGTTTGGAAATGAGCCAAATGCTTCTTCTGCTAGTGCAGGGTTCGGGACATTTGCGTAGGGTTCTAAGTCAACGATAAGCGGAATAGCAACAGCGTTATCTCTTGGTAACCATCGGCTTGCTTGTCTTTTTTCTTCCTCCGCAGTAGTCAGGATCGTCGTTGCTCCATGAACTAACTTCTTACCATAAGTCGCTAGATATATTCGTTTCTTTAAACCTCGCTGCTCCATGCACCAGTCATCAAGCATGCCATGTGTGCTTAGCACCCATGGTGTTCCTGCCTTTTTACAAGCCGCTGCCATTTGCACGTTGGAAGGCATCCACATAGCGTGGATGTGCACTACATCTGCCTCAGCAGCAGCTTCGGTTGCCATTGAAACTTGGCTTGCACTCAGTCTCCCCCCAGATTTCTGAAGTGGTCCTAACAACACAACAGTGGGGGTGTTCGGCTCACTATTCCACTGTTCGGGGACATCACAATCGTCTGTGGTAAGCCAAATGACTTCATGGCCGAACCTTGCAAGTGCCGTTGATAAGTCAAGTGCAGCTCGCACGGTTCCACCCTCTGTTAAGCGAGTTGTTGGAAAGTAGTGCAGAATTTTCATGTGGTCTCATGTCCTTCTTCGGTGATCCATGCATCGTCGCCTTCATATCCATGTTTAACGAGGAATTCCGAGAGCTGTTTCCCGTATGCTTCTCGCAACTCAGAGGTGAAGTGATTTACCCAATCGCCAGCAACACCCTTGCGAGCAAATGCTGTGGTTGAACTTTCGCCGCGGATTCTGCCTCCACTCATTTTTTTAAAACTGTGGGCGTCTACGATTGATTCAATGGTATCTGTGGAACTGTCTAACCCAAACAAGTTGGCAATTCGCGTCATGCCCTTCACTGGGTTCTCAAGCATTTCTTCATACTTAATCTGAATCGAGTGATCTGGGTTTGCGTTGTTTGCCCATGACTCAACCCACTCTACATATCCAGGAAGCATTCTGTCTGCAAACACTTGCAGGCCTTCTTGAACACTTGTTCTCGCATGAAACTTATGTTCAGGATGCCATGGTGTATTTTGGACGTAGAAATGGTAACTGACGGCCACGTCCCGCAAATCGCGATGTAGCACAACATAGTTAATGCCTGAACGTTCTAAAACATTCACGTTATTCACCGAACCATGACAATGCATTTTTGTGAGTACTAACGCATGGTCTAAATGCTTGAACATATTGGTTGGCATTTCAAAGTCGTGTGAGCCGCCAGTTGCGAGCTCATGTTTTGCAATCGCTGGCAATAAATACTCATGATATCCTTCGTAACTCGACACCATTTTTTCAATCCAAGTTGAACCGCTCTTCGGAAGCCCCGCTATGAAAAGGATTGGCTGAGGATATCTGCTTCCAAACTCCTTGTATCCCTTTCGACACGCATTCAATTGTTCTTTTGCTCGTGCGTAAACAGCAACTCTTTTTCCGAGCCGCGTTGCCCAAGGCGGCAATCTTCTTGCAACAGATTCTAAGGATTTTGTATTCATTGTTAAGGCAAGTCTACGATTTCGTATTTTCCTTTGACAATGCCATGATGATGATTCAGTGGAATTCTGCCTAGTGGCCATGAATCACTTAACTCAACAAGAACCCAATCCCTTCCACGGTGTCGAATTGAATGATCATCTTGTTCGGCACGGAGTTGAACGCCAGCAAACAAGTGGTCATCAATCACGATAAAACAGACATCTACTAAATCAATTGAACGAACAAGGGATGCAAACAACAGACTTTTTGTATCACAGTCGCCCCATTTTTTTGAGAGTGTTTCAAGTGGCATCATTGCGCCAGCAGTAAGAATCTTTTCGCCTTCCGAGTTTATTCTAAAATCGCTCGGCACTCGGTACTCAAGTGTTTGCACAAACGAAGCAAAAGCGCCAACGAGTTCTCTCGTAGAACGATAGCCTTGCCTTCTAGCAGTTGAGCGAATTGTTTTTGCAGATTGTTTTAATGGTGAAACACTTTTTGTGATTACCCAAGCGTAATCGACGAGGAACCGATTTCCGCCATTTTGCATTTTGATGCCATGCAACCCTGCTTTGTGTTCAAGGGCTCGTTGTTTGTTCGCGAGGTCTTGTTCGTCTGTATAACTGATGGTTGTCCAAGTTTCTGGAATTCCAAAGGACTCTTCTGCAAAGATGACATCTTTGTCATTGAGACTCAATGTGCAAGCTAACTCTTGCATTTGAGTTCCTTGCTTAATGACTGCAGTATCACCTTCCCATCGCATGACCTCGCGCGTATTGATGTCGTCCCAAACAAATTGATGCTTTTCAGGCGCAAGGCCAATGCACGCAAGTAGGGGCAGGAGCAAGAGGGATTTGTTAGATCGATGGTGCATGTTGGCAAAGTTCTTTTGTAATTCTAACGGCTTCCTTAACTTGAGCTTGCGTAACGTCTAAATGCGTTACAAATCGGACTCGATATTTATCAAGTGCTTCTGACAAAACACCTCTATCAGTTAACTTTCGGCATAATGATTCACCATCTCCAAGAGAAGGGTCAATATTAAAGAAGACTAAATTTGTGTCAGTTTCATCAACATTACAGGTGATACCATCAATTGTATTGAGCCCTTCAGCAAGAATCTTCGCATTTGCGTGGTCTTCTGCAAGTCGTGCAACATGATGGTCTAAGGCGTACATCGCAGCACCGGCGAGGATGCCTGATTGACGCATTGTTCCGCCAAGTAGTTTTCTCGCTCGTCTAACTCGATGAATCACTTCACGGTCGCCAACCACGACTGAACCTGCCGGACAACCGAGTCCCTTTGAGAAGCATGCAGAGATTGTGTCGAATGAATCGCCCCAAACTTTTGCATCAACGCCACTCGCAACGACTGCGTGCCAAATGCGGGCGCCATCAAGGTGCGTTCGAAGACCATGCGACCGAGCACGATCGCAGACTTCTTGAAGTTGTTCAAGTGGCCAGATTGAGCCGCCACCTCTATTGTGTGTGTTTTCTAGGGAAAGCAACGTCGTTTTGCAAAAGTGTGAATCTTCAGGTTTGATGAGCGCCGTGACGTCATCTGCGGTAAAGAAACCTCGTTCACCATTAGCAATCGCAAAACTGCAACCATTGAGTGCTGCTGCACCGCCAGCTTCATATCTCACGACATGAGATTCACCATGAATAATGATTTCATCTCCAGGCCTGGTTTGCGATTTGATTGAGGCTTGATTCGCCATCGTTCCAGTTGGAACAAAACAAGCATCCTCTTTGCCAAACATTTCAGCGCATCGTTCTTGCAAAGCATTGACGGTTGGATCATCACCCCAAACGTCATCTCCAAGTGGTGCAGCCATCATGGCGTCCCTCATGCCGTCAGTTGGCTTTGTTACGGTGTCACTGCGTAAATCAATTGGGTGTTCTTCCATATTGACGATTGTACGCATGGCACAGTGAATCTGTGTACTATTTCTTCATGATGAATTGGAAATGGTTTTGTATTGAAGGCATTCTTCTGTTGTTTTTGGGTGTCATTGCAATTTTGCAGCCCAGTATTGCTGCAGAAGCGATTGCCATGTTGATTGGGTGGTTGCTTGTGATCGCAGGTTTAGTTGCAGTCATCGGTGGCATATCACATCTAAGTGGACCACGTTCGCCAGTTGCTTTTGGCGGCGGGCTCATCACATTGATCTTCGGGTTTTTATTGTTGATTCTCCCCGCGCCTGCACTCGCGACGGTGACAATCGTTCTCGCCATCTTCTTTTTGATTGCAGGCTGCTCAGAGTTGTTTTCTGCTTTACTGCTTAGAACAGCATATGGTGTTCCAAACCACTGCGGGCTCGCGTTTTTTCACGGGTTACTTTGCGTGCTGTTTGGTGTTGCCTTGTTCGTGTTTTGGCCGAGTTCGTTTGCAGTCATCGGAATAATCGTCGGCATGAACCTATGCATCAGTGGCGCGTACCTGATCTCGCTCAGTTGGTATGTTCGAACGCTGCCATCGCGTTAACTGATTCGTAGTGCGAATTGGTTTTTGCCGGCTGCTCTGGCTAATTCCATCGATTTACGTGCGATTCGTTTGAGTCGTTGAATTCGACAAAGCACATCACTCATCGATAGATTGAGGATGACATGGATTTCCCAAGGGGAAAGTTTTTCAGCAAAGTGCATGGCTAAAATTTGGCGGTCAGTCCAGTTCAATCCAGAAAAGAAAGAACTCAGTTTGTCTTCTTTAGTGTCTGGTTGTAACTTCAGAGGTGATTCGTTTTTCTTCTTTGGCAAAGAAGGGGGGCCAATACGGCCAAGGGGTGTATGGTCGGCATTCATGGGCGACTTCCTGTCATGTCTAGGTACTAGCACTCCGCTGGTACTGTTAGAGAAGCCACCCCAATAAACAAGTTATTCAAGAAAAAAGAAAAAATTTCAATGTGTATGAAAAGAATCGCAAGGGCGTTGATTATCAGTTTGTCTCAACGACACAACATAGACTCCTCTCTCTTTTCTTCTCTCTCCTCATTAAACCCCCTCTCGATTTAGGGGGTTTTTTGTGCATTAAAGGGGTTTATCAATCGCTACCAAAGAACCAAACACCGCAGTGATACCCATCCTCATCGGGTGTTGTATTGCTCCAAGCAACCATCATGGGTTGGTGTACAGAAGTGCCTTCAGGCAGATAACGCGTAATGACGCCCGTCATGCCCTCAGAAAGTGGGCATTGTGAGACGATTCGCATACCACCATCACTTCTGTCTACGACGTTGTACCGCACAGGTGTGTCAAAATCATGGCTCCACCTTAAAACAGCCTCTCCATCATAGGGCGTGCGGTTTTTCGTTCTTCGATTGGATTGCGACGATATAGCTTGATTATGGATCATAGGCTCAATCATCGGGCGACAAACTGAGCGACTTAAGCAGTGAATATGCAAATAGTTAGGTTATTTCTTAGTTTTTTCCCACGCTCTGACCTGTTCTTCGGCGTGGAACGAGGAACGGACGAGTGGACCTGATTCAACGACTCTAAAACCAAGTGATAATCCGACTTCTTTATACATTTCGAATTGGTCGGGATGGACCCACCTGTCTACTGGAAGGTGGTTCCTTGTCGGTTGGAGATATTGTCCGATGGTGATAATCTCGGTTTTTGCTGTCTCCCTGATATCGCCAAGCAATTCGATGATTTCTTCATCTGTTTCACCAATGCCGACCATAATCCCAGTCTTACTGACGAGTCCAGATTCCTGAATCTCGCGCAGAACCGTCATTGACCGGTCGTATCTTGCTTGGGGTCTCACTGCAGGATGCATGCGTTTTACAGTTTCCATGTTATGCGCGAGAATATGCGGTTCTGCATCAATAACGACGTTTAATGCCTCTGAATCACCTTGGAAATCACCAATCAACGTCTCAACAGAAGTGTTCGGAGCGTGCGTATTGACAGCTTTTATAGTTTCAGCCCAGTGTGCAGCACCGCCATCAGCGAGGTCGTCTCGGTCAACGCAGGTGATGACAATGTGGGTTAAGTTCATGAGCGCAACTGATTTACCGACATTTTCAGGTTCATCAAAATCTGGTGGTGCGGGCTTCCCAGTTTTGACATTGCAGAATCCACAAGAACGCGTACATGTATCACCCAAAATCATGATTGTCGCTGTGCCGCGGGACCAACAATCTGCAATGTTTGGGCAGGAGGCCTCTTGGCAGACGGTGTGCAATTGGTGTTTCTCCATATTGGCACGCATCGCTTCGTACTTTTCACCGCCCGGCACTTGCGCGCGTATCCACGAGGGTTTACGCGGTTGTGTAAGTCGTTGTGTGTCATTATTTAACACTTGCCCGCTTAAATCAAAAATTGAAGCGCTACGGGTTTTTCGAGCGGTGTCCCCGCCAAGTGGTCGGGGGTGCCTTTGATTTGGAGAGATTTTGTTCACAGAACCTCAGATTTTACCAGACTTTAAGGGAATGAACGTTCAACTTTAGACTCTCAAGTTGTCGATGAAGTCCGATACAAAAGGGCAATGAGACGTCATTGCTCAGGGTTTTTCACTTTTTTGGTGCGTTCTTCTGCAAAGATTGGAAGTTGATGACATTCCACAAGGTCAAACTGTTTTTCATGTACACCGCCGCATTGGCGACGGCTTGTCTGTTTCTTTCTGGGTGTAATGCAAACGGCTGGATGGGAGATCCACGTGCAACAGGCTATTACAAGCCAACTCCAACGACCATTCCAATACTCGATCGAATTGACATCATTGAAGAACAAAACGATTGGCCACAGCTCTCTGATGTTTCAGCAGCAGACTTAATGCCCTCAGATTTAACGTACAAAATTGCACCGGGCGACATTCTCGATGTTTCAATCTATGGCTTATATGCACCTGGACAACATTTCCCTGTTCAGCGAAGAGTCGACCAGGGGGGGTACTTTAGAGTGCCAGAAATTGGTGACGTGCTCGTTGCTGGATTAACGCCTCAAGCGGCAGAAGACATCATCAGTTCAGAGTTGTCACAAAAAGTCATGTCTCATCCAAGCGTCCAAGTCAACGTGCTAGACCAAACAGGATTTACGTACACTGTCTATGGCGGACTTGCGCGGTGGGGTGTGTTCACGCTCCGCGACCCAAACTTGCTTCTTGTAGAGGCGCTCTCACAAGCAGGCGGCATCCCGCAAACCGTGAAGAACATTTACGTCATCAGACAACTGCCAGTCAGTGATGATGTGTTGCCTGTATGGAACAGACCAGAAGGGGCAAATGACAATAGCCAGAACAATCCGACACCGGTGATTCCTACAACTCCGGAGATTGACAATAACAGTTCAACAAACATCGAAGACCTCATCAATCAGCTCGACATTGGCCCACCTCCAAGCGCACCGATGGAGATTGAAGAACCAGTTGTTCCCGAGCCAGAAGAAGTTGATGTCAATGAATTGATTGAAGACATCACCCCAGTCGAAGAATTGCCAACTGTATCACCGGGCATCATCCAAACTGGTCCAGGTCAACTTGTCGATGTCGACGACTTAGTGCCACCATCGACGTATAACGCTGCACCAGTCGATGTTGATGATGTGACGCAGTCATCTGACGAGATGACAATGTCTCCAGATTCCACTTTTATCTATGTCCAAGAAACAGATTCATGGGTTCCCGTGTCAACAAACCAATCTTCGCGCATCACTTCAAAAGATAGCGAACAAAAGGGAAGTCGTGAAACTCCAGGAATGCTTGAACGAATCATTGTCATTCCATGGGACAGATTAAGTAAAGGCGATAGTGCGTATAACATTGTTGTTCGCCCAGATGACCGCATTTATGTCGAACCGCCTCCAATTGGCAACTTGTACATTCGTGGTGAAGTCGCAAGACCAGGCGTATTCGATTATCCAATCGCAAAAGACCGAATCACGCTCTCGCAGTTCATCACTGCTGCGGGTGACTTAAGTCCAATCGCTGTACCTGAAAAAGTGAGTATCACAAGACGATTGTCAGATAACTTAGAAGCGACAGTCACGTTGAATTTTGCAGCGATACTGCAAAAGACGGAACCAGATATTTACCTCAAACCAAGCGACCACATTAGTGTGGGTACGTCGTGGGGTGCAACTCCGATGGCGATCATTCGTAACGGTTTCCGCTCAACATACGGATTTGGATTCCTGCTTGATCGTAACTTCGGTAACGACGTCTTTGGCGCGCCTCCAAGGTAATGAATGGGGATTCTATTTCTTTCGGAACTGGCGAACTATCGCGTTGTTTGTTGCGTAAAACTTCGGCGTCTTTTATCAAAAAACGCGGAATCGCACTTGAGAGGGTGTTCTTCATGACCGAACGAGAGAATCTATGGATTCCAAGTTAGACAAGCCAACGGCACAAGAAGTGTCCGCGCAATCGCTGTTGCTTTGGTCAACTGTGATTTTGGTCTCGTTTGGTTGGATATTCTGGGACTTTATGCATCGTCAATTTCGATTCGCAATCGAAAAGCAAGCGGATTGGGGACATACGCTCGTCATTCCTTTTATCGCAGGCTACTTTGTCTGGATGTGCAAGGGGCGTTTGCTCGCGAATCCATTTAAGCGGGCTTGGTCGGGGCTTGTGCTTATGCTTATCGGGCTCACCGTGTATATGGTTTGCACGCTTGGTCCAACGGCATGGCACCATCACAACTTGATGGGTATGGGTGTAGCAATGACCTTCACAGGGATTGTGTTGTTCATTTTTGGCTGGCAAGCCATGCGGTATCTCATCTTCCCATTGATTTTCATGTTCGCCTTCGGGCAAACCATTTCAGATCGCTTAATGGAAGTGGTGACATTTAAACTGCAAGACATCGCATCGATTGGTTCATATTATGGTCTCTCATTTATGGGCTTTGATGTCACTCGGGCTGGAAACACACTTGAGATTCTTTATAACAATGTCTCTCATCCATTGAACATCGCTGAAGCATGCTCTGGGATGAGAATGTTGATGGCGTTTTTAGCACTTGGTGTTGCGATGGCGTACACATCTCTTCCATACATGTGGCAAAGAACTTTCTTAGTGCTTTGTGCGGTACCAACGGCTGTGTTTGTCAATATTTTAAGAGTCATGACGTTAGGACTGCTTAGCCTCGCTGACACAGGGTTTGCTGCTGGCAATTTTCATACATTTGTTGGAACGCTATGGCTTATTCCTGCGTTCTTTATCTACCTTGGCATTGTGTGGATCCTTAAGAACATCATCATTGAAGATGAACAAGATGAAGATGAACCAGATACAAATGTGATTGCATTCCAAGGCTCAATGAAAAGTGGATTCATCGTTGCGGTTGCAATCCTTGGTGTTTCAGCTGTTGGACTTCAAGTTGCAGTCGGTCAACTCAATGTCTACCTGCATAAAGCCGCAGTCTTCCCGCGAAAAGATTTTTCAGTCATTCCTACGAGAATTGGCGATTGGACGATGGTTGGCGAAGATGTTCGATTTGATGCTGCTGGCGTCGAAGCGTTAGGAACTGGGTTATACCTCAGCAGGACATATCGCAATAAAGATTCTGAGTTGCCCCAAGTGCAACTCCACCTCGCCTATTACACAGGGCAAGTGGATGCAATCCCTCATGTGCCTGATCGATGCATGGTGGCGGGAGGTTACATCCCACTCACCCCAGAACCATTTACGCTTGACTTAGACTTAGACCAATCTACTTGGCAAGATGATGCAAGCAATACGCTTGATGGCACGCCGTATCCTATTGTCTGGGGGAACAATGTGGTGACGCAAGAACAAGAGGCAATTCGTATGCCGATTGGTGATTATCAACTCAGAACAACGCAGTTCTCACATCCAAAACTTCGTAATGAACAAATTTTTGCAGGTTACTTCTTTGTCGCAAATGGCAAAACGACGGCGTATCCAGAACGAATCCGATTGATTGCATTTGACCCATCTGAAAAGCATGCGTTTTACTGCAAAATTCAGTTTACAACTGTCGCGAACAGGTCTTTTGGAACAGAAAATTTCAGAGAAGTCGTATCGGCATTTACCAGCGAGGCTTTGCCTGAGATAATGAAGTGTTTGCCTGATTGGGTAGACGTAACAAGTGAATCGAATGAATAAAGATAGAGAAGAGTAGGAGTAATACTCGCAATGGCTAAAAAGTATCGCAAAAAAACACGTGGCAAAAAGCCAGTAAGAGGAAAACGTGCAAATACAAAGTTGCTCACCATTCTTGGTGTGTCACTTGCGTGCGTTCTCTTTGGATTAGGTGGCCTTTGGTTCTTTGTTGAATATCGAAGTGCAGGTCGAAATGCTTCGGCTGGTGACTCACTGATTGCTGCAGGCAAATTCAATGAGGCGAGAAAGCAATATGGGCGAGCAATAACCAAAGAGCCAAACAACATTGATTATGTCAACAAACTACAGGAAGCAATTCTAAACATTACACCTGTTACTCAAGAGGAAGCCAGAGCGCTCTATGACGAATATGTAGGGACGATGATGCATAAGGCTCGTTACAGCCCAAATGACATCGACGTTCAACTTGAGATTGTTGATGAAATGTACTATGCAGCGTACAAAACTGGTTCAAGTCAGTATTGGCAACGATTGCATGATTCAGCTCAACTTGGATTGGATCGAATCACCCCTGAAGATCCAAGAAGGCATGAACTCATGTTGTATCGGGGCTTGTCATCGCTGTATCTTGAAGATGCCAACGTCACTGAGACATACGACGAAAATGGTAACGCTATGTTCCCTGGTGAAAATGACATCAAGGCGGTGCTCGAAGAGGATCCGGGCAATGTGCTCGCATGGGCAACGCTCGCTCACGGACGAATGGCGATTTACTACCGCATGCTCAATGAGGGGCGTACCCAGCAGGCGGCGAGGAATAAGCTGTTTGCAGATGAAACAATGGAGCAGGCGCTTGCAGTTGCAGGTGATTCATTTGAGGTCAATATGACCTATTTAAGAGAAATCCTTCTTAAGCAGAATATTCTCCGTCAAGCGTATTTGAACAATCCAAGTTCAGTTTCTGAAGACGAGTTAAAAAGTGCAGAAGAGACAGTCTTGTCATCCCAACAAAAACTTGTGGATTCATTTCAAGTCGAAAGGCATGAGCCGCGAGTGTCTGAAGTCGTGTCTCTTTTAATCAGCGCCGGTGTTGAAGGCCAAGTAAAGGCCATTGAAGTATTACAAGATTACTTAGAGGATAGGCCAAATGATGTTGCTCGCCATCACATGCTTGCAGTGTTGTTGATTGAGCAAGGCCAGTATGAAGACGCAATCATCGCAGCAAACAAGGCGCTTGATGTTCCTCAGCAAACAGTCGGGTTAAAAGCAACCGAACAGTTTGTTGCAAAGCCCGTCGCAGCAAGAGCGTTAGTTCAATCCGCAATTGGACTCGCTAACTCAAGTGAGAATGATGCTGAGCGTGATTCATATATAGCGGATGCTAAAAAGTACAGAGTCGTTTTGGCTGATTACCTCTCTAACAACGAAGATCACCCAATTCTTACCTATGCAGATGGTGTAATCGCGCTTGCAGAGAAGGATTATCAGAAAGCAGTTCAGTTTCTTGAGACGGTCATCAGCAAAAATCCAGATTCAACAGCCCAAGTGTATCGAGAATCTGCCATCGCACTGGAACAGACTGGTTCGCGAGGTATTGCAATTGAGCGAATGGCCACAGTGATTCAAAAGCAACCAACTGTTCTTTCAAACTATCTGATGAAAGCACAGTTAGAACTGCTTAACAAAAATTATGTAGAAGCAGGAAAAACACTATCGGTTCTGTCGCCAGATGCAAAGGCTCGACCTGAAGTTGCTGAATTGCTCAACATCATTGGCTTAAACCTAGAAAGTGACAACATAGAAGTAACTGATGAACGGTTGAACTATCTAAAACAGATTGACCAGTTGATTCAGGATAAATCTTATGAGCAAGCGACTCAACTCGTGGACTCACTCATAGAAAAAGATCCCGAAGATTGGCGTTTTTATGCGGCAAAATCGAATGTATTCAGCGCTCAAGACAATGTTGAAGATGGTCTTGTGATGCTAAAACAGGCACTCGAGTTAAACCCTGAGTCTGACGTCATAAGGCAGCGTGTAGTGTTACTTGAGTCAGCGAATCCTATCGATGCATTCATCTCATATGTAAACAGTCAAGACTTGCCAGAAGCTGACATGTATAGTCAAATTGCAATTCACTGCTTTGATCTCGCTCGTAACAAGAGTGTTCAAGCAAACATGTTTGAACGATCTGGGTTTACAGATCGTGCAAGAGAAGCAAGGGAGCTAGCTGAACTCGCTGAGGCAAAAAGTATTGAGTATCAGGAATTGCTTAAGCAAGTGGGTGGTGATTTAACAACATTAACTCTTGTGAGATTTGAAAAAGCGCTACAAGAACAATCAATTGATGAAGCGAATGCGTTGTTAGATGAGCTGGCAACAACGACAACTGACGAAGTGCTTATTCGAACCAATAAGGTTCGGACGATGCTTGCTGAAGCGCTCATCGCAAAAGGCGCAAACCAAGATGATGTTTATCAAGCCAAGATGGAATCAGCTCTGGCACTTGCTCAATCTCTTACCAATGATGTCCCTTACTCTGATTCGGGTTGGCGGGTGTTAGGCATCGTGTATCAAGAGTTAGATATGATGGGCGAAGCCGTAGATGCAATCGGCGAAGCATATCGGATTGATTCAAAGAACTCTGAAAACATACAGCGATATCTAGGCGCGTTGTTTCAGAGTGGTGAAGATCCGCAACGAACGTTAAGAATTGCTCGAATGGCAATAGAGCAGCACCCATTGAATAACCAGTTCACAGAAATGTGGCTAGAGATAGAGGCGCAACACGGTGATTTGTCTAAAGTGATTCAGTTCAGAATTGACGCTCTAGAAAGGCGCCCTGATGAGTTGATTAACGCACTATCACTAGCGTATGTGCTTGTGAATGCAACGCCAAGTTACGAGTTGATACTCGATGACAAAAATGAGAGGAAATATACACACAGAGCGTGGAACCAGTTAACAGCTGAAGACAAAGCAAGTGAGTTAAGTGCTTTGCAGAACAGTTGGAATCTGCTTGTCTCTGGCATTCTTGATCATGCGAGTAAAACTAAAGAGACGAATGCAAGAATTGCTTTCATTCACGCTTCGATCGCTCGAGATATTGGCCAGTTAGATAGGGCATCCGAGATTTGGGATGACTTTATCGATAGCGAGGTCGGAAACGATACGTATAGTGAAAGTGTTATTGCCGCAGCAAACTTCATGCAGTTATCTAATAGGTTTGAACAAGCGGTTACAATTTTGACAGAATCACTTGAGGTTGAGCCTTCAAACATTGATCTTCAATCCGCGCTTGGTTCGCTTTACCACCTTGGTGGCAGGCATGAAGAAGCAGTTGAACTTCTTGAAGCAGTTGCAGAAAAGTCAGATGAGACAGCAGTAATCGGAAGGTTGATTGAAGCGTATGTGTATACAGGTCGCTTTGATGAAGCTGAAAACACAATTGGTCGCTTAAACACTTCTGATGATAGTTATGGCCGTGCAATGTTGAAGGCAATGATTAGTAGAGTAAAAAGCTCAA
Organism: Phycisphaerae bacterium; assembly: GCA_002718515.1. Next base: position 17,324 of record PBEX01000020.1, read on the forward strand.
AGCTGCTTGCTCAAGGTGATTTGCAAAGTGGTCGCGCAGAATTGATTAAATATAGAAACGCGCTTCGTGAAGCAATCAACATCGATCCAACTAAATCAGCGCCATACATTTTCCTATGTAAAACATTGCTAAATGAGTACCGTTTGACTCAAGATGAAGCCCTGTTAGAAGAGGCGATTCAAGTCGCTGACGAAGGCGATAACTCACAGGCTAGTTCAGAAGACTTTGCCGTCGTTCGAACGGATGTTTTACAAGCAGATGGCCAGATTCATCGAGCAATCGATCGTCTCTCTAGGCATTTGGCTGAGCATCCTGAAGCCGATGTTGTCAGACAGCGATTGATTGAAGCGTATTTAGACACAGAGGAAAACGAGAAGGCAATCAGTGTTGCACAAGCTGGAATCACAGAGAATCCCTCAAACCCAACTTGGTATCAGCGATTAGGCGATTTGCACATGCGTGCTAATGATGATGCGACCTTAGCTGTGAAAATGTACTTAGAAGCCCTTCAAAGAGACCCAACTGTCAGCAAGTTGCTCAAACTTGATGAGATGACTCGAACAGACCAACTCATGCCAGACAGGCAAATCCTATCCATGACACAGGGCGTGCTATCACGTTCTCATCCAATCATTGGTGCAATTGAAGCGAAAGCGCTCAACAATCTTGAGCGTAGACGTGATGCTCTTCTTGCCATGAACAAGTCTTGGTTGGCTTTCCAGACAGCGATTGATAACGGGTGGTTAACTCCGAACGCGAATGCAAATTGGTTCTTGAACTTGGCAGAGTTGTTTAAAGATACGCCAGAAGACGGTGTGGAATACTTTGGCACGTTGAATGATAACCCTTCAGCGCATGATCAGATTGGTCTCGCAACATACTACGAATCATTTGGTGGTGAGTATGAGACTAAAGCAATTGAGTTGCTAGAAGAAGTTGTTGATTCAAGCGTGCCACAATCGCCTGAACGCGCAAGAGCGTTGATGCTACTTGGCGGATTCTTAGTCAAGAGCAAGCGTTATGAGGAGAGTGAAGTTGTGTTTAAGCAACTCTCTGATGAGCAAGACTCACCACTTATTCTCAATAACCTCGCATATGTTGTTGGTGTCTATCTCAACCGGCCTGAAGACGGAATAAAGATTGCATTAGAAGCAGCTGAAAAAGCGCCTCATGTTCCATCAATCATTGACACTGTTGCAAAGTTGCATATTCATTTAGGAGAGTCTCAAAAAGCAGCAGAGACCTACGCATATTTATTGCAAGTCGATCCTGCAAATGTAAACGCAATGACGCAATTGGCGTTGCTATACGCTTCCGAGTTAAATGACGCGGACAGGGCTATTGTGTATGCCGAACGAGCGAGAAGTCAGAACCCTCGATCCCCCGAAGTGCTCGATGCCTTGGGCTGGAGTTATTATCGGGCGGGACGTGATGCAAAGGGCGAGGAGTTTTTACAACTCTCAATCAAAAGGGGCGACACGGCATCGGCGTATCTCCATATAGCGCAAGTACTTATGGACAAAGGCAAGTATGAGAAGGCTTTGGGTGAGTTAAGAATTGCAGAAGAATTAGCGCAAGATGCCTATTCAAGGAACAGAATACAGGCTGTGAAAGACGATATTCGCAAGAAGCAATCTGATTCTGGCTCATAAACAAGGGTAACTCACTAACGATGGCAGCACAACCTCAAAGACAATCTGGACCTCCGCAACGCTCGATGCCAAAAGGACGAGCGATTGATCCTGTGCGTGTGTTACGTCGATATTGGAAGGGTATTCCAGTTTGGGGCATCATTGGTGCAATCGTAGGTACAGGCGCATTTTTCTTATTCTCGAGAGTTTATCCGCTGTACACCGGCGACATTATGTTTGAAGTTCGACCTGGTCTTGGTGAAGCAACTGAGATTGGCACAATGGAAACAACAAATGACAAAATGATTGAACGTGTCGCTGCGACACAAACATTCCTTATCAAGGATAGAGCCATTTTGACTGAAGCAGTTTCAAACAGAAACATGCGCGAAACAACTTGGATTCAACAATTTGTAGACCCCGCAACACAAGTGTTGCTTGTTGACCTTGCCGTAGACGAACTTGAAGAAGAACTTGCCACCCCAATTCAGAGGGGAACAAACTTGTACGGTATTCGCTGGTCAGGCCATGTTCCTTCTGATGTTCCGATTATTCTGAACGCAGTTGCTGATGCATACATGCGAAGAACTGAATCGCTTGACGATGAGAGTTTCCGGTCGAATGCTGACCTGTTTGAAGAAGAAGGTCGTCGAATCAAACTTGCACTACGAGACTTGAATGATGAACTCCAAGGATTCATCCAAGCAAAGGGCATTACAACGCTTGACGACTCGCGATTCTCTGCAGCGATGTATGAACTGCAAAAACTCACTGAACAGCTCACGATTACAAAAGCAGGTCTAACTGCAACACAACAAGATTACCTTAGAGTTGCAGCAAAACTTGATGGCACGCTTGAACCTACTATGGAAGATAGACTTCTTGCTGAGCGTGACCCAATCATCTTGCGGCAACAGCAAAGTTTAGAAGCGCTTGAATCTCAATTGCGAGCGCTTCGGGACCGATTAGAGCCGTCTCACCCGCAAGTCCGAGATATGGAGATATCGGTTAGAGCAACCAAAGACCAAATTGAAGCAAAAATCGATTCAATCATTGAGCGTAACCTTAATGCGCAATTGCGTGAATTGATTACGACAAGAGACCAACTCGCTGTTAGTCTTGAACGGACTGAATCTGACATCGAAAACAAAGATGCAGAGTTAAGAGAATTGGCGTCAAATCAATCAGTGTTTGAACACTTAGAATCATCTCGAAAACAGTTAGAACTGCAGCGAGATGAAAACACACGACTCATTTCATCACTTCGGTTGATGCAAATGCGTGCAGATGCATCTCGCGTGCGTCAAGCAACTCCTGCCCTAGAACCAAGACAAAAGTCTTTCCCTAGAATCGAAATCATGTTGCCAGCGGGCATTTTCTTAGGTATCGCTGCATATCTCGGCATTGTCTTCTTACGTGAGATGACAGACCAAAAAATCCGCTCAGCGTCTGATGTGCTCATCATTCCTGGAGCTAAAGTCGCCGGCGTACTTCCTGACATTCACGAAGATCCTGCTGGGCTTGAAACACCAGAACTTGCACTTGTTCACAGTAGTGAAGGCGTGTTTGCGGAATCTTGTAGGCAAGCATGGACTGGCATCGCTCGTTCTATGCAACAGTCAGCGCACCAATCGATGCTTATTCTTGCTGCAGCCCCTGAAGCGGGTACGACAACAATTATTGGCAACTTCGCATGTGCTGCACAGAGTGCAGGAAGCAGAACTGTTGTATTAGATTGCAACTTTAGAAGACCACATCTCGCAGGCATGTTCGAAATTGATGATGCAAATGATGGCATCGCAGATGTGCTTGCAGATGGCAAAACACTCGATGAGGTCATTCACCATACTGATGCAGGTGTTGACGTGATTTCTGCTGGTACACCAGCAAATCGACTCTCTCAACGCCTTGGCAGTGAGCGAATGAAAAGTATTTTGGCACAGTTAAGAGATAAGTATGACGTCATCTTGATTGATGCACCTCCATCAATTGTCGCAGGTGATGCAGTATTGATTGCTAACCTCGTTGACGCAGTTTCACTGGTTGTCCATAGTGATCGTGATGATCGTGGACTCGTCGCACGCGTATTACGCGAACTCTCTGACAGTAGAGCGGAAATGCTTGGCGTCATGGTGAACGCAGCAGTGGGTACAGTTGGTGGTTACTTCCGTAAGAATTACCTCGCAATGGTTTCATACGCAGAACAAGAAGAAGACGAAGACGAATAATCCTACATGCAGCCAAGTGCGACTCAAGAGCCATTTTTAAACATAGGTTGGGTCGATTTGTTAATTGGCTACTGGCCAGTTTTGGTTGTCTCTTTTATTGTTTCTTGCATCGCAACACCAATCTGTCGAACGATTGCACATAAAACGGGTGTTGTTGATAAACCAAACGAAGCTCGGAAAGTCCACACAAAGACCACTGCGTATCTTGGGGGTGTTGCAGTACTCATTGCGATCTTCGCTGGAATCATTGTGAGTCAGACTTCTCTGATTCAATCACCTGAGATTTTTAGGCATGTGCCTGTTGCCGTGCTCGTCGGCATGGGCGCAATTGCATTCACGGGGTTTGCAGATGACGCTTTTGGTTGGGATCCTTGGTATAAAACTGCAGGCCAACTCGTTGCAGCAGCGTCGCTCTCAGTTGCGGAAGTTGGCGTGAATGTTGCAGCGGGCTTCTTTAACAGTGTCTTCGGCCAGACTGACATTGGTTTTTTCATCGGCGGGTATTACGTCAGTGTTACGTATTGGGTTGGTACAGCAATCATTGCTGCATTTGTGCTTGGCGCTTGCAATGCAGCGAATCTCATCGATGGGTTAGACGGTCTTTTGTCTGGAGTGGTTGCAATAACTGTCATTGGGCTTGTGCTCATTAGCGCATTTGTTGCTACTTCGCTCACACCAGAACAACTCATACATATTCGCGACACGCTTCCACCAGATTGGCTTAACACAAGAGGAGACGGTCTCACGCTCACTGGAGCGAATATTGTGCTCGGGTTGTCAGTCCTTGGGGCTGTGTTAGGCTTCCTTGTCTTTAACTTCAACCCCGCATCGATTTTTTTAGGTGACACAGGCAGTCTGCTACTTGGTTATGTTTGTATCGCGATGGTGTTAATGCTTGGCGAACGTGGACAAACCCACATCGTTATTGCTGGACTCATTGTGTTCGCATTGCCAATTCTAGATACGTTACTTGCAATCATTCGAAGGAAGATGGCGGGCAAACCAATATCAGAGCCAGACTCTAACCACATTCATCACATTCTTAAACGGAAGTTTGTCAGCGTAAAGAAAACAGTTTTGATCTTATACGCACTTTCGATGTTGTTCTGCGTTCTGGGATATTCCATGGCGTGGGGACACACGACGGGTCAGTTTAGAGCTTACGTCATCTATATCGTTGCTTCAATTCTCTTTGGTGGTATCAGTCTCATCGCGTTGAATGCCGCACGGAAACATGAGCATGGCTAAAACATCAGTCTTGTTCGTTTGCATGGGTAACATTTGTAGAAGCCCCGCTGCAGAATCGTTTTTTAGAAAAGAAGTAGAACTCGCGGGCCTTTCAACATCATTTGACATCGATTCTGCTGGTACTGGTGGCTGGCATAAAGGCGCGCCACCAGATAGCAGAATGCAAGAAGCGGCAGAAAAACAAGGCCTCTACATATCTGGCTCAGCACGTCAAGTTTGTAAAGCCGATTTCGATCACTTTGATTGGATCTTTTGCATGGACGATGATAATTACGCCAACCTGATGAGTATGGGGGCAAATCCTAAGAGCACCTTTAAACTCTTGCCGTTTACTGGACACGACTCAATTGAAGATGTCCCAGACCCCTACTATGGTGGAGAAGAGGGCTTTAACTTTGTTGTTCGCCTTATTCATGAGGCTTCGAAGAAACTGCTAAACAAACTTACTTAAGGTTGAGTAAAATACGGGGATGGCAACAAATTCACAGACTTGTGTGCTGATTGCAGATTCTTTTGATGATTCAGGCATTGCTCAACTTCAATCGATTGGATGTGAAGTGCGATGCGATGCTTCGCTCAAGGAGGAGTCTCTACTTTCAGCAATTCAAGAGTTCAACCCAACTGTACTCATCGTGCGTTCGACCAAAGTGAGTGCGGAAATGATTGGAGCTACAGAATCGCTAGCACTCATCGTTAGGGCTGGTGCGGGTTACGACACCATTGATGTCAGTGAAGCATCGAAGAAGGGCGTCTTTGTTGCAAATTGTCCGGGTAAGAATTCAATTGCAGTTGCTGAACTCGCTTGGGGGCTCATCCTTTCTTGTGACAGACGTATCCCGAATCAAACAATTCGATTGCGTGAAGGTCAGTGGGAAAAGAAAACGTTTTCAAAAACGCAAGGGCTCTACGGCAGAACGCTTGGCGTCATTGGTTTAGGAGGCATCGGAAAGGAAGTTGTCAAACGCGCTAAAGCATTTGGCATGGACGTCATCGCGTGGTCACGCAGTCTGAACCAAGAAAAAGCAAATGAGTTAGGCATTCAGTGGGCAGAAAAAGTGGATGAGATTGCTCAAGTGTCTGATGTAGTTTCAATCCACGCTGCATCTACACCTGATACGAAACACATTGTTAATGCAGACTTTTTAGATGCGATGAAAGATAACGCAATTCTCATCAATACAAGTAGGGGGGCGCTGATCGATGAAGAAGCGCTTTGCAAAGCCATTGAAGAGAAGAACTTGATGGTTGGGTTAGATGTGTTTGAAAATGAGCCTAGCAGTGGTTCATCAGAGTTTAGCCCTCGCATTGCGTCATTTGAAAATGTCTTTGGCACACATCATGTTGGCGCATCAACTGCACAAGCTCAATCAGCAATTGCAGACGAAGCGGTGAGAGTGGTCAAACACTATTGTGACCACGGCGAAGTGTTTAACTGTGTCAACAGGGCTGTTGATACGCCAGCGAAAGCGTTGCTATCAGTTAGACATCAAAATTTGCCCGGTGTTCTTGCTCATGTTTTTGAATTGCTCAGCCATGCAGGTGTGAACGTCGAAGAGATGGAAAACATTATGTATGACGGAGCACACGCAGCATGCGCCCGCATTCAACTGAGTGTAGAACCAAACAACGAACAACTTGAGGCCATTCGTTCCCATGAACATGTGCTATCAATCACCCTTACCCCACTTTCTTAGAGAGAACAAATGACTACAACTACGGATAGAATCTTAAACTTCTCAGCAGGTCCAGCGACGTTGCCAGAACCGGTGCTTGAACAGGCGCGAACGGACATTTGGAACGTGAAAGAAAGTGGAATTGGTATTTGTGAACATAGTCACAGAGGCCCAGTCTTTGATGAAGTGCTCGCTGAAGCAGTTGCAGACTGTAGAGCAGTCGGTCAGATTCCTGATGAGTTTGACATCTTATTTTTGCAAGGCGGAGCAACCATGCAGTTTGCGATGGTGCCGATGAACTTTTTGCCTGAAGGTTCGACTGCAAACTATGTGAACACAGGCGTCTGGACATCCAAAGCACAAAAAGAAGCGATGAAACTCGGCAATGTTCATGTGGCATATGATGGACAGCCAGACTCGTTTGACCACTGTCCTTCGCAAGACGAACTCGATTGCGTTCCAAATGCAGCATATCTGCATTACTGTTCAAACAATACGATTTACGGCACGCAGTTCAACCACACTTTGAGCGACTCAGGGAGAATTGTGTGTGACATGAGTTCAGACATTTTCTCAAAACCAATCGATTGGAATACGTTCGACATGGTGTATGCAGGGGCGCAGAAAAACTTAGGGCCATCTGGCACAGTACTTGTCATCGCTCGCAAAGATATGCTTGAAACGTGTCCTGACCATCTCCCATCAATGCTCAATTACAACGCAATTGCCAAGAAGGGCTCGCGACTGAATACGCCACCAGCATTTGGCATCTACCTCATGGGACAAGTCTTCAAGTGGATTATCAGTGAAGGCGGTGTTTCTGCGATGCATGAACGAAACACGCGAAAAGCAAACTACATTTACGATGCCCTTGAAGCCAATAGCGATTGTTACAGAATTTTTGCTCAAGAAGGTAGCCGTTCACTGATGAACATTTCATTTACAACGGGCGAAGATGTCAAGAACGACTCGTTTCTCAACGAAGCAGCTTCGCAAGGGATGTCAGGCTTGAAGGGGCACCGCGACTTAGGCGGCATCAGAGCATCAATCTACAACGCATTCCCTGAAGAAGGGTGTAAGCGGTTTGCGGAGTTTATAAACACATTTGCACAATCACACTAATCGAGATCGTGTACAAACAATCCTGATCGCAATTTTGGTTCAAACCAAGTTGATTTTGGTGGCATGATGAGCCCTGCATCAGCAACATCAAGCAATTGATCAATTGTTGTGTGATACATCGAAAACGCGGCAGCGGCATCTCCACTGTCAACACGTTGTTCGAGTTCTTCAGTTCCGCGGATGCCGCCAACGAAATCGATTCGTGTATCGCTGCGTGGGTCACCAATGCCAAGCATCGGCGTAAGCACGAGCGTTTGCAAGAGTTCAACATCAAGCGATGCAACTGGGTCGCTTTGATCAATGCGTTCAGGATTAATTGAGAGCAGATGCCAACCTGTTTCTTTGCCAAGATAAATGCAGCACTGGCCTTCTTGCGACGGACTTGGTGAATCAGTTTTAACCAGCGTGCCGACTTCTGTTAGGGATTCAAGAAAAGAGTCAGGTGTTAACCCGTTTAAGTCTTTGACGATTCTGTTGTAGGGCAAGATGTCGAGTTGAGTTGAAGGGAATAGGACTGCTAGGAACCAGTTGTATTCTTCGCTACCATCATGGTTCGGGTTCGCATCTTTACGTTCGCTTGCAGCCCGTGCAGCGCTTGCGCTTCGGTGATGTCCATCCGCAACATACGCAACATCGATTGCTTTACATGCAGAAATCAATGCTTCTTCATCGATGACTTTCCAACCAGTGTGTGTCACGCCATCATCCGCGACAAAGTGGAACATTGGTCTCTTAATCATCTCTTCGTTGATGATTGCATCGATGTCTTCATGCCCGCGATACGTCAAAAAGACGGGCCCAGCATTGGCGTTGAGTTCAAGTACATGCCTTGTGCGGTCATCTTCTTTGACTTGGCGTGTGTGTTCGTGCTTCTTGATCAAGTTATTGTTGTAGTCATCGACATGACAACACGCAACTAACCCGACCTGTTGATGGTCGCCCATGCACTGTCTATATAAGTAAAGCCCAGGTTCGTCGTCTTTTTGAAGTGCGCCGTTGCTGAGCAACGCTTCATAATTCTCACGAGCTTTGGCGTAAATGGCGTCATCGTATGGTGAATGCTCGTCTGGAAAATCAACTTCAGAACGTACGACTCGCATGAAACTATCTTCATGTTTCATTGCGTGGACCTTTGCTTCGTCTCGGTTAACAACGTCATAGGGGACAGATGCAACCCGTGAAGCATCGCTTGGAGATGGGAATACGGCGTGAAAAGGGCGTATGTGAATGTGTGTCATAGGTCTGTTATCAGTAAATCTCTGGAAATATAGGAAAGGAATGTGGATTGTACTTCCTTGTCTATCCCGTTGAACAGATTTCAGTTCACTTCACTCATTCTATTTCCGAAGAAGGGTGGGCAGCAATGCTGCAAAACGTCGCCAGGAGGGCAGCGTTTCCCCGAGGTTCAAGATCAGCGTGATCTTGAAGTCAACTACTTTGATAGTCGCACAATGCGACAAAGCAATGGGAGCAACAAATGAACCCAACAAACAAACCAACTAACCCAATTCGCCGAGCATTTACGCTGATTGAAATTCTCATCGTCGTCGTCATTCTCGGCATCCTCGCGGCCATCGTCGTGCCTCAGTTTACTGACGCAGCAGATGATGCCAATGATGCAGCAGTGCGAAGCCAACTGCAAACACTTCGAGGTCAAATTGAACTGTATTACGCTCAAAATGGCGAATATCCAGATCTTGTCGCAGACGGCTGGACAGACATGATTGATGGTGACTACCTCATGGCTGCACCAACAAACTCCCTCCAAGATTCATCAACAGTCGCAGCTGCAGCAGCAGACGGTGTCGGCTGGGTCTGGGCTGAAAAAGCAGGCGCAAGCACAGCTATGGTGCTCACTGCAGTCGCAGCTGACGGTACAGATTTCGACGAATAAACTCTCCCTGCCACCTCGGGCAGTTCATTCCAGCCGTGCTCATGATGGAGGTCGTGAGCACGGCTGTTCTTTGAGACTTGCTTGGAACAGGCGTCGTCCGATAACGAAATTTCTATAGAGAATGCGCACTCAAATCCCAACTCAGAGTATTGAAGGTCCCTTTTTCAGTCGATGCAGTGAGGTGCTAGCCGTGAATAAACACACTCATAATCAATCCAACCTGAAGCGTGGTTACACAATCATTGAACTTATTGTGACTATTGCAGTCCTCGTCATTGCATCATGGATTTTGGTTCCATACGCAACGATGGGTGATGCTTCTGCTGGCCAATCTGCGAGTCGCATGGCAGTCAGTCACATGCTTACTGCTCAAATGGACGCGATTGCAGAGCAGGGCTACCGAAGGGTATATTTCTATCCAGATGGCTCGGGTTGGTGTATTGAGATTGTTGAGCAGGGCAATCTTGCAGCACCATTTGATGCAAACACAGCAAACTTTGCAGAACTGAAAACCGAATCACAAGGCCAAGATGGTTTTGCCATCATGAACTTTACAACTGACAAACGATTTCAAGCGATATCAATTGATAACGTCTCCTTTGACGGTGGAAGTGAAAGCGTCATCTTTGATCCAGCAGGCGGAATTGTCGCAAGTGATGGTTCGCCAAGCACAGGTGGCAGTTTCACATTGCACAGCGGTGACCACTCATGGGATATCGCACTCGCTCCACTCACTGGGAAAATTTCAGTGCAGTCAAACGGAGGAGCACCTTAAGGATGTTTGCATTTAACAAAAAGACAAAGGGTCTCATTGGGATTGCTTGCATTGACAACGGTGTCACGCTTGGTCAATGTTCATGGTCAAAAGGTGTATATACGCACCCTAAATTGATTCGACTAGATCGTAATCCAAGAGAGTTGACATCAGATGATTGGCGTAGTGCAATTCATGACGCAGGGCTATCAGGGTCTGATTGTGTTGTAACGCTTCCACCATCAATGATTCATCACCAAGTCCTTAGACTTCCTGAAATGAGCGATAGTGAAATCAAAGAGGCAGCGTCGTGGGAAATGTCAGAGCGATTTGGAATTGATCGTAACAAACTTCAATCAGAAGCAATCCGCATTGGTTCAGGCGGAGACGTTCTTGCGCTTGCAATTGAACTCGATGAACTTGAGTGCATACTTGAGCCAATCTATGCAGCAGGCCTCAGGCCTACCAAAGTAGAAGCCCAGTGCGTTTCTATCTCGCGTACATTTAGTATGCTTCATCGAAGACAATCAGATCAAGGCAAAGTGCGTTCGCTCTTTAACTTTGGTTTACACGATTCGTCATTCATCATTCTTGATGGTGACTCGATGGTCTTCTATAAACAACTCCATCATAAACAAGCAGAGTTACTCAGCGCAATCGAATCGCATACTGGCGTCAGCCAAGCGCAAGCTGCCAGCATGCTAGAAGAAGCACGATTTGATGGCGGCGAGCCAGCGATTTGTAAAGCAGTCCGCGATGCTACTCGTTCGATTCATGAAGACATCACGACAGACATCATGAAATGCTTAAGGCATTATGGAGTCACGAATCGAGGGCCACTGTCCTCATGCATGTACATCACAGGCAAGGGCGGCTGGAACCAATTCCTAGGTGAACTCCTTTCAACAGCATGCAATCAAGAAGTCTCTGTAGACATGCAAGCGCCTCACATCAGCAGGCTCGGCCATGAAACGCTCGCTGTGTCAGGTTGGCATGCAGTTTTAGGTGCAAGTCTCGCAACAATGAGTGGAAAGCCTGCGAGGCGCGGAGAGGATCATCAGTTGAAGGAGGCAGCATGAATTTGCTACCGAACAAATATGTAGAACGAACAAAGAGTAGAGCGCGAAGCAGCCGTGTTGCTGTGCTTGTTATGCTAGTACTAGGCACAATTGTCGCGTTTGCAACGCATTCAAGATTCGCAGTGAATAGTGCGTCAAAACGGCTGACCATTGGTCAGGCAAGAGCAAATGCTGCAATCGAACTTGAAGTCGATGCGACATCATTAAAGCAAAACAAAGATGCGTTGAAAGCATTCATCAAACAATACAAATCGGAAGCGGTTGTTTTTGAAATGGGTCAACTGCTCTCTACGATTACTAACTTGTTACCCGAGACGATGACGCTTGAAGAGTTAGCTCTAGATGTCGTTGAGTCAAGTAATGGAAAAGGCATTAGTGGCCGGCTCGCTGGGTTTGCAAAAAGCGATGAAGTCATTGCTGAAGTCGTTACGAGTTTGCAAGACCGCGAACCATTTTCTGCAGTCCGCATGGACTTTAGTAAGTCAAGAACTGTTCGCGAGCAACAGGCACGTGGTTTCAAAATCAGTTTCTTCATTGATTTAAATCAACAGTGGACGGTGACAAACCAGTTCGCAACAGCGGAGGACAACCGATGAGTGCTTCAAAAGAAAAATGGATGTTGTTCTCGACATTCGTTCTAGTCGTATTGTTTGTGACTTTCTTTATCTTCCCTAACTATCAAGAGGCGAATTCAGCAAATGCTGAGGCGCAGAGTCTTGAAGAAAGCGTAGAGCAACTTGAAAGACGCCAAGCAGAAGTGGAAGAACTACGCAACGAACTGATTGAGTTAGAAGCATATGTTCAAGATGAATGTAAGTTCGTTCCTGATTCGCCAGACATGTCTTCCATCATCAAATCATTATCTCTAGATATTGACGGCTACAAAGTCGTGGACCAATCTTTTACTGCAGGTGTTGCGCCTAAACAGCAAAGTCATGACAACTTCATGATGCAGCCACTGGCCGTGACGATGCAATCTGATTTCAGTTCAATTTATAACATCATTAACAATGTTGAAACGATGAATCGCTTCGTGAAGATTTCATCACTCCGAATCACCCGAAGTGAAAAAGAAGCAAGCATCGAAGCGCCTACGCTTGATGCTGCGATTGGAATACATGCAATGTATGACGCAATGGAGGAACGCCCATGAAAACGCATTTGAAGAGAATATGGCATCGACTTACTGCAGACAAAAGACAGTTTGGATTGTTCTGCTCGCTTTGCTTTGTTGCACTCTTGCTTTGGGCAAGAATCATTGTGATCGAGCGACCGCCAAAGACTGCTGTTGCAGCTCCAGTTGCGGAGTCAGTCGTTGAGGATGCACAACTGACAAGCAATACGAGGGTTTATGTCTCTCTTGATACTGAAGTCATGCGTAATCCATTTGTCGTTCACCAATCAGCATTTCCGATGGTCGGTAAAGTGACCAATAATATGACTGTTCAAAGCAGTGATAGCGGGCATGATGAGTACACGCACTCTCTTGAGGGCTTCGAACTAGAGGCCGTTATGGGCGAAATAGCAATGATTAATGGCAGGGTTTGCCGGATTGGAGATGGCCTTGCAGACGCTTCATCCCACACGCCACTGACGATTTCAAGCATTGGAGGGCGTTCGGTCATCATTTCAGCTGGTAAAAACCGATATGAACTAACGATTACGCCCTGATTGTATGTTTTCATGAAAGGGCGTTCTTTGGAGACGCCGCCGTGAAGACATTTATCACCAAACTTACCCTCATCATCCTGTTCCTCGCTTGCGCGATCGCAAACGGACAAGAGGCAGAACCAGAATCAGCAGACATTGTCAGTGACGACTTCGGGACCTTCGACTTGGTTCTCGATGAAACAGAAGTGACGCAAGTCCTTCAGATGCTATCGATTCAATCTGAAAAGAACATCATCGCAAGCAACAGTGTCACTGGCACAGTTTCTGCAAACCTCTATGACCTAACATTCAATGAAGCGCTCGATGCGATTCTTCGCGTCAATGGGTTTGCATACATCGAAGAAGGTAACTTTGTGTATGTCTACACGCTTGAAGAGTTACAGACAATTGAAGCGGCACGTAGAAAGACGCAAAGCAGAATTTTTGAACTCCAATATTTATCCGCAACAGATGCCGATGCATTTGTCACACCGCTCCTTAGTAGCGATGGCGAGTCTGCATTTAGGGGCGATGTGGATTCAGGATATCAACCGTCACTCACAGATGGAGGTGGAGATAGTTACGCGTGGGCGAGCAAACTCGTCGTCAACGATTACGAAGAAAATCTTGATAACATCGCAGCGCTGCTTGCTGAACTAGACACGCCGCCATCACAAGTGGTTGTCGAAGCGACCATCGTTCAAACTCGCGTCACTGAAGACAATGAGTTTGGCGTTGACTTCACTGCACTCTCTAACATACAGATTGGCGGCATCGATGGCGGGCCAATGGCTGCAGCATCAAACATNATTAGCGGTGCATTTGGGAACACGACCATTCAAGGCGTCACATCAGATGTNGGTGGAGCAGCAAATCCCGTTTCTGGCGGACTCAAAGCCGGCATCATTACAGATCACGTNGGNACNTTNNTGAAAGTCCTCGACCAAGTCGTNGACACAACAGTGCTTGCGAGACCTCGCATCACNTGNCTCAANAGACAACGCGCNGAAGTCCTCATCGGTACTCGNGTTGGTTACTTGTCNTCAACACAAACNGACACAAGNACGACGCAAACAGTTGAGTTNCTTGACACAGGTATTCAACTCGTCTTTAGACCTTTCATTTCACCAGATGGCATGATTCGGCTTGAACTGCAACCAAATGTCTCATCTGCAACGCTAAGAACAGATGCTGGGCAATCAGTGCCTGATGANATNACACAACAACTCATGACNAATGTTCGNTGCCGNGANGGNGAAACAATCATCCTTGGTGGTTTGTTCAGAGAATCAACCACAGTAAGCCGTAATCAAGTGCCACTGCTCGGTGACATCCCACTTATTGGCCAGGCATTCCGTGGTCAAGACGACCAACTTGATAAGGAAGAAATCATCTTTCTCTTGACGCCATCAATCGTCTCAGACGAACAATTGTGGGAAGCAGGCAGAGACTCTCTTGAAATCGTTGAATCGATTCGCGTTGGCGCGCGTGCAGGGCTCTTGCCATTTAGCCATGAACAGATTACAGCGAANTACAATCGAGATGCGTTAAATGCNTATCGACATGGTGATTTGGAACAAGCACTCTATTGGTCAAACTTGTCGCTTCGAAATGCTTCGAAACAACCTGAGATGATCAGATTGCGTGACCAAATNACTGGAGAACGTGAATCGACGTGGGAGCGCGATTTATTGAGAGAACTATTATTAAAAGAGAGCAATCAAGTTTCGATGGCTCAGGAGGATTGAGTGTGTTAAAACATAGCGTTTTGGTGCTTGCGTTNGTTTCAATTGGATGTTCTGGACCAAGCAAAGCGGGATTAGAGGCGAGAGCAAATGCGCATGAACGAATGGACATTGTCAACGCTGACTTAGCTGCGCAGCAAGCGACTCAGCANTTTGAAGTTGGTCAATTTGACGATGCCTTAGTCACAATTGAAAACGCAATTCAGCGGTATCCGAAACATCCGGATTACCACATGCTCAAGGGAAGAGTACTTCTTGAAAAGCATCAACTTGATTTNGCGCACCAATCATTTACAACAGTGTTAGAACTCGAAAGTAACACGCCAGAAGCGCACTACTTCCTTGGCATTCTCCATCAACGGTGGGGCGAAGATGAAGCAGCCCTTGCGTGTTACACCCAAGCCATGGAGTGTGATGATGAACATCCGCAGTATGTCATGGCGACNGCNGAAACACTCTCAGCCCTTGGTCAACACGACGAAGCGATTCAAGTGTTAGAAACTTCTGCGAAGAACTTTCAACACCACCCAGCAGTTGCAGCGTTAACAGGGCACCTGTATCTACAAAAGGGTGATGACGAAGCNGGGGCTTCGTATATCTCTGACTCCATTCTGCTNGGNAACAACGACGCGGAAACATTCACAACGCTGATCGTTGCGCAGTTTCACGCTGGGCACTATGCAGATTGCCTGATGACAATCAAGCAATATGAAACAACATTTGGAACTCTTTCTGCGNTCCTCANGCGAACGAAGGCAAAATGCCTCGTTGCAACNGGNCGCGTCATCGAAGGGAGAGACNTGTGTCTGAAAGTCAGCAGGGAAACGCCAAATGAGGCAGGGGCGTGGGTTGATTTGGGCTACATCGCATGGGAAATGGGCGATTATGAGCGATTGCTCACATGCGGCGAATCAATTTCAAAAATCAACATGCAACTCCCTGAAGCATCACTATTTACGGGAATTGCAGCCCTTCATTTGGGTGATGTTGAACGGGCNGCNAGAGAACTTGCGACTGCAAAGTCCTATAACAAAACCCTCGATATTGAGCCATTAATTGCGTTTGGGCGTGATAAATATTCAAAAACTAGGGCAGAAACAGCAATTAGACAGAATATGGCCTCCGAAACTGCCGAGAGTGGAACTGAACAGCAAAGCGATGCATCGAGTGGAACTCGCGAAATCGTGAATGTTGAACAGTTTACTCCTCTTACCCCGTAGAAACGCGTGCATCTGCTGAGGGTAGAGAACCCAAGGCAGAACCACGTGTTAACACAACCACTTACTGCAATCTTACTGCTCACGACAATGGCATCAGCTGTTGTTGCAGTTGTCTTTGCGTTGAAGTGGAAAAAGTACAAAATTGAAGCTGCAGAGGCATTGGCACAGCAGGAAGCATCAACTCAGCACACAATCGATCAACTTGAATCCGCAAAGATTCATGGTTGCATTGACCGCACGCGTCGTCGACAAGTTGAAGCAGTGTTTGAAGTATTGAAAGATGCGGTCATCGTTATTGACGCGCATGGCGAAGTCCTTCACACAAATGACATTGCAAGTGCGCTCTTAACTTGTTCACCAAAGCAGGCAGCAGGGCAACCGATTGATGATGTCATCAGTGACCATCTACTGCTTGCAACGATTAAAGATGCACGAACTGGTCTTCCTCGTGAAGGCAGAATGTACGAGCAAGAAATCACTGTAGGTGATTCAACAACTGCATTTGAAGTCCAACTTCAATCTGTTGGTAGCATTGACGACGCGCACCATGCGGTTGTCACTGTCCTTCGCGATCTCAGTCAAGAACGAGAAATCGCGCGACTCAAAAGCGACTTCGTTTCCAAAGCGAGTCATGAGTTGCGCACACCGCTTTCATCAATCGCAGCATATGTTGAGATGCTCATCGATGGTGACGCAAACAGCGAAGAAGAACGCAGTGAGTATTACGCAGTCATTTCTACTGAAACAGAACGCTTACGTCGCATGATTGACAACCTTCTGAACATCAGCCGAATCGAAGCTGGATTGATGCACATCGACAGAGACACATGTGATTTCAAGATGCTTGTTGACAGGGCAGTGACAAACATGTCACCGCAAGCGTCTGAAAAGGAACTCGATATTCATGTCCAACTTTCTGCACTTGATTTATCAGTCAATGGTGACAGCGACATGCTGTATCAAGTCATCGTGAACTTGTTGTCAAACGCAATCAAGTACACGCCAGAAGGTGGAAGAATCACGCTCTCAGCAGACACAGATAATCTCACAAGAAGCTTGCACTTCTCAATCACTGACACGGGTCTTGGCATCGCTCCTGACCAAGTTGGCAAAGTGTTTGACAAGTTTTATCGAGTTGAAAACTACAAGCGTGTTGCACAGGGGACAGGCCTCGGTCTCAACTTGTGTCAGCACATTATTGAAACATTACACAGTGGACAGATTGGTTTGGAATCAGATCTTGGCATGGGTTCAAAGTTCTGGTTCTCAATTCCACTGGGAGGACGTGCAGCCAAAGCTGCATGACGGAAAGGACGCAATGACACACCGAATTCTAGTTGTAGATGATGAAGCCCATATCCTAAAGGTGCTCTCACTGAAGTTGAGACACTGTGGCTATGAAGTCATTACTGCAGTTGATGGCGAAGATGCGCTTCATACAGCGCTAAATCAGTCGCCTGACTTAGTCATTACGGACATTCAAATGCCATACATGAATGGTCTTGAACTTGCTGTGTCCCTTCTTGGAAACAAGAAGACATCGCGCATTCCTGTCGTCGTACTGACTGCAAGAGGTCACACACTTTCAGCATGTGACACGAAAATTGAGAATGTCAAAAAGGTGCTAAGTAAACCATTTAGCCCACGCGGTATTGCTGAACTCGTGGCATCACTCCTTCAGGATGTCCCCAATTCAGGTCAATCCGTGACAAGAGAGGCAGCGTAACACACCATGATGTACCGAGTTTCAAAACAAAAGCACGTTGTCTCACCAAAATTTAAATCCCTCGTCGAAGACGCTGGCATGGTGATGCTTCATTGCGACGCACATGGCATGTTGTCAAAAGAAGAGCACTCGCATTGGTTGACAGACTTGCTCACAAGTTCGCCAATGGTTAGAGCGTCACTTCGAACGCACTGCATGACATGGAACTCAACGCAAGATTTTTCACCAGTTGAGGCAGTCGCAGGCATTTGGTTTGTTCCGGTTCAATCAACAAGTGGCGCTCGCCACGATGGTTACACCATTGGCGTCATCGTCACAGATGAACTCTTTGCAAGTGAGTACCTTTATGCACTCTGCCAAGCAAGTGATGCTGACAGAACAATCGTCTCGCAAATGATGCGTGACTTGCCGCCAGCATCAAAGCAAGATGTTAAGAAACTCAGTGCACTCTTTCAATTCGCTTGGGAAGCGCATGCATCTGAACTTAAAAGCCAACAAACAGTGGACTCAGTCGGCCAAGAACTTGCGGACTCATATGAAGAAATCAGTTTGCTTTACACCATGACAAACAGCATGAACTCAGTGAATCAGCCCGAGCGATTCATTGAACTTGCATGTGGCGAATTGCTTGAGACACTGCCATATGCTTGGATTGGCGTTCAACTCAATGTTGGACACCGATTGCCAAAACCAGGAAACAAATTCCTCATCGCTGGCGACGCAAACTACTCAGTAAAGCAACTTTCTGAGTCAGTCAAAACACTCACAAGTGACTTCAGCCGAAACGCATTACTTGTCTCAAAAGGTAAAGATGCGGTGAGCGATGCGTTTGGCAGTGCTGCAATCATCGAGCCAATTGTCAGCGATGGCGACGTTCTTGGCGTGTTGATTGCGGGCGAAAAACAAGGGGCAGATTACGCTGCATCATCAGTTGACATCAAACTCTTAAGTGCAACTGCAGCCCAGTTATCCATCTTTTTAGCAAATGCACTGCTTTATGAAGATTTAAATGCGACATTCCTAGGCACACTTGAAGCCTTAACAACTTCAATTGATGCGAAAGATAAGTACACCTGTGGTCATTCTCATAGGGTGGCATTACTTACAGCACAACTAGCAAAAGCAGCGGGCTTTAACGACGAACAAATCGAGCGTTGCAGAATCGCAGGGCTCGTTCATGACATCGGAAAAATCGGTGTCTCAGAAGACGTGCTTTTAAAAACAGGTCAGTTAAGTGATGAAGAGTATGAAGCAATCCAACAGCATCCAGAAATTGGTGCTCGTATTCTCAAAGACATTCCTCAAATGGAAGATGTGCTTGGTGGTGTGCTCCATCACCATGAAAAGTTTGATGGCAGTGGATACCCACACGGCCTTCAAGGGGAATCAATTCCAGTCATTGCAAGAATGATTGCAATCGCTGACACATTCGATGCAATGTCATCGAGCCGGACGTACCGAAAAGCGATGACGCGAGATTCGGTACTCAAGGAAATGAAAGAAGTTGCNGGTTCACAGTTTGACCCACAACTNGCATCACTTTTCTTCTCNCTCGATTTCAGTGAGTGGGAACGCATCATGATTGAACACCANACCTCTAACAATGCAAACAACTCTCAAAGGGAGGCAGCATGAACATNACATGTGAATCTCATCGAACTGCAATCGTCATATCGCTCACGGGCGAGTTGACTGCTGACTCAGAAGATCAATTCAAGCGAACTGTACAGGATGCCTGGAACGAGTCACCGTCCAATGTCATTCTCGATTGTGAAGAGTTAGACATNGTTGACTCAATNGGTCTTGAATCNTTCCTTTGGCTTTCTGAGTTGCTTGCGCAGTCGAATCATCAACTTCGTTGTGCNAACGTCAACGANACGATTGCGCAGATTTTCGAATTCACGCGACTCGACCGAGTNTTTAGNGTTCATGATGAAATTGAAGANGCTGCTCGGAGTATTNGCTCATGACAATGGCAAATCAATCCAATCAAAACATGACTGCTCAAGCGCCGCTTGGACAANTGCTCGTCAGAAGGGGNGTCCTTAGTGAAGCACAGTTAGAGCAAGCACTAGAGTTCCAAAAGACCTCCGAAGAACGAAAACTCATCGGCGAAGTACTTGTGCAACTTGGATTTGTCAATCAACAGATGGTGCTTGAAACACTTGCGGAAGCATACGGCATTCCATTTGCAAGCGATACNGCGCGTCTTGCTGACCCAAAAGTNGTTGATGTGCTTCCNCGCGAGTTCTTGCAAGAACATGGCGTNNTNCCACTNTTCCTNGTNAGAGGNGTGTTAACTGTTGCAGTGAGCGANCCAGCAAACTTATATTTGCTTGAAGAGATTGAACGCAAAACAGGACACAGAGCTCAAATNGTTGCAGCGACTGCAGAAGACATNGAGTCTGCGCACAAGGCATACTTGCCAGCAGCAAACGTCTTTGTCATTGATGAAATCTATGAAGACATCGANGAACATGATTTTGCAGTCATTGAACATGACGCAACTGAACTTGCTGATTTAGAAGAAGACGCAGGCCATGGCCCAGTCGTCAAACTCGTNAACTTCATCATTTACTCCGCTGTTCAAGAAGGCGCATCAGACATTCACATCGANCCAGGNGACCACGCCCTCCGCGTTCGGTACCGNATCGANGGNNGNCTGTACGAAAAGATTCAACCGCCACACAAAATGCAGCAAGCGATTGCAAGCCGCATCAANATCATGGCGAACCTCGATATNTCAGAAAGGCGCCTNCCNCAAGACGGCGACTTTAATGTCATGATGGACGGTCGTCCAATTGANTTGCGTGTGTCAACNATGCCCGGCAAGTTTGGNGAAATCGTTGTGTTGCGGATCATCGACAGTAAGAACAACAGTTTGTCNCTTGACCAACTTGGNTTCAATGAATCNATGCTTGATGNGTGGAAATCAGTGGTTGCCCAGCCAAACGGCGTAGTGCTTGTGACAGGTCCAACNGGTTCNGGTAAATCAACNACGCTCTACTCAGTGCTTTCCCAAATGGAAACANCTGAGATTAATGTATCAACNGTTGAAGATCCAATTGAAGCGCAAATTGANGGNATTAATCAATCGCAAATCAACGAACGCGCNGGCTTCACATTTTCAAAAGCGCTTCGTTCAATGCTCAGGCAGGACCCCGACGTGCTGATGGTGGGTGAANTTAGAGATGCAGAAACTGCAGCGATTGTTTCACAAGCAGCGCTNACNGGNCACNTNGTCTTTTCNACGCTNCATACAAATGATGCAATCAGTGCGATCACNCGACTCATCAACTTAGGGATCGAGCCNTATCTCGTGTCAGCAACTGTCCGCGGCGTTCTTGCGCAGCGACTTGTCCGTAAGGTCTGCCCNCATTGCAAATGCAAGTGGGAAGGTGATGCATCAGTACGCGAAGCGTGTGGTGGCGGTGAGTTTTGGATGGGCGCGGGATGTCACAGGTGCCGAAACACTGGCTACGCTGGACGCATNGGTATCTTTGANTTGCTNGTGCCAACCGGTGAAATGCTTGAAGCAATCAGCCAAGGNGCTTCGCTTCAAGAACTACGNCANACGCTNTCNGGNNCNGNNTTCAACACANTGAGATGTGATGGCATCGAGAAAGCAAAACTCGGTTTAACAACGCCNGAAGAAGTGCTNTGCATGACAAGGAGTGTTTCAGNATGAATCTAGCCATTGTCCGCGAAACATTCGCTTGGAAAGCAAAAGACCACCAAGGTAGAGAACACTCTGGGACGCAAGTTGCGACGTGTGCTGAAGAAGTTGCAAACATTCTTCGNACGCAGGGGCTCTACATCACATCNATTTCTCAAGANCCACTCTTNCAGGGTGAAGTCGATGTCGACCGNGAAGAAATTTTAACTTCAATAGCNCACCGCAAAGTGAAGCAAGATGANGTGATTGCATTCTGCCAGCAACTCGCCGTCATGCTTGACACTGGCGTTCCGCTTTCTGAAGCATTAGAAGCGCTCGCCAAACAAACAAAACAACGCGAGTTTAAAGCAGTNGTTCACGACATTCATACGGAGGTATGTGGTGGTGACGCGCTTTCGCAAACACTTGCACGCAGACCGAAAGTGTTTCCGCGTATTGTTGTGAGTTTGGTTAGAGCATCAGAGTTGTCAGGCACGCTGCCTCTGATGCTTGAGCGAGTTTCGCGTTACCTTGCNAGCGAACGTAAAACCGTTCGTGAAATCAAGGGCGCGATGTCATATCCCATCATCATGGGATTGACCGCTGTCATTGTGACAACACTCATTGTGACTTTCGTTCTTCCGAAGTTTGCNGCAATNTATGCAAACAAAGCGGCCGCACTGCCTTGGCCTACGGAATTTCTTCTCGCNATCAGTGATGTATTGACAGGTGGTTGGATGTANTGGGTNCCAAGTTCNGTAGCNCTNTTAGTNGCTTCGTTCTTCTGGTCAAAAACNACAACAGGNCNAAGTTNNTTNGACTGGNTTAAGTTGAAGTGCCCAGTGGTTGGACCAATGTTTTCNCAACTCTACACNACGAGAGCATCACGCACGCTCTCGACACTACTTGCTGCTGGCGTAGGCGTGCTTGANGCAATTGGTATTTGCAGAGACGTGACGAACAACGTGCAGTTCGACCGGTTATGGCATGACATGGAAGACAATGTTCGCAACGGTCAAGCGATGAGTGACGCAGCGTTTAGTTCGCCATACGTGCCTTCTTATGTTGCATCAATGATGTCATCAGGCGAGCGTTCTGGGCGACTATCGCAAGTNATGGACCGTGTCGCATCATTTACAGAAGAAGAACTTGAAGCACGCGTAAAGAAAGTGAGTTCAATGATTGAACCACTCATGATNCTCATCATGGGCTCAGTGGTCGGTGGTGTGGCGATTGCCATGTTATTNCCCATCTTCAGCATGTCNAAAGTCATCTCTGGGGTGTGAGACATCGCTCGNTTTAGAANTCACACAGCAACCGGCACATCAATCCATGCCTCAAGTGCTTCGCGAATTTCGTCGCCGCTCTTTGCAAGGCGAACNCGTTCTTTGAGTGGTTTGACATGCCCAAGTGTTTTGCCATANAGCGCAATTCGNTTNGTCATGCAATGGAGCGCTGCACGCTCTCCGCGATATTGAAGAATCAACTCAAGGTGTTTGAGAATCACTTTCAGTTTNTCTTCNCGCGTTCGTTCTTTTGGAGGCAAGCCCTGCATGTGNCGTTNAATGTCATCGAANAGCCAAGGCGTNCGCATNGCNCCTCGCCCAATCATGATGCCGTCACACTTTGTATGCGTAAACATTCGCTCTGCATCTTCCGCAGACAAAATGTCGCCATTGCCAATGACTGGAATTGACACTGCATCGACGACTTTTGCAATGCCGTCTAAATCGGCTTGCCCTTTNAACATTTGATGCGTAGTTCTGCCATGGACAGTGATCGCTTGAATGCCGACATCTTCAAGTAACTGCGCAAGTGCTGGCGCGGTGCATTCATCTTTTTCGTATCCAAGTCGCACNTTCGCTGTTACNGGCGTCGGGGCNGCTGCNTTGACNATCGTCTCAGCAAGTTTTGCAGTTTTATGTGGCGTTTTCAGTAAGAGCGACCCACCGTTTTTCTTGCAAATCTTGTCTACGGGGCATCCCATGTTGATGTCCACAGTCGCGACCCCTTGGTCTGCTGCCCATGCTGCTGCCTCAGGAAGTGGGTCTTCGCAGTTTCCGTAGACCTGTATAAAGAGCGGGGTATCGTCTGGGTGCGGCGTCGCCTTTTCGATNACTTTNGGAATGCGTTTGACGATCGCATGGCAATTCAACAACTCCGAACCCGCNAGCCCGACGCCGCCAAGCGANCGACAGAGCAANCGGAAGGGTAAATCNGTAATCCCTGCCATAGGGGCTAAAAAGACGTTTGAAGCCAAATGGACGTCGCCAATACGCATGTCCGCCATTCTGGCATGACAAAAGGGGAGTTTGAAGCATTTTGACNGTTAAATTGTCAAAAAAAAGCCATAATTTNCCCCTGAGTTTGGCATCCCAATTGCGTAATAGTAGGTCGAGGCCGCAAAGCGTCAAAGAACGCGCGTCNTCAAAAGGAGTATTGAATATGTCAAAAATTATAGGTATTGATTTAGGAACTACAAACTCGGTNGTCGCCGTCATGGAAGGCGATCAGCCAAAGGTTCTTATTAACAGTTCTGGTAACAGAACAACACCATCCGTCGTCGGTTTTACTGACAAGGATGAACGTCTTGTCGGTCAGCCCGCAAGACACCAACAAGTGACCAACCCAACGAACACTGTTTTCTCCGTGAAGCGGTTCATGGGTCGTCGTCACGACGAAGTAAAGTCTGAAGAAACTATGGTGCCTTANAACGTCATTGGTGGTAACAATGACCTTGTCAAGATTGGCGTTCGTGACAACGAATACACGCCACCAGAAGTCGCAGCGATGATTCTTGGTGAACTTAAGAAAGTCGCCGAAGATTATCTTGGCGAATCAGTTGACCGNGCGGTCATCACAGTGCCAGCGTACTTTAATGACGCNCAGCGTCAAGCAACAAAAGACGCAGGCGAAATCGCTGGCTTGAAAGTTGAGCGAATCATCAACGAGCCAACGGCTGCTGCACTTGCNTATGGTCTTGAAAAGAAAACCAATGCAAAGATTGCAGTCTTCGATCTTGGTGGTGGTACATTCGACGTCTCGATTCTAGACATCGGTGACGGCGTCTTTGAAGTAATGGCAACCAATGGTGACACACANCTTGGTGGCGACGACTTCGACCAACGACTCATCGATTACATTGCAGATGAATTCAAAAAGCAAGAGTCAATGGATCTTCGAACAGANCCAATGGCACTTCAGCGTTTGAAAGAGGCCGCAGAAAAAGCAAAGTGTGAACTCTCACAACAAAAAGAAACCTCAGTGAACTTGCCATTTATCACTGCTGATCAAAATGGTCCAAAGCACTTGCAAGTCACAATCACTCGCGCGACATTTGAATCCATTTGTAGCGACTTGTTTGACCGTCTTCGCAAACCATGCGAAGCAGCACTCAAAGACGCTGGTCTTTCAGCATCTGAAGTGTCAGACATCGTGATGGTCGGTGGTTCAACACGAATTCCAANGGTTCAAGAAATCACAAAAGAGATTTTCCAAACTGCNGAACTCGATAAGTCCATTAACCCNGATGAAGTCGTCGCNGTTGGTGCTGCAATTCAAGGCGGCGTCCTTACTGGCGATGTGAAAGACGTTCTGTTGCTCGATGTGACACCACTCTCACTCGGTGTTGAAACACTCGGTGGTGTGATGACGAAACTCATCGAACGAAACACAACGATTCCAACTTCAAAGAAGGAAACGTTCTCAACNGCAGCAGACAATCAATCATCCGTGACGATTCACGTGTTGCAAGGTGAACGTGAGTTTGCAGCTGATAACCGCTCGCTCGGTCGATTCGACCTCACTGACATTCCNCCTGCACCACGCGGCATGCCGCAAATCGAAGTGGAATTTGCAATNGATGCAAACGGTATCCTTGAAGTTTCAGCGACTGACAAAGCGACCGGCAAGAGTCAGAAGATTGAAATTAAGGGTTCATCTGGTTTGAGCGATGATGAAATCGAATCAATGAAACGCGATGCAGAATCGCACGCTGAAGCGGACACGCAACGCCGCGAACTCGTNGAAACGAAGAACAAAGCAGAAATGCTCCTTCACTCAACNAAGAAGTCACTTGAAGAACATGGTGACAAGATCTCACAAGAAGCACGCGGTAACATTGAATCTGCAATATCAAACCTTGAAGACACGTTGAAAGGTGACGACAAGGATGCGATTGAAGCAGCACTCAACCAACTCGGTAGCAGTGCTGAAGAACTCGGCAAGGCAGTCTATGAAGCGACNGCAGCTGATGCTCAGCAAAATGCCGGTGACGCAGGTGCTTCAGATGGCGAATCACAAGCAAACGCTGACGATGTCATCGATGCAGAGTACGAAGTCAAAGACGACTAAGTCTCATTTANCTTACCTCCCTCCCTCGGAACCTAACCCAATAAAATAGGTTCCATCCAGAGCCCCTGCAAAGGGGCTCTGTTTTTTGGGTGACGCGGAGCGTCTTTCAATCTACAATACGGGTCTTATGACAACTATTACCCAAACACCGGTGACCACTGAAACAATCCAAACATTCCGAGACGCATTTGAACATGATGCGTCCGCAAAAGTCGCTCAAAATGCGGTCACAATGAATACCATCGATGACATCGCACTCGTCCGCGACGTTGTGCAGTCAACTGACTTCACTTTTTCAACACATCTGGATGACTGGAAAGTNACNAACCAAAAGAAATCNGGTCGTTGCTGGCTCTTTGCTGCCCTCAACATGCTCCGCGTTCCAGCAATGGGAAAGATGAACGTCAAAGAGTTTGAGTTCAGTCAAAACTGGGCGATGTTCTGGGACAAGTTTGAACGAGCGAATTGGTTTTTGCAACACATCATTGAAACAGCAGACAGACCGGTCGATGACCGCACTGTTGCATTCTTGCTGAATGATCCAATTGGTGACGGTGGACAATGGAACATGTTTGTCAATATGGTGAAGAAACACGGACTCGTTCCAAAAACTGCAATGCCGGAAACAGAAAGTTCATCATGCACTGCGAAGATGAACATGATTCTGAAGTGGAAACTTCGCGACGGTNCCATGCAAGTTCGAAATTGCGAAGGTGACCCTGAGGCAGTTCGAAACGAAGTGCTGAAAGGCATCTGGCGAATTCTCTGTATTCACCTTGGAACGCCGCCGCAAACATTCAACTGGCAGTGGAAAGATAAAGATAAACAGTTCCACGACAAAGGCGAAATGACGCCCCTTGAATTTGCTTCTGAATACATCGAAACATCGCTTGATGACTATGTGTGCGTCGTGAATGACCCGCGTGACAGTTCGCCGCTCATGCAAACTTACACAGTTGAATGTCTGGGCAACGTCGTTGGTGGTGAACTTGTGAAGTACCTCAACATCGATACCGACGCGATGAAAACCCTCACTAAGAATATGCTTGAAGATGGCAAGCCAGTTTGGATGGGTTGTGATGTCGGCAAAATGTTTAGGCGTGACATCGGCATCTGGGATGCGGGCCTCTTTGANTTTGAAAGCGTCTATGGCACATCACTTGGGTTAACCAAGTCAGAGCGACTTGAGTATCACCAAACGCTCATGACGCACGCGATGCTCTTTACAGGTGTTGATGTTGAAGATGGNGTACCAGTGAAGTGGCGAGTTGAAAACTCATGGGGTGATGAACAAGTAGGNCTCAANGGCTTCCATGCGATGAACGATTCATGGTTTGATGAATACATGTTTGAAGTCGCCATCGAGAAAAAGTATTTGACTGATGAAATGCTTGCGGCATGGGACACTGAACCAGCCGTACTCCCGCCATGGGACCCAATGGGCGCGCTTGCTCACTAAACTCATTCACTACATGAGTAAGTCGACAATTCCGCTTGTGCCTAGCGCAATGCTGACGATGCCATTGAGCGTAAAAAACGTCAACGCAATTTTTGTGGTGCCCCATTTTTTGACGGTCATGTGTTCAACAATAAGTAGTAGTGCGATGAAGATGACTGCGCTGAGAAACAAGTAGCCAANTTTTGAGTTGGCTGNCGCAACGCCAAACAAACACGCGACACTGATGGCATGCAAGAACTGACTGATGAGCATTGCTGGNTTNACGCCGAGCGAAGCGGGCATGCTTTTGAGTTTGTCTCGTTTGTCGATGTCGACATCTTGTAGTGCGTAGATAATGTCAAAGCCCGCAACCCAGCACATCACCGCAGCAGAGAGAAGCCATATTGATGCGNTACTGAGCAATGAGGGGTCAATTGCAACCGCGGCGCAGATGGGCGAAAGTGCCAGGGATGAACCAAGATAGACATGGCAAAGCCAAGTGAAGCGCTTCATGTAGGCGTACAGAAAGAGCCACACCAACACGAGGAGTGAACATTGAAGCGGAAGCCAGTTATCCCAAAANAATGCAAACCCGNANGTGCAGATGACAAAGAGGGCGATGTTGAGGAGTTGAAACCATCTTGCNTTGGNAACTGAAACTTNCCCAGATGCGATNACTCTNTTTTGCGTTCGGGGGTTATGCGCATCGATNCCTGAATCTGTGATTCGATTTGAGAGCATCGCGAAGTTGCGAGCAAAGAACATGCAACCAANAATGAGAAGGAGTTGCCNNGTNAAGGCATTCCACTCAATTGCACCATCCNTCGANGCCGCCATGAACGCNCCAAGCAAGGCAAATGGCATGGCGAAAATGGTGTGCGATACCTTGATATCTGAGAGAAGCAGTCGAAGGGTCGATGTCATAAGGTGAGCATGATAGAATCTCAGTACGATGTCATCAGTGAAAACAGAAAAAACAGCGATTTCCCCAACCCGAAGTGAAGATTACCCACAGTGGTATCAAGAAGTCATNAGGGCTGCAGACCTTGCAGAGAACTCGCCCGTGCGTGGTTGCATGGTGATTAAGCCNTGGGGGTATGGNCTTTGGGAAAACATTCAGCAAGCCCTCGATGCGAAGTTCAAAGCAACAGGGCACAAAAACGCTTACTTCCCGCTCTTTATTCCAATGANTTATCTCCAGCGCGAAGCAGATCATGTTGAGGGCTTTGCAAAGGAGTGCGCGGTTGTCACGCACCACCGNCTTGAGCCAGACAGTGAAGGCGTATTGCAACCAGCGGGCGAACTTGAAGAACCACTCATNGTNCGCCCAACATCTGAAACCATCATTGGNGAAATGTTCTCGCGGTGGATTGAATCCTACCGCGACATGCCNCTACTCATCAATCANTGGGCAAATGTNGTTCGCTGGGAAATGCGAACNCGGTTGTTCTTAAGAACGGCGGAGTTTCTCTGGCAAGAGGGACATACTGCGCACGCAACCAAAGAAGAAGCGATTGACGAAACGCTTCAGATGATTGACATCTATGCAGAGTTTGCTGAGAAGTTCATGGCAATGCCAGTTGTTGTTGGTGCAAAAAGTGAAGGCGAGCGATTCCCTGGCGCAGTTGACACATACTCCATCGAGGCAATGATGCAAGATGGCAAGGCGCTGCAAGCAGGCACTTCACACTTCCTTGGGCAAAACTTCAGTAAAGCCCAAGACATTACCTTCCAGAACGATAACAAAGAAATTGAACATGCATGGACGACAAGTTGGGGCGTCTCAACTCGGCTCATCGGTGGTCTCATTATGACGCACGCAGATGATGATGGACTTGTTTTGCCCCCGCGGCTTGCACCTTCGCATGTGGTCATTATTCCAATAACTTTTAAGGCAGACGACCCAGAAGCAGTCCTTAACTATTGTCATAAACTTGCGGACGATTTAAGCGTGCAGAACTACCACGGCAGGAATNTCACGGTTGAGATTGATAATCGAGATATTCGTGGCGGCGAAAAAACATGGGGTTGGATTAAGAAAGGGATTCCAATTCGTCTTGAAGTTGGTCCGCGCGACATGGAAAGTGATTCAGTCTTTATGGCGCGCCGTGATNGAGGCCACAAGGATAAAGAGGGCGTAGCTCGCGAAGCGTTCATTGAACAAGTCACAACGATNCTTGATGAGATTCAAGATGGTCTGTATGANCGTGCNGTTCAAAGNCGNGNNGATGCAACCGTGACAATCGATTCCAAAGATGANTTTTACAATCACTTTGAAGGNGATGGNAGCGGNTTTGTNTATGCGCATTTNTGTGGTTGCCCAGANGTTGAGGAACAANTNAAGCAAGACCTTAAAGTCACGCTACGNTGCATCCCACTCAGCCTGCAAGGCGAAGAAGGCACATGCATTTTCTCTGGAAAACCATCGCCGCAACGCGTCTTATGGGCTAAAGCGTATTAACAGCGAAAAATAAGCATTTTCAATCAAATTTGATTATCGGCTCAAGGCGATCTTTACAGGTCGCCGATGGTGATTTTCCGCCAATGGTGGGCGGCGGCCCCTAAGTAGAGGCGGTTATTGCGGAAGAGCGATAACCGTCATGCTTAGNNAGGGNTTTGACGGAATTGAAAGGGAAGGTATTCTTACTTCATGGACATTGCACACCCATATTCATTTGCACAAATGAAAGCATATGTAAGCGCTCAAGA
Organism: Phycisphaerae bacterium; assembly: GCA_002718515.1. The sequence goes on from PBEX01000020.1 coordinate 47,449, forward strand.
ACAGCGAGCAGTTCCTGCCGAGCAGGTCGCTTCGCCAGTTCAGCAACTTGTNGCGGGGCGTGTCGAGGGGAAAGTGCATTTTGAACAAGTGCCGCTTGCCGATGTCCAACCCCTGCAACTCTATGCAAGAAANGCAGACCGCATTGAAGCNGCGACGCGCATTGCAAAGGGTCAATCCCTCAACATCATCGTCTAAACGATTTAAGCAATCATCGNTTCGGTGGGGACATCAAANACAAGCACGCTTGCATCTTTGCGCAAACTGAGTGTGATGTCAGTGTTTGCAGGAACGAGNACCGTTTGNCCGCAAGCNGTGTCAATGGGTTGTTCATGTTCAATGTTTGCTTCGCCTTCGATTGTCATGAGCACGCGCGGTGAAACATCTGTACTCATGTCAATGGCAACATCTTCAAGCGCGTCGATTCGTTCTGCTGTGAAGAACGCAGTCGACGTTAACAAGGTTGTTTGCACGTGCCCGCTCACGAGCGGTTCGTTTTGCTCAAATGAAAGCGGGGCTGCNTAAAAGTCGATGCACTCAACGGCTTCATCGACATGCATCGTTCTTCCCTTTCGTCCCCAATCCCAAACGCGGAACGTCGTGTCACTTGGTGTTTGCACTTCTGCAACAACAACGCCTTCGCCAAGTGCGTGGCATGTGCCNCTTGGTAAGTAATAACATTCGCCTTTTGTGACAGGAATCGCTCGAATGACATCTGGGACACTGTCTGCTTCGATNGCGCTTCGAAGTTGCGATTCTGTGGTGCCGTGNGNAAGNCCNACATAAATACAACTGCCTTCTTTTGCATCGAGCACGATCCATGCTTCGCTTTTTAAATGGGNCTCNGGATGTTCTGCGACATAGCGCTTGGTTGGGTGCACTTGGACCGAGAGATTGTCATTTGCATCTAAAAACTTGATAAGAAGCGGGAANCAACCGTTCATCAACTTTGCGTNTCCTAAGAGTTCTGGGTGGTTTGCAATGACATCGCGGAGTGTTTGCCCAGNGAGTGGGCCATTTGCAACAACCGATCGCCCGCCATCAANACCATCAGGTAAATCTGCAAGTTCCCAAGATTCGCCAATAGCGGCGCCGTCTGGAATTGCTTTCCCAAATGATGCAAGTGACCTACCGCCCCAAACTTTTTCTTTNAATATTGGTTNAAAGAGAAGNGGGTAAAGTTCCATCACATCATCATGCCAGTAATCTTGACTTCAAAGATAAACGTGTCGCCGACGTACCCTTGCGCGTCACAAACAAAACGGCGACGCTGGAACTTTCGTTCAACAGCAACGAGCGTTAATGTGTCACCTGGAACAACTTGTCCNCGGAACGAACAATTGTCACACCGTGTAAAGCCCATGAAGTGATTGCCTTCTGATTTGACGTGGTAAAGGACNCTACTGATTTGTGCTGCNGCTTCAATCATGAGTACGCCGGGAAAGAGCGGCCGCCCCGGAATATGACCAGGTACCCAAAACTCATCTTCTTTAACTTCTTTAACNCCTACCGCAACGGTCTTTGNNTCATTGAGGTANCAGACGTAGTCAAGNTGCCGCATGTCACCGGCTTGCGGATTCATTTCGCCAATCTCATCTGCTGACAGCGCGATGTTATTGTGGTCGATGGTCGAAAGGTCAATGAGTGGTTCGATAGGCATANTGGNGCGTAGTATAAATGTTGAATCAAAGAAATAGGCCCAAGCAACTGCTTGAGCCTACGCCTTGATGTGTTTCATAAGGGGGTTACCCGTCGGAGTTTCGTAGGCCCAATACATCTTTTCTGACATCTTGAGCAGCCGCTTTNATGTCTTGCATTGCTTTGCGTACGCGTGTACCAGCAGCCTTGTTGCCGCCTTCACATTTCGCCATGTCATCAGTAACATCTGCGACGAGTTGTACGAGTCGATCATATGATTCCATTGTCAAACCTCCAAATCGTTGTACTAGGGAAATCCTAGGGGTCTAGTAAGGGGGCAGAGCCAACGGGGAGTGCCCCTCAATTGCATTTCAATGCATTCTTTATCGGCTACAAGTGCTTTGCAACCCCGAAAATGAGGAAAAACAGTAGAAATTAGGTGTTTGTTAGGTAAAAATTCGGGTTTTAGACCCGCAATTCTTCNATTTCAGCTGATTTTTCAGCGTACGAATCTCGAATTGGTGTGACCACCTCTTGGACGAATCCATCGACTTGNGCAGGGGCTCTGCCGACNTAATCGGCTGGATTGGTCACACTTTGAAGGTCAATTGAGGCGAACATCGGCTCGNTAGCGAGTCGCTCTAAAAGGTCATTTTCAGTGCCTTNNGACTTCATCTTTTGGGCGACTTCGATNGCNTGAGAACGGACGACTTCGTGGGCGTCCTGTCTGTCTGCACCATGTTTGACGGCTTCCATCATGAGGCGTTCAGTTGCAAGAAANGGCATTTCCTTCATGAGNTTTGCGGTCACNCTCGCTTCATGCACAATGAGCCCGTCTGTGACATTGATGCACACATNAAGGACACCATCGAGGGTGAGGAAGGCCTCTGGCAACGACATCCTTCTGTTTGCGGAATCGTCGAGCGTGCGTTCCATCCATTGAACGGCNGCAGTCTGAGCAGCGTTCTGAGGCATGTTCATGACAAAGCGTGCGAGGGCACACATGCGTTCGCACCGCATTGGGTTTCGTTTGTACGCCATTGCAGATGAGCCGATTTGATTCTTTTCAAAGGGCTCTTCAATCTCACCGCGATTTGCAAGCAAGCGAACATCTGTTGCAAACTTGTGAACGGCAGTTGCAATGCCAGCAAGCGTTGACAAGACGTAAAAGTCAACAATACGAGGGTATGTTTGTCCAGTGACCGAAAGTGATTTGTCAGTGTCCCANCCCATNTTTTCAGTGACCATCGTGTTGAGTGTTTCAACTTTTGCTTCGTCGCCATTAAAGAGGTCAAGGAAGGANGCTTGCGTGCCAGTTGCGCCGCGAACGCCGCGGAATCGAAGCGTCTCTAAACGAAACTCTAAATCTTCAAGTGCAATGGCAAGTTCTTGCGCCCAGAGCGTNGCTCGCTTGCCAACGGTTGTTGGTTGAGCGGGCTGGTAGTGCGTAAACCCGAGGGTCGGAAGCGACTTGTATTNGTTTGCGAAATCACCGAGTTGTGTGATGACTCGTGCAAGTTTGCTTGCAATGAGTTCCATGCCATCNCGCATTTGAATGAGTTCGGTGTTGCAGTTAACAAATTGACTTGTCGCGCCNAGATGGATAATNGGGCGAGCAGANGGTGCAACATCGCCGAGCGTGTGCACATGCGCCATGACATCATGGCGAAGTTCTTTTTCATACTTCGCTGCNGCGTCGTAATCGATGTCATCGAGATGGTTACGGAGTTCTTCNACTTGCGTATCAGAGATGTCTAAACCGAGGGCTTGTTCAGACTCTGCAAGNGCGAGCCAGAGTCGCCNCCAAGTACTGAATTTTCGATGGTTTGACCAAATCTCTTGCATCTGTGGGGATGCGTATCTGCCAGAGAGTGGTGACGTATACGTGTTGTGCTCACTCATGAGAAGCATATTTTACTCGCTTTTNATGTGATTTGCTACCAACCATACAATGCACCGATGGCGCTGCTCACAGCATTAGGAATNCCTGCGGGCTTGTATATTGCAAGCATCGTGTCGCTCATGCAGTGGGTTTCAACACATCAAGTGAATTGGTTTGTTTCCATGTGTGCGGGCATGCTTGCGATCAGTATCTACACGTTCCACAGGGCATCGATTCGGGTGACAGACGATGTCTCCGCACACTTACAGCCAAGACACCACGTCGCCATTCAACAGAAGAGTTTGTGCATCGCAGTTTCANTAATCGCATTCGNCTTCGCTGTGATTGGCTTGACCATGGAAAACGCAATCTTAGGTCTCTTGCCACTGTTTGGTTTTGCNAGCATTCTCTTGTACGGGAAACCGATTCTGATCACCCCGCTTCGAACAATCCCATTGCTAAAACCTTTGATGGTTGGCTTCGGCATNGCATCTTTTGGTTATTGCTTGTCTGGTTTTTCAATCCCACTTGATGTTGTCCTAGCGTTTGGGCTTATCTGCGCTGCTGATGCATTNCTCTGTGATGTTGAAGACATTNGCTTTGACAGGGCTTGNGGTTGCACAACGCTCGCTAGTTCGTTGTCGCACCTTAAGAGGTGTNTGTTGGTGCTACTTGTGTATGCGTTTGCGTCNTTCTTGTTACCGCTTGTTGTGGGTGTTAGTTTGATTGGCCTATCAATTCCATTGATCTGGCAACGGCTTGTNAANAGAACTTATATCGATGTCCGCCCAGTACTCATTCTCCTGTTAGCATGGTTGGTATGACGCTTACGAATTGGCTNTTTGCNATNGGTATTGGCNTACCTCATNGGNAGTATTCCNTTTGGNGTNCTCATTGCNNCATNNAAAGGCATCAANATNNGGGAAGANGGGTCNAAGAACATTGGTGCGACCAATGTTTGGCGAGTGCTCGGAAGAAAATATGGCATCACGTGTTTTGTGCTTGATGTNTTGAAGGGCGCCGTGCCGGTCTACGTCGCGGGCTCATGTGCAGGCATTGCAGGCCAAACCCTAGGTGGATATCCATCAGAATCACTGTGGCTCTGGCTCGGTGTTGCCCTTGCNTCATTTTTTGGGCACATGTNNTCNNTCTTNTTGAANTTNCANGGCGGTAAAGGNGTTGCAACAACGCTCGGTTGCATGCTTGGTTTGTATCCACTCTTAACGATGCCTGTACTTGCGGCTTTCATCTGTTGGGGACTCACACTTTANGTNTTTAAAATGGTCTCTGCTGCGAGCATTGTTGCAGCGCTACTCTTGCCCGTTGCAACTTATTTTCATCTGGAATCCTCTGGGATTTCACAGTCGTGGCCAGTTGTGTCGCTTTCGCTTCTCANTGCAATTTTTGTTGTGTGGAAACACCGCTCGAACATCAAACGAATCGCAAGTGGNACTGAACCAAAAGTTAATCAGAAGTAGAGAGCATTCCTAAGGCAACTGCGATGACATCGCTTGCGGGAATCTTGTCAATAGCACANGCTTGNTCGTGATTGTCTGCAATCAATTCTGCGGGNAGAAATGGTTCTGCGAGTATNGCAACATCATNTTCACAGTCATACTTNGTCCACCTGAAATCAGTTGGCCCATACANCGTAATGACTGGTGTTCCAGTCGCAACTGCAAGATGTCTTGGNCCAGTGTCATTTGTAATCATTAACTGAGATTGGTTGACAACGCCTTTTAATGAGCCCAGTGAAAGCCCTCTTGTTGTTAAATCGACAACTGGNAAAGATGCGTGTTTCGCAATNGATTGNGCAAGGTGTTGTTCGTCTGGCGATCCTACTACGCAGCACGTTGCGCCTGCATTCGTNAGTGCGTCAGCNANTTGNGCAAATCGNGTTGGGCACCACCGCTTCTTTGCCTTNCTTGCGCCAGGGACAAGGAGCACAATAGGCGAGTTGATTGATTCGATGATGTTCGATGCCTGTTCTTGTTGCGATTTGCTTAGTCCAATAGAAGGGTTCGATGANGCATNGTTTTCGCCAAANGCTTTAGTTGCAAGTTCGCTGTAATACTCTGAGGTAGGAATTGGCTCTGAACTNTTTCGCGGTTCNACCGCGTGCGTTAANANNGCNCTTCTAAAACCGCGAGCGTATCCGATTCGATTTGGAATACCACTGAGTTTTGCAATGAGTGCAGAACGGAAACTGTTAGGCAATAGCAAAATGGCATCGCCTTTCATTTGCTTCAACGCATGCACACTTGGAATCACNTTCTTNGTGTTGATTGNCAAAATCGCATCTACTTCTGAGACGCCTTCAAGCAGTTCTAGCAAGTGCGGTCTGACAGCAAGGGTGATGCGAGCAGTCGGGTACGCTGCTCTTGCTGTTCTCCAAACACAACTCGCCATGACAACATCGCCAACCCAAGAAGGGCANAGNATGATGAGTGANTTNGTNNCTTCAAGTNGCGNCATGTCGGTCNTGNTGTATTCTACGCTTGTGCGCAAGGCAGTATTCNTAGATCGNGACGGAACAATCATNACCAATGANGGTGACTTNGGNGATCCNGATGGNGTNGAACTCATTGAAGGTGCAAAAGANGCCATCANNATGCTCNATNACGCNGGCTGGCTACTCATCGTTGTGACCAATCAAGCNGGNGTTGCACGGGGGGCGTTTACGGAGGNNGACATNCACNNNGTGCACANNCGAAAATNGANGAACTCNTNTCNTTTGATGGNNTCAANCCAATCGAACAATANTATTACTGTTGNTANCACCCTGAGGGNCCAGCCNCNGAATGGACNTGCGANCATCCCAATCGAAANCCAAGNCCAGGCATGCTNAGAGAAGCNATGCTTGCTCACGATATTGATGGCACGNNGTCNTGGATGATTGGTGATACCGCAAGAGATATNCANGCGGGAAANGCNTGTTCATTGNAAAACNATTTGGCTNACNGGTCANAACAGGGTGACAGACGAAACNACNCCAACGCTGTTTGCNCCNCAACTCATTGANGCTGCGAAGTTCATNCTTGCGGANTCACAGATCAGTTAATCCCCAAAGCACGTTTTGACTGCTCGNGCAGAAGAGATAAACCGNCTNTCGAGTGGAACAAGTCGNTGTTTATGGGCTGCNTCAAGAATTGGTTGNGTGCCNATNTGGCCATCCTTTAANACAACCATCTTGTTGAAATCGCCCTCAAGNGCGCANCCAAANGCAGNCGTTGCAAATGTCGTTGCGAGCAAGCGGTCNACCGAAGANGGTTCACCGCCACGCTGAATGTGCCCAAGNGCAGTCGTTCTCGATTCGATNCCNGTTCGNTGTTCGATGTCNTANGCNACTTGNCTGCCGATGCCACCTAAGCGAATNGGGTCTGGACTTGTTTCGATGCGTTCGGAGACAACTTTCGTTCCGTTTTTCGCNTGAGCNCCTTCNGCACANGCNATGATNGANAANCCNGANTGNTCNCCNTTNCGNTGNGANACAAAATCNCAAATNTTNTCGATNTCGTATGGNATNTCTGGAATCAGAATGACATCTGAACCAGATGCAAGCCCACTTGCNAGCGTGAGCCAGCCGGCNTTNCGTCCCATGAGTTCGCAGACCATGACGCGTTGGTGACTGTCNCCCGTTGAGTGCANNCGNTCAAGCGCCATNGTTCCGATGCGNGTNGCAGTCGTNAACCCAATGGTNATGTCNGTTCCGTAGATGTCATTGTCAATNGTCTTTGGAATGCCAATGCAAGGNAANCCCTGTTCGATGAGCGGNGCAGTGCAAGTGAATGTGCCATCNCCACCAATGACAAACAANGACATCGATGTTGTTGGANTCNACAGTTGCCATGCACTTGTCNATTGCATTCTCGTATANAGCATTGCCCTCGCTGTCTTTTCCGGTGTAATACCGTTCNGGAGCNCATCGGTTGTTCGTGCCAAGGATGGTNCCNCCTCTACTTAAGATGCCGGACAAATCTTCCACACCAAGTCTCTTCGTGCGGTTTTCAATGAGNCCCTGGTATCCATCTTCAATGCCAATGATGTCGATGCCGCCCTTGGTCAGCGCCGCCTTGCCAATACCGCGAATTGCCGCGTTGAGTCCAGGGCAGTCGCCGCCACCCGTCAAAATTCCGATTGTCTTTATTGCTGTCATTAAAAATTCTGTGTTGTTGGCCGTACTGCGATTTCGCCAAGTTCGACATGAGAGGGTGTGCTTAAAGCAAATGCAACACTCTCTGCAATGTCATGAGGAAGGAGTGGATGTTCATAATTGTCCATCGCTGATTGGAATTGCACTCTCGACTGCTCATGCGTAACCGAAGATGGCAACTCTGTTTTGACGAGTCCCGGCATGATCGTGGTCACCTTGATGGTGTTGCCATCTTTAACACTACGCTCACTTAAATCGAGTTGAAGCCCTTCTGAGATTGCCCTCACTGCGTGCTTTGTTCCGCAATACACAGCGGCACCAGCGAAGATTCTTCGACCTGCTGTAGAACCGATGTTGATGATGTGCCCAGTCCCATGTTTAAGCATTTGGGGTAAGACAGCAGCGATGCCATTGAGCACACCCTTAATGTTCACNTCGACTGCGTTATGCCAATCATCAAGATGGCACCGCGTCATCGATGCCATGGGAAGAATGCCTGCATTGTTGACGATGGCGTCGATGGAACCAAACTCAGATAATGCGCGATCAGCAAGTTGCATNACATCATCACTTTTCGTCACATCACATTGGATGGGTATGACATGTTTGCCACATTGCGACGCAAGCGCTTGAAGTTGCTCTTCTCTGCGCGCTGCGATGATGAGTCCCTTCGCATTTTTNGAGAGTTTTTGAGCAACTGCAGCACCAATTCCTGAACTCGCTCCAGTAATAATGCCAACGCCAGCCCAAGCCATGTCGCAGTGTTGAGTCATTGCATGTACCATCCTACCTAATGATGACGGAACAACAAGTACAACAGCAAGAAGAATCCCAACTCGTTGCCGCTCGAAGAGCAAAGATGCAGCGGTGGATCGATGACTACAACGTCTTTCCTTGGGGTAACCGCGTCGATGGACTGACTTCACTTGAATCAGCCCGTGCCCAGTTTAGTCAAGAAGCACATGATGCNTCTAAGGAAGAGGGNGGCAAGGATGAACGACCCCGCGTGAAGGTTGCAGGACGATGTATTCAACATNGAGCGATGGGCAAGTTGACCTTCCTNGTGATTCGTGATGAGACTGGTGATTTGCAAATCAGTTGCTCAAAGGCTGCCNTGCCAACAGAACANTTTAAAGTCGCAAGTAAACTTGATTACGGTGACATCNTTGTTGCTGAGGGACCAATTGGGGCGACTCAGAAGGGTGANATCTGCGTTTGGGCNGACTCATTTGAACTTGCGTGCAAATCGCTCGTTCCNCCNCCNGAAAANTTNCACGGCATCAGCGACGCTGAACTTCGTTACCGGCANCGGTATGTCGACATGTACACAAACCCAGAAACAATCGANACCTTTAAAAAACGNTCAGACATCATTAGAGCCATTCGTTCCTACATGGAAACGGACCGCTTCGTTGAAGTTGAAACGCCAATGATGCAACCGCTTGCTGGTGGCGCTGCAGCAAGGCCATTTTCGACACATCACAATGCACTTGATATTCCGCTCTTTTTGCGAATNGCTCCCGAACTCTATCTAAAGAGACTGCTCGTTGGTGGCATGCGAAAAGTGTATGAAATCAACCGNAACTTCAGAAACGAAGGCGTTTCAAAGAAACACAATCCTGAGTTNACGATGCTTGAAGCATACGAAGCATTTGGCGATTGTGAAACAATGCTAGAACTCACTGAGGGGATGGTGCGTGCGGGTGCTCAGGCNGTNAGTGAAACACTTACCATTTCATTTGGTGAACATGAAGTNGATTACAACAAACCGTTNGACAGAATCTCATATGGCGATTTGTTTGAACGAGCACTCGGATTCTCCATGTGCGATGAGGCAAGCGTTCGTGCAAAAGGAAGTGAACTTCATATTGATGGCTCAGATTCGATGGACCAATGGTTACTCGTCAGCGAAATCTTTGATGCATGTGTTGAAGAGACGATCGATCCAACGAGACCAACGTTTGTCACTGATTACCCAAGTGCGATTTCNCCGCTGACAAGACCGCATGCGGATAACGACTCACTCTCGCATCGCTGGGAACTCTTTATCTGNGGNATGGAAATCGCGAACTCGTACACAGAACTTAATGATCCTGATTTGCAACTTCAGCGATTCACTGAGCAACTCGATGGCGCGGATGATGAAGTTCAAGCGTTNCGCACGCTTGATGAAGACTTTATTCATGCGCTACGCGTTGGTATGCCGCCAGCNGGCGGNCTTGGNGTNGGCNTCGACAGACTTGTGATGTTGCTGACAAGCAATGAATCAATACGCGACGTCGTTCTATTCCCNNTNATGAANCCACAGGNNACTACTCATGAAGANAATGATTAACNTNNTTGCGCTNACACTNTGNTTTGTTGCGTCGATTGCAACTGCNNANTGGGANANTNTTTCTGANCANTGGTACGGCGTAACGATTGATGGCGCNAAGTCTGGNCACGTTCACCAAATCTATGAACAGAAAGATTTTGAAATTCGTTCTACAAATGTTCAAGAGATGACTCTATCGCGTGCTGGCATTGANTTGCANATTANAGTGCANACNNTTTTNACTGAAACAGTCGANGGGAAACCAGTGTCAGTCGTNACGACTCAGGAAGCAATGGGTCAAGTNAGTAAAACCACTTGGCTTTTTAAAGATGGCAAGATCATGACGATTTCTGAAGCGGGTGGAGAGCCCGTTCAAAAAGTTGTTGATGCTCCAGCAAAAAATTGGCTNACACCTCAAGCAGTGAAGCGTTTGTTTGTGCAGAAAATGNGNGAAGATCAGCCAATCATTTCATACGTCACGATGTCGCCTGAACTTGGGCTGAATCCTGTGACTGTTGTGCTCACAAAACTCGGTACAGAAACAATCGAAGTCATGGGCCACGAAACCGAAGTGATGAAATATGAATCGACAAACAATGTGCTTCCAGTTGCGTCGAATGAGTGGTACACAAAAGAAGGACTCAATGTCGGCTCGGAAATGAATGCGGGCTTTGGCGCAATTCGAAACACGCTCATGTCCAAGCAAGATGCACTTGCGCNGGTTAATGAAGTTCCTGAACTCATGATTAGTATGTTTGTTGAACCCAACAAACGAATTCCAGAAGATGAAGACCTTAGTCGACTCGTCATGAAAGTAAAAAGTAAAGATGGCTCTAAAGTTGAGTTGCCAAACTCAGGTCATCAATTTGTGACGCTGAACGACGATGGAACGGCAACTGTCATTGTTGATTTGAACAAAGCAGTTCCTGCAACGAGTGGTGAACTTGACAGCCCTNCATNCATGGCNGCAACNGCAATCTGTGATGCNTCAGATGAAGCAGTGATTGCCATTGCAACNGAGACGCTCGCAACGCTTCCGNNANNTGCATCTGATTTANACAAGGCAAAAGCGCTGAGAGCAAAAGTGTTTGACTNTATTGATAACAAGGGTTTGTCGACAGCGTTTGCNTCTGCNTCNCAAACAGCAAGAGATAAGAAGGGNGACTGTTCTGAACATGGCGTACTNCTTTGTGGTGTNNTGCGTGCNGCAGGTATNCCATCACGNGGTGTCATGGGNCTNGTNTATGTTCCNCTATTGAAAGAAAACGGCGTGTTTGGTTGGCACATGTGGTCNCAAGCACTNATTGATGGNCACTGGATTGANCTNGATGCAACGNTNGAAACAGTGCATAGNGTTGGACACGTCACAACATTGACAACTCCGCTCTCAGATGAAAACCTCAGTGCTGACATGGCGGGGCTCATGGGAACGCTCGGGAATCTTGANGTCGAGATNGTTGAAATCGGCAATCNAANCAAGGAATGACATCGCTTAACTTNCCACNGCGTCCTGAAGANGGGCACAAAGGCACTTTTGGTAGTGTTTGCNTNATTGGTGGTTGCAAAAGNGAAGATGGNCTCGTCATGCTNGGCGCGCCTTCGCTCGCTGCAAACGCTGCACTAAGAAGTGGGTGCGGTCAAGTTGTGCTTGCAACGCCTCAGCCATTACTTGCGCATGCTTTGTCGCTTGCACCAACCGCAACAGGAGTCGAACTTCCTGTAGACGATGTGAGTCGGCTCATGCCGAGTCAATCCATCACATTGTTAGATCAACATTGTGGTTCGTGCAGGGCAATTGCACTTGGCATGGGATTTGGTCAGGGGTGGTCTCAACAACAAATCGTCACCACGTTAATCGCACGGGAAGACCGACCAATTGTGCTAGATGCAGATGGGCTCAACGCCCTAGCATCAATTGAGCAGGGCGCATTAGACATTCACGCACCGCTCGTGATGACACCACATGTTGGCGAATTCGCTAGATTGGCAAGTGCCTTTAATGTCAATGTCACAGGTTCAATAGAAGATGATGCCGCTGCGCTTGCGCAGACATGCGGTGCAATCGTTGTGTTAAAGAGCCATGCAACCGTCATCTCAAATGGTATTCAAACTGAGCGATGTGATCAAGGCGGAGTCGAACTAGCAACGGGTGGAAGTGGTGATGTGCTTGCTGGATTGATTGCTGGACTCATCGCGCAGTACGGTGTTCAAGCGAACGACCATCTCTTTGATGCAGCGTTACTTGGTGTTCACATTCATGCGCTAGCTGGAAAAGCCGTTGCTGAACATCAAGGCAATACTGGGATGCTCGCAACCGATTTGCTTGGAGAAATCCCAAAAACGATTTTAAAGTTACGCAAAGGGTGAGCAGAAGTTACACTGCGGTTATGTTGTCACAGTTAAGCATCTCGGATATGTCTGGGCAAGGATTTGTGCACGGTGTTTTCGCACTTGTGAATCCTCAGATTGGCACTACGAAAAATGGCGATGACTTTCTTAAATGTCTGCTTCGCGATTCAACTGGGGAAGCAAGCGGAAGGATGTGGCGATTTGATGCGAGCAGCATGCCGGAGATTTCTTCAACGGGCTTTGTACGAATCGAAGGTGACCAAGAGATTTACCAAGAGCGACTGCAAATCAAAATTCGCGAGATTTGGCCGCACGAACCAAGTGCAGATGAGTTGACCGAACTTCTTCCAAGTAGCCGTAAAGACATTGAAGAAATGTTTAGCAAGGTGCAGTCACTGATTCACGGACTTGAACATCCTGCAGCAAAAGCGCTTGGTGCGGCATATCTCGATGATGCTGTGCTAATGCAAAAGTTTAAGGTAGCGCCTGCTGCAATGCAGATTCATCATGCTTGGATTGGTGGACTGTTAGAGCACACTTTGCAATTGATGGAACTCGCTTCGTCGATGTTGCCGATGTATCCGCGACTTAACCGCGACATTGTGTTGCTTGGTTTATTCATTCACGATCTCGGGAAGACTGAAGAACTTCGATGGGATCGGGGATTTGAATATACGAGGGAAGGAAATCTCATTGGACACATTGCACGTGGTGCTATGTGGCTTGAAGAGAAGGCAAAGGTTGCAGAAACGCAACTGGGAGAGCCCTTGCCAGATGGTTTGCTTACGGTGATGCAACACATCGTCTTGAGCCACCACGGCCAACTTGAATATGGTGCCGCAAAACTGCCATCAACACCAGAAGCAATCTTTGTTTCTCAACTTGACACGCTTGATGCGCACACTCAGACGGCTCTAGATGCTGCAAGGCCCTGGGAAGCAAATGTCCGTAGTGGTGAGGCATTCACCGAGCGTCTCTTTGCACTCAACACAAAACTTTATAAAAATGACCCGCTTAGGGGCAGTTAACTACTGTTGGAAACGGATTTTTCACCGATTATCTGCGTTATTTAGGAACTTTGCGTTTGGTTTACCCGAATCAATAGGGTAGTCTTAGGGGGGTAGATATACACTCATTTACGACTTAGAGGAGTTTGTCATATGTTGACAGTTGTCATTTCATCAATCGTACTCAATGGACCAATCGGCGACACTACACAGTTACCTGTTGACCTGATCCCTGAAATCACCGTTCCAAGCATCGACTACATCGCTGTTGAAGAAGAAAACATCGAACGCGATGTGAAGGGCGGAAAATATTGCTTTGCTATTCCAAATGAAGTTTCAGTGACACCAAAAAGTCATGGTGTTTGGGAAAAACTTCCAAACGGCAAAATGCGTTGGTCATTGAGAGTCAATTGTGACAATGGCGTATCGATGAATGTCGGTTTTGGTCGGTATGAAATGCCAGAGTCTGGAAGCATGGTCATCAGCGATGAAACTCGCGAGTTTGAGATTCGCCCGTTCACCGCAGAAGATAACAAAGATCACGGTGAACTCTGGACACCAATCATTCCATCACATGAAGCAGTGATTGAGATTGTGGTAGATCGAAATGAAAAGAATGCGCTTAGCAATCAAATTGAATTGACTGCGATAAACCCAGGATACCGAGGTTTTAAAAGTGAAAACTTTGCGGGTTCATCAGGCGCTTGTAACATTGATGTGCTCTGCGAAGAAGGCGATGACTGGTGGGATGTTATTCCATCGGTAGGGGTCTACACACTAAGTGGTTATTGGACATGTTCAGGTGCCATGGTCAACAACACGGCTCAAGATTACACGCCTTACTTCTTAACAGCGAACCATTGTGGAGTGACAAATAGTTCGGACTCCTCGATTGTTGTGTATTGGAATCACCATAACAGTTACTGCAGAACACCAGGCAGTGGGGCAAGTGGTGGTAATGGCAACGGACCACTCAATCAATTCACAAGCGGTTCCACAATGCGTGCAACACGTTCGTATACAGATTTCACGCTTACCGAGTTGTCGTCATCACCAAACACATCATGGGGCGTAACTTATGCGGGTTGGTCGCGTCAAACAAATGGTGGCAGTGGTGCTGGTATTCACCATCCATCAACAGCGGAAAAACGAATTTCATTCCCTGATTACATGAATCCATCTGGCGAGTTCTACAATGTGAACTGGGCTGAAGGCACAACTGAACCAGGCTCATCTGGCTCACCACTCTTTGATGGTAATCACCGCATCGTTGGCCAACTTTGTTGTGGCTCGGCATCTTGCAGCAGTGATACGAACGATTATTACGGTCGTTCATTTGGACTTTCGTGGTCTTACCTTGATGATTGGCTAGACCCAACTGGTTCAAACGTTCAATACCTCGACACACTCGGCGACGAACCAGTTGTGATTGGTGCATGTTGCATCGGTACTTCTGGTTCATGTGTAAACATTGCTGAATCAAACTGCAATGCTGGTGGTGGCACTTGGATGGGCGAAGGTTCATCATGCGATGCTGGCGACTGCGAACCAGTTGTGATGGGTGCATGCTGCATCGAATCAACAGGTCAGTGCATTGATATTGAAGAGTCGACATGTAATGCTGGTGGCGGCACTTGGATGGGTGAAAACTCATCATGCGATGCTGGCGACTGCGACCAAAATGATTGCCCAACGGACACCAATGGCGACGGCATAACAAATGTCACTGACTTGTTGTACGTTGTTGCTGAATGGGGCGCAGGATCCTCAAGTAATGCGGACGTCAATGGTGACGGAACAGTTAACGTAAGCGACATTCTTGAAGTCGTCGCAGCGTGGGGTTCTTGTAACTAACTCAGTCAACTGATTGAACAAGCCCTGCACACATGTGCAGGGCTTTTTTTGACTTGACGAGTGGTGTACAATATTGGGATGAGTGAAGAGAACAGAATTTTAGTTGGCATACCTGTATATAACGAAGCAAAGTACATCAACAGTGTGCTGTCTGAGGTGTGTAAGTACACCAAAGATGTGCTGATTGTTGATGATGGCTCAAGCGATTTAACACCTGCGCTTCTCGCAGGTCACCCAGTTGAAGTTATTCGCCATTCTGAAAACCGTGGATACGGGCGTTCATTGCAAGACATGTTTAGGTGGGCAGCTGTCGACCAGTTTGATTGGTTGATTACGATGGATTGTGATGAACAGCACGAGCCAGCAGCGATTCCGAGTTTTATTCAGGCAATCAAGGATGACGATGCAGACCTCATCTCTGGAAGTCGCTATCTGTCACTCCATCCTGAGAATGATATGCCTCCTCAAGACAGGCGTGCAATCAACGCAACGATGACAGAAGAACTCAATCGAACACTCAACATTTCGATTACAGACGCATTTTGCGGATTCAAGGCATACCGTGTTTCAACACTCAAAGCATTTTCATTTGATGTGGATGGTTATGAGTTTCCAATGCAATTCTGGGTGCAAGCAGCTGCAAACTGCCTGAGCATCAAAGAAGTACCAGTCCGCCTGATTTATAACGACCCTACTCGTACATTTGGTGGCCCATTGAATGATCCTGAACAACGATTGCAACATTACAGAGACGTGCTTGCACGTGAGATGAAACGTAATCCATCACCTTGTTTTGCATGAGAGCGTGCACGTTCCATGTTGATCCGCATCCGGCGGAATGGGACGCGCGTCTTCAAGCGTTTGAAGGCGAACTGTTTGGTCAATCAATTGCTGACATTCGCAACGAGTTCAAAGCGTCACTTGGGTTACCGTTGGATGAAAAACTCATTGTTGTGGGACACCAGCCGATGTTGTTCCACCCTGGCATTGCAGCAAAGTTTATTGCAGCAACGCAGTTTGCAAAGCAAGTTGGAGGCGCAGTCGTTCATCTTGTTGTTGACCATTTTGACGGTGATGTCGGTCTTGTTGAAGTGCCTCAGATAGACGATGGTGTTGCATCCATTCGCAAAACACGATTGGCACATACGGTTAATGGATCGCCACTTGTTGAACAGTCTAGGGCAGAAGTAACGAGCGATTGTCAAATGGGTCAGCACTTACGTGATGCAGAAGGAGAGCATGCTGCAGCACAGTTTGCACACGCTATGCAGTTATGCATGTCGCCATTTGCGCATGTTGATTACACGGTTTATTCAAGTGAACTCATGAAGTGTTCATTTGGCAAGACATTTGTTAACGCTATGAAGGCGCAGGGGTCCGAATGCAAGGATGCGTACAACAGAGCGGTGTTTAACCACCCTGAAGCAGACATTGCAATGCTTGAAGAAGACGAATTGCCGTTGTGGGACACGCCAAATGGGTTGTACCCAAAAGCGCTTTTGCTGACTGCACTCGCTCGGCTTGGTTTTGCAGACCTGTTTGTGCATGGGCTTGGTGGTGCAACTTACGACGTCGTGATGGAAGAATGGATAAAGCAATGGCTTGGTATCAACCTAGAAAACACTGTTGCAGTTTCTGCAGACTTGCGACTTGACCTCGACGTGATTTCAATTGAACAGGCAAGGCAGGCGTACGCTGTGCCAAGTACGATCGAACTAGAGATTGTTCAGATGGTTCAATCCATAGAGACCGCGGAGCCTTTTTCTGACCAACGCAAGCATCACTTTGAATCGCTGCAAAGTATGCGTGATGAGCACGGTGAGNGACCCGATGTGCAATTGCTAAAGCAATCATTGAAAGTTGCAAACAAACGCGATTGGCCACTCTTTTGTTATTCGGAAGAACAGTTGAAGCAACTTGCAGTTGATGTTGAGCAAAACTTAACCGAATGCCCAGAATCAACACAGGTTACAAGTACTTAGTTACCAAAGATTGCGAGGGGTCCAGATGGGTTCAAGTTCTGCTTGTGNACTTTGTTCAATGCGAAGGCCACCTGCTTGTTTCTGTGAAAGAAATTTGCCGCTCTTTGAAAGCACTGTTTCAAAGATGACGCCTTGTTCTCCAAAAGAAGTGTCAATCTGCACGGTGTTATGCTCGCGGTTGAGTTGGTCAATGCGAGTTGTAATCTGTTTCATGCCACCAGCATTTTCAAACGTCTTCCAAAAATAGTTTGTCGTTTGTTGTTTTGCTAAGAGCTCCGGCAACACCCAGTGAAGCGCTTTCGGTAGCCAAGGCGATTCAATGGCAACTTCATATGGGTCATTAATGGTCATCGACGTCAGATTCTCACTGAAGACCCGTAACTTTGTTCGTGGTTGTCCAAGTTTGGCTGGGAGCAGAATGCCTGTCTCGCTTTCCATGACTTGAGCACCATCCATCCACCGCTTGGTCTGCTTTTTCCATTGCTCCCGCTTTCCATCAAAACTCATCCAAAACTGGGCAACGGTGTCAACGACAATGCCCTTCGATTCATCTGATACAAGGCGAGATTGGACAGAAACGATGAGTCCCACGTCCTCACGTTCAGTTCGAGCATTGAAATCTTCAATCGCACTTGGTGGACCCTTCCAGCAGACAAGGTGAAGATATCCAATATCTTGGAACTTTTGTTCGTGCTCATCCCACATCGTGATCCGCCGCCATTCATCGATGGTCAATAAACTACTTAACATGCTCTCATTTAAAGAGTTAAGTAGATTCGCTGAATGCTCTATACGCTCAAGTCGCTCTTGNATAAGGNCTGCAGGGTCAAGGAGGCTGATGGAGGCAATCAATCCACTAATCGCTTTTGAGTGCATTCTCCAGCCAGATTCAGTGGTCAGCAAGTTTGCGGCTACATATTGTTCGCCCTTNAACGGGAGCACCAGCCACCCAAAAAATGCTTCTGAAGCAGAGCCCTTTTCCTGAATCAAGGTCCAATGACCTGTCACATCACCTATATATACAGCTTGATTTTGGATGATTTCTGTCCCATTTGGGTCAGAATGCTTGTTTTTGAGTTCAAGAGCGATGTTTTTAGGACTTAATCCCTCTGGATTTGCCCCTCTATCAAATCGAATATGCCAAACATGCTCAGCCTGACCCCCGCTAATGAGGCAAGAAGGGGGATTTGAGTTGGATGCGGTCACAGAAGCGCCTTCTGGAAGGTCCAAGGCAAAGCCGACACTCCCATTTTGATACGGTTCAGCAACTGCAAATGACGCCAAAATGAGGGTCATAAAGATGGATTTGAATACTGGCATAGGAAGGCACTTTACCAAAGAGTTGGAAGGTTAAAAAGGGGCGGGATTGGTGCCCGTTATGCGTTGACAAGTATGCCCTAGATTCGATAGAATCCCTGATTCGCCCTCTATTTAGGGGGGTGTTATTTTTTAATTGCTTGCGTGTTGCAAGCAAGTGTGAGTCAGAGAAGACGGAGCAAGGCAGTAATGCAGAGTATTCGAATCAGAATGGAAGCCTACGACCACCAAGCACTTGATGCTTCGGCGAAAGAAATCGTCGATCATGCAAAGCGAACAGGTGCGCGTGTTGCGGGACCTGTACCACTGCCAACACGGCGCGAGGTATACACCGTCAATCGTTCAACATTCGTGAATAAAAAGTCACGTGAACAATTTGAAATTCGCACTCACAAAAGAATCATCGATATTTCAGACCCCAACGCACAAACAATTGAAGCACTTAACCGTCTCGTTGTACCCGCTGGGGTCTTTGTCAAAATTAAGGCGTAACAACCTTTTCGTAAGTCACTCCGGTCAAGTCATAAGACCCCTGACCATAACCCTTCAGTAAAGGAAGACGACAATGTCCAAAACACTACTCGGACGAAAAATAGGTATGTCAAGATACTTTCTTGAGGATGGCACAAACATTCCTGTGACCGTCGTCGAAGCTGGTCCTTGTGTAGTTACACAAGTAAAGACCGAAGACACTGATGGGTACAACGCTGTGCAAATCGGTTTTGAAGATGTGCGCCCAGGTCGTGCGACGATGCCAATCATTGGTCACGACGCAAAAGCGGGCACTGCACCAAAACGATTCCACCGCGAAGTTCGACTCGAAGAAGAAACAGAACTTGAAGCAGGTCAAACATTAGATGTTTCAGTGTTTGAAGAAGTCATGTTTGTTGATGTTGTTGGAACCAGTAAAGGTAAGGGTTTCCAAGGCGGCATGAAGCGACATAACTTTAAAGGTCTTGAAGCATCCCACGGTGTGAAACGCCGTCACAGAAGCCCTGGTTCAATTAACGGACACGCAACAAACCTAGGTACTGGTCCTAAGCTTAAAAAGGGTAAGCGGATGGCAGGTCAAATGGGTAACAAGCAAATTACTTGTCGTAGTTTGCCAGTGATTAATATTGATAGTGAGAGAAACTTGCTCTTGGTCAAGGGTGCAATTCCCGGGCCAAACAATGGCATGGTTCTCATTCGTGAAGCAAAACGCTTGAATAGGAAGAAGCAAAACGCAGCTAGTTGATTGTAAATCAGTTAGTAGACCTTCAAGGCTCACTTGAGAACCAGTTGGTCGCGACAAAACGTAAAGGACGCCGAGTCAAACACTACCGTGTGACCCTCGAAACCGGAGACTAAGCAACGCTTAGGAATAAGGCAACGACCACAACGGAGTGAAAGGCAAACAAACGACGGAAAACGTCACAGGTGAAAAAGAAATGATAGAACTTCCAGTATATGACAAGAAGGGCAAGCAAGTCGATACCATCAATGTCGATGAAGCAACGCTCGGGACCGAGGTGAGACCTACGCTGCTCAAGCAAGCGTATGTCATGTTCCATGCAAACAGACGACAAGGTTCAGCACGAACCAAGAGTCGCGGTATGGTCGAAGGCTCAACTCGCAAACTTTACAAACAAAAAGGCACAGGTAACGCACGTATGGGTTCAGCAAGAACTGTACTCCGTAAGGGCGGTGGTGTTGCGTTTGCTAAGAAGCAAACTGGCGACAACTTCCGCAAGGACATGCCTAAGAAAATGCGTCGACTCGCAAACAGAAATGCGCTGCTTGCGAAACTCGTTGATGGCGAAGTGAAATGTGTTGTTGACATGGACTTCGACGCACCAAAAACAAAAGACATGAAAGCAGTCTTGGAAGCAATCGGCATCGATCGCAGCTGCTTAGTTGCACTTCAAACAGAAAACAGAAATGCTGCATTGTCAGCACGCAACTTGGAAAACGTTGACACAATTCGAGTCGACCAACTCAATGTCTTCGAATTGCTCAATCATCGCTACCTCGTTGTTGGAAAGAGTGCGATTGAGTCATTTATCAATGGCACAGCATGGAATAACGAAGAGGAGGCAGCCTGATGGAAGCAACAACTGTCATTAAACAGCCACTCGTTACTGAGAAAACTACTTTTGCTGCCACAGCAGACAACCGCTACTCATTTGAGGTTGACCGCAGAGCAGATAAAGCACAAATCAAACGAGCCGTTGAAGAAATCTACGGCGTTCGTGTTGTTTCAGTTTCAACTCAAGTCCGTAAAGGTCGAATGCGACGCAATCGAATGGGCTGGTTCAGAGTTGGAAACCAAAAACGCGCAACTGTGAAACTTCATGCGGAGGATCGCATCGAACTCTTCTAAGAGTGAGCGAGGAAGACTATGCCAATTAGAGTATATAAACCAACTACACCAGGTCGCAGAAATGCTTCTGTAAACCTGCACGCTGAAGTCACTAAGAAGACTCCAGAGAAATCTTTGCTTACACCGCTTAACAAAAAGGGCGGTCGTAACAACCAAGGCAAGATTACTGTTCACGGACGTGGCGGTGGTCACAAACGTCGTTACCGAAGAATTGACTTCAAGCGAACAAAAGATGGCATGGCTGCAACAGTCATCGGCATTGAGTACGATCCAAACCGCTCATGCCACATCGCTCTTGTTCAATATGAAGATGGTTCAAAGCGTTACATCCTCGCACCAAGAGGATTGACTGATGGTGACACTGTTCGAAGTGCCAAAGAAGCAATTGAGCCAAAAGTCGGCAACTGTATGCCACTGAAGTACATCCCAACTGGCCTCACTGTGCATAACATTGAGTTTGAACCAGGCAAGGGTGGCGCTCTTTGCCGTTCAGCAGGAGCTGCAGCACGCTTAAGTAACCGTGAAGGTCGCTGGGCAACAATCGTGCTTCCATCTGGTGAAATCAGACAGGTCTCTGTTGATTGTCGAGCAACCATTGGTCAGCTCGGTAACACAGACCATCAAAACGTAAAACTCGGTAAGGCTGGTCGTAATCGCTGGCTCGGTCGACGACCTAAAGTTCGTGGTATGGCAATGAGTCACCACGATCACCCACTCGGTGGTGGTGAAGGTCGCTCAAAAGGTGGCCGAACACCTGCAAGTGCATCAGGCACGAAGTCAAAAGGTGGTCGCACAAGGCGCCGAGGCAAATGGACGGATGCTCGTATNCTCCGTCGTCGTAAGAGTAAACGCTACGGACAACTCAAGCTCTGACCTAGGAAATCATTATGTCAAGATCANTGAAAAAAGGACCATTTGTAGACGAGAAGCTNTACCGCAAGGTAGAAGCNATGGCTGCTTCATCANGCAAGTCGCCAATCAANACTTGGGCACGTGCATGCACGNTNGTTCCAGAGTTCGTTGGNTTCACNTTCCTCGTNCACAACGGTCGTCAATTTAACGAAGTCTTCNTCACTGAAGATATGGTTGGNCACAAACTTGGNGAGTTNTCNCACACNCGTCTCTTTAGAGGNCATACCAATAAGAAGGAAGGCATTAAGAGCAGTTAATGCTTGAGTGGAATTTACTATGACGTATAAAGCAATACATAAATACGCTCGCATCTCACCNCGCAAAGCGNGATTGGTTGCAGACCTGATTAGAGGTCAACGAATCGACAAAGCACTGTCACAATTGGAATTCTCCAAGAAGCGTGCTGCGTGGTACTTCAAAGCAGTCCTCAACAGTGCAATTGCAAATGCTGAGGAGCAAGATGCAGATGTCACAAATCTATACATCACTGAATCTCGAGTAGATGAGGGTTCAGTCATTAAGCGTTGGAGACCAAAGGATCGCGGTCGTGCACATCCTATTCGTAAGCCAACTAGTCACCTCATCATCTCAGTCGGAGAGAAAAACTAATGGGTCAAAAAGTACAACCATTTGGATTTAGAGTTGGTGTAACTGAAGGGCATAAGTCCCGTTGGTATGCTCCAAAAGCACTCTTTGCTGAACTGCTTGTTGAAGATTACCGCATTCGTGANTTCGTTGACAAACGATTGAACCGAACGCCNCCATTTGCAGCAGTGTCAGACATCTTGATTGAACGNACTCGTGAAGAACTCACNGTNATTGTGAAAACTGCACGTCCAGGACTNGTTGTTGGTCCTAAAGGTGCNGAGATTGACAANTTAGTCACTGANTTGCAAACNCTCACNGGNCGAAAAGCCCAAGTCAAGATTACAGAAGTGATGAATCCTGATACTGANGCTCGNCTNGTTGCTGAAGCANTNGGCGAACAAATGNGNAAGCGCGGCAACTTCAGACGNATGCTCAAGCANCGTGCTGAGTCAGCCATGCAACATGGTGCAAAAGGGATTCGCATTCAAATTTCAGGTCGTCTTGGCGGTGCTGAAATGTCACGTAAATTTATTGTTCGCGAAGGTTCGATTCCGCTATCAACATTGCAAGCGAATGTCGACTACGCACTTGTCCACGCTGAAACAACCTATGGAATCATTGGTGTNAAAGTTTGGATTTATAAGGGAATGTATNCAGACGCAGAAGAAGAGCAAACAGATTCACGAGCAGCAGGTGCTCGAGGTCGTGCTNGGGGTCGTCGTTAATAGAAGTTGGCTTTAGAGCCGTAAAGGAGATCGTCCGATGCCACGGATGCCAAAACGAATNAAGTTCCGCAAACAAATGCGCGGCAAGATGAAAGGTAATGCCACNCGTGGTAATTACGTTGCATTTGGTGAGTATGGCTTGCAATCACTTGATACACACTGGGTATCAGCNAGACAGATTGAAGCNGGTCGTATTGCNGCNCAGCACTACCTTCGNCGTCAAGGCAAAGTTGTGATTCGCATCTTCCCTGACAAACCAATTTCAAAGAAACCACTTGAAACACGAATGGGTAAAGGTAAGGCGGACACTGATTTCTGGGCAGCACGCGTAAAGCCAGGAACAATCCTATTCGAAATCAGCGGTGTTCCAGAAGACATGGCAAAACAAGCAATGGCACGTGTTGCACACAAGATGCCTGTTCGTTGCAGATTTGTTGGACGGAGACTCTCAGTGTAATCCGCTGAGGAACAGGAAACGATATGAAAGCTAAAGCAGTACACAAACTAAGTGATGAAGAACTTGGAATCGAAGTAGACAATCTTCGCAAGAAGCTTTTTGAGTTGAAGACTCAAAGCGTCACTGAAAAGATCCAAGACACTTCTCAATTCAACAAGATTCGCAAAGACATTGCTCGTTTGCTTACAGAGCAATCAGTTCGCAGCAAAGCGGTAAAGGCGTAAGAGGTAAAGACAGATGAGCCATTTAAAAGAAATCAACATTCCAGAAAATGCTTCACGCAGAATTGGTGTCGTGACTTCAGACGTTCGAGATAAGAGCTGCAAAGTCGAAATCCAGTTTTCAGTAAAGCATCCAAAGTACGGAAAATACATTCGTCGTCGTTCACTCATTCATGCTCATGATGAAAACAATGAAGCAAAACTAGGTGATTCAGTTNAAATCGCAGAGTGTCGACCAATTTCAAAGACTAAATCGTGGGTTGTCACCCGCATTGTGGAGTCAGCATCAGCGTAACGCTGCTCAAGGATTAAAGAGATGATTCAAAAAGAGTCAAGATTAGAAGTTGCAGATAACAGCGGAGCTAAAGAGGTTCTCGTCATTAGCGTCCTCGGTGGTTCAACTGCTCGCGGCAAGTACACAAGACGTACTGCTGGTGTTGGTGACCGTGTTGTTTGTGCAGTGAAAAAGGCGCTTCCTAACTCACCCGTTAAAACTGGTGACAAGATTCGCGCAGTCATTGTCCGTACGAAGTATCCAACACGTCGTAAAGACGGTTCATACGTTCGCTTTGACTCCAACGCATGCGTCCTTATTAATGAAGATCTAAACCCAACAGGTACACGAATCTTTGGTGCAGTTGCTCGTGAACTGCGTGAAAAGAATTACATGAAGATTGTGTCCCTCGCATCGGAGGTAGTGTAATGCCTAGACACATTCGAACAGGAGACACAGTAATCGTCACAGCTGGCAACGACAAAGGTGCTGTTGGTGAAGTATTACGTGTGCTTACTAAAAAAGACCGTGTGGTTGTGAAGGGCGTCAATGTTCGCAACAAGAACATCAAGCCTTCCCAAGCAAACCCAAATGGTGGCGTCATCAAACAAGAGATGCCANTTCATAAAAGTAACGTGAGCCCTGCTGTAGATGGAAAGCCAGCACGCGTGCGATTTGAAACACAAAAAGATGGTTCAAAAGTTCGTATCGCAGTCGCAAAAGACAGCAAAGGCAAGAAAGTGGAAAAAGTACTCGGTGAGATTCACTCAGCAAGTGCTAGAGCAACAGGAAAATAANCCATGNCAGCAACACTTGAAAAACCAAGACTACTTGCAAAGTTCGACGAACAAGTTCGCGACGCAGTCATGAAGGAATTCAACCTGACTAACGTGAATGACGTTCCAAAATTGTCAAAAGTTGTGATTAACGTTGGCGTTGGTCGTTACCTTGACAATCAAAAATTGAAGCAAGATATCCGTGACACTGTGACAGCAACGCTCACTAAGATTTCAGGTCAAAAGCCGATTGAAATCAAAGCGAAAAAGTCTGTGTCAAACTTTAAAGTCCGTGAAGGTGCCCCTTCAGCGTTTATGGTCACAATCAGACGCGAAAAAATGTGGCACTTCCTTGACCGAATGATTTCGCTTGCAATTCCACGGATTAAAGACTTTAGAGGTCTAAACGATACTTCGTTTGACCAAGCAGGTAACTANTCAATGGGTCTTACTGAACAAGCAGTTTGGCCAGAAATCAATATGGCTGAGTTTAGTTTTAATCACGGGATGAACATCAATCTCGTTTTCGAAAATTCGGATGCTAAAAAGAGTCGATTTGTACTCGATCAACTTGGAATGCCATTTAAGCGAGATGAGGAATAAGAGGTCACTATGGCAAGTAAACGTGTATTTGAACAGATGAAACGAGAACCAAAGTTCTCCACGCGNAAGAAGAATCGNTGCCANATTACTGGNCGCGGTCGTGGCGTGTATCGCAAGTTTGGNATTAGCCGAATCATGCTTCGTCAATTAGCACTCGAGGGCAAAATCCCTGGNATGCGTAAGGCAAGTTGGTAAAGAGTTCATCAACGCATGACTCAGTCATGTTTTTGGAGTAATAAAGAATGTCACAACAAGATTTAACAGCCGACATGCTCACGCGAATCAGAAACGCGGTCCGCAACCACACAGCAGTGGTTTCATGTTTAAACAACAAACTCAATCGCGGCATCGCTTCTGTTCTAGCAGATGAAGGTTATATCAATAGTTTTGAAATCGTTGACGATGGAAGACAAGGTCGCCTCGATGTTCACCTTCGCTATGGCGAACGTGGAGAGTGCGTCATCTCATCAATCAAACGTGAATCAAAACCAGGTCGACGTGTATACAGAAGCGTTGAAGATTTACCACGACCACTTGGTGGCCTTGGTATCGCAATCGTTTCAACAAGTAGTGGTGTGCTCAGCGATCGAGTATGTAGAGAGAAAAAAGTTGGTGGTGAGGTCGTCGCAACTGTTGCGTAAGACTTAAAGAGGTAACACACTATGTCACGTATCGGAAAGAAAACAATTGCAATTCCATCAGGCGTCGAAGTCAAAGTCAACGCTGGGAATCGTTCCANTGATGTGAAGGGTCCAAAAGGAAACTTGACATTTGAATGGCGTGAAGAAATTTCTGTAACTCATGATGAGGAACAAAAGAACATTTCTTGCGCAATTGCAGACAACACAGAAGCAACTCGCCAAGCAAATGCACTTTGGGGCACAACTCGAAGCCGTATTGCAAACATGGTTGAAGGCACTGCCAATGGGTTCACAAAGAAACTCAACATCGTTGGTGTTGGTTGGAATGCACAAGCTCAAGGGCAGAAGATTGTTCTTAACATTGGCTACTGTCACCCAGTTGAGTTGCAAGCACCAGATGGTGTTTCATTTGAAGTAGAAAAAGGCACCGCTGTCACAATTACTGGCGCTGACAAACAAGCAGTTGGTCAATTCGCAGCAGTCATCCGTTCGAAACGTGAGCCTGAGCCATACAACGGCAAAGGCATCATGTATCACGACGAAGTCATCATCCGTAAAGCAGGTAAAGCATTCGGCGTCTAATAAAGACAGTCGAAAAGGAATACGATTATGAATCGAATAACAGCAAGAAATAAGAGATATGTAAGGCGTAAGCGAGGCGTCCGAAAAGACATTTTCGGTAATCCCTCACGTCCACGTCTTACAGTGACTCGTTCATGCAAAAACATCTATGCTCAAATCATCGATGACACATCAGGCACAACACTCTGCATGGCATCCACGATTGAGAAAGATGGCAAAGTCGAAGCAGGTAGTAACTGTGCTGCTGCTAAAGCAATTGGTGAACGCCTCGCATCTAAAGCAAAGTCAGTAGGAATTGAATCTGTTGTCTTTGATCGAAATGGTTACAAATTCCACGGTCGCGTAAAAGCTCTTGCAGATGGTGCTCGCGAAGGTGGCTTGAAGTTCTGAGAAACTTAAGGTAAATGACGATGGATAAGAATTACGAAGAAGATAGAAGCGGCATTGAATCGAACACAGTCGGTGTATACCGGACTGCTGCTACCGTTAAAGGTGGTCGTCGATTCAGTTTCTCAGCAATGATTGTCTGTGGCGACCGCCAAGGCAAAGTTGGTCTCGGTTATGGCAAAGCAAACCAAGTGCCTAATGCAATCGAGAAAGCTCAAAAGAAAGCAAAGCGTGCAATGCGACCTTTCCCACTGACTGGAACAACGATTCCACATGAAGTCACTGGTCGATTTGGTGCATGTAGCGTTCGCTTAGTTCCTGCATCACCAGGTACTGGTGTTATCGCAGGTGCAGCAGTTCGTGCCGTTCTTGACCTTGTTGGTGTGAAAGACTGTCTTTCAAAAGCATATGGTTCAACAAACAATAAGAACCTGACTAAAGCAGTGATGAATGGTCTTGAGCAACTCAGAAGCCGCAAACAAGTTGAAGCACTTCGAAAAGTCAGCATCGATAAAACACATGCTGAAGAAGCTCACGAAGCAGTTCAAAGCACGCCAGTAGAAACAACACACGCAGAGGCAGCAGCAGAATAACTGCTGCTTATGTAGGAGAACACTGTCATGATGATTCATGAGATAACAGAAAAAGTGGGCAAGTACAAAGCTCGCAAACGAGTAGGCCGAGGTCGCGGTAGCGGCGTTGGAAAGACGAGTGGTCGCGGTCATAAAGGCGCGGGTTCACGTTCTGGCTACTCACGCAGACCTGGCTTTGAAGGCGGTCAAATGCAGTACTTCAGAAGAATCCCAAAACGTGGTTTCTCGAATGCTGATTTTAAGACTGTTTACTCAATCGTGAACGTTGCGTCATTGCAAGAACGCTTCACGAAGGGTGATGCTGTTGATGTTGCTGCACTTGTAGAAAAAGGACTCGTTCGCAACTTCAAGAATCCAATCAAGATTCTCGGCCAAGGCGAGTTGTCAATTGCATTGACAATCACAGCGGACAAAGTTTCAACTTCAGCACAAAAGAAAATCGAAGATGCTGGCGGCACTGTCACCATCATCGAGAAAAAGAAGTGGGTACGTGCTGACCGTAAAGTGAAGAAAGCAGCAGCTCCTGCAGAAGCAGCGACTGAAGCNCCNGAAGAAACTCCAGAAGTCGTTCAAGAAGAAGCGCCAGAAGTACAAGAAGCACCTCAAGAAGAAAGTGCTCCAGAAACTCCTGAAGCAGAAGCAAGCAACGATTCAGAAGGTGATGAATAAGGAATAAGAATGCTTTCAGCAATCTTTAACATCTTTAGGATTCCAGAACTCCGCAACAGAGTGTTCTTTACACTCACAATGCTGATTATCTATCGCATTGGTTTCTGGATTCCACTTGCTGGTGTCAACCAACAACAAATGGTTGAAGCAGCACAAAAAGCATCCGAGAGTGCAAGCGGTTGGGGTAAATTCCTCGACTATGCTTCCATCTTTTCTGGTGGTTCATTCTCACAATCAACAATCTTTGGTTTAGGCATCATGCCGTACATCACGGCTTCGATTATCTTCCAATTGCTCCAGTCCGTGATGCCACGGCTACAAGAGTTGAAAAAGGAAGGTGCGTCTGGCCAAGCGAAAATCACGGAATGGACCCGTTACGCAACTGTTGCGATGTGTTTCATTCAATCGTTGATGTGGTTGAAGTTTATTGTTTCACAAGGGTTGCTCAAGCCAGAGTTCATGACTCCAGGTGGCATGCTCTTGTTTTACATCGCAGGCGTTACAGCACTGACCGCTGGTAGCGTGTTCCTCATGTGGTTAGGCGAACAGATTGACAAGTACGGCATCGGTAACGGTGTTTCACTCATTCTGACNGCGGGCATTATTGCCCAGATGCCGCGTGCAATTATGTGGGTTTGGGAAAACTTTGATACATCGCAGCAATCAGTTGGTGGTCATATTGGCATTCTTGGTGCTGGCTTCCTTGTTGGCGCATTTATCTTCGTCGTTGCAGGTGCGATTCTGATCACAGTTGCGCAGCGAAGAATCCCTATCCAGCAAGCACGTCACACACGCGGTCGAAAAACATATGGTGGTGCAAAACACTACTTGCCGCTCCGTGTTAATCACGCAGGTGTGATGCCGATTATCTTTGCAAGTTCCTTGTTGATTTTCCCATCAGCATTCTTTGGCTACTTGCAAACATCCGCGTCAGCATCACCAGATACTGCTTCGTGGTGGATCACAACGACAACATTCCTCAACTCACAATTCCAAATGGGTGAGTATCCATACATTGTGCTTGAGATTACATTGATTTACTTCTTCAGTTACTTCTGGACGACCATCGTCTTTAGTCCTGAGGATATGGCTAGACAACTCAGAGATAATGGTTCGTTTATTCCTGGTCTACGACCTGGCCCACGAACTGCGGAGTATCTGGAAACAGTCGTTGAACGAATTACATATGTCGGTGCAGGCTTCCTTGCAGTCATCGCAGTCATTCCTTCAATNGTATCGAAAGAAATGCAAATCCCATTCTTCGTCTCATCCTTCTTGGGAGGTACGGGCTTGCTTATCGTTGTCAGTGTTGGTCTTGACCTCATCCAGCGAATTGAAGCAAACCTTCTCATGAGAAACTACAGAGGTTTCCATGATGCACCAGTTAAGGGCAGTCGAAGTGGCGGAGGCGTATCACGGAGTCCAAGCGGAGCATAAGGAACACGGATGGCGAAAGAAGAAAAGATAAAACTCGACGCTGAAGTAGTTGAAGCTCTGCCAGACGCACGCTTCAAAGTACGCCTTGAAAATGGACATGAAATCCTTGCGTACATCAGCGGCAAAATGAGAAGGTTCTATATTCGAATTTTGCCTGGTGACAAAGTCATCGTGGAGATTAGTCCGTACGACATGACCAAAGGAAGAATTACTTACAGACACTAAACCCTTCAATCAGGGAGCAAAACATTATGAAAGTAAAAAGTAGTATCAAAAGAAGAACAAAAGATTGCCAAATCGTTATTCGAAAAGGCAAACGATATGTCATTAACAAAAAGAACCCACGGTTAAAGACTCGTCAGGGCTAAGAAGATAAAGCCCCGATGGGCAGGAGAACACCATGCCACGTATTGCAGGCGTAGACATTCCAGAAAACAAAAAGGTTCGATATTCACTTCGATACATTTATGGCGTTGGTCCTCAAACGGCTGACGACATTCTGAAGGAATTGGACATTGACCCAGAAACAAAAGCAAGAGACCTGTCTGATGACGAAGTCGGTCGAATTGCTGGTTACATCGATGCAAACCTGATCGTAGAGGGTTCGCTTCGACGTCAAATTCAACAGAACATTCAACGATTAAGAGACATTCGTTCTTATCGTGGCGAACGTCACCGTAAGGGCTTGCCAGTACGTGGTCAACGTACTCGTTGTAATGCTCGTACTCGTAAGGGTCGTAAGAAGACTGTTGCTGGTAAGAAGGGCGTGAAAGGTTAAACCACNCATGCTGAGTGTTTCAGCATGTGTCGCAAGGTTCCTCTGAACCGTTTCAGAGATTCAGGAATCGCATGAGCGAAAAGGAAATGAGAAATCATGGCTAAGAAAAAGATTAGAAAAAACATTGGTAAAGCAATCGTCCANGTAAAGGCGACCTTTAACAACACAATCATCACGATGACAGATTTGAGTGGTGAAACACTNTGTTGGGATTCAGCAGGNACNGTTGGNTTCAAAGGNGCNCGAAAAGCAACTCCGTTTGCTGCAGCACGTGCTGCTGANAANGTCGCNCNNAAAGGTCGACGAATGGGCGTTACNGAAGTNGAAGTACACGTAAAAGGTCCTGGTTCTGGCAGAGACTCAGCAGTCACTTCACTTGAGCAGAACGGTCTTCAGATTACTGCAGTCGAAGATCATACGCCAATCCCATTCAACGGATGCCGCCCACCAAAGCAGCGCCGTGTGTAATTGATATTGTCTCGCCCTACGAGATGGGTGTTGTGAGAAAAGGCAGCTCACAACATTCCGATTCATAGGAAGCGATGTTTGGGCTAAAACCCACTGCCTTAGTTAGAGGAGATGCATCATGATGCATGTAAAATGGCGAGGACTAGAGCTCCCCGCAAGTGTCATTCTTGACGAGAAATCAGCGACAGATACATTTGGTCGATTTACGATTGAACCATTTGAGCGTGGTTTTGGTACCACCATTGGTAACAGTCTTAGACGAATCCTATTGAGTAGTATCGAAGGATCAGCAATTACGTCAGTTCGCGTAAAAGGTGCTGACCATGAGTTCTGCACAATTGAAGGCGTCACACAAGACATGGTCGACATTGTGCTCAATGTCAAGGGACTTATCGTAAACGTAGACAGCGACGAAGAGAAAGTGCTTCGTCTATCCGCAAGTGGTCCTGGTGAAGTGACAGCAGACCTCATTGAAGCAGACCCAAGCGTTACGGTTTACAACCCAAATCACGTGATTGCGACACTCACTGACTCCATCGACTTTGAGATGGAACTCACGATCGGTCGAGGTCGTGGTTACGTTCCTGCTGCTGAACAATATGCAACGAAGGATGACCAAGTCATTGGTGAAATCCCAATCGACGCAGTGTACAGCCCAGTACAACGTGTCCGTTACCGTGTTGAAAACACACGTGTTGGACAACAAACAAACTTTGACCGTTTGATTCTCGACATCTGGACAGATGGCACAGTTTCTCCAGAAATGTGTCTCGTTGAGTCAGCGAAGATTCTTCGTAAGCACCTCAACGCGTTTGTTCAGTTCAACTCACTTGGTTCATCCTTAGTGAGCGCTGAAGCAGCCGCTGCAGCAGCAGTCGACGAAGAACTCATTCGTAAACTCGAAATGCCAATTACAGAGTTAGACCTCACTGTGAGATCATCTAACTGCCTTGATATGGCATGCATTACCAAAGTAGCTCAACTTGTTTCAATGACTGACAGAGAACTACTTGGGCTTCGAAGTTTCGGTAGAACTTCACTTCGTGAAATCAAACGAAAACTAGAAGATTTAAGTCTTTCACTTGGCATGCAACTTCCGCCAGGTGTTGATGGCACAATCGTGATGGAAGATTGCGGTGAAGGCGCAACATTTGACCTTGGTGAAGAATTACCAAGTGAAGATGCAGAATTCACCATTGGTGAACCTACTGAAGAAGATGCTGTTGAAACAGAAGTTGTTGCAACAGACGATTCAGCGGTTACAGAAGAAGATTCAACTGAAGAACTCACTGGTGGTTCGGAAGAAGGAACTGAATAATCGAGGTTTCATTACCTCGTAAGGAGTAACAGCCATGCGACATAGAATCCATGGAAAACAACTTTGCCGCGACAGTGAACATCGAACTGCGATGCTTCGCAACCTCGCTGCTGGTCTTTTTGAACACGGTCAGATTGAAACAACGATGCCGAAAGCAAAAGCTGTTCAGCCATTCGTTGAAAAAATCATCACAATCGCAAAGCGTGGTGGTTTGAACTCAAGACGGCGAATCGAACAACTCATCAACGATCGAAAGATTCACGCATGGGTTGCAGATCCAAATGTTCCAGATTCAAAGAAACACAATGATTTCTTCGACTTGCCAGACGAAGATGCAATCGAATTCAACCGTTATGGTGAAGTGCGTAAGGCCCCAAGGCTCGTACAGCACATCATGACTGCGGTTGCACCTCGTTACGCTGATAGAGATGGCGGTTACACCCGCATCGTCAAAATCGGCAAGCATCGTCTTGGTGACGGCACAGATCTTGTTATTCTCCAACTTGTTGGTGAAGAAGACGGTCCGCAACTTGGTGGATCAGATTCACGTCGCCGAATGCAAAAACAACGTAGACGTGACTTTGCAGCGAAAGTGCTTGCTTCCGTTCCTGCTGAAGAAGCAGTTGTTGAAGATGCAGAAGTTGTCGCTGACGCTGAAGCAGTAACAGAAGAGGCTGTTGTCGAAGAAACAGCAGTTGAAGAAGCCGTTACTGAAGAAGCGACTGAAGAAACGACTGAAGAAACGGCCCCTGCAGAAGAATCAGCAGAAGAATCAGCGGAAGCGGATGATGCTAGTGCTGACGCTTCAGATGATGAGGCAGCAAAAGAGTAACGTTTCTTTGAAATGTTGATTGAACTTGAGGTCCCTCGCATGTTGCGAGGGACCTTTTCTTTTATCATGCGTCTATTCAATCATGTTAGATACACTCGACAAACTCGAATCAGAAGCACTCTCTGAGATACAGAGCGTCCAAAATGATGACTCCCTAGAGACCTGGCGAATTGCATTCCTTGGTTCAAAAGGCAGGCTCAAGAGCGTTATGCCAATGCTCAAGGACGTTTCCAAAGAAGATAAACCAGCGGTGGGGAAACGACTCAATGAAGTCAAGGTCGCTCTTGAGTCTGCGTTCGATGAGCGAAAGCAAACTCTTTCCGGTCAAGTCGATGCTCAGCCCCCAATGGATGTGACAGAGCCCGGTGATGCAGCGCGACTCGGTCGAAGGCACATCATCACGAAGACCATCGATGAAATCTCAGAAGTGTTCAAGCGGATGGGATTTTCAATTGCCTTTGGCCCAGAAGTTGAGGATGAATACCACAATTTCAATGCACTCAATATTCCAGAAGACCATCCAGCACGCGAACCCATCGATAACTTTTACATGGGTGATGACCGTATGCTACGCAGTCAGACTTCTACGGTTCAGATTCGCGTTATGGAACAAACAGCACCACCAATCAAGGTGATTGCAGTTGGCCGAGTCTACCGTCCAGACACCCACGATGCGACGCATTACAGCATGTTCCATCAGTGTGAAGGTTTATTGGTCGCGCCAAAAGTTTCAATGGTTGACTTAAAGACGACCCTCTTCCAATTTGCAAAATCATATTTTGGTGAAGAAGCTGAAGTACGGTTTAGGCCAAGTTTTTTCCCCTTTACTGAACCCTCTGCAGAAGTCGACATGAAAATGAAGATTAAAGGTAAGTGGCAATGGGTAGAGATTGGTGGATGCGGCTTAGTAGACCCTCAAGTGTTTACCGAAGTTGGATATGATCCTGAACAATGGCAGGGGTATGCATTTGGATTAGGCATCGAACGAATTGCAATGTTAAAAAATGGTATTCCAGACATTCGATTGCTGTTTGAAAACGATGCCCGCTTCTTGAGGCAGTTTTGAGCGACACTGAAACAAATCAGTTGCAATGGGTCACCGTATGTGGAGCCATTTGCGTGATCGTTGGTGGATTAATGCTGTTTGGTGGTTGCCTTGGACTCTCTGGCATGGATGAGTTGCAACAACTTCATACCGCAATTCCAATCGGTGATGGGGAAATGAGCGATTCACTTCAAGCAGAACTCATCGAGCACGGGCCTCCAATGTGGTTTGCAAGGGTCAACAGCATTTGTGTCGTCTGTTTCTCACTGTTTTTGCTCATGCAGGGCATCTTCCTCATTCAAAGAGACCCCAAAGTGCCGAGGCGACTCATCCTTTGGTCATTCTGTTTCATCATCTTTACATTCGTGGTCGTCCTGATGAACTGGGTACCAAGGTGGTTGCTTGTTGCTTCGAACTCAGAAGTAAAGGCAATGTTCCTAGCACAATTGTTGATTGCAATGCCAATGCAACTAGCGCTTCCAGTTGGGCTCATCATTTTCTTTAACAAACAAAAAGTGAAAGCCGATATTGCTCAGTGGAGATAAACTGTACACATGAATTTTCTTCAAGAACTTGAGTGGCGCGGGCTCCTTCACCAAACGACTGGTGGAGATGAGTTGCACAAGCACTTAGAACAAAAGGGTTGTGTAGCGTATTGTGGGTTCGATCCAACGAAAGAAAGTTTAACGATTGGCAACTACATGCCAATCAAACTACTCCGCCACTGGCAACTCGCTGGCCATACGCCAATCATTTTGATGGGCGGTGGGACAGGGCTCATCGGAGACCCCTCTGGTAAAGATGCTGAGCGCACGCTTCAATCAAAAGAAGTTGTTGAGAAAAATATTGAAGGGCAATTGCGAGCATTCTCCAAAGTGCTTGATTTTGAAGGCGAAAACGCCGCGATCATCGTGAACAATGCAGATTGGCTTTGTGAACTTGGTTTCATCGATGTACTTCGCGATGTTGGCAAACATTTTTCTGTCAACGTCATGATTCAAAAAGACTCTGTCAAAGACCGGCTCAATAACCGTGAACAAGGCATTTCATACACTGAGTTCAGTTACATGATTCTTCAGGCGTATGATTTTCTTCACTTGCGAAAATCGCATAACTGCACTGTACAGATTGCAGGCAGTGACCAATATGGAAACATTGTTGCAGGCATCGACCTGATTCGCCGTGATATGAGCGGAGCAGATGATAACGAGTTTAGGGGGGCTGGAATCACGTCGCCGCTCGTCACAGCAAGTGATGGTTCAAAGATAGGCAAAACCGAAGATGGCGCGATTTGGCTTACAGATGATTTGACTTCTGCGTATGCGTTCCATCAATATTGGCTGAATGTTCCAGATGAAGATGCTGGAAAGTTCCTCCGCTGGTTTACATTCTTGAACCAAGAAGACATTGAATCAATCGAAACAGAACACAATGCAGCACCGCATTTGCGACTTGCACAGAAGCGACTTGCTGATGAAATGACTCAAATTTTTCATGGCGAAGAAAATGTAAAACGGTGTAATGATGCAGCACAAGCACTGTTTGGCGGCGATGTCACTTCGCTAGACGAGGCAATGCTAAGCGACGTATTCGCGGAAGTCCCTGCAGGGGAGTTTTCAATAACAGCATTGGGTACCGATGAAGCAAGTCTTGTTGAACTCTTGCCACAAACATCGCTTTGTAAAAGCAAACGAGAAGCAAGAGAGTTTCTGCAAAATGGTTCTGTCGCTGTCAATGGCAAAAAAGTGAATGGCGACGAAGCCCTCGAACGAGTCCTTAGCGATGGAGACCTCCTTCACGGAACGACTATCTTGCTTAGACGCGGTAAAAAGTCTTGGTTTGCTACACGCTGGGCGTGACACAGTACTCATTCAGTGGCTTACTCAGCCCCTGAGACTGGTGCGATGTTCAACTCGACATTGAGGGCATCAGGGTTTTCGACACTGACATCGAGTTGGTGCCCTGCGCCATCCTTACCAATCGCAAGGAATGATGTGACTGGTTTAGAACTGATCAGTTGTTCCATATCTCTAGAAGCAAGTCTGATGACAGCAAAGACCGCGTATTCGCCTGATTTAATACCATCAATAATGTCAATGTCACCTTCAACGGTGACGTTTGAAATCGTTTTTCTTGGAAGTTCGACTGTATACGAAGCATAATCCTCAGGTGGACCTGCCAAGATGATGCGAACTTGAGGAATAACCGTTTCCTCTTTCATGGACTGAATTTTAAATGTGACTTCGACTCGGCTTGGAGAGACAGTGACATCTGGAACGTCAAGTGGAATGGGAAGACGAATCGCTGCGTCACGAGTATGAACGACGCCTGGTGAAAGTTGTTGAAGGGCTGAATCGCTCACGACAGCTTGTACTGTGATTGCATCAGGCAATGTTGCTCTAATGCGTTTTGGAATACTGAGCGTAACCGTAGCGGGGTTTACTGTTACGTCACCGCTGACTGTGACATTTGATAGGACCGCTTCGACTGCTGCTTCAACTTGAACCATCGTTTGGATATCAACATTAAATGCAGAAGGCTCAGCAGAAACAGTCGTTGCACCAGATGTTTTCAATTCATCGAGTGCATTGAGTCTTGAAGCAATGTCATTGATGGAAACAGTGCCATCTGTTTCAGCGACGGTTAAATCGAGCCCGTTTGCACACGCTGCTTTTGCAGTATTGACCGCAGAGCGGGGGCCTGCAAGCGTTAGCGTGACAGAAGCAAAGGATGGTGTGACGGTGCTCGTCATGCCTTCGGGCGCTTTAAAACGTACTGTAGTCGTGACAGTTGCCTCAGTCTTTGTTTGACCTGCTGCCCAAAGCCAAATGATTACTGTGAGCGTTGTCACAAACAAGAGCATGACACCAGTGTCTTTTTGTTTCATTCTGCTGACTCCGGTGTTGCTTGTGGATTCAATTCGGTTTCTTCGAGTTCTTCAGGTTCAGTATCTGATTCACTGCTTATCTCAGCATTCAACCGTGTAGTGAGCGTTTGTTCTAACTCATCTCTGTCTACAGTTGTCAGAACGCCTTGTTCAGCAATTGAAATGCGACCAGTCTGTTCACTGATGACGACAATGAGTGCATCACACCGCATTGATAAGCCAATGGCGGCTCTATGTCTTGAGCCTAACTCTGAGGGCAGAGCTACCGAATCATCTGCAAGTGGAAACTGTACGCTTGCTTTTGTGATTCTGTCACCTCGAATAATGAGACCTAAATCATGTAATGGGTTGTTCGGCCAAAAGATAGACTGAAGTAATGACGAACTGACTTGCGCATCAATCACCTGTCCACCAATGACGTGATCAGATGTGCGGTTTTCACGCTCAATGGCAATGAGCCCGCCAAATTGATTTCGACTTAAAAAGACGGATGCGTCAGCGATTGATGTAATTGTGATATCACCAATCGTAGGGGCGTGACTGAAGCGTGAGAAGAGCCCAGATTGGCTGACTCGCAGTGCAGCTTGCCTCAGTTCTGGCTGGAAGATGATGATGAGTAGCAAAACGACATATGTCAAGAATTGCTCAGCAAAGAAATCAAGTCGCTGGAATTGCCCTGTCGTATCGGCAAGCATTTGGAGTAGCCAAAGTGGTGCGAGTAAGACAATAAGACCGCGAATGACACCGCCACCTCTCGTGCCTTGTAAAAAACGAAATGCTAAAAAGACGCTAAGCCAAATGATGAGAAGCTCAATAATGGTCTCAAAAACATCGTATCCAAAAATATTCCAACTCATATGTACTCAAAGTATACGCTGATACCGTAGGATTCTCATCTATGACACGATTCGGAAATGCACAAAGTGTGTCTAGATCCACCGGAATTTGCTCAATCAGCGGTGAACAGTTATCCCCTGGTACAAAAGCAGTGGCTGCACTTTGCGAGCGAGAGGATGACGAGGGCTTCGATAGAGTTGATTATTCAGAAGCATCATGGGAAGAGGCGTCGCCTCCTGAGCGGCTCTTTAGCCACTGGCGTTACCTTGTACCAGATCAAGAAGATAAGCAAGATATTGTCATCGATGACGAAGTATTGCTCGACTTGTTTGAACGGCTAGATGGCGATGAACGACCCCAAAGAGTCGCTTTTCGCTATATTTTGGCGCTTGTGCTGCTTCGGAAACGAAAACTGCAACTTGTTTCAAGAGACCAAGATGAAGCGGGTGAACTTTGGAATTTGAGATTCAGGGGCACAGATTGCGACCCAGTCACCGTTCGAAATCCCGGCATCGAGGAAGATGAAATCCAAGATTTGTCTGACCAACTTGGCGAGATTCTCCAAGGCGATTTTTAATGTGGCGGCTTCTGTTCATCACATTGATGCTTCTGAGTTGCACGCAAGAAAAAATTGAAAATTTTCATGATAAGCCGTCCATAGTTGGCATCGCGGAGCGTGAAGTTGACCGGACGAGTAGGCTAAAGGAACTTGTTGGCTACGGTGTGATTGAGTTCAAATGGGAGGACGAAAACGGTAAACACAGAGAGCAAGGTGATTTTGATTTTTGGAAATCAGGTCGCAGTGTTTCGCTGAGAGTTTCAAAACTAGGGGAGCTTATTGTGTGGGCGGGGTGTGCGAACGGCGAAAGTTGGATGTTCGACTTTACACAAGATCGTCCAGTGCTCAGAATCAACGACAAAGAGTTGTTTTTTGCAGACGCACTATTAGCGTTGCAGTTGATTGGGCTTGAGCCGATTCCAGTAAAGCGAGATGATTGGGAAGAAGGGTGGACAGTTACCTTCGTTGAAGATTTGCCATCCTCGCTCATCAATCAAAAGGGTGATCGGACTTGGTCTTCAAGATTACGCGACCCAATTGGCGTTGAAATTGCAGAAACACATGAGTTGCATTGGCCAAAAACACCATCCAATATCGATGTGGTGAGTACGGTCAATGATGTGGAACTCAAACTTGCGTTCGCAGGGCTATCAACGATTGTGGAAGAGGAACCGATGGACCGAGTATTCAATCAGGCTTATCTCATCGAGAAACTCAATCCCGATTCAATCGTTGTCTTCGATGAATCCCAGTGATTGAGGTCCACCCTCTTTAAATGCTAGTAAACAGGGGGCAATAGCCGATAGTTTGGTATGGCGTTGCGCATGGAGGCGCAGTTAATACGCTTTTTTGTACCACACGGAGAGGATGATTCGTGCCAAATTCCAGTCAATCACAACATGGACATTCTGTTTCGGATGCGTCGTCTGAGCATCGCGCTTCATCTATGGTTGTGCTTCTGCTGATTTCATTTGTCATCGGCCTCTGCTTGTCAACAGTTACTTGGGGAGAAGTGTTGTTCGTGGAAGATGATTCAACACGACACAATGAACTCACGTTGCCCACTCTCAAATCACAAGTAGAAGACGCACTAGGACTGTCCGTTGCAACCATTCAAGCGACCTTTGAAAGGCCTCAAGAGGGGACCGTTCCAATCCCATGGCGTAATCAACTAGAACCTGTCATTCGAATCGCACTCCCGCAACAATGGGTTTCAGATCGTGCTTCAATACAAGGCTCACAATTCATCGTGTTAGAAGAAGTGAAGCACATCGCACTGCTTGCTGTTCCGAGTGCTCGCATCGAACTTCAAGTTGTTCCTCAGCAGCAAGTGCTCGCCGGTTCAACTGAGCAGCCAATGTTTCTAGGTAAGCAAGTTGTCGTCCTTCTTGGACTTGTCGCAATGTTCTTTGCAACATACGTCACATCTCGCAGAAAGAGTAACGTTGAAACAGTCTCTTACAATCCGCTCTTTAATGCGTCGAGTGAAGCCGAACGCATTCTTCAAATGGATTACGTCCATGCGAGACAAGCCATCGACCGGCTCCATGGCAACCGAAAACAAGAAGTGCTTCATCACATTGCTTCAAATGAAGAAGAACTCATACCAATTGTGGAAGTGTCTACACAGAAACAGCACGCAACTGTGTGAATCTGTTAAATGTCACTGAACGTTCCGCGGGTCAACATTAATTCTAGCGTCTGACAAACGATGTCGACATCTCGTTGTGTGAGCGTCGTGTAGAAGGGAAGTGCTACCGTGCGTTTCGCAAGCGATTGTGCGACAGGACAGGCGTTTTCCTTCGTGTCAAATGAATGGAAGGGCGGAAGTGTAGGAATCGATTGGTAGAAATCCGCAGCACCGATCTCATGTCGATGAAGTCCTCGAATGACTTCATCGCGTTCTTCCCTTGAAAACCGGTCTCCAAGCCGAACGACATAGCCATCCCAGCTCATCTCAACATCAGGCTCAATGGTTGGGCACATAATCTCTGAGACGCCGCAAAGGCGCTCCGTGTACCACTCTGCAATTGCTGCCCGTTTTTCTAGAATGGATTCCATGCGGTTCATCTGAACGCACCCAACTGCAGCATGGACTTCGCTGAGCCGGTACCCATGACCTCTGGTGTGTAAATGTTCAGAGGTACGGACTTGGTGAAGTTCATCAAGCGTCGCGACATGGCTATGGTCATACCCGTGGTTTCTCGATAGCCTACACCGTGTTGCAAGATGGTCGTCGTCTGTGACAATCATGCCACCTTCAACGCACGTTAGTTGAGCAGCTGAGTGGAACGCAAACACGGCAACCCTTCCGAATGTTCCAACTTGGCGTTCCCCAAGTTTGCTCCCAATGGCTTGTCTCGCATCTTCGATGAGAGGAATTTCATATTCTTGAGCAATTCGGGCAAGTTCATCGATGCCAGAGGGGCTTCCGAATGTGTGCGTCGCAATGATTGCTTTGGTTGACTCCACAATCTTCGATTCAACATCTTTTGCATCTAAGTTTAATGTCCTAGCGTCGCAATCGACGAATCGTGGCGTCGCTCCAATATGCAGAATGGCTGAAGCAGTCGATGGGAAAGCGAAAGACGCAGTAAGCACTTCGTGACCATTTCCTATGCCAAGTGACTCAAGTGCAATTTCCATTGCGCTATTGCCAGAATTTGTGGCAATGCCATTTCTGTTGTTGGTGTGTTTGCTAACGAGGCCCTCAAACTTTTCCGTCCATGGACCAAGTGTTAATTTTTGACTACGCAACGCATCAGTTGCTGCAAGAATTTCTTCTTCAGTAATGTTTGCAAGACTTAGAGGAATTTGGGAAGACACTTCAGTTACTGTGTGCTTACTGCGGCAAGCGCTTTATCAGCAAGACCCATCTTCTTGAGATAGAGCCAAGCTGCTTGTGTTTTGAGTGGCTGAATGACATCGCCGCCACCAGCTGCAATGATGCCCAGATACTTTTGGTCGATGTCTGGGAGTGGTTCTTGCCCGCGCGCCATCAATAACAATGTCATCACATCCGCTTTGTTTACGCCAATTCTTTTCAACATGGACGCTTGTTCGATGGCGTCATTCATGATGAGGTCGTCTGTAATCTGAAGCATTTCGAACAGCATGTATTCTTGTTGTGCACTGTCATCTTTTGTTTCATGCAACAACTCCCATGCCTTCTCCGGTTTGATAGTGATGAGTTGTCTGAATGCGCGGCTTGCGGAGTATCTGCGCCTTAGTGATGCGTCATCTTCAAACTGTGCAAGTTCACCGTAGAGCCGAATTTGATTTGCTTCGCTAAGTTTTTGGGCAGCATCAAATGCCCACTCGGTTGAATCGCGATGGCCGCGTTTGATGAGGTTGGCAAGTGCATCAACTTCGCTGTCTGTCACGCGGTCGATTGGTTTATTCACAGCACCAGAAGTCGCCATTAACCCAAGCAATGAATCATCAAGATCGATGTCTAGCCTTTCAATCATTTTTGATGTTGGAATAATGTCTGATTCCAACAGAATAAGTAAATACCTAACTTGTTCTTTCCTACTTGGTTCAGTTGGGAATTGACTCTCCCAAAGGGCGATGCCTTCATCAGGCGCGATTTTTAGCAGTGTGTGCAGTGCAAAGTATCGTTCATTGTCGTTGAGTACGATTGCGTTGTTTTCGATAATGTCTTTCAACCAAACGGCAGCGCTTTGTAATTCGTATTGACGAATCATTTCGAAAGTCGTTTGGAGCGCTTTATCTTTTTCAATGCTTGAAGCTCTTCTCAGTCGTCTTGTGACTTCATCGATGACTTCTTCATCGCCAAGCAGGAGTGAAGCAAACATTGCAACACTCAACTCAGTTGTGCTTGATAATTCACGCAACATCGTTTTGTTTGGCTCTTCGCCAAGCATTGACAGTTCTGAAATCAGCCATAGTTTTGGAGTGTTTTCAAGAAGGGGCCACTTCAGAAGTGATTCCATCTGTTCTTTTTGAACGAGACCATCGTCGATTGCTTCCAGCAATAAGTGCTCACGAGCAAGCGGTGCAACCTGTTGCACAAGCCACGGATCAATTGTTTGTTCATCGCTCAGTTCAGCAAGACCAAGAACGGCATGCACTTGTACCGGCCAGTCAGGATGTTGTGCAAACTGAAAAAAGAAGGGGCGAAGGTCGATGTCTCTTAAGTTTCTAAGTGCGGCAAGGTGGATTAAACTGTTTTCACTGCTTGTCGCTTTTTGCAATTGCACAAGCGCTGCATCAGTTTTATCTGTGTCACGAGATACTGACGCAAACATCAATGTTGAAACCACCATGGCAATGATGCATTGCATGCCCCGATTGTAACATTAAATGAGGTCGTTTCTCACGGAATAGTGGCGTCAAAGCGATGAAAGAAGTGCTGTTACTTCCTTGAAACAGCACTCCCTCATCGCGTGATTCGGGCAGGCTCCTTCCTTGCCCGTGCTTTTGTTGAACTAGACTGGGCGTGATTCCGAATTGCCCAAGTGAGTTGGTCGACGAGCTCCCGAATTTCTATATGCTCAGAACCACATTTTTGCTTTGGCGATTCACTTTGAAGTTCTTCGGTGATGCGTTTAACAGCAGCATGGACTGTTGAGTGATTCTTTCGACCGAGCGCTTGAGCGAGTTCTGGATAACTCATATTCGTCATTGAACGACCCAAGTATGCGGATACTGAACGCCAGAATACAACAGTCGTAGCCCTTGAACGTCCACGCAGTTCATTGCTCGTTATTGCTGCTCGTTTACAGACGGCTTCAATAACGTCATTCATGCTGACTTGCGTGTGCACAGTGTTTGATGATTTCATGACTTGTTGTACTGAGTCAATGCCTAAACACGATTCGTTCTTCATGAGTAGACCGGAAACGGCCTTAAGTCGCGTCATAACACCTTC
This sequence comes from Phycisphaerae bacterium, assembly GCA_002718515.1. The sequence goes on from PBEX01000020.1 coordinate 90,788, forward strand.
TATCTCGCGGACTGAACCAACTGCTTGAGAAGCAAGGTGGTCGATGGCACCTTCCGTTAATGTGATGCCTTTGACAAGCGAAAGTTTGGCGATAATCTGTTTTCGTGTTTCACGGTCTGGCCTACTGATTTCAGCAATCATGCCAGCAACGAAGCGGTTCGCGAGGGCTCTGTTGAGTTGTTTGATTTGGCGTGGGTCTTCGTCTGAAGCAAGAACGAGCCGAGCGCCTCTTAGACCTGCAGCGTCAAGGGTATGCAGGAGTTCTTCTTGGGTTTTCTTTTTGCTCGCAACGAAATGGACATCATCAATTGCGAGGAGGTCGAGTGTGCGGTAACGATTTCTAAAACGAGCGAAATCTCCGCACCTTGAACTGGCGATGAATTCGTTGGTGAACTGTTCTGCTGTGATGTAGCGGACTTTGCTTCCCTCAGCTTGAGCAGCGTGTTTGCAAATGGCTTGGAGGAGATGCGTTTTCCCTACGCCACAAACGCCATGAATAAAGAGGGGAGAGATGCTGAGTCCGCCTGAGGATGACATCTCTTTGGCAGCAGCACACGCAAGTGCGTTGCACTGTCCGACGACGAACTCATCGAAACCAAGTAGTTGCCTGACACGCTTGATGACAGGTCTTTGCGTTTGTTGAGATGAAACTAGAACTGGTTGAACATCTTCTTTTTGGGAGGTCTGCTCTTGAACGCCTACGGTGTATCGAATATCTTCGTTTCCATATGCATCTTGCAATGCTTTAGTGAGTTGTGCTGAAAACCGGTCTCGAATCCAACCTGCAGCAAGTGGTGTCGCAGCATGGATATGAACCTCATTGTCCCCGCAGTCAAATGTTGTGCCTGCAAACCACATGTTGTATGGTCGCTTACCCATCGATTGATTGAGCGATGCTCTTACTTGCTGCTCAATGATTGGGATGTTTGCTTGATCCATAAGACTGGATTCGCCTCACACAAAACGGACGCAGAGATTCAATCGAGTCCGTTCAAAAACATTGCTCATCCTTAAGCAGTTCAGGAAGATTACTCAATAAAAAAATGAATGCAACCCCTCAGTATGAGATAGAGATTCGGTTTCGACACTCCATGTTTCATAAGTGCAGTGTTTTCCTGAGTCAACAGTCCTAAATTTTTTTTCAATTTGACTTATGCACATTTATGAACAAAGTGTGGACAAGTTCAGCACAACTTATGCATGAAAGCGTGCCGAGATTGAGTCTTTGTAAAGCCCCACTTGGCGTAGAGTTCCCCAGCGTTAACGTTCGCCTTGTCGACGACAAGCGTAATCCGTTGAAAGTCATGATGTTGTGCAAGTTGAATCGTTTTTGTGAGGCAGCAATCGGCAATGCCTCGTCCCCTTTGGCTTGGGATCACGCCGACATACGCGAGTTCAAGGTCGCCATCTTTTGGATTGAGTAACAGAACGCAAGCAGGTGACTCGTCGATGGTGCCGATGAACCAGTACGCTGGCTGATAGGGTGTACTCATACGGTGTCCATCGATGATGTCTTGGATGGGACGGACGCCATGAAGATTTGGGCAATCAAGTGAGCCGACATATGTATCTTCAAGCACTTTTCCAAGTGCTACATCGTTGAGCGTTTCCATTGATTCAAAGTGAACTTCTGGTTTGTTAGAAACACGAGGCATCGGAATTGTTGCTTGTCGCTTTAGGTAGTTCAGTTTGGCAAGTTCTTCAAAGCCGGCCTCTGTGATGGCGTGAATCTGCAATGGCGGCACTGGCTCGTTGAGCACAATCTGAGCGAGCGTCAGGGATTGACTACTCAATGCTGTTATGGCATGTTTCAAGAGCGATTGGAGGGTATCGCTATCGGCACTGCGTTCAGGAATGCTAGTCAATAAGGAAACAGTCCTGCCCTCGTTGATGACAGAGAGCACAGCCATTTCACCCTCACGGTAGAAAGTGTACGCTCCACACGCTTTTGACCTCAATAACTCAAGGAGGCGAATCCCGCCTTGTTTGCCAGCAATCAATTCTGCTGCAATGACCTCATGTTTCTTCGTATTCATGTGTACTGAAGGCATATCCTACTGCTAGAATATGGGACAGGAGTTTCTGTATGAAAAAGCACATCATCTTCCTATCACTCATGACCTTGTTCGTTTTGGCTTGCACAACGATTGCTTCTGCATATCCCAAAGCAACAGACCATGCGAAACGCTGGCAGTTTGACTTTGACCCAGGCGACCTTGCGTTTTACCGTGATGAAGATAGTGGTGATGGCTTCTGGGTCATGCGGTATGAAGTGACCAACAATACAGGGAACGACCGACAGTGGACTCCAAACATGGAACTCGTCACTGATAAGGGTGAAATCATCGTCGACGGCAAGGATGTGCCTCGTGATGTCCAACTTCGCCTCCTTGATGTGTACGGTGATGAGTTATTGAAATCACAGTCAAACGCAACTGGTAAATTCCTTCAAGGCAAGGAAAATGCGATTCGTGGTCTTGTCATTTGGAGAGCAGGCGATGAGCGTGCGAAGGAAATCCAAGTCTTTGTCGCAGGCGTCAGCGGTGATACTGCTGATGTGGTTCACCCAATCACTGGCGAGAAACACAAACTCCACCGCGTCATTCAACTCTCATGGAAAGTTGATGGCCCGCTAGATGACTTACAACTCGTGCCACTCCCAACTCGCCCAGTGAGTGGCGGCACGAGCACTCGAAGGCTAACGACAGACGACAGAGACGCGATTAATGGCGATGAAGTCGTTCAAAAGTGGATTTTTAGGTAAACCCCAAGGGGGTGTTTCTAAGGGGTTGAAGCGTACCCGCATTTTGATACAATACGGGGCTCCAGCACGTGGCTGGAATACGAAGTAAGGAGCTTTGCTGTGGCCCATAAGAAGAGTGGTGGTTCAACCAACAACGGACGCGATTCAAACCCACAATATCGTGGTATTAAGTTGTACAGTGGTGAAACTGCGAAAGCAGGTTCAATCATCGTTCGTCAGTGTGGTACGAAGTTTAAAGCTGGTTACTTAGTGCGTCGTGGTAACGATGACACCCTCTATGCAACAGAGCCAGGACTCGTTCGCTTCAGAGGCAGATTTGTGGACATCGTTCCAGCAAATCCTGACGTCCCGCAATACACAGCGGTTGGGTAACCCAACCCCCGGACCAATCCTCGGAATCCCTCACTTTTGATTTTCGGGAGGTTTTTCGGGATTCCCTTACACTGAATCACATGTTAATTGACCGAGCAAGAATCTTTGTCCGTGGTGGCAAGGGCGGTGATGGCTGTATGAGTTTTCGCCGCGAGAAGTTCATCCCCAAGGGTGGTCCCAATGGTGGCGATGGTGGTGATGGCGGTTCAGTTGTGCTCGTCGGTGATGCGTCTGTTGGCACGTTGCTGCCACTCACACACAAACCGCACTACAGGGCAGAGCATGGCGGGCAGGGCAAGGGAAGCCAAATGCATGGCGCAAATGGTGCAGACCGTGTTGTACATGTTCCCCTCGGGACGCTCGTCACAGATGAAGAAAGTGGCGAACTGATTGCAGATATATCTGAGGAAGGACAGCGAGTCGTTGTCGTTCCAGGTGGCAAGGGGGGTTTTGGTAATGAGCATTTCAAATCAGCGACGAATCAAGCACCCCGTGAGTTTACGCATGGCGAGCCGTACGTTGAGAAAATCCTTAACCTTGAACTGAAACTCATCGCTGACATTGGATTGGTCGGTTTACCAAACGCAGGTAAATCCACGTTCCTGACTGCGGTGTCTGCGGCAAGACCAAAGACTGCTGACTACCCCTTCACGACTCTGCATCCACATCTCGGCATTGCTGAACTTGACATCAATCGCCGGCTCATTATTGCGGACATCCCAGGACTCATCGAAGGGGCCTCAGACGGTGCAGGGCTTGGCCACCGATTTTTAAAACACATTGAGCGGACGAATGCTCTGCTCCACCTCATCGATATCTGCCCCGTTGACGGTAGTTGCCCTGTTGAAAACTATAAGACGATTCGCAATGAACTTGAGCGGTATTCGCCAGAACTCGCTGCGAAGAAGGAACTGGTTGTCCTGAACAAGATTGACATGATTCCAGAAGCTGACCGGCTTGAATTGATGCAATCAATCTTTAAAGGGCTTGCGATTGATGACGCGCTCGTATGCTCTGGTGTGAGCAGGGAAGGCGTTCCTGCAGTCTTAGAGGCGTGTTTTAGAATCATTTCATGACATCATAAGAAAAGCATTTATACTATCTGAATGCTAAAGAAATCGATTATCACCATGGGGTTCTGTCTTGGACTCATCATTCTGATCTATGGTGTTTGGGTTTTCGTTGCAGTTCAACGGACAGCGACAATCACAGTTGACTACAAAGCGAAAATCAATGAGGTTGCAGCTGCGATACCTCAAGATGACCGAGCATGGCCACTTTATCGAGAAGCCTCGATTGCACTTCGATTAGACCCTGAACCAAACATTTACCAGAT
>PBEX01000021.1 GCA_002718515.1 Phycisphaerae bacterium
TGAAGATGGAGACAATTATGTTGGNTCNGCAAGAAGCATCAAGGNCTTTTCAGTATTCCATGCGCTCAATGCGTGCAGTGAACTGATTGAGGAGTTTGGCGGGCATGACATGGCTGCAGGGATGACGATTCGCAAAACAAACTTTGATGCGTTCAANTCAGCGATGACTGCATTTGCAGATGTGCATTTAGATAACCCAATTCCATCCGTCGAAGCAGATGTGNTNTTATCTATTGATGACATCAAGAANATGAANATTGAANCNTTTGAACAACTCGCGCCATTTGGTATTGGGAACAAAACGCCAATTGCGGTGATGAAAAACGTAAAGGTCGATGATATCAAGCGAATGGGAAAAGAGGGAACGCACCTTAACATGCGTGTCGGTGATTCCAAGGGAAGAGTTCGCTGCGTCTGGTGGGGAAAAGGCGATGTGTGTGACACACTCTCGCGAGGGGCGACGATTCATCTCATTGGNAAACTATCTGTGAATGAGTTTAGAAATCGCAAATCAATTGAAATTGATTTGCAAGACATTGCACTACCAAGCGCCTAGTTCGCCAACGAGTGGTTCAACCAAGTCTTTCAGGGTGACGATGCCAGCGGGCGTGTTTTTTGGACCGGTGACAATNGCCATGTGCGAGCCTGATTCACGGAGTTGTTGGAGTGCAACGCGAACGGGGGTGTCAGGNGCGAGGAAGAGCGGGGTCGTNGTGAGCGTTTCAGTTGGNGCATCTTGATTGAGCAANGCNGTNAGCACGGGCAAGATGCCGCGAACGACGCCTTGTTCGTTGACAACNGGCAAACGCGTNAACTTTGTTTGAGCGATTGCAGCAGTACGGCGTTTGACNGANACGNTTGCNCCAATACANGANACNCGCATCCACGGAATCATTTCGCTTTTNACNGTGAGNGNTTTCATCGAAAGNACGCGNTCNGCGAGCGTNATNTGTTCATCAGANAGAACGCCNCCTTCAAGNCCTTCNTTAAAGAGCAANCCAAANCGNCNACGCGGTGTTGGNTCAAAATCACTTTCNNNTCCNAGNGNCCANCGTGNNAGNTTGCCAATTGANGCAACGAGCGGNACNANNCCCGTCCACCATANNAGTTTNTCNGTNATGTGNAGNACACNGCTCCANGNATANGTCANNGTNTCAGTGTGCGAACGGAACATGTCCTTNGGTANNACTTCGCNAAAAANNAANAGCANTGGAATCATCACNACGGCGTTGATTGCNATNGCTTCCCANGGNCCNAGNGNNGTNGCGTNAAGCAATCNNGCTGCNCCNTAACTTGCAAGGAAGTTTGCNATGTTGTTANAGACAAGNANGACNGCAAGCATGCGTGTTGGATGATTGANAAGCCNAAGTANNCGCCNNGCNCTTTTNAGNCCNGCTGANGAACGNACNCCNAGTCGAATCTGNTTAATGGTATAGAGNCCNGTCTCNAGNCCNGAGTANATNGCACTCATGATNATGCCAAGGAGAAGCACGCCAACNGAAATGTANATTTCAGTCATCATGNNNTCACCTCATNNAGCGNAACAATGATTGTTTTNACNCGGTATTCATCCATTGAATCNACNGAGAGCGTTAAGTTNCCNAGNTCAATNGAGTCGCCGACTTCAGGGATTCTGCCTAGTGTTGCTGCGATGAGTCCGCCCATNGTTGCAGCAGGACATTTTTCAAGGAGCATGCCAGTGGCTGCAGCCCACTGCCGAACATTTGTATGCGCGTCAATGAGCCATGTGCCATCGTCCCGCTTAACAGGATCTTGCATGTCGCCATGAACTTCATCGCCAATTTCGCCAATCAGTTCTTCAAGCACATCTTCTAGCGTGACTAGTCCAGCAGTTCCACCAAACTCATCAACGACGATTGCAAGCCTNGTGTTCGTTTCACGAAAGTGTGTGAGCAATTGGTCAAGTGTTGCAACTTGCGGGATGTATTGAGGCCTTGTCATNCTCGCTTTNACAAGNGANGGTCCNTCAACACTNCGTTGCAAATAGCGTTTTGTNTGAAGCATGCCAACAATGTCATCGATGTCTTCGCCAAACATTGGTAACTGCGTCAGGCGCGTTTTTGCAACAACATCTTTAATGTCATGTTCTGTAGCAGATGCAGGAAGCGAAACCATNTGCACTCNAGGCGTCATGACCTCNCGAACGCGAATCCTGGAGAGTTCGACGACTTCGTAAAGCACATGCTGCTCAGATTGATCGATGATGCCATCTGACGAAGAGTGTTCAACAAGTGCAGCGAGTTCATCCGCTTTTAATGGCTCGGGTTCACTTGATGAAAAAAGTCTTGAAAGGGGAGTGACGATNAGCACATCGGTTAATGTTCTCAGTGGCGAGATGATTCTGTGAACGAGCAGTAGCGGTGTGGCAAGGATCAACGCAAGTCCAATTGGTCTCGCGGTTGCAGCCATCTTCGGAAGCACTTCACCGAATACGATGATGGCTAACAGAGAACCTACCGCAATGCCCACTTCTGCAGCAAAACCACTTGGCATGTTGAGCATGAGGACAGAACTGACGACAAAGTACAACACATTCGCTGTCATGTTGCCAATGAGAATCGTAATGAGCACTGTCCGGCGATGCTTAACGAGATAAAGCGTCGCGTTTGCGGGCGACGATTTTCGATTAGTTAACTCGACGATGCTTGCCTGTCCCAATCTAAAGATTGCAGTCTCACTACAACTAAAAAAGGCNCTCATGCCTAAGAGCGGAAGCATCGTCAAAAGTAGCGCNATGTCTACGGTTGTCCATCCTGTTGCGAGTAAGTNCGTCATGATTCTGCGTGCATCGCGCGAACAGATNGNTCAACGCGTTTCATAAAGGATTCAGAAGTATCATTTTCGTCAAAATAGAGTGGCTTTCCAAACGAAATACTGATATTGCCACGTTTTGGGATGTACGTCGCTTCAGGAAGCACCCGTAATCCACCTTTGACACATATCGGAATCACTGGGCGGTTGGTTTTTTTCGCGACAACAGCAAGNCCGGGCTTAAATCTCGCAATGTCGCCAGTCCTACTCCGAGTGCCTTCTGGGTAAATCACNATGGACCANCCTTGTGCAAGAAGCGACTGCATCGTGCGAATCGAACGCAGTGGNGACTTTCGCCGTTCAATACTAAACGCATTCCAAAGCGATGCGACAANAAATTGAATAACTCGTTTATGAATTGACTTGCCGTCTGCGTCTGCAAAGTGATCAAACGCNGCAGCAACGGCTGTTCGCCGTCGAATGTTTTTAGGAAGTGCATCCATNATGACGTGTGTGTCAANATGGCTAGTGTGGTTTGATGCGAACAACACNGGCATCTCTTCCAAAGTGANANCTTTAATGCCTTGTGTAGTCCATGAAATACGNTTTACCCATTTCACAATTTTCAGTGCGCAGAGCAACAAACNCCCTATTCCACGATTGAATGGATGCGTCAATTGATGAATGACAGCGTCTGCATCANGCGGGGNTTTAGTTTGTTCGTGGGATGTCATTTGCGTGCGCAAAAACTTTTCTGAAAGCCTGCGCATATTGATCGAGCAATTCTCTGGATGCTGAAGGGAATGATGGTAGTTTCAACAGTGAGCCATTACCAAGCGTAGTGTTTGGCAAGTCTGCAGGGTCGTATTGATGAATTGGATTCTCTTCAGTTGCAGGGAGCCTCGCAATCTTTGACCAAACGCCATGTGTGAANACAGGCTGTTGGTGTAGAAGGGGGTAACGAGGTGCAGCNACATGTGCACCTTCTGCTTGAAGCGCTTTTGCTAAGTCTCCAATNGGCAAACCANTTTTTGATTCGTCATAACGAACGAGGAATTCAAAGTAAACACGCGTGACATCATCAGTTGCCATNAATGTTTCAATGCCAAGTTCTTGGAGTTGCTCAGAAAGATAAATGCAATTCTCATTTCGCCTTGCATTNCGNTCCGGCATGTGTTTGAATTGTTCGTGCGCAAGTGCTGCTGACATTGGAGCCATTCTGAATTTAAAGCCAAAACCAGTCGCTGCAAAATANTTATTCTTTGACTCTAGTCCNAGCAACTTTTCATAATGACCGAGGCGAACAGCGTTCTCCCAAACTTCTTNGTCATCACAAAGCATGATGCCACCTTCGCCTGCAGGGCAGAGTTTGTTGCCTTGCAAACTGAAGATGCTCACGTCGCCAAATGAACCAATNGGNTTGNCNTTGTACACAGCNCCNTGTGCATGNGATGCGTCTTCAATGACTTTGAGATGATGCTTCTCTGCAATGGCCATGATTTCATCCATCTTGGATGGCATGCCAAAGAGGTGCACAACAACAATTGCNTTNGTTNNNTCNGTAATCTTGCGTTCGATGTCTTCTGGATCAAGACCNAGACACTCTGGTTCAAGTTCAGCAAAAACGGGAACTGCGCCGCAGTGCAGAACAGGCATGACGCTTGACCACCATGTTGCTGATGGCACGATGACTTCATCAAACGGTCTCACGCCAACTGCGTGAAGTCCNGCAAGGATNCCNGCCGTNCCNTTGTTGTGNGCGAGTGCAAACTTGCGATTGGNAAGTCCNTTGAAATCTNCTTCTANNGTTTGAACGATTGGGTGAATTGATAAGTTGCCACTNCGCATGACATCGATGACCGCTTGCTCATCTTCATTTGTGATGATGGGCCAGCGATTTGCTTCAACTTGATCTAGGGTGACGACAGGGTCACCACCCAAAATGGCTGGTTTTGATTCAGTCGATGTTGTCATGAATTACTCTTCAGCGTCGCCTGCAATGGATGAACGCATGTCGGTATCAGCAATGACATTTTTCATGTTGTAATAATCCATGACGCCAAAGTTGCCTTTTCTAAATGCATCTGCCATTGCTTTTGGAACTTCTGCTTCAGCAAGCACAACGAGCGCGCGGTTCTTTTGTTCTTCCGCTCGGTATTCTGCTTCTTGTGCAACCGCCATTGCTCTTCGTTTTTCTGCTTCTGCTTGGAAGCGGGCNTTATCTGCCTCTGCTTGGTGNGCTTGCAGTGTCGCGCCAATNTTTTCNCCGACGTCGACGTCCGCAATATCAATGGAAAGAATTTCAAATGCNGTGCCAGCNTCNAGACCTTTTGCAAGCACAGTCTTTGAAATGTTGTCAGGNTTTTCAAGCACTTGGAGATGCGTTTCAGCAGAACCAATTGTTGANATAATGCCTTCNCCGACACGTGCGATGATGGTTTCTTCAGTTGCACCACCAACAAGCCTAGCAATGTTNGTTCGTACAGTGACTCGTGCTCTTGCTCTGAGTTGAATACCGTCGCCAGCAACAGCATCNATNGTGCTTTTACCGCTTGTTTGNGATGGGCAATCAATCACTTTCGGATCAACAGAGGTATGGACAGCATCCATAATGTCACGACCAGCNAGGTCAATNGCAGTTGCGTTTTCCCANTCAAGGTCAATTCTCGCCTTGTCTGCTGCAATCATCGCTCGCACAACATTTGTAATGCGGCCGCCAGCAAGGTAGTGAGCTTCAAGTTGGTCAGTCGAAATCTCAAGACCAGCTTTCTTCGCACTAATTCGGTTAATGACAACTGATTTAGAGTTTACTTTTCTAAATCGCATCATGATGAGGTCGATGAAGCCGACCTTCGCGCCACTGACCCACGCCTGTAGGTAGAGCCCAATGTATTGGAAGGCGAGNGCGACAAAGATAAGCAGGAATATCCCGCCAATGATGACGCCGCCAATAAGCCAAGCTGATGCAAGTGTAAATGTCATGATTCAATTCCCTTCTTTTCTAGGTCGATAGTGTACCACCCCCCGCAATTCGCCGCCAAACTCAAGTCTTGTTTAGACCTCGCGAACCTTGATTTGGTTGTCGTAAACGGTGGAAACCTCAATAGTTGCTCCAGATTCAATACTTCCAGTCTCTGCCATCGCGTCGTACCGCTTCCCCTCAATGCGAATGGTGCCGATGGGTCTGAGAACTGTCACCGCTTCGCCTTGTTTGCCAACGAGCGCTTCAAGTTCTGCAACATCGGCTGCTTGCCTTGCCTTCATCTCTTGCTTCGCTTCATCAGCATCTTCATACACGACACCGCCAAGAATCATTTGTTTTGCGAGTGGTGANGCTGCCCAAATCTTAAATCCTATCCAGAATAGAACGGGAGCAAGCACAATGTAGATTGCTGTTGCAACGAGCCCCGTATTCGCATCGTGCATGTAAAACGCCACGAGCGAACCAATCACCGCGACACTACCAACGAGTGCAATCAGCCCGCCTGATGGAATGAAAATCTCCAAAGCAAACAGAATGAGTGCGATGCCAATGAGAATGAACGCCCAAATAATTGGGGAGGCGTTTTCAGTTGCTGCTTGTGNNAGTAATAAAGTCATGCTTCAACTTCCTCAACCTCAAGGGTGAGTCCTGTCTGAATGATTTTAACAGTTGCGCCTTGAGAAATCCAACTTCCGCTCGTTGTTGCGTCATATAAAACGTCATCAATCATGATTTTGCCNGATGGACGCAGGTCAGTGGAGGCAACTGCTGTGATGCCNATNGCGGGTGTNTTGTGTNCATCTGAAGTTGGAATATCAAGTGCATCATCAAGGACAAGTCTGTTCAGNGCAGGGGACGTCCCATACTTCTTCACAATGAACCACGTTGCAACNCTAGCAAGNGCGAAGCCGCCAACAACTGTTGAGAGTCCAACAACNAGTTGCGATTGACCTTCAGGCGTTGTNAGGTCACCAGAAACAAAACTGCCAACCATACCAACAAGCANGAACGCAACNCCCATAAATCCAGTAAATCCTGTGCCAGGCACGACCANGACTTCGCACACAATAAGGATGAGTCCTAGGAACACAAAGAGTACGTCCCACCACTGAGCAAGTCCGACAATCCATGGCGCGCCCATAAGAATCGCCATGCAGATTGATGCTGCGATTCCAAAAGCGCCAGATGTTCCAGTTGAAAACTCNACAACAATACAGATGACAAAGAGTGCNATGAGNGCNAGTCGAACTGGCCAACTTAAAAGAAGCGAAAGCAATGCTTCTGACCAGTTCCGNTCGATTCGCTTGAGTGTNTTTGCGCCAAACCAATCTTTGACATCTTGTTCGTTNGACACGANCTGTTTAATGAGACCATATTGCGATGCTTCGTTTGGTNTTAATGTGAGNAGACGATCATTTGGCACAATTTGCTTAATGAGTTCCCAATCACTTTGCGATTCGTTTGCAAGATTCGTTCGACTCGTAGGAAGTTCTTGGACAAAGAGNGGGTCGTATGGTTCTTCTCCACTGATGTCATCAATCTGAAAGAAAGGTGTAAACGATTGTTGCGATTCTTCGTTTGTTGAAATCGGCGTGAAATGTTGTGGGGGCGATTTGCCAAANAGGGTTTCATACTCACGAGCGTTGACACAAATTGTTTCACTAGTGTGCTTGTTTCGAATCAGCCACAATTCAATCCCAACACTGACGAACGCTTCAACGAGTCGTTCGTCGTAGTGATTCCTTCTCGCTGAGTCGATGACTTCAGCAAGNATTGGCGATTCAATTTTNGCTCGCTCAGAATCTGGAAGCGGTACGCCCATCGCATTGATTGGTGCAGCATCGCCGAACATGCCACCTTCTGAGATGATGATATCTCTGCAAGCGAGTGCGATGATTGTGCCAGCAGAAAACGCATGCGGATTAATCCACGCAACCGTGTTTGACGGTGCGTGGTTCTTAATCTGATAACAGATTTCNAGGGTCGACATGAGGTCGCCGCCCGGCGTGTTCAATTCGATAATGACAGCGTCAGCATCAGCNGCATCTTGAAGCCGACGTTCAAAAGAATGTGCNGTGACATTATCAACAGGTCCTTCAATTGGAATGACTGCAACTGTAGACGCTTGTCGGTAACTCGGTACAGGCGATGGTGCATCAAAAGCACANACAAGGCTAAGTGCTAATGTGAAGAACATAAGCATATTTATATTGTATCCGCTGGACTTGNATAAAAGAACAGCATGAAAAAACCGGCTGCAGCACTTGGCTGCAGCCGGCAAGTCATTTCAGACTAGGGTATACGATTAAAAATTAATCGTATAGGAAACTTGAACAGCCTCCACCTTTGCCATTGTCAGTGACTTCGCCTTGCATGACGTGAGTCAGAACAATGTCAGCACCTTGACCTAAACCATTGCCATAGTCATTGTCTTGNGCTTGGTTTGGATCTTCAGCGAAGATGTTGTCTGNTACCGCTTCACCATTGTCATTGACGTAAGTCGATGAGATTGGGTAGAACGTTTCAAGAATCTCTGTGTGGCCATCACCAAACGTTGTGACACCTTTCCAACTTCGGTCAATGCCGTGGAAAAGGTTTGCTTGGCTGAATGGGTCTTCATTACCATCTTGAGGACCACGAGTACCAATAACTGCATAACCAGTTGGGTTGTTAGTACTCACGCCCCAGTTTTGGTGCTTTCGCTTACCAGTGATTGGCATGATGCCGTAACTGTTATTGCAGTTATTTTCGAGGTCGTTCATGAAGTTAACATCCCAGAATGTCCATTCACTTGGTGATGCGTTATAAACTTCATAATCGTAAAACTCCATTGGGTACACCACGTCACTTTGCTCTGTTGGAGCGATGAGAACNTCAGGTGTAAAGAGNTGTTGCATCANGCACATTGAGAGCATTGATGCATGGTCATTGACCAGAAGATNTTCTGGACCACGACCTTTGATAAAGTTGCCCGTTGAAGGGTCAGCTAATCGNTGTTCAAGACCAGGGATTGGGTATTTGCCGTTNTGGCTTGGTGCCCAAAAGGANAANCCAGAGTAAATTGATTTCACCTGAGTTTGGTCTTTGGTNAACATGGCTTCAGCTCTTGCACGACCAAGTGCAGGCATCAAAATACTNAGAAGCAATGCAATNATTGACATCACAACNAGTAGTTCGATGAGCGTAAANCCTTTTTTATGTGTATTNCGTTTCATTGAATGAAACCTCCAATTAAATCNGTGAACAAAAGTTACGGNNNCAAGATATCCCAAACATCAGCAACGTCTGCTTTTGATGAAAGAACGCTNAGCGTCATCCAGCAGTCGCCTGAAGGTCCACCGTTGTTGCCATAGTCTGCTNCGCCATCATGATCGTAATCGATGAAGTCTGCAGCAAACGCGTTGTCAGCAACTGGGACAAGGTCGTCTTGTGCTTTGTAAGTNACTTGGTCGAACCACATGGACTGAGCGTAATGTGATGAAGCNTCTGCTGTCACNTAGATGCCTTCCCATTTNTCAGTTGGTCCATATAGTTGTAGNGTTGGNGATTTTGANAAATCNTCACCNGTNCTGTANCCNTGTTGAGGNCCACGACTTGAAAGGATGACNTTATGGTGATCNCCATTNGTCCANTACTTTTTAAGTCNTTGACCACAGAGTGCCAAGTTNGCGTATGACGTATGACATGCATTGTCTACACCACCTNNCTGNCCACCNTCAGGAGCNGCTGAGNNNCCAGCGCCTGTAATGTCNGCNGAGAATAGTGGGTCCCAATAAANGTCGTTNNCAACATCNATTGCTGAGTAATCNTANGGGANTTCTTCAGCATTNACGCCTTGNTCNCCTTTTGCAACAACCATAGGGTTGTTTTCATTTGAACTAATGAGAATGNTTGGCTCATAATAGTTGTCGCCAATCATTGCAGAGTGAAGCCANGCTGAGATGTTGATGTCNTAATCAATTTNACCNTTACCTTGGAGTTGTTGNTCACCAGTTACNCCACCACCTGAGCCATCGTCATATGCGTGGCTACTNCCGAACNCNCTTGTGTCGATGNTGATAGGNAGTCNGTTGATTTTTCCAGGGATTGGGTANTGTTCATCTTTGTCTGCTTCAGCGAAGATTGCGTANGTNGCAACAATACCTTTGAGTTGTCCTTGATCTTTACGGACACGAGCATTGCCNAGCGCTTTCGCAAGAGCTGGAAGCAAAAGACCCATCANCAACGCGATNATCGCGATGACGACGAGTAGTTCGATAAGAGTAAAACCTCTTTTAGTGTTTTTCATAGGATATNNTCTCCATTCTTAAAACAAAAAATCTTTTTCGTTTACGGNTGTGCAACAGGTGACAACTACGAAGCGCCCTGACACGCGGTTCACAATCTTGCNTNNACCGTAANCGAGGAAATGAAGGAAGCATTGCACCATTGCAATACCANCCTTGGCAATCCCTCAATAAATTGTTTAAGGAACCGCCGCACTNACAACACNACCAACAAGGCAGTATTGCGTCGAAATGTCGACCAGTGCGGCTTGGATAATTTCGCCCGTGAGGGCAATAAGTGCGGTCAACTGAATCGCGATAATAGAGTTGCCACGCCGGTCTGAGTACCACAGGGTACTACTATCTATACATGTTTGGAAGCGAAAAAGATTCNGGCAATGTGAAAATTGCTAGAAAAAGCAAAAAATTCACTTCGTCCGATAACAAAANTGCTTTNTGAGGTCATTCTGCAACTGTGAATGTNGCTTCTAACTCTACTGTAGATTCAAGGGGAAGCCCAATTGAACCCATTGCAACCCTGATGTGTTTNCCNGNNTCGCCNAANATGGCAACCATCAAATCGCTCGCACCATTGGCGACCTTCGGATGGTCAGCAAACCCCGCATCACTTGCGACATACACCTTGAGTGACTTNACGCCAGTGATTCGCTCNACGTTGCCATCGAGCACAGTTGCTGCTGCAGCAATCGCGTTGAGGGCGCAAAGTTCAGCTGCTTTTACGCCTGACTCAATACTTTGCTTACTTGGGATGGACCCTGCGTATTGAATCGTTCCGTTTGCGATGGGCACTTGCCCGCTGGTCATGACTTCATTGCCACTTTTGATTGCTGGAATGTAGTTGGCAACTGGGGTCGGCGCGATGGGCAGCGTATGCCCAAGTGATTCGATTGTTTCTTTAATGCTCATCTTCGCAATCATACATTGCTTGATGTAATGTGCGGTACAATACGCCTTATGGAACTATATATAGATACCGCAAACATTGATGAAATCCGTGAAGCAGCTGAACTCGGCGTGCTTGACGGTGTCACGACGAACCCTAGCCTCATTGCAAAAGAAGGTGTTGACTTCCATAACCGCATGGCTGAGATTTGTGAAGTTGTCACCGGTCCTGTGAGTGCTGAAGTTGTTTCGCTTGAGCATGATGCGATGATTGCTGAGGCCGATGAACTGCTTCAAATTGCAAACAACATCGTGATTAAACTCCCATCTACCGTTGAAGGCCTTAAGGCATGCAAGACATTGTCAGATCGCGGTGTCAAAGTCAATATGACACTCTGCTTCCAACCGCTTCAAGCGTTGCTTGTTGCAAAAGCAGGAGCGTTCCTTGTCAGTCCATTCATCGGGCGTATTGATGACACTGGTGCTGACGGCATGGAACTCATTCAACAGATTCGCACAGTCTATGACAACTATGGTTTCCAAACGAAAGTCCTCGCTGCATCCGTTCGCCATCCAATGCACCTTGTTCAATGTGCACTTGTTGGTGCAGATGTTGTCACGGTTCCCTACAAAGTCATTAAGCAAATGATGCATCACCCACTTACGGATAAAGGTCTTGCGGCATTTTTGGCTGACTGGGAAAAACAAAAAGCGACTGTCTAAACAGTTCAGAAACTTACTTCACAAGCAAAATAACAAGCAGAATCAGATTGATGATTGCACTACCAATAAAGAGGTAGAGCCACATCGAATTCAATTCACTGTTGGGAGCAGGGGCATGCGATGTTGTTGGTATTGCTTGCGTTGGTGCTGACTCTTGAGCAACTTCTGCAAGCATTGCAAAGTCAAGTGTTGGTTGAGCAAATTGCGGGATGCCACCTTGCTTCACAGTTTCTAAATCCTCAAGCAAATCAGACGCAGTTTGATATCGCTGTGACACATCTTTTGCCATCATCATTTCTATGACTTGTGAAAAGCCAGCAGAAAGCGTTGGATTGACATGGTCTGGCGGAACGAGCGCTTGCTTTAAATGACGATGCATGACATCAGATGGGTTCTTCCCAGGAAATGGAACATTGCCTGTGACCATGTGATAAAGGGTTGCACCCAAACCGTACAAGTCGGCAGCAGGAGTAATGTCTTTTCTACCCCGAATTTGCTCCGGACTAATGTAATAGGGTGTGCCGTATGCGCGACCCGCTTCAGCTTCGGCTGCTTCTCGATCATCGAGCGCGCGAGCGAGTCCGAGATCAGCAAGTTTAACATCACCATTCTTTGCAATCATGATGTTCTTTGGCTTAATGTCGCGGTGAATGAAACCACGCTGGTGGGCGTGCATCAACGCTTTTGCAACTTGTTGAATGATTGGTAACGCCTCAGATTCACTGAGTTTGCCGCGGGCAACAATTTGGTCGTACACCGTTTCGCCATCCACATACTCCATGACAAAGTAGTGGTAGTCGCCCGACTGTCCAACGTCGTATGCCTGCACAATGTTTGCGTCATTGAGTTTTGCAGCCGCGCGACCTTCTTTATAGAAGCGTTCAATGAAGTCTTCATTCTCTGAAAACTTCTTCGGTAGAACTTTAATGGCTACAGGTCTGTCGAGACTTTCTTGTTGTGCAAGGAACACGGTCGCCATTGCGCCTGCGCCAAGTTTGCGGATGATTTTGTAGCCCTGAATGCGCTGTGTTGATTTACGAGTATCAAAGTCTGCTTGAAGCCGTTGAATCTGTCTGCGAGTCGCATATTGATGGTTGACCAAAATGTCTGCAAGGGTATGCCCCGTTGCATTGCCGTCTGAATCTTGAAGTAAGCCTTGGCATTCTTCAAGTTCATCTTCTGTGACAAGCCCCATGTCGACAATGAGTTTGCCGAGCATTGTTTCAAAACCAAACGTCGATGCGCCGGGACTACCGGTTCGCTCGGGTTGGCTCGCAACCGGTTTTGTATCTTCAGGGGGGTTACTCATGTGGTTTGAAACCTCATATAAGGGTAACTATTGACCCTAAATGCAACATTGTCAAGTACTGATTACACGGTTTCCTATTTTTCAGGTCGCGTCCTTGCGGGTACGATGTGCAACCAATGACAACTGTCACTCCAGAACGCATCTTGTTTATTCGCCCAAGCGCGCTTGGTGACGTATGTAGAAGTGTGCCTGTAGTTGCAAGTTTGCATGAGGCATATCCAGGTGCATCGATTGACTGGCTTGTTCAGTCTGAGTTTATTGATGCGGTTTCTGAGCATCCAGCGATTCGAAATGTGATCCCTTTTCCACGCCGTGAACTGAAGCGGTGGTACACGCCAAGTGGATTTAGCAAAGTCAAGTCACTCACAAAAGAGCTAAAAGACGCATCCTATGACCTTGTTGTCGACGGTCAGGGTTTGGGTCGTAGTGGAATGCTTGCACTTTCCACTTGTGCCAAGCAGCGTATCGGTCCAGATCACGCACGCGAGTTTGGCTGGCTTGGGTACACCAACAGAGTACAAGCAACCTCGCCGCACACAGTTGACAATATGCTCGAACTCGTCGAGAGCATCGGTGTGCAAGCCATCAAAGACATGCGGTTGTATACGCCGCCGTACGCAGAAGCATGGTGGTCTGAGTACCGAACAAACCATGGCGTTCAAGATTACGTTGTTCTAGCGCCAACTTCAAGGTGGTCATCAAAACAGTGGCCCGTCGAAAATTTTTGTGCCGTTGCACGCCAGTTGCAAGATGCCGGTAAGCAAGTTGTCGTCGTAGGTGCTCCGAATGAAGAAGAGCAAATTGAAGAACTCCTTCAACTCAATGGCGTGATCAATTTGCTTCCTGAACTTTCTGTTGGTGGATTGATGGCAGTCATATCACATTGCGAGTTACTGATTGGAAATGATTCAGCAGCCATTCATATTGGTGTTGGATATGGTGTTCCACTCATTGCACTGTATGGTCCAACGAANCCAATTGAAGTTGGTCCCTATGAACAACTTTCATCTGTGATTTCAGCCCCAGTGAACTATTCCAATGTCCACTTTAAGGATAACTCCATTGGTCATTCAATCATGAAGCAGATTGACACTGATACCGTCATTAGNCGCATANAAGATGTGTTAGGAATGCAGTAGTTGATGAGCAATCTTGTGCTTGGCAGTCAATCACCTCGCCGTTTGCAACTTCTGCGTGAGTATGGGTTTGAACCCCGCGTTGTGTTGCCCCACATTGATGATGGGGNCTTTGACATTGGTGCAATGTTGCCAAGCAAGTGGGTGGTAACGCTTGCTGTTCTTAAAGCAATCGATGTTGCACAGCAGTGTGAGCAAGAAGATGTTGTGATTGCAGCAGACACGGTCTGTGTTCTGCACAACCAAGTCTTTGGGCAACCAAAAGATGGTGAAGATGCGCGGAACATGTTGCANGCAATGACAAACAGAGAGCACCATGTTTGTACAGGCTGGTGTATCGCTTCGCGAGATGGTCAACTTGAATCGGGNTGTGACATTGCCGCAATCCATATAGGCGATTTGAGTGAGCAAGCGATCAACAGTTATATTCAAAGTGAACAGTGGAAGGGAAAGGCNGGCGGGTACAATGTGCTTGAGCAAATTGAAGCAGGTTGGCCAATANGCGTAGAAGGAGACATGACGGGCGTGATGGGCTTGCCAATGCAAGTGTTAGAACCGCTGCTTTCTAAACGTTTGATGAACCAATGAAAACACCACTTCCATCTTGGTTAGATTTCTTTGCACTTCCAGCGTCGCTGTTGTACGGCCTGATCGTCAACATTCGGAACCGNCATTACGACACGAATGCTTCAATTCAAAAAGTTGATAAGCCCGTCATTGCAGTCGGAAACATTACTGTTGGCGGAACTGGAAAAACGCCTCTTGTGACGTGGATTGTGAAGCGATTGCGTGCGCATGGGCACAACCCTGCAGTTGTCATGAGGGGCTACGCAGCGGTTGACCCAGCGAAAGCAGATGAAGCGCTTGAATACCATGAACGATTACATGACATTGATGTGATTGTTGGGGCAGACCGTGCCGCGATGATTCGTTCATACATCGAAAATGGTGGAACTGCGGATTGTTTTGTCATGGACGATGGTTTTCAACATAGAAGACTTCACCGAGATCTAGACATCGTTGTTATGGATTTTTTACGCAATGCATTTTTACAGCGAATGCTTCCTGCAGGTTGGTTAAGAGAACCGGTGTCTGGTCTGAAGCGAGCAGATGCAGTTGTTGTGAGTCATGCGGGGAAGGCAGACCCATCGTTTGCAAAAAGCGTTGAAGCAGAACACGGCAAAAAGCCCATCGCTTGGGCGTCACATCAGTGGACGGGTTTGCAATTGTTCAACCGAAATGGTTGCGAGGGGGTGGGCTTGGATTGGCTAACAGGAAAAAGCATAGCGGTTCGCCTTGGCATTGGTCATCCAAGGCCAGTGATCGAAGCCCTTGTTCGACTCGGTGCAAAAATTGCGATGCAATTAGAGGTTGGTGATCATCAGCCGTTCACAAAGGAAGAGCTCGATTCACTTGCAACAGCATCCAATAACGTCGATGGCATTGTGATGACGCTTAAAGATTGGGTGAAGGCACGAGAGCTTGTTGATTTTTCAGACATGCAGTGCCCAATTGTTGTTCCAGACCTCGCTTTAGATATCATTGAGGGCGATAACGAACTTGAAACCTTACTTTTAAGCGTGTTTCAAGATACGATGAACACATGAGCACATTGTTAACGAGTGTGATGAATATGAAGAGCCCCCAAATCGTCATTGTGGGTGACTTTATGCTTGATGAAAGCGTGTTTGGCGATGCTGAGCGGCTGAGTCCAGATGCTCCAGTCCCAGTCCTTGAGGTCAAAAAGACTGAATCCTTAGCAGGCGGTTCAGGTAATGTTGCACGTTGTGTCAGTGCCATGGGCGGTCAGGTGACTTGTATTGGCGTGATTGGAAAAGACGCCGAAGGCCAAACTTTAAAAGCACTATTAGAGGAAGATGGCATCAATGCCGAGCACCTCATTGAGTGTCAAGACAGACCGACAACAGTGAAGGGAAGTCTCGTAGGTCTCGCCCAACATAGACATCCGCAAAAGATGTTTAGACTTGATCGCGAAACAAAAGAACCAATTTGTGGTGACACAGAAGCAAAGATTCTCTCTGCGCTTAATACATGTTTGCCAACGGCAGATATTGTTTGCATCGAGGATTACGGCAAGGGTGTCTTGACGACGTCTTGTTGCAAGGCAGTCATTGACCATTGCAGAGAAGCAGGGGTCCAAGTGATTGTTGACCCAGCAAACATCGACGATTATTCAAAATATGCAGGCGCAACTGCAGTAACGCCAAACAGAACAGAAGCTGAGCGTGCAACTCAAACACGTCTCCATGACGACGAACCGATTGCTGGGGCAGTTGAACTTGCCAACAAATTGTGTGTAGAGTTAGATTTGCATGCAGCAATTGTGACACTCGATAAACATGGCGCAATTGTCAAAGAGCGGGAGCGAGATGCGAAGCACATTCCAACAACAGTAAGAACTGTGTATGACGTGACTGGCG
This sequence comes from Phycisphaerae bacterium, assembly GCA_002718515.1. Next base: position 16,533 of record PBEX01000021.1, read on the forward strand.
CAGGTGACATGGTGCTTGCAGCAATTGCAATGGGACTTGCCTCAGGCATGAATTGGGTTGAGTCAGTTACATTTGCAAATGTCGCAGCAGGGCTTGAAGTTGAGATGTTTGGCGCTACACCAATTCCAATTGCACACATCAAGCTCGCAGTCATCAAAGCAAGTGAAGAAGGTCAAAGCAAAGTTCGTTCAGCGGAGTTGCTTGAAATTGAATTGAACGCATTAAGACAGGCGGGCAAGCGAATTGTGCTCACCAATGGTTGCTTTGACGTGATTCATGCTGGTCATGTGTCGTATCTTCGCGAGGCAGCAAAACTTGGCGATGTGCTTGTCGTTGGCGTGAACAGTGATGCCCAAGTCAAAGCGCAAAAAGGGGAGAATCGCCCTGTGTATTCACTTGAAGAGCGAATGGAGATTCTCGCTGAATTGCAGTGCGTGTCAATCGTCACATCGTTTGAAGAACCGACTGCTGAAGCGCTTATTAAACTTGTTCAACCAGACTTGTATGTCAAGGGTGGTGATTACGCCAAGGAAGAGATTAATGAGTTTGGTTTGCTGACTTCTCTTGGGATTGAAGTTGAAGTGCTTTCGCACAGACCAGGCAGAAGTAGCACCCAAGTCACAGCGCAGTTAAGAGGTGAAGAGTGACCATTCCTCTCAAGGAATACGAAACTAGACGAAGTAAGGTACTTGCTAAGTTAAAGGGCGCAGTTGGTATTGTCTTTTCGGGCGAAGAAACTCATGCGTTGAATGAATCATGGAAACCTCACGCGCATTTTCAATATCTAACGGGACTGATGAATGAGTCTGGCTCAGCGATTCTGTTTGACCCAACCAATCCTGTGAAGTCAAAACAAGTCATTCTATTCTTGAGACCCCTGAATCCTGAGATGGAAAAGTGGGATGGACTCAGGCAAGAACTTGGCAGTACGCTTGCGAAAACAGTTGGCATAAAAACTGTCATGCGTACAACGCACATGCCTCGAGTCATCGCAGATGTCATTACGAGAACAAAAACGTTCGCAACGTTAATGCCGCTCTCGCCCTCTGGCGCATCACCAGACTTAAGTTATTGGCAACAAGTCACATCAAATGTGCCTGAGTGTTCTATTCGGGATGCTTCTCATATTATTCCAGCGCTACGAAGTGTGAAATCAAAGGCAGAGATTGAGATTATTCAAGAAGCAGTCAACATTACTGCAACTGGCTTTACGCAGGCAATGCAGGCAGTCCGTGGAGGGCTGAATGAATATAAGGTGCAAGCGACGCTTGAATATGGCTATGCAATGGCTGGTGGGCGGGGCTCTGCATTCCCGCCAATCGTTGGCGGTGGTTTGAACAGTACCGTCCTGCACTACAAAGACAATGACCAAGATTTAGTCGATGGTGATTTGGTTTGTATCGATTCTGGCGCGGCGTTTGACGGATATGGTGCAGACATCTCAAGAACGATTCCTGTAAGTGGCAAGTTTACAAAACGCCAAAAAGAGATTTACAACATCGTTCTGAAAGCAGAAGAGGCCGCAATCAAAGCAGTCAAGCCGGGAGTCACAATGGCAGAAGTTGACGCAATCGCACGAGCGATCATTGTCAAGGCAGGTTACGGCGATTACTTCATTCATTCAATTGGCCACCACCTTGGATTGGAAACACATGATACGTGTGGTCCTGACAAACCATTAAAAGCTGGTGCAGTCGTCACGATTGAGCCGGGTATTTACATCCCTGAAGAAGCCATTGGCGTTCGTATTGAAGATGACATCCTTGTCACAGCGAAAGGCAGGAAGAACTTGTCGAGCGCAATTCCTAAGTCTGTCAGTGACATTGAAAAAATCATGCGGGGTTAAGTCAGTGGAAGAGTACAACGAACAGGAAGTTGCGCGAGTTGCATGGGCATTTTTACGTTCAAACTCAACTTGTACGCTTCGGTTTGGAGAGAACATGCAAGACATGTCATATGTCATTGCACCCAGCGGCGAACTGGTGATTTCTGCGATGGTCGCGATGTTGCAACCGTGCGACACCATTATGTATGTTCCTGATTATGGCGACGATTGCATGGAGATGCATGTTTCGCTTGAACAATTTTCAGAAGAAGGGAGCGATGGCTTTCTCGCAGACAGATGGCAGGTATATCACGGCGAACCGCCCGATATGCAGTGGGCAAGAGTGAACATCGACGCGGCGAGGTTCCATGAAATGTTTATTGACGGCGAATACTTGCAACAAGCAAATGTGCTTCAAGATGAAGAAGCACAACTCTGTAAAACGCTCAATCAAACGTGCATCGATCGGGTGAGTGAGGTTTGCAAGACGAAAACATCGGTCGACGTTGAAGAGCCAGTCGTAGTGGGTGTCGATTCGCTTGGGTTAGATGTTCGAGCAACATTTGGCATTGTGAGAGTGCCTTTTGATTCGCCTGTTCAAACCGCTGACGATGTCATCGGAATGTTTACCTGACCCAGTAGGCTTGTTGCAACTCGGCTTGCCTTGTAAACATCGTTTCCCCGTATATAACATGACAACCTTTTGATAATGCCTGCTTGATGAGTGGCGTCTCTTTCGGCGTGTACACCGTATCGAAAACGGTAACATCTTCATGAAGGACCACGGATGGTGCAAGCGTGTCAAGAGGTGATTCGTGTTCTGATTCACTTCCTTGCATGCCAACAGGAGTGCAATTGATAATGAGGTCTAGATTGTTGTTGTCATCAGTCAAACTGCAACATTGAAATGCATCGCAAAGTTCGTTTCGGCTTTCTTCGTTTCTCGCAGCAATCGATGTTGGAATCTGAAGAACTTGAAGTGCTGCAAGTGCGCTTCGTGCAACGCCACCACTGCCTAACACCAGTGCGTTCTTCGCATCTTTAACTAGTTCTTTGATGGCTTGTACGTCTGTGTTTGTTGCTGAAAGTGTTCCGCAATCATTTGCAATCGTGTTTGTTGCGCCGACTGCTTTGCATAAATCATCTTGGTCTTCAGCAAGGCGCATCATGTTTGTTTTGTGGGGAATGGTGACGCTTGCCCCACAAAAGTTGAGCGATTCAGTATTCGTTAACTCTAGTGTTGTTGCTTTGAGTTGTTCCCATTCCTTATTGATGTGAAGAGGTAAATAGATTGCATTAATCTTTTGCAGTTGAAAAGCATTGTTGTGGAATACTGGACCAAGCGAATGTTCAACATTGTTGCCGATGACGCCATAGACTTTAGTATCACTGTTGACTTCGCTGAAGCGGTAAGTGTCTTGTAAGTCTCGAACGGTTGGCTGGTTTGGCGCAGTGAGTTCATGCTCTTCAAACGCACAGTAGACTGCAAAACCGCCAAACTTAGGGGCGAGCGCTCTGCTCATCAAGCCGTATTCACCCATGCACATTGCAATCATTGGCTGTTGTCTTGATTGCAGTAATGAGAACGCTTCCAAGTTGTCACGTAAACTCCTTGCACGCCACACCATTTTGACGATGTCAACATTTGGCACATCCTGCATTGCTGCTGCGCGTTGAAGTAAATCGCTTGGTCTACCTTCAATGTCATGCCAAGAGAGAATGACCCCTGTGTTTTCTAACTTAAGTGCGTCAAGAAAGAGCGGATGCCGAATCAAGGTTTCGTATTCAACATCGATGTAGCGAGGTGGAGTTGCGCAACTGAGTGCGGCGTTGTACATTTCTGCGCGTTCTTCTTCGGTGCCATCAAACAGACCGCCTTCGTGGATACTTCGGCACGTCACAATTGTTGGGCATGGTGAAGCGGCAAGTTTTTCTGGAAGACTATTGACGACTTCATTCGTCGGTGGACCATCAATTCTAAACTCGATGAGATCAACACCATTTGCTTGGCTAGGCGCATCTCCAAATGTCGATGCAATCATTAGCGTCATGATTGAATGATGTTCCTTGCGCGTTTGGTATATGCGTCAAATGACGCTCTCACCATTTCCATCGTTGTTCCCGCAAATGAATTCAAGAATGCACTAGCGATTTCAAACGCAACGACGTTTTCCATGACAACACTTGCAGCGGGCAATGCACAGACATCAGAACGCTCATAGTCAGAGCGCTCATTTTGACCAGTGCATAAATCGACACTGTCCATGCCTTGTAAGAGTGTAGAAATGGGTTTCATCGTGCCTTTGACAACAACAGGCATGCCATTGGTCATGCCACCTTCGATACCGCCTGCATTATTGCGAGGTCGAGTAAATCCAAAGTGCGATTGGGCTACCTTCGACGCGTCATACTCAATAGGATCATGAACATGTGAACCAGTTCGCTTTCCACATTCGGTGCCAAGTCCGATTTCGACGGCTTTGAATGCTTGAATGCCCATGACTGCATACGCGAGTTTCGCGTCGAGTTTCTCTTGCCATGAAGCACAAGAGCCCAATCCCGGAGGGCAACCGAACACAACGGTTTCGCAGAGTCCGCCAACAGTATCCTTGTCAATTTTTGCTTGCTTGATATGCGCGATGATGGCTTTGCATGTGGCATCATCAGGACAGTACACGGCAGAGTCTTCTCTGAGGGCAATGAGTTCGTCAAGTGCTTCACGCGTCGGCTGTGTTGGCGCAACGGCATCGAGCATGCCTTTCACATAACCAAAGACGCGAATGTCAAATGCTCTGAGGAGGCATCTTGAAATTGCTCCAGCTGCAGTTCGGGCTGCAGTTTCTCTTGCACTCGCTCGCTCAAGCGTGTTTCTGCAATCGTTCGTTTGCCACTTCAATGCGCCTGCAAGGTCTGCATGACCTGGTCTTGGTCTGTGAACGGGAGGTGTTTTGTCGGCATCATTGAGGCGACTATCTTTGTTAATGATTTGAACTGTTAAAGGAGCGCCTGTGGTCGTGCCTCCGCGAACGCCGGTTAAAAACTCAGCTCGGTCGGTTTCGATGGCTTGTCTTCCACCTCTTCCGTACCCACCTTGTCTTCTTTGCAATTCATGATTGATAAACTCAATATCTAGCGTGAGCCCTGCAGGGAGCCCCTCGATGATGGCAAGACCACAAGGTCCGTGTGATTCGCCAGCAGTTTTGCATGTTAAAGTCATAGCCTGATTGTACACCTAAGACATCGCAACGAGACGGTGAACAAACGAGTTTCAACTGTTTGAGTTACGATGGTAAGACAATGAACGCAAACAAACGAGTTATTCATGTATTGGCAATATGCTCTGTCCTTGTTGGACTCGGCGCGTTGTCGTATTTTGTTGTGATTCCCCTAGTGTTTGGAAAACCATTCTCTGGCACACTGAGTCATGATTTTGGCATCGTTCCTGTAGACCCTATGCACACCACGGTTGAACATGTGTTTCAACTGACGAATGAAACTGGTGGTCCAATCAAACTTGTAAATGCCGTTCCAACATGCGGTTGCACGACAACCGAGTGGCCGAAGCACATTGTTGAAACTGGCGGTTTGCTAGAAGTGCCCGTGCATCTCACCCTCAAACGATCAGAAATTCGCCGTTCAAAAATACGCCTTGAGTTTGATAACGGCGAGACGCTTGTGCTTAACGTCGAAGGGGCTGGTCGACTTGCTCAACCACTGAGTTGTAAGCCGCATTTGATCAAGATTGTAGAGGGCGATCCAATTGGAGCACGAGGACTGTTGAAACTAGAGAAGTTCGATTCGGGAGCGCCAGAGATGCCGACACTTATTGCTCCAGAAAATGTCACCATCAATCTTGAATCATGGCGTCACGCCAAAGCGGGTGATGTTGGTCAGGGTAAACCGAATGAATGGACGCTTGCCTTTGAATGCTTGCTTGAAGGGGTGCTGCCAGAAGGAAGTGTGCTCACCATTCAATACCAAGACAATCCGCCCATCACCATTGGTCTTGAACAATCAAAAAGCAGAGAAAAGCCAAGGTTTTTCTGATGATTGACACCCACTGTCATTTGACGAGTAAACAACTCTGTGAGGATGTCGAACAGGTCATCGAGCGAGCAATAGAAAATGGTGTTTCTCAGATGATTACCGTGGCACTCAATGGAGAGGATGCCATACATGCTCGCGAGTGTGCGAGTCATTTTGAAGAAGTGTATTTCTCAGCAGGCATCCATCCGCTCTACGCCGATGGTGAGTGGGATTGGAATTCCCTTGGGACGGTCATCAGAGACGAGAAATGCGTGGCTTTTGGCGAACTCGGGCTCGACAAACACTATGAAGAGTGCGATTTTGACCTCCAATTGAAACTGCTCGATGAGCAATTGGACTTTGTGACTGCTCAAAAAGAGGATTTTCGACCAGTCATCGTCCATTCCCGGAAGGCTGTTGGGGATCTGTTGCCCATCTTTAAATCCTCTGGCATCGATGGAAACCGATTTGTATTCCACTGTTTCACGGAGAGCATGGATGATGCCAAGCAAGTGCTCGATTTTGGGGCGATGATAAGTTTTACCGGCGTCGTAACCTACAAAAATGCATCAGAAGTTCTTGATGTAGCACAGTTTATGCCTCTTGACAGGTTGATGGTTGAAACGGATGCGCCTTATCTTACGCCGGAACCAAACCGCAAAGTATGGCCAAATGAGCCTAAATTCGTGCGGGATACTGCGGTCTGTATTGCCAAAACAAGAGGGCTCAGCGAGGCGTCATTTGAGCAATCTGTGGACGAGAATGCTCGGCGTTTTTTTGGGTTACCAAAACACTGAATCCAAGAACTTTTTATCTTTTCTTATTGAGAATGAATATCACTTGTCACCACGACTCAGAGGGGTATCATGGGCAGTTTTCACCTGCGATTTCTGCATGGTTTTAGTAGTTACAAAGACGAGAGCAAGCGTTTAAACCGACATGTCTCAAGAGAGATTTACATTCCCGCAATGGACGAATTTGGCACTGCCAGCAATGGCAATTGTCGGAGCAACTGCACCTCTGTATGTTGCGATTGTTGTGGCGTATGGCTTTAGCCCTGACACGCTTGATGTTGGGCATATGCCAGAACAACCAATACCGTTTAGCCACAAGTTACACGCTGGCGAACTCTGCATTGATTGTCGTTACTGTCACAACACAGTTGAGTACACTCAGCACGCTGCTATTCCACCAACAGAAACATTCATGAACTGTCACGCACAGATTCATCCACAAAGTGAAAAACTAGAACCGCTTTTTGAAAGTTATGAAACAGGGATGCCTATTGAATGGGTCCGCGTTCATGACCTTCCGCAATATGCATATTTTAATCACAGCGCACACGTCAACAGAGGTGTCAGTTGTGTTGAATGTCATGGTCGTGTTGACACAATGGAAGTTGTCTATCAACACGAGACTTTGAGTATGGGTTGGTGCTTAAGTTGTCACCGAAATCCAGAGCCACATGTCAGAGATCCAAAACTCATTACGCAACTTGAGTGGGGCATCGATATGAGTGATGAAGATCGCGAAACAGAAGGTGCACATTGGCTAGACGTGAATCATTTGAACCCATCACAGGATTGCTCAACATGTCATCGTTAAATGAACCGCAATCAAACGGGAAAATGTGGTGGCGTAGCCTTGATGAGGTTGTCAAGCGTGACGCAATTCAGGCAAAACTCAATGACGAGTTTCCAGAGGGCGCGCAAGACCTCCTTGCAACAGGTAAGGACAGGCGACACTTCTTGAAAATCATGGGTGCTTCAATGGCACTCGCAGGTCTCGGTTTATCCGGTTGTAGGCGATGGCCTAAGGAACACATCGTTCCATACGCACACCGACCAGAAGGCACGATGCCAGGGATTCCAGAACACTTTGCAAGTTGTTTTGATTTTGGTGGCGTTTCACAAGGTGTTCTTGTCACAAGTAATGACGGCCGCCCAACAAAAATTGAAGGTAACCCTGAGCACCCTGACTCTCTTGGTGCAACGGACGGATTTACACAAGCATCAATTCTTGACTTGTACGACCCAGACCGCTCGCGAGGCGTGAAGTACAAAGGTGAAGACTCATCGATTCATGCATTTGCAGAATGGGCGGATGTCTATCTTCCGGAAAAAGGCAAGGGACTCGCTGTACTTGTTGAACCCTCAAGTTCACCAACTGTTCAGCGAATGAAGCGAGCACTCAAGAAAAAGTATACTGAACTCTTATGGGTTGAATACGCACCGCTTGATCATGCAAATGAACGGGCAGCACTCGCTCACGCATTTGGTGGCAACTGGCGTGCCATTCCTGATTTTGGTCACGCTGAAGTCATCGTATCACTTGACTCGGATTTCCTCGGCGTAAGTCCAACGCAAGTGCCTGATACAAGGGGCTGGGCAAAAGGGCGAAAACCACACAGTCACTCAATGAACCGCTTGCTTGTTGCCGAACCATCACTCACCGTGACAGGGTCTAAAGCAGATGAGCGAGTCGCAGTGAAACCAACACGCGTTGAAGTACTTGCTCAAGCAATTGCAGCAAAGTATGCGGGCTTCAGTCATGACGCCGTATTTTCGGCTGACGAGCAGGCTTGGTTAGATCTTGTCTTCGAATCACTCGATCATGCACACCAAGGTCACGGCCTTATCGTAGCCGGCGCAAGCCAGCCGCCAATCGTGCATTACCTTGCTGCAAGAATCAACGAAGCGATAGGTGCTGCAGGGCACACGGTTTCTTACCGCATGATTGACAATGCATCAGATGCAACCCTTGAAGAACTTGCGGGTGCAATGGATGCAGGATCAATTCAAGGCATCATTATTGTTGGTGGTAATCCGGCATTTAGTGCCCCAAGCGCATTGAACTTTGCAGAACGCATTCAATCGCTCCCAATGTCAGCTCATCTTTCGTACTACGAAAATGAAACATCAACCAAATGTAAGTGGCATGTCAATCAAGCGCACTGGCTTGAAACATGGAATGATGGTCAATCAGTTGATGGCACAATTTGTATTGGACAACCACTGATTGAGCCACTCTTTGGCGGCGTATCCGATGCGGAGTTCCTCGCAATCATCGCAGGTGAAACTGCTACCGATAGTCAAACGCTCGTCAGAGCAACGTTTAATCCTCGGGCAGACCAGCGAGCACCAGCATGGCGCAAGATGGTGCACGATGGAGTCGTTCCTGGAACGGGGCATCTCGAAACACCACCAGTCAACCGAAACCCACTTGCACATACTGCAACTGCAACATCAACAACAGAGGTTTGCTTCGTTCCATCCGGCAGTGTTTGGGATGGTCGCTATGCAAATAACGGTTGGATGCAAGAACTTCCGGACACAATCACAAAATTGACATGGGATAACGCGGCCCTCATTTCGCCAAAAACTGCAGCGACGCTCGGTGTTGAGCAAGGCGATGTGCTAAAGGTCACCGTCGATGGCACAGCGATTGAAATCGCCGTACTACCTGTGCCGGGCACAGCAGATGACACAATCATTCTTCCAATCGGTTACGGCCGAGAGTTTGGTGGCCGTGTATGTGCTGGTGCAGGTGTTAATGTGTATCCGCTACGAGCGTCAACGAACACATGGGTTGCATCAGCAACTGTTGCAACGACTGGTGCGACATACCCACTTGCAACAACGCAGATGCACTTTGACGTGAACTCAACACCTGGTAAAGGCACGCAAGAGCGCTTGCCATTGCTATACAGAGAAGGCACAGTCGGTCAATTTGAACACGACCCTGCCTTTGCTCAACACATGGGGCACTCGCTACATTCGCTCTCAATCTATGAAGAAGAGCAGTTTGAAGGTGCACAGTACAAATGGGGCATGTCAATTGACTTGTCAACATGTACGGGTTGCAATGCTTGCGTCACAGCATGCCATGCTGAAAACAACATCCCAATCGTTGGTAAAGACCAAGTGCTGATGGGTAGAGAGATGCACTGGCTTCGCATCGACCGTTACTTCGCATTTAAAGACGATGACCATGGGCATTACGATGGAAACAAACTCGACAGCGTTGCAATTCAACCAGTGACATGTCATCACTGTGAAAACGCGCCATGCGAAGAAGTTTGCCCAGTAGCAGCAACCGTTCACGATACAGATGGCTTAAATGTCATGGTGTACAACCGCTGCATTGGTACGCGGTATTGCTCAAACAACTGTCCGTTCAAAGTTCGTCGATTTAACTACTTCGACTACTTCAGAAGAGACCCACTCCGCTCAACTGGTTTGCTTCAAGTGCAACCTGATTACTACGTCAAAACGCAATCTGGTGGTAAAACACTCCGTGCAATGCAGTTCAACCCAGATGTCACAGTGCGTATGCGTGGTGTGATGGAGAAATGCACATTCTGCACACAGCGAATTCAACGCGTCAAGATTGCGACGAAGAACGCTTGGGTAAAACTCTCAGACGCAGAGAAAAAGAAAGACCCAAGAGTCAAAATTGAAGATGGCTCAATCGTTCCAGCATGTGCACAATGTTGCCCAGCTGATTGCATCGTGTTTGGTGACTTGCTTGATAAAGACAGTAAAGTTTCCAAGCTTCATGAGTCACCACGGTCTTACACAATGTTAGAAGAACTCAACATCAAGTCGCGTTCTAAGTATCTCGCAGGCATTAAAAACCCTGTGCATGAACCAGCACCATCTGCAGGGGGACATCACTAATGTCAACAGTTCCTGTCCATGGTGTAGATAACACACACGAAGATCCGACCCATCGCGCGCCACTCGTCCTCAATCACGACGATTTTGGTTCAGTCACGCGTGACATTTTGAAAGGCAACGAAGATCCAAAACCACCGAAGTCGTGGTACATCTCGCTTGCGATTTCATTTGGCATGATGTCAATGCTTGGTGTCATGATTGGGTACCTTGTCTTTACAGGTGTTGGTGTTTGGGGCAACAACAACCCAGTTGCTTGGGGTTACCCAATTGTGAACTTCGTCTTCTGGGTTGGCATCGGCCACGCGGGTACGCTGATTTCAGCGATTCTCTTCCTCTTTAGACAAAAATGGCGAACAGCCATTAACAGGTTTGCAGAGGCAATGACGATTTTTGCGGTGATCTGTGCGGGCACATTCCCCGGCATTCACATTGGACGAACTTGGCTTGCTTACTGGCTCTTCCCAATTCCAAACCAAATGGACATGTGGCCACAGTTTAGAAGTCCACTCTTGTGGGACGTTTTTGCTGTTGGCACATACTTCACAGTGTCACTCCTCTTTTGGTACTTGGGAATGGTTCCTGACCTTGCAACGATGCGAGATAGAGTTACCCACCCAATCAAACAACTTGCATACGGCATTTTCTCCCTTGGTTGGAGAGGCAGCATGAGGCACTGGCACCGCTATGAGCGTGCGTATCTTCTGCTTGCAGCACTTGCAACCCCGCTTGTGCTTTCCGTGCACAGTGTGGTTTCGTTTGACTTTGCTGTGTCACAACTCCCCGGATGGCACACAACGATTTTCCCACCGTATTTTGTAGCAGGCGCGATTTTCTCAGGGTTTGCAATGGTGATGACACTCGCAATTCCTGCACGCGAATTGTGGGGCTTAAAAGACTTCA
>PBEX01000022.1 GCA_002718515.1 Phycisphaerae bacterium
AGTGTAAGAAAAATAAAAAGTTATATAACAACAGAATGGTATAGGTTCTTATGTTCTTTAAGTTAAAAAACCTTGCGCAAAGCATTGCTAACGCAGAATTGTTGTAACGTTGCATGTCATTTGTTTTTATAAACAAGTATGTAAACAACGTTAACAATAAAAAAAATATGTAAAGCACCTTCCAAAGCGAGTCCGATACGGTTACAAATTCTATTGACGGAGGGTCCGTCAGTGGTCCGAACGTACGTACAGTTCAAACAAGGAGGTCAATGATCATGGCCAAAAAGAAAGCAAAGAAGAAAGCTACTCGCAAGAAAGCTACTCGTAAGAAGGCAACTCGCAAGAAAGCTACACGTAAGAAAGCTACACGCAAGAAGGCAACTCGTAAGAAAGCTACTCGCAAGAAAGCAACACGCAAGAAAGCAACTCGCAAGAAAGCAACACGCAAGAAAGCAACTCGCAAGAAGGCTACACGTAAGAAAGCAACTCGTAAGAAAGCTACTCGCAAGAAAGCTACACGTAAGAAAGCAACACGCAAGAAAGCTACACGTAAGAAAGCTACACGTAAGAAAGCTACACGCAAGAAAGCTACACGTAAGAAAGCTACTCGCAAGAAAGCAACTCGTAAGAAAGCAACNCGCAAGAAAGCNACNCGNANGAAAGCNNCNCGCAAGAAAGCGACTCGCAANAANGCTACACGTAAGAAAGCCACTCGCCGACGCAAAAAATAAGCTGCTCAGNCTAGTTATGGATCACATGGAAACGGCTCAGAAATGGGCCGTTTCTTTTATGTAATGCCTTCTTGCTGAAGAACACAAGCTGAATTTGTCGATGTAGCATGCACATGNAGGAGCAAATCAGATGACACATGTAATCGCAGAACCATGTATTGGAACAAAAGACACCGCTTGTGTAGAAGTGTGCCCAGTTGATTGCATCCATCCAACTAACGATAGTGACAAGCACGAAGGTGCAGAGATGCTCTACATCGACCCAGATACTTGTATCGATTGTGGANTGTGTGTAGACGAATGCCCTGTTCAAGCAATTTTCCCAGAAGAAGACTTGCCTGAAGAATGGCACAAATACATTCAACTCAATGCCGATTGGTTTGAGTAAAACTATTCTGTAGTGTTATGCGTACAATGTTCATTGAACGGAACGCAAACGACGCATGCCTAAACCACAACAACCTCAGCTTCTAGCAGCGCTTTTAGGATGGTGTTTACCCGGCCTCGGGCACATTAGCNTTGGTCAAAAACGTCGTGGNAAATACATTCTATTAGGTGCAATGTGCCTCATTATTGGCGGCATACTNATTGGCGGGATTGATGCNGTNGACCANAAGAATGACTTCCTTTGGTTTTTAGCGCAAGCTGGCGCAGGGCCAGTTGTCATTTTGATTGACATTTGTACACAGAATTTCGTTTCATCACTGCCTGTTGATGAAAAGGCATCTCTTGTTGGGTTGAGTCATGTCAATGAAATCGGAACACTCTTTATCGCTATGGCTGGGCTCATGAACATTGTCATGATGCTTGANGTGCTCTACCGAGAACCAGGCGACGATATTGATAGAAAGCTCATTCGCAGAGAAGGTGATCGGTAATGCTTGCTTGGATTCCATTTATAGAACCATGCAACGCACTGCAATCAGTGTGGTATCTCTTGCTCATTCCCCTTTCACTTGGAATTTCTCTCATGTACNGAGCNATTCGTGAAACATCCGCAGGAGATTACTGGCGTTCAGTCANCATCATGACTGTGCAAATTGTCGTTGTGATTGCAGCGCTNGGTGTTGGATTGGGANTTGTTGTTGAATTACTCATCCCCATGCTTAACTCGCCATAAGTAGTGCAATATCTGGTCGTTCATGCAATCGCATGTGAAGCAACTTCAGCACATGTTTGATTCGTTGTGACACTCGAGATTCACTGTAACCCACCACATTACCAACTTCTAGCATGGTCAAACGCTCAACAAAGTGAAGCGTCACAATCAATTTGTCGACATTNCACAGCCGGTCAAACAACCACTCTCTTAAATCTGCGCGTTCAAGTGTATGGAATGAACGATCTTTCGATTCAACTAACATGACGAGATGTGCATCTTCATCATNGTGCTGCTCAGCAATTGACATCGATAACGTGCAAGGGATAGATTGGTCTCTCATAAGTGTGTCAAACTCATCGTCACAGACGCCAAGCCTTGCCTTTAACTCACTGTTTGTAGGCGTGCGTCCATGTTCGCATTGAAACTGGTTAATCCCTTTNNCGATGAGTTTTGATCGTTGCCTTGCTAATCGCGATACAGGGTCTTCTTTACGAAGGAAATCTTTCATTGCACCTTCAACTCGAAGTCTTGCAAAACTTTCAAACTTGATTTTTCTCGCGGGATTATATTTTTCGATGCAATCGATTAATCCGAAGTAAGCNCACTGTTCTAAATCCTGAACATCAATACAACTTGGTAGCGAATATGCAACTCTATTTGCAACTCGTTTTACAAAACCATTCATNTAATGCTCAGCAATGAGCGCTTTGATTTGTTCGCAACCACTCGACTTGTACTCAATCATGAGGTTACGCGCATACGCTTCTTCGCTTCCTTCTCTTCGTTGAGGNGTCAGCAAACCGGCGTCATCCGTCCTTGGGTGACTNGTCATTAATATTCTTCCCTGAATAGATTGAATTGTGGAGGGCTTAGCCCAAATGCTGCCCAACAGGTTCAAATCGACTAGACCATTGAGAAAACCCGAATTTTTTTCCATTTTGCATAGAAAGACATGCTNNTCNACCACATTTTATTGTGTTTTGGGGGCTTCTTGAGCTACATTAGTGGACCCCCCATAAGGAGAAAGACATGATTTNAACGGCATTCTGCACGCTAACTTTATCTCTAGTTGCTTCTACGCCTTTTTATACGTTTCAAACAGAGACGGTTCCCCACCAAGATATGAACCGTGGCGTCATTGCTGCCGAGTTGATGAACCTCTCAACATTAGGCGATCAAGGAGGTATTCATTTACTCGCTCGGTTTGAAAAACCGCTCTCCAATGAAGCACGCGAAGCATTTGCTANAGATGGCATGNCGATTCAAAATGCCCTCGGTCAAGGCACATATATTGTTCATCTTGACACTGCAAGGTTGAACCCAANGAATGTGATGGCTCACGCCAACATCAAAGAGATTCGACCATTAGAACCCATGTGGAAACTNCACCANTCGCTTGCTGAAGGCAAAATTCCACATTGGACGATGCCGGAAACAAAACACACCGATCCAGTGGTTGCAGTGTATGTCATGTTTCATTCAGACATAGACTTGAAGGAAGCGNCCACACAATTGCAATTCCATTACGGCGCAAAGATTCGNTCTGAAGTTGAGGTCATCAATACAATCGTTGTGGAGTTGCCATTTTCAAACATCGANTTTCTTGCAGAAGAAGATAGCGTGCTGTATATCGAACCNGCACTTCCTAAGTTCTCTGAACTNAATGACTCAAACAGAAATCTCACGCAAGCAAATCAAGCGCAGGCACCCCCTTATGGGCTCGATGGTGAAGGTGTAGTTGTCATGGTCTATGACGGTGGTTACGCNCTAAGTTCCCACCAAGATTTCAATGGTCGCCTCACTGTTCGGGACAGTGCGGGNCTCAGTAACCATGCGACGCACGTATCAGGCACAGTAGGNGGTTCTGGTGCAGGTAATGCNAAATACACAGGCATGGCGCCAGCAGTCACGATTGAAAGTTACGGTTTTGAACAAGAAGGCGGACTAGAAGANGGCTTCCTCTATACAGACCCNGGCGATTTGGCTGAAGATTACGGCGACGCCATTAATAATCACGGTGCAGTTCTTGCAAACAACTCCATTGGAACAAACACATCTTGGAACGGATTCCCNTGTGAGTGGACTGGTAATTACGGCATNACGAGCAACCTCATCGACAGNGTCGTAAGAGGTGAACTTGGTGGTGANATCCGCATTATCTGGGCGAACGGAAATGAACGTGGCTCAAGCAACTGCGGAACATCGTACGTATCAACAGCGCCACCTGCCTGTGCAAAAAACCACATCACAGTTGGCGCGCTCAACTCAAATGATGAGTCTATGACGAGTTTTTCGTCATGGGGNCCAACAGATGACGGAAGAATCAAACCNGATATCAGCGCTCCGGGTTGTGAATCTGGAAGCGACGGCGGCGTGACATCATGCTCATCGAGCGGTGGATACACAACCATGTGTGGTACTTCGATGGCATGCCCAACAGTCACCGGCTTATCTGCACTCATCATGCAAGATTGGCGGGCACAGTTTCCGCTTGAACCAGATATGAGAAGTTCGACGCTTAAAGCGTTNCTCGCACATACTGCTGCAGATCACTTTAATCCGGGACCAGATAACCAATATGGCTATGGCAGCGTNCGAGTNGTCAATGCNGTTGACCANATTCGTTCAGGTAATTTTGCTGAACTTGAAGTTGNACAAGATGGCGTGGTAGAAATGCTNGTCTACCTTCNAGANNCNGNNGANGTNAAAGTGACNATNGCTTGGGACGATNTTCCNGCNACNCCACTNGTNATTCCAAGNTTGGTCAATGATATTGANCTNAANGTNATNGACCCNNANGGCNGTNTNCATTATCCATGGACGCTCGACCCTGCNAATCCAGGCGACCCTGCTGTTCGCACAAGTGAAGACCANNTCAACAACATNGANCAAGTNCAAATNGATNNNGCNTCNNCNGGTGTNTACNGAATNCAANTNNNTGGNTACAGCATCCAAGATGGNNNCCAAGAGTTTGGNTTNATGGCATCNCCNCNNCTNATTCAATGTTCNTCAAGCGGCCTTGTTTCTTTGAACCGGTCACAATATGCGTGCGGCGCTACTGTTGAGATGCAAGTTGTTGACTGCGACCTCAATGAAGATGACGAGACGGTTGAAAGTACTGAAGTCATGCTATCCTCNTCGAGCGGTGATGAAATCATCGTAACGCTTGTTGAGTCTAATCCAGCAGCAGCAACATTCGTTGGAAGCGTTGTGCTTGGAGAAGACATCGCTGCGTTCGAAGGCGATTCACTGACATTGACTTACATGGATGCTGATGATGGCCAAGGNGGGTCCAATGTTTCTGTAACAGATGAAGCGANTGTGGATTGCACGAGTCCTGCGATTACGTCTGTCACAATNANAGACGTGCTCACGCGTGAAGCATCTGTCGAAGTCACAACGGATGAAGACNCCCGAGCGACTGTTTACTATGGTTTAACATGTGACATGCTTGANGGCGAAGCGAGCTCTGTTTTGCTTGGCACNATGCATTCAATTGACATTACTGGTCTTGATGACAACNCAACCTACTATGTTGCTGTTGTCGTTGAAGACGCAGCNGGTAACGAAGCTACGGATGACAATGGCGGTAACTGTTATACATTTACAACAGCAGATATCCCTGACTTCTTTACTGAGCAAGATGTAGCAGATGATTTGGATGGTTACTCAGTCACATTTACACCGATCGAGGGTGTTGACAGATACAGAGCGTGTACNGAACCAATTAGTGCGCTACCCGTGCCACCGACTTCGGGCAATGTCGTTTCACTATCAGATGATGATTATGAAGAAATTTCTGTAACGCCNTTCCCATTCTATGGNGAAAGTATCAGTTCNATATTCATCTCAAGTAATGGTCGAATCACATTTGATTCAGGTTCTACTGATTACACAGAGTCGATTGGCGACCACTTTACCCATACTGGNGTATCGCTTGTCTTCGATGACTTGAACCCGAATAATGGCGGCACGATTCGGTGCGCTGAGTTGTTATCGAAAGTTGTTGTGACGTACGACGATGTGCCTGAATACTCCAACANTGGNTCAAACACGTTCCAGTGTGAANTTTTCNATGATGGTGTTATTCGCTGTAGTTGGCTTGGCATTGACTCAGGCGATAACATNGTTGGGCTCAGTGAAGGCAATGGCATNCCTGGNGACTTCGAGCAAAGTGATTTGGTTGGAGCAGACGACTGTTCAGATCCTGATATCCCAGGCGATGTCAATGGNGATGGCNTNGTNAATGTCACTGATTTGCTCGCAATCATGGATNTTTGGGGCTCTTGTGATGGCTGCCCTGCTGACCTCAATGATGATGGGCTTGTNAATGTCACGGACCTTCTCATCGTAATTGGCAACTGGACAATCTAAATAAGGGTACGATAGGGGGTACATATCTACACGCATTTAGGGCTAAAGCACCCATTGCTTTAGTGCCCTACTTGACATACACTGAATGGCTCGGAATACTTAAATTATGGCAAAACTCTTTTACACACTTGAAGAAGCATGCACTCGATTGAACAAGAGCGAAGATGAAGTTCGTTCCATGGNTCAGTCGGGGCAACNCGAAGAAATGCGTGATGGNGATTCCATCATGTTTAAACGTCAACAAGTCGACCTGCTCGCAGGNGATGAAGGTGGCGGTGAACTCGATTTAGATATTTCAGGTGGCGGTTCATCACTTGGACTCGACCTTTCAGGTTCAGCNCCAGGTGTTACTGCTGAGCCAACTGCTGATTTACCTGCAGGTGGAAGTGGTTATGGCTTAAGCGACTCAGGCACTGGACTTGGACTTGGCGGAAGCGCTTCTGGTCTTGACCTTGGTGGCTCAGGTAGTGGTTTTGGTTTTGATTTAGGTGACAGCGGTAGCGCAGCAGGTCTGGACCTCGGCGATAGCGCAGCAGCAAGCGGNATCGGCGCTGCNTTTGAAGGCGGTGAAGATGATGACTCTGCNGAAACNCGAGTNGCGGANGCTGTCGATGAAGAANTNAGTTTAGAAGCGGTTGGTTCNGGCAGTGGTCTGCTAGACCTCACAAGAGAATCAGATGACACTTCACTNGGCGCGGAACTACTCGANGAAGTCTGGGAAGACGATGAAAGTGGNGAGTTTGACGCNAGCGAGTCTGGACTCTTTGAAACAACAAGCACTGCTCCTGCAGCAGTTGCAACTGAAGCACCTATGAGTTTGCCAGTTGCGATGACGCATCAGTACGATGGCAAATGGTCAGGGACAGGTGTTGGCCTATTGCTCGGCTCGCTCATCNCACTCGTTGCAATTTGCCTCATGCTTGTGACAAGTCTTCTAGGTGTGTCACCTAAACTTGCTGGAATGATTACNGGTGATGTGATGATTTGGGGTGGNGGTTTTGCTGCCTTCGCAATTGTTGCAGGCCTCATCGGTATGTTTATTGGCAAAGCTAGCGAGTAAACACATTTGACCTTAACAAAATACGCTTGGAAGCAGTGGCTACCGATTTGTGTTGGTAGCACCTTTCTGGTTTCGTTATCCATCTATTTTGCGCAGACGTTTGCACTGCTTTGGATTGCGGTGTGTGGCATTGCTATTGCAACGCTCGCAGTGCTTTCGTTCTACCGAAATCCATGGCGTTCCATTCCACAACATTTGCCCGCNGGCACNATGCTTAGNCCTGCCGATGGNGTCGTNTCNGCAATTGAGTATGTCGACGCACATGAAGCNGTNGAGGGTAAAGCAGTCATCATCCGCATTTTTCTGAGCGTGTTGAATGTGCACATCAATAGAGCGCCATGNGATTGCACTGCCCAGAAACTCATCTACCGTGAAGGGAAGTTTTTAGACGCACGGTCTGAAGAATCCGCAAANGTCAACGAGTCGAATCTCATCGTTCTAGATGCAAGCGGAATGACATTTGGATTACGACAAGTATCAGGCAAACTCGCNAAACGAATCATTTGCCCGTTAACTGCCGGTGACACACTCAAACAGGGGCAGCAATTTGGCATGATTACGCTNGGTTCAACGACCGAACTCATTTTGCCCATGGACGCAGAGCCATCGCTCAACGTCACAAAAGGTCAGCGAGTCAAGGGTGGTATCACTCCCCTTGCTCAGATTGGGNNGTAGNCCCNCNCCAAATTCTTTGGAGTAGCGGGATAAATGGGTCGCCCTCTTCGACGTGCTGTCTGAGTGCCNCNAGCCCTTTATTCAACATTTCTTCATCCTCAAGCTGATGCCCAATATAAGCAAGTAAGAATGCATAAGTGGCACCATCGCGCTCTTGGTCAAGGCGTTGACTTGCGGTCACACCTGCTCGAACGAGTTCAATCCGAGGCGGTAANAGGTTGGCGTCATACCGAACGTCAATCATCTCAGGNTGAAATGACAGAAGCGACTGTAGAACATTGCCAGCGGATAGGTGGAGCCCTGCGCCTAAGTTACTGTGGGCAAGCCCTGCGGTTGCAAGTGGGTGACCTGGAATAAACCTGAGTGCTTGATTAAATTTTCGTTGCGCTAAGAAATACTCACCTTTCGCGAGGTGCATTTCCGCGACACGCATGATTTCGTTAAACCGAGTGTTTTGAACNCCGGAGAGTTGTGTTAATTTTTCNCCATGTCGAAGTANCGCGCTCAGGTGATTAAATGTTTCTGCTTCATCTTCNTCGGTCGTCTCAACATCTTCNGTTGCAAGAAGCACCTCCTCTTCATCNTCTGCTATACCTGCTAATTGTTCTTGCAACACGCTGTACGCNGTGTTGAGCGTAGTTGTATCTGCGGCGTCGCTGTTTGTGAGTTCAGAAGTTGCATCAGCTACCGCNCCAAGGATATTGTCATATTGCATTGTCGTTGCAGTTTCTACAGAGGCAGTCCGCTGATCTAATCGATTTTCATCTTGGCGCCATGCAACAATGAGAGATGGGTCAAGGTTGCCCTTACTAATGTCTTCCTTGGCACGTGCAGCGTCCCAAGCACTAAAGCCAAGGCCGACATATGGTTGCTCACTACTTTCGACTGAAATTCCACTCATCGGCGATGCTGTTAAGTAGCCAACACCTAGACTGTTTCTAAATGAACTGATTTGAACTGGGGTCGTGTCGAGTGGTTCAACGTTTTGTGAGCCGTCNCCAAGCGCNCGACTCATTTGGTACTGTTTGACTTGCCTGTCTGACCATTTTTCAGGAAGCGAACTCTCGCCTTGGCGATTTAAGTTACGCACATTTTCTTTTGACCACTCATGAGAAAACGAGCGGATATCACGCCCCGTCTCCATTTGCTTTGGTGCAGTTGACCATTCATCTAAAAAAGTGGGGTTGAAATACNTTTTGTCCCCTTGAACAAGANACTGTGCGGATTGCTGATTCCAGTTTTCCCAATACCACGGGCTGTTGTTGAGAGCATCAAGGTAGGCATCATCATCGCCGCTTTCTGCAGCATCACNAATGAGTTGCAANCCGGANGAACGAATGCGTCCGATCCCTTCATTGAACCCTCTNCCCTGCATGACACCAGAGTCGCGAATCTCATTGTTCCTNACGCCAACAGGAAGGCGTTGTGAGGGGTTTATATTTGTTGTGGTCGANAGGTTGTTGTCGAGCGCATGCCCCCCTCCAAGTGCGTCTTGAGCGTGACACATCGATGCAATCACTGAGAGNGTTAATAAAGAAAAAAGAATCAAATGCATGGTCGCTCCTTTGGGCTTCTTCTGCATACACTGTACGCCATGTCAGACGAAGCGAGATACATCACAACGCCTATTTACTATGTAAATGATAGACCTCATATCGGTCATGTCTACACAACAACATTGTGCGATGTGTATGCAAGAGCGATGAGAATGCAAAATTTTGATGTCTTTTTCCTGACAGGGACTGACGAACATGGCGTGAAGGTCGAACAATCAGCGATTGCCAAGGATGTGACCCCTCAAGCGCTCGCAGATGAAAATAGCGCTGCGTTCCGCTCAATCATGGGCTCATTTCACTTAACAAATGACGATTTCATCCGCACGACTGACGAAGCGCACATGAAACAAGTCCAANATTTTGTTGAAAAACTACTAGAGAGTGGCGATGTCTATCTTGGCACNTTTGAAGGTTGGTACGACGAGGGGCAAGAAGAGTATCACACTGAAACAAACGCCAANGAACTCGATTACAAATCTCCAGTNAGCGGGAAACCGCTCGTTAGAGCAACCGAACAGAACTACTACTTTAAGTTAAGCAAATATCAATCAGCCATTGAAGAACTGTATCAATCAACACCAGATTTTGTTCGCCCAGAAAGTCGGCGGAATGAAATGCTTGGTCGCCTA
This sequence comes from Phycisphaerae bacterium, assembly GCA_002718515.1. The sequence goes on from PBEX01000022.1 coordinate 10,128, forward strand.
AGAGAGGGTCTACAAGACGTCCCTATTAGCCGAACAAANTTTACATGGGGCATTGGAATGCCTGGGGACGANGNGCACGTCATCTATGTGTGGATTGACGCACTCTTCAACTACATTACNGGCCTTGGGCTCGGTGATGAAGAAAGTGATTGGTACAAGGACCGCAATCACTNTTGGCCCGCGGCTTANCACGTTGTTGGTAAAGAGATTTTATGGTTTCATTCCATCATTTGGCCAGCAGTATTGATGGCGCTAGACATTCCACTACCAAAGTGTATCTATGCACATAGTTTTTGGATTTCCGAAGGCCGGAAGATGTCAAAGTCACTCGGTAACTTTATCGACCTCGAAAAAATCGAATCGTATGTCAATCAGTATGGTTCAGATGCTTGGCGATACTATCTAGTCACGCAAGGACCGCTTGGTGCAACTGATGCAGACTTTGCAGCAGAGAAGTTTCACGATATTTACAACGCACACCTCGTNAACACCATCGGTAACTGCACAAGCAGAGTAACTGCGATGATTCAGAAGTACTTTGAAGGCGAAGTGCCTAGTGAGTTTGATGGCAATGACCGCTACGAACTTGGAGGCGTCGATTGGCCAACACGATGTGCTGATGCCGTGAATAGGTGGAAAGAAGCAATGGATCACTTTGAACTCGTNAAAGCCACCAACGCGCCAATGGACTTGATTCGCGATGTTGANTTATTCATTAATGACACCGCGCCATTTAAACTTGCGAANGATGAAACGAAACAAGGCGAACTTGGCGCAATTTTGTACCAATGTCTTGAAACCCTTCGCATTGCAACNNTGCTTCTTCAGCCACTGTTNCCAGANAAGATGGATGAGTTCCACCAAGCCATAGGNCTCACGGATGGTGCTCCCATTGNNATGCGATGCCTCGATTGGGGCGGATTGAGCGCAGGAACAACCATTGAAAAGGTTGCGCTATATCCTAGAGTTGAACTAACTGCTGCGACTTAATGCTCAGAATCAGTTGAGATGCCCGTCATTGTTGGNCCGGGCACTTCACCATGCGATCGCAANGCACTTGAGATGCGTTCATTGGTTGGGTCGATTGACCAAGCATCTTTCCAATGCTTCACAGCGAGNGTGTCGTCACCAAGCCGTTCAGCAAATGTTGCAGCAACGATGTATGGATACGCACTTTGGTTTGTGTTAAGCACGATTGCAGTGTTGATTGCTTGAACTGCTGTGTCAGGATCATCCATTGCCATTGAGTACTCAGCAAATTTTGTCCAAGCACGAGTTGTCTGAACTTTTGTTGCGCGAGTTTGGAGGAAGGTGTACAGNCCATCTCGGTTGTCANACTCCATGAGTGCTGTTGCGAGCAAGTCTGCAATTTCAATGTTTTCTGGTTGAATAGACTCTGCNATTGAAAGTGCATGACACGCTTGCAGTGGATCACCCATTTCTAGNTAACACTGGCCAAGTTTGAATTGCGCTTCCCATTCGCCAGGGTGTTGCTCAGCNGCTTTCTCATAGTTNGTTGCAGCATCTGCCCAGCGNCCTTGCCACATGGCATAATCACCCTGATTCATAAGTGCTGTGTTTGAAGGTCTTCCGCAACCAATGACAGCAAAAGTCAAGGCCAAAAAGCATGTTNCAGTGATGAGTGATGTTTGTCTTTTCATAGCAATCCCTCTCTATTTTTTACACGTTCACTTTACCCCATAACACTCTACGCATGATAGGGTACAAAAAGAAATTATGGCAGCACCAACAAAAGAGTCACCATTTGCAACCGTCATTCTGCAACATGATTTNCCAGACGGAACTACCCATTTTGACTGGCTNCTCGCTGTTGANCCAGAAAGNAAGAATCCCCTGATCAGTTTTCGATGCGCAACGCGTCCTGACCAAATCGANGAAGTCAAGTGGGTTGACCTTGAGAAGAGGCCNGATCACCGCGCTGAATACCTCACATTAGAAGGCGAAATTGATGGTGGGCGAGGCACTGTCACNCGTTTAGCATCTGGCTCCATTTTCTTTTGGAAAGAAATCGAGTCTGGCTGGAACATGATGGTTGACTGGGGCTCAGGTGAGATAAATGAGTTTGTTGTGACAACGGCGCATGGTGCAATTGCAATGCGAAGAGTCTTTGAAGACCAATCGCAAGAGGCGCCACCNCCGCCGCCNAAAGTTGANGGCGATGTTCCNATTGAAGCNAGCGGAGTTCCTGGAGGACTTGAACGAAAAATCACAGCGTTTGGCTCTGATAAAAAGAAAGAGAGCNCTTGGGCAAGAATACCACACGCAACGGGCACTGGCGCTTCCCACGTTAAAACATTCCACAGTAAGTTGACCGATGACGCACTTGGTTACATTGACACGCAAATCAANGAATGGCTAGATGNGAATCCAACCTATGAAGTCAAATTCGTTGCAACAACNATNGGCACATTTACAGGCAAGACNAAGGAGCCNCATTTGATTTGCCAAGTGTGGGTGTGACATGAATCGCGAAGAAGAAGTCTGCATCTGCCATAGAGTGTCTCTTGGGAAGTTAACAAANTACATCAAACGCGAAGAGCCAAAGGTTGCTTCACAGTTGTCGGAGTGCCTCGGCGCGGGAACGGGGTGCGGTTGGTGCCAACCCTTTTTAAAGAAAATTCTCAACCAACATCAGTCTGGAGAATCGATNGAACTGAAAGTTGGTTTTGAAAACTACGCTGATAAGCGGAAGCAGTACAAATCAAGAAACTGCACGCACGAAGAAGGCGATGGCTGAAAACAGGGACATTCCACAAGAGATTTGTGGGTATAACATTNTGCATATCCTCGGTGAAGGTGGCATGTCTATTGTCTANGCTGCTTTGCAGGAACATCCAAAACGAAAGGTAGCGCTCAAAGTTNTACGGGGCGGGATGTACAGTCCAACTGCAAGCAAACGATTCCATCAAGAAGTTGAAATCCTCGGTCAACTTGACCACCCTTGGATTGCCAAAATCTACGATGCTGGCGCTCATGATGATGGCAATGGNCTCACACCGTTTTACGTCATGGAGTACATCGAAGGCAGCAAGGAANTGAGNNNCTACCTTGAATCGCAAGNGTTGTCTCAACGAGAACTGCTCAAACTCTTTACGATGATTACATCAGCCGTTGAGCATGGGCACCACAAAGGGATCGTGCACCGCGATTTGAAACCGGGAAACATTCTCATTAACAACAAGGGTGAACCGAAAATCATTGACTTCGGCGTTGCAAGGTCTCTGAACCGTGAAGGTGTGAGNGAAGAAGCAATGACAGAGGCGGGAAGACTTGTCGGCACAGTCCAGTTTATGGCACCCGAACAAGTTGACNCAGCAGTTATGGATATTGATGCGCGGTGCGACGTCTACGCACTTGGGACAGTCCTCTTTCAGATGCTCACAAATCGACTGCCCCGCACNCTTGAAGGGTTGCCAATCTANGAAGCGGTGCGCCAGATTTGTGAAGAGACGCCGGTCAAACCAACGGTGTACAACGCAGAGATNGACAAAGATTTAGAAGCGATTATCTTGAAAGCAATATCGGGNAACAGAGATGACAGGTATGACTCCGCCGGNGCGCTTGGCAGAGACATGCTTCGCTATCTGGGNCATAAGCCAATCAAAGCGAGGCGTGCAACATTCACCGACCATCTNCGNNTGTTTNTGACTCGNAACAANCGNAANNTTGNNATTTGGTCAATTGTCATTGCNACCCTTAGTTTGATAGGGATTGTNGGTTATTCACTACGGATGCAATCGCTTACGAACATCAGCGACTTAGAAGCGCAAGTCCAAGAACTTAAAGATCAGCATGCAAAGNCANTTCAACCNGAACCCGTCGTTGAAACGGCGTTAAGTGCGCCAACGCCAGTGTTAGCATTACCTGAATCGCNACGAGCAGTGACCGTNCCACCTTCAGGCAACCTCGTGTTTGCAGCGCTTGAGGATTCCTATGTTGCATATGAAGCAGACGGTTCCTCGATTCACTTGCCNCCTATTGGCATTGAGCCGAGTGAAGCGATGTTGACATCGAGTAGCAATGGTAAAGCGTGTGCAGTCATTGGCTATCAGAACTCTTGGATCATCGAGATTGAAAGTGGNTCAGATGNAATGCGCCTTCGGCATGATGCATGTAACGTCATTGCCGCTGCACAAAGTGATTCCACGATAGCCCTCACAGGANACGACTTATCCATTCAACTNGTTGGATTGAGTGGCGAACAAACGCGGCACCTTTCAACTTCTGGNGAGTTTCTTTGCGTTCAATTTAACGGTGACGGTTCAAAAGTTGCCGCGGCAACGATGCGAGGGGCTACAGTTTGGGAGACTTCCGATTTCCCTCNAACGCNAGTTGCAGTTCCATTTACACAAGAATTGAAGCCGATTGAGATTCAATTCTTAAACGAACAACTCATTGTGTGTTTTGAAAATGGAACNCTTGGNTTGATTGACATTGCGACAAAGCACCTGACACTGCTAACGATGGGGACNAANGAACGTATTGATTCAGTGTCAATCAACGCAAATCTTGAAATCGTCGCNTTCATATCAAATGGAACGCCGATGGTATTCGATGTGTTATCTCNCGAGCTTTTTACGCTTGAACGACCGCCTACAACACTCGTGAGCATCGANGCNGTNAACTCCGGTTCAATACTAATGCTTGGGNAAGATGGCGTAGTGTATTCAGCGCAGTACTGATTACTCTTCGACAGTCGTTGAACTGCTGACCGTTGGGCCATCCATAGAAGACGGGTCTTTCAATACGTCAAGGATGAGTTCAAGNCGATTNACAACGACAGTCATAGACTCAGGNCTTTTATCTGCTTCTGGATGGACGCAGTCCATGATTTGCTTCGATAAGAGTGTGTGAATTCTTGGATTCCGTTCATGTGGCGGAACGGGAAGTTCGACCTTATCNGCATCAACTGCACCAGANACAAGACTGTCAGTTNCATTNTTCGGCGGCATCGCTGTCGGAATGTTTTCGCCTACAAGAATCCAGTACATCATCGCACCGAGNTTNTAGATNTCNGTNTTNGGNGTAATCTCACCGCGGTGCGCTTGTTCTGGCGCCATATATCCAGGNGTTCCCTGAATTCGCTTCTTAATGGTTCCTATTGCACATGCTTGNCCAAGGTCAATGATTTTAACTTTGCCCTCTTCATCAACGAGGACATTGTTTGGTTTGATGTCTGCNTGTACAAAGCCGCGTCCATGCATATGGGCAAGCCCCTGAGCGACTTGTAAGAATGTGTCTACGGCTTGAATATGATTCCGTGGCATTTGTTGGTCAAGCGTTGTTGCATCAACAAGTTCCATGAGCATTGAAACTGCTTGCACCTTCAGCATTTTTCGATGCTTCACAAGCTTNCGGACTTTACGAAGTGTTTCGTGGTCTAGTTTTGAACCAATGGCGTATTCTTGCTCAACTTGGTCTAAGAACCGCTGAGATTTATCACCAGTTTTCTCTACGTACTTCAACGCAGANACTTGCTTACTCTTTGGATCTTGNACAGCGTANAGCACTGACGCTGCACCTTCACCTAGTGTGGCGAGTACGTTGTATGAGCCAATCTTTTTGGGTTGGTTACTTGAGGNTGACATAATGGTTGTGAGCANTCATGCTCAACAATAAAGAAATGAATACGTAGCGTACCCTGCGTACCCTTTGGATTCAAGAAATTGAATAGAAAAGTGACTACTTGTTTCGGGGAATATCAAGCAATTGCCCTCTAAACTGTGCTTCAGCAAAGTATTGCCCGGGCGAAACAGAGGAATTACTNATTTCACTTGCAAGAAGAACATTCTCAGAAGGGATTGACAACTCTTGTTGCAGTCGCTGNACGAGNCGAGTGAGGTGTCTNATCTGAGTGTCTGAAAATGGTCGCCTGTCACCGTTTCCAACCAAACAAATGCTNACGGTGGATTCATCCCACNTNGANGATTGCATTGGTCTAGCAGCAGGAAGTTGGTCCATCCAGCGGTAGCCAACATGAATCACGCCGTCGCCAAGACCGTTGCCGTTGCCAATGACGAAGTGGTATCCAATGCCATTGAGCCCCTTCATTTTGTGGTCNCGTTCAATTCGACTGACCACACCAGAAGGTTGTCCNAGGTGCTGGATGACGATNGTTGACCACTTGTTCAGCGATTCAACTTGCGAAAAGACAGGGTCTTCAACTGGTCTCTCGCCAAAAGCAGCGAGGGCTTTGATGACGTGNCCATTTGAGTTNTTTGGATTTGTGAGTGTAAGGATGAAGAGTGCACTCGGAATGAAAACAAAAAACGCAACCCAAACGAGTTGAGTCCGAGATAGCGTCCGTGCTGACCGATTCTTCACTGAAGTCATTCCTTGACAAGTGGAAAAATGCCACTTGCTTGTAGTGTATCTCGGTATAAAAGCCTTGTGGGCTTTAACTCAGGGGATATGCAATGACTATCGGACGGTTTTTGTCAATTGTCACGAATGAGCAATCGCTCTTCAAGCGCAGGCTCTGGAACACCAAATGGATCACGACGCTCAGTGATGATTGGCCCGTAGCGCCTTTCGTTATATGCATCAAACTGCGTGATCGCTTTGTCCCTAGGGAACAGTGTGCGATGGCAGCCAAGTNCTGGCAAGCACATGAAGACAACCAATAGAATGAGCAGTACGCGACGCATCACGACACCATCATATTATTCTGTTGATGGTAAGTGTGACAAGATTTCATCAATCAAGCCATACTCAAGCATTTCATTAGGGTCAAGCCACTTGTTTCGCTCACAATCCTCATGAATGACCTTCTGGTCTTTGCCTGTTGAATCAGCATAAATCTTAAAGAGGATGTCTCGGAGCCTTAGCATTTCTTTGGCTTCAATCTCAAGGTCAGTTGCTTGCCCNTCAAGCACGCCACTCAGAAGAGGTTGGTGCATNAGGTTTTTAGCATGTGGCAGTGAGAACCGCTTGCCTTTTGTGCCAGAGGAAGCGATGACAGAACCCATCGAGGCGGCTTGACCAATGATGTATGTTGAAACATCACATGGAACAAAATTCATGGTATCTACGATGCCAAGACCAGCAGTGACTGAGCCACCTGGCGAGTTCACATACAAACTGATGTCTGCCTTCGGATCTTCATTTGCAAGATAGAGCAGTTGGGCTACAACAAGATTGGCGGATTCATCCATGACAGGNCCACCAAGAAAGATGATTCTGTCATTGAGTAGTCTTGAGAAGATGTCATAAGCGCGTTCGCCTCGACCNGTTGATTCAACGACTATGGGTACTAAAGTTGACATGGGTTAATCTTTCTTATCCTGTAGAGAAAAGACTTCATCGACGAGTCCGTACTCTTTTGCTTGTTCTGCTGTGAAGAATTTATCACGCTCACCATCCGCTGAAACNGTCTCAACAGGNTGACCAGTGTGGTCAGCAATGATTTGGTTCAAGATGCCCTTCGTGTTTACGATTTGCTCTGCTTGAATTTGAATATCAGTTGTTTGGCCAGTGATCCCACCATAAGGTTGGTGAATCATGACTTTGGCATGTGGAAGAATGTGGCGCTTGCCTTTTTCTCCTGCACACAAGAGNACTGCCGCACCACTGTATGCCCTGCCGATGCAGTANGTCGCAACATCGGAAGAAATGAATTGCATGGTGTCATACATCGCAAGGGTGTCATCGACAGCGCCGCCGGGACTGTTGATGTACAGGTTGATTTGTTGTCCTCGTTTTTGGTCTTCGAGGTAAAGCATTTGCATCATGACCCTCGCTGCTGATGCTTGGTTGATTTCACCAATCATGAAGATGACTCGGTTTTCGAGCATGAGCTCGTCAAGTGTCATTTCTCGCGTTCGCTGATAACTTGAAGCCATCATTTGGGGGGCATTGCTCTTCATCGTTGATTGGTTAATAGAGCGCACTAAGTCCATACTCTGTGTTCCATTTCTATCTGAATGTATGTGATGTGAGTTCATTCAATATCCGTCCTGCCCATAATGCTGCATTGTTAGATGCACGCTCATCGTGCAGGCAGTGCGTCATCATAACAGACGCACCACAGTTGCAGACACCTTACAGGTTGCTCGGTTCAATCGGCAAAGGACCATGGGTGTCTGCAGGGTCATCTGACCTTTCTAGCGGTATTTTTATCTCGCAAATTGTGCCCTGTTCTGGCGCTGGTGAAAGATTGATTGTTCCACCATGACTCTGAACAATTTTCTGTGCCACTGCAAGTCCAAGACCGGTTCCTCTCTGCCCCTTCGTCGTGTGGAATGCATTGAATATGAGGTCCTTTTGAGCCTCTTCAACACCACATCCATTATCGCGAACGCTGAAGTCGACAAATGAACCATCAATGATGGAAACGTGCAACTCAACGACACCGCTCTTGGACGGCGAAGCATCAACTGCATTATGGAGCACATTGAGTAGCACTTGCAGAATCGCAGTTGCGTCAACTGGGATTGGAGGCATATCTGGTTCAATCTCGCTGACGAGTTTAATTTTCCGCCTTTGGCACGCACCTTGAATGAGCTCAATGGCGTCATGGACGATGGGTTCAACCTGAACAAGGGAAATTTCTGGCACAGTNGTCCTCGACCAAGCAAGCATGTTAAATGTCAATGCATACACGCGGTCAAGGTTCCTCGCGAGGATAGGCCAACCTTCTCTTGCGAGTTCTAAATCACCCTTGTTGAGTGCAAGGTCGATTGCTCCAGNCCCCGAGCGTAATCCTTGCAACATATTCTTCACACTGTGGCTTATTGAAGCAACTGTTTCGCCTGTTGCAGCGAGCCGTTCATGTTGNAGTCTCGNTCTCACAAGGTCCGCGGTCAGCATTGCTAAGCCAACATGACCATTTGCAGTCGTCAGAAGTTCAGCCTCTTCCTCCGTCCACTGCCTATTTTCAGTGTTGATTTCTAAGAGCACAGCGCCAAGCATTCTGCCGTGCGCAATAAGTGGAGCACAGAGTGATGACCGCAGACCGCTTGCAATGACACCTTCATCTTGCTTAAACCGAACATCTTGATCAACCTGCTCGATNCGCACAGCAGTTAACTCTTGNCAGGCATGGTTAATGATGGCTGAGGAATAATCAGTCGGATTATCCTTAATCTCACTTGAACAACCGNCAATAGAATGCAAAATCTTCTTACCGTCATCAAACAAAATGCCAATACATCTGTCCGGTTTAAACTCATCGACAAGGATGGCNACAAACAAACGCAAAATCGCAATTGGGTCAATTGTGCCAGCAGTTGCAGCGGTAAGGCGATGGACCATTCGGAGCTGATTTCTCGCTGCTTCTAATGAGTGCGGTGAGTTCACAACAATTGAATCAGCAGAGGTGTCAAAACTATAATCATTCGGGTCAATCGGTGCGATGGTCGCGTCGTGCTCAACGAACCTAAACAGCGTNGCGCCGCACCCAACTTCATCCCCAATTCGCAGCGCTTTGCGGTCGGTGATGAGCCTGCCATTTAGAAATGTTCCATTCGCTGAAGCGAGGTCACTGATAAACCACCGTCCGTTATCTGGGGTGAGTTCTGCGTGCCGTCTACTGATGGTCAAATCACTGAGCGGCAACGCCTCAGAAGAACGACCAATCAGTTGAGGCTCTTCGGGTGGNAAGGGAAAAACACCACCAAGGTCAGGTCCTTCAACAACTTCTAAGGCAAGCATGCATTCATCCTATCCGCTTTTCGCAGTGAAATGGCACTTTCTTTCAAGTCGCATCACATGCAACTTCCTCGTAAGATGTTACACATGGCAAAACAGCCAACATTTAACCCAACAATGCGGATGGTGATCTTGCACGGCAAAGAGCAGTTTCTGATGCAGCGATATACAGAGATGCTGAGAGATGCACTTGTTTCGGAATTCGGTGACATCGATGTCGTTACCTTTGATGGTGAACAGGCAACCCTCGCNACNGTNTTGGATGAAGTGAGAACGTTTGATTTGTTGATGCGCCATAAACTCATNGTGATTGATAAAGCAGATTCATTTGTTGCNTCAAAAGAGNGTTCCAAAACGTCTCCTCGAAAAGCNCTNGAACGATATGCCGAGTCACCAGTTGAACATGCAACAGTCTTGCTCAGAGCANCTACATGGAGGCCGGGCAAACTCGACAAGGCGGTCGATAAGATTGGCCTCGTCTACAAACTTGCNCAACTCAGCGAAACAGATTCAATGCGNTGGTGTGTTGGCAGAGCAAAGAAAGCATATGAATGCGAATGTGAGNCAGANGCTGCACAGTTGTTAGTNCANAAGATTGGGACTTCGCTTACGAGACTCGACCATGAGTTGCAAAAACTATCTGCAACAGNTGGCGCGACGAAGACGATCAAACAAGAAGATGTCATACAAATGGTTGGNCTATCTCGAGAGGAACAAGCGTGGGAGATTCAATCGGTGCTCCTTTCCGGCAACTTAAAAGTCGCAATGTCTAAACTTGGAGAACTGCTCCATGTTTCAAGACAACCTAAAGAACTTTTGATGTGGTCGATTGTTGACTTAACGCGAAGACTAAATGCAACATCAGAACTGCTCGACCATGGNCGAACTCAGGGGGAGATTAGAAAGTCGCTCAAACTGTTTGGACCAAGCGGGGATTCAATCATTGCCAAAGCAAAATCACATCAAACAAGCGAACTTGCTGCGCTCTTTACACACGCAGTNGCGATCGACGCCAAAACNAGAAGCGGCATGCTTGAAGGTGAACATGGACTTGAACAGTTAACCGTCCATGTCTGTGAGCAGTTAGGAAACTGAAGTCAGAAGCGATTGCCCAGTCATTGCCTCTGGCGCATCAATGCCAAGAATCTCAAGCATGGTCGGGGCAATGTCTGCAAGGATGCCNCCATCTCGGATTGTGTAAGTGTTCTGGTCGACGCCNACGATATGCAGCGGGACGTCATACGTTGTGTGNGCAGTATCTGGCGACTGCGTGTTAACATTAAAAGTTCGCTCAGCATTTCCGTGGTCAGCAGTGACAATCGCGACGCCGCCTCTTGAACGAACAACTTCTAGAATTCGNCCACACCCCTCATCAACTGCCTCAATTGATTTGACGACGGCATCAAAGTTGCCTGTGTGGCCAACCATATCACCGTTTGCANAATTCACGATAATGACTTGCGGNCCATGCTCATCTTCTAGCGCTGCGATCACTTTTGCTGTGACTTCTGGCGCAGACATTTCAGGCTTTAAATCGTATGTACTGACATCAGTTGGGCTTTGGACAAGTTCGCGGACTTCACCTTGAAATGGTTCTTCNCTGTAATCNTTAAAGAAAAANGTCACATGNGGGAACTTTTCCGTTTCAGCGCAACGAAGTTGTGAAATGTGATTCGATTCAAGGACTTCACCAAGGATATCTGGCATTGGTTCTGGCTTATCAAAAGCAATGCCATGGACATCCAATCCTTTTTCATAGTTNGTCATCGTTGCAAAATAAATGTTTTGCAACTGAGTGCCACGAGCAAATGGTGTTCTNGGAACAGCAGCCCACTCTTCATCATTTAAGATGAATGNGCGAGTGAGTTCGCGTGGCCGGTCACCTCTGTAGTTAAAAAAGAACACNCTGTCGCCTGAGTGTACTTGTCCAACGGGCAAGCCGTCATCACCAATAATGACAGTTGGTGGTATGAATTCATCACCAANTTGTGACGGCATCGTGGGGTTGTCGTAATACGCTTCAATGGCAGAAGTCGCTCTTGTTGCAGTTTGAACACCAACGCCACAATCGTCTGGATGCGTTGTTTGCATTCCCGTCATTGCCTCGTAAGCGANTGCGANGCGTTCCCACCGGTGGTCTCTGTCCATGGCGAAAAACCTACCNATGACACTTGCAATGCGGATGTTTGTGTTTTGGATTCGTTCTTCAAGTGCTGTGACAAATGCAAGTCCTGAAGTTGGGCTTGTNTCGCGTCCGTCTGTGATGACATGAATACACACATTCGCATCAGTTGGAATTGCATCAATGAGCGCAAACAAATGCGCGATGTCGCTGTGAATACACCCGTCACTGACTAACCCAACGAGGTGGGCCGTATGCCCATCTGTTCCATGGCGAAAGACTTCTTGAATGACGGGGTTNGTAGCAAACACGCCTGATTCTGCTGCCATAGATAAACGCATGAGTTCTTGTGGCACGATTCGCCCAGCACCAATGTTTTGNTGCCCAACTTCACTATTGCCCATGACGCCATCNGGAAGCCCAACGCTCGTTCCGCAGGTCTTTANCAGCGTAGTGAGCGACGTATTCGTTAAAGCATCTGCAACTGGTGTGTTTGCATTCAGCACACCATTCGTCGCGTCAGGTGCAGCGGAACAGTTTGGCGGNGCTTCGCCCCAACCATCACGAATGATGAGAACGAGAGGTGTATTATCCGCCATAAGTCTTCCTCATTCGCTCCAATTCTCGCTTGTTTCTTCCATTCGCTTTTTTTAGCGCATCTGTAACAAGTTGCAACACGCCTTGTGACCCATGCGTCTTCAAAACNCGAGGNGCGATGAGCGTGATGTCATCACAGGCAAATGGAGTGCGTACATTTTTCATCAAGATATCGATTGGGGTTGCAGTTTTTAATGAACAGAGATGCCACAACATATCTTTTTCAAGTCTGTTTGGGTTAATGATGATTCGGTATGCCCAAATGAACGCCTCNNCATGTTCAAGTCTAAAGAGTGAAGGCAGCACGCGTTTTGCAGTTTGAGCCCCAACAACATTGCGTTCAAGAGCAGCATTCCATAAGCCATATGTAATCTNGTCAGCACCAATGAGGGTCGTGAGTTGNATTGCCTGTGCAAAGTGAGCATCAGAAGGCTCTTCATTTGCCCGTTCCATCGCCTGTTTCACTTCATGCATAACATCTGTATAAGCATTGCTTGGCTCNNNTTCAAGTTTTTGCCTCATGACGAAATCTTTTGGCGGGCAAAGCATGAGTGGGTCCCCAATCGTATTCACACGCCATGGTTTNGCAAACATGTTTTGCCCATCATGCCAGCGAGCTGCNACAAGAAATGGAAAACCACTCATCAACCTTCGCATCATTTCAGTCGGCGGAANAAATGCATTCAACATTGGTTCNTGGCTTGAGCCAACATANGCGTATATGCCNCTTGAAANCCATGTCCCCCCGACNGTCAGACGCTCGGCGGGNTTTTTCAATGACCAACTGTGAATCATCATGAGTGCAGATGGTGTGTCAAGTATTGGAATCCATGCAGGTGAAGAGCGGTTGTTTTTCATGTCAAAGAAATCTGCGTTACCCTTTGAATTCATGAACATCACATCAGCAGTGATGCCACCGATATCTGCTTCCTGCAATCCCCTAAGCGTTCCNTCGATCACTTCACCTTGCAACCCAACTTTTGGAAGCATTGTTTCAATGTTTCCAAGCCCGTACATTTGCCAAGACCCACTGTTCTGGTAGGTGTTGCAAAACCAGTATGCGGTCCTGTCTAAAAACAAACTACACATGGCCATGTAAGCCGCGTCACTCTTTGAACCGAAAATCCATCCCGTCCAAGCAAAACGCTTGCCATCGAGGTCTCTGCCGATGACGTCGGAAATCGCNATGGGATTCTCACGCGCACTTGCAAACTCACANCGNGANGGNAGTGACATACACATTGTGATTGCATCTATNTCATCACCAAGTTCGCCAAANGNNTANCCAGTTTCAGTTAACGCGNNNTCGACACGNTTGATGAGNGAGTTCGTTTCTTGCGAGTTAAGGACAGTGTTACCNCTTCCGAACTTGCCGATGAACTTAATGGGCTGACCATACGCTGCAGCGAGTGCAACCGCTGCAGTTCTTGCGGAGTCCTGTTCATTTGTAATCACGACTCCAAGCGGTTGCTTTCCCTGTTTGGAGAGCGCATTTCTAACACTACTGTCACCATNCGAAGCGCCAAGCGCAGAAGCGACGGCTTTGCGGCATTGCATNNAAATTGAATCNGTTGAACCTTCAACTGCTNTTGCTCTGAGAATTCGTTTGGGTTTAAANTTTCGAATGAATTGCGATGCCCGCGGCTCGCTGTCAAACAGGACAGGCCACTGCCCTTCTGTNGACCANTTNGANATNTCNCTTAGNTANGTCGCTTCATTNGGCACAANCACNACTTGNTNNACNATTGGNNNNGCTCNNTGNTGNGATGCCACTCTAGCGCCAATCAGAAATGACGCCTTCAGTTCATCGCTCATCTGTTCAGNCGATTGAAGACACGTAAGCGTTAGGATGATTGGTAAAAGGTTCATGAACGAAGTGGGTTTAACAGAATGTTATCTCGCCCAGGGACGATGATGTCTGCNATTTCAACGCACTCCTTCATCGAATCTTGTGCACTTTCAATATCAGTTGTTGATGGAAGTACTGTTAACTGCTCTANATGTTCTCTCGTAGGGACAGCATCGCCCGCAATCACGATNGTTCGCTTTGGCGTTGGCAGTAAGAGNCCGCATGTTCCAAGGGTGTGCCCATGCAANGGAAACAAATCGACACCCGACATGAAATGATCTTCTGNNACTTGGAAAACGTCTAGTTTTTGGAGTTGGCCATCAAGAAATTGTTCCAACTCTTCATCTCGTTCGACATGTTGTAATGACTCACAAACATCTTGTTTTGCACGNTCGATTTCGGGCTCATGCATGAACCANTTCGCATGCTCCAATCCATCAAGTGTTCTTGTTCTGTCCNCATCAAAACTTGTAAGGAAGACATCGGTCACATCTGCAAGCCGCAGTCCCCAGCGCTCATGCAATTTCGCATCAACCATCTGTGCTGGTAGCGATGGGTCGACAAGNANNACACGNTCGTCACTTTTGATGNCAGTTGTNGTGGCGTGGCCAGTGCGGACTTCGCTTGGTTCATTCCAATGGGGATGACTTGACAAGGTGCCAATGGAAACGATTCTAAAATCCATGGGTTATTCCATTTGGTTTTCTTGGATGAGTGACTGTAATGGCCCNCCCTCTTCGCTTTGCATCGTTTGCAGTGTTTCGATAACGAGCGGAGGAATGAGATTACTCAGGCGGTCTAAGTCGCCGCCAAGTGCTGCGATTTGCCGTATCAAACTTGAGGATGTGAATGCGTACATTTCGCCTGTGACAATGAAGACTGTTTCGATATCCGCAACTTGCCTGTTTGTGATGGCGAGNTGCGTTTCGGCTGCAAGATCGGTGACATTNCGGATGCCGCGAATGAGTGCAACAGCACCTGAAGTTTTTGCAAAGTCGACAGTGAGTCCTTCATAGGGCGTGACTTCGACTGGGGCAAGGTCTGGAGCTTCANTNACAAGTTCTTCAACNAGCGTTGTNGCGAGGGACACCCGCTTTTCACATGGAAGAAGNGATTGTTTGTCTGGGTTTTGACCAATGCCAAGAATGACTTTGTCAAACATTCCCCGCGCGCGCTTGACGACGTCAAGGTGCCCAGTTGTGATTGGGTCGAATGAACCCGCGTANATGGCAATGTGTGCTGTCATTCTGATGCCTATTGTATGAGTAAGTGGCACAACCCGTACAACCCGACCCCAAATTGGTTGACGTTGATTTGCAATTGNCTTTTTATGCGTCATGATGCGTATGAAGCACAATGGATGTTTCTCCTATGACACAGTGAATGGCGNAGTCCATTCACACTTCTCCCTAATGGGCATTTCAGTAAAAAATGCCTAATAAACAGAGCCCCTTCAATTGAAGGGGCTCTGTCCGTTGAATATGCGTTTTGNTTAGAGTTCTGGAATCGCTGGGAAGTCGACTTCAGTGTCNTTNATNTGATTGTAGAANCTCGTAAANGTCATNACNGANATNCCNGCAACNACTTCNATTGCNGCTTCNGTNGAATAGCCNGCGTCCATNAANGCNTGCANNGTTNCATCNCTNACNTTTCCAGCANNNTCAACNGCTTCAGCNGTGAANTTNATGAGCGCTTGAATNNTNGNNTCATCTGACTGNCTTCGACGAATGTTGANGACTTCTTCTTCACTGAGTCCAGAACCCGTTGCGACTTTTGTATGTGCAGAAGCGCAGTATGTGCANTGATTCTTTTCAGCAGTCACGAGTTGCACGACTTCNCCTTCAATTGGCGAAAGNGCGCCACCCTTCGAACCAGTCGCCCAACCAAGAAATGCTTCTAGGACAGGCGGATGTGCAGCAAGTCCCTTGAAAATATTGATTTGTTTTTCCTTGAGCGGGCCATTGAGNAAATCAGCGCCNGCTCCAGTGTCAGTTGTAGGGTCTATTGTTTTTAACCGAGGCATTGTTCTTCCTTCACTTCTTCTTCTGCAAGCGCGGCGAGCCCCGCTTGCTCTAAAACCATTTTGAAATTATCTGAAAACACAAAGTTATCTTCTGGAAACTCTACTCCAGACATATTGTTATCGATGTGACTGAACATCAGTTCAATTGNGCCAATACGTTCCCACGCGTCACCTCCAGCAACACGCCGGTCAATGACTCCAGAAGTTGATGCGCCGCCTTTGTCGAGTCTTTCAAGCGTGGCATCAAATCGGATGCTGTCGCCTGCAGTGACATCACGCTCAAGCGTCGCACTCGTAATCTTAGCGAGGATGACTTTTTCTTTAAAACGGCTGACGCTCCCCACGAGGATTCCAGCAGTTTGTGCCATACCTTCAATGATGAGTGANAATGGTGCAATCACTTGGCCNCCAACAATGTAATCATGTAAGTGNTCCTCAGAAAGCGAGATGTTCTTTACAGCAACGAGCCGTTTTTCAGACTCGTGTTCAATAATNCTGTCAATCCAAAGCCAACGCATGGCAGATTATGAACCGAGTTTCATCTCAACGAAGTTGACGAGTGAATCGACGGTGATGGAATCGGCAATTTTNGAAACGTTTCGGTCACCNCTTTCGATGGCATCAAAGTTGACATGNCCCATTCGTTCTTTCAGCATCGCAAGCCCNGCATCAGTGAGATTCCCATCAGCNACCCATTCTGGATTCTCAGTGAGACCTTCTGGGAAAAGTTCGCCCTGTGGAATCTTGATATCAAAAGTCTTTTCAATTCTGAACACNATGTCAAGAAAGTCGATTGACTCAGCACCCAAATCTGCGGTGAGGCTAGCGTTCGGTGTCACTTCATCCTCATCAACCCCAAGGGCATCATCAAGAACTGTTTGGATTTTTTCAAAGATTTCATCGCGGCTCATGGACCGTCTCCTCATTGTGTTAGTGAAGCGTTGCAGGACGCATTGTAAACCGCCCTGAGACTGCTGTTAATGTTTCATTTGAGTCGTGTTTTGCAACGGTTCCAACGCCTTTTAGGCTTACAGAACCATCTTCGTTGTGTTTNTTTACTTCGATTTCTACTGTCAGCTCATCATTTGGTCTGACCATTGCCCCATATTTTACAGATTTTACTGCTCCGAGNACGAGTCGCTCTCCATCATTCGATAGAAGTTCCGAAGCGGCTTGNACCATCGTTTCAAGCATGAGCACGCCAGGCATGATTGGGAAAGTTGGAAAGTGNTCTTTGAGATATTCGTCCTCTGGAAGGACCTTTTTNACCGCCACGATTCGATTTTCCTCAGCGCTTTTTACACTGTCTATGAACGAGAACTTCATCTGTGGGGAAGTATACCACCACGGGGCTCATTTCACCTTGAAATTGCAGTCCAACAGCGCCCTGTAGCGATTGCAAAAACACTGAATTTTCGNTATCCTGCGGTGTTCTACGAAACCCTTTTGTTCAGGGTTTTTCTCAATCACGAACTTTTATTCTTGGAATCAAATAATGGCCACATCAGGCGAAATCATTCAAGTCATCGGTTCAACTTTTGACGCACAATTTCCAGCAGATTCAATGCCAGAAATTTACAACGCGGTTCAAGTTGAACTTGAAAATGCGGGTGAAAAAGTAAAACTCGTAGGNGAAGTGAGTAAACACCTTGGCGGCGGACGTGTTCGTTGCGTTGCTCTAGGTAGTACAGACGGTCTTCGAAGAGGCCAAACTTGCGAAGACACAGGTGCACCTGTAAAAGTGCCAGTCGGCGAAGGTGTACTCGGACGTGTGTTTAACTTGTTCGGCGATCCAGTCGATGAACGCGGTGAAGTTGAAGCAAACACATACATGCCAATTCATACAGCGCCACCATCAATTGCAAACCTCAACCCAAACAACGAGATTCTTGAAANAGGCATCAAAGTCGTTGACCTTCTCTGCCCATTTGTTCGTGGCGGTAAGATTGGTCTATTCGGCGGTGCAGGTGTCGGTAAAACAGTCATCATCCAAGAGATGATTGCTCGTGTTGCTCGTGAATTCGATGGCTACTCAGTGTTTGCTGGTGTTGGCGAACGAACTCGCGAAGGCAACGACCTTTGGCGTGAGATGCAAGAAGCACAATTNACAAANGAAAACGGNGAAACNGTTTCNGTTCTCGATAAAGTTGCGATGGTCTTCGGTCAAATGAACGAACCACCGGGAGCGAGACTTCGTGTCGCGCTTTCAGCACTCACGATGGCTGAAAACTTTAGAGACGAATCCGGTAAGGAAACGTTGATGTTCGTCGACAACGTCTTTAGGTTCACNCAGGCTGGTTCAGAAGTGTCAGCGCTTCTTGGTCGAATGCCATCTGCGGTGGGTTACCAACCAACACTTTCAACGGAAATGGGTGAACTTCAAGAACGCATTACATCAACAAGCAAGGGTGCGATTACATCCGTTCAAGCGATTTACGTTCCAGCGGATGACCTTACTGACCCTGCTCCAGCGACGACATTTAGTCACTTGGATGCATTTGTTGTTCTTGAACGTAAGATTGCTGAAAAAGGTATTTACCCAGCGGTTGACCCACTATCATCCACATCACGTATTTTGGATCCAGGTATCGTGGGCGAGCGTCACTACGCAGTTGCTAGACGCGTTCAAAACATTCTTCAGCGTTATGCTGACCTCCAAGACATCATCGCAATTCTCGGTGTCGACGAATTGAGTGAAGAAGATAAACTCACAGTTGCAAGAGCGCGTCGTATTGAACGATTCCTCAGTCAGCCATGTTATGTTGCTGAGCAATTCACTGGTTTCCCAGGCGTGACTTCATCACTTGAAGAAACAATTGATTCATTCGAGCGATTGTGTGACGGTGAAGGCGATGACCTACCAGAGTCAGCATTCATGTACGTCGGTACACTTGAAGACGCGAAAGCGAAAGCTGAATCAATGGCTGCGGCAGCATCCGCATAACACAGTTGATTTCTTTATTGAAAGGTCCCTCAGCAAACAGCTGAGGGACCTTTTTTTTTATACACTATGAGGCTCAATCCTAAGGAAAACCCTATGAAATTACTTGCAACATGTGTACTACTTATTGGCTCATTAACGACTTATGCAGACCGGCCAATCCCAACTACTCCTGAAGAACTCACTCAAACAGTTCAAGCGGCATTTGCAAACGCAGATGCGGAAATCGAAGCGATCATTGCCATTCCTGACAACGAGCGGACATTTGATAACACCATCGGCGCAATTGATTCGATGATGGCTCGACTTGATGAAGCGGCGAACATGTCTCTCTTCATGGGTTACGTTCATCCAGATGCAAGTATTCGCGAAGCTGCAACTGCAGGCGAGCAATATTGGAGTGGATGGGCAGTTGACTTTGCGACCAACGAAGCGCTTTACAACGCAGTGAAGGCATACGCAGACACGAACCCTGTTCTTGAAGGCGAACAAGCACGACTCCTAGAACATACGCTTCGTGACTACAAACGAAGCGGCATGATGCTTTCAGCAGATGACCGCGAAAAACTCAAAGCGATTCAAAAAGAGCTCGGCAATCTTTCGATTGAGTTTGAAGCAAACATCCGAACAGATGAAACAGTGATTCCGTTGACACTTGCGGAACTTGAAGGCACGCCGCAATCGATTATTGATGGGCTCATGGAAGTCAACGGCGTTTACCTCGTCACGCTTGATTACCCAACATTTGGCCCAATCATGGACTACTGCGAAGTTCCTGAGACGCGTCAAAAAGTATGGTGGTCTTATTCACGCCGTGCAGGAAGAAAGAACGTCGAAGTCCTTGAGAAGATTATTAAACTTCGTGATGAAGCATCAGACCTTCTTGGATATGACACGACTGCTGATTACGAAATTGAAGTCCGCATGGCAAAAGACGCTGCAACCGTTCAAGCGTTCTATGACCAACTCATTCCAGTTGTCCGTAAAAAGTCTGAGCAAGATTATGCAGAGATGGTTGCTGCAAAACGTGACCACCTTGGAGATCCGAACGCGGAGTTCCATCCATGGGACTTTAGTTTCTATTACGACCGAATCAAGAATCAAAAGTATGCAGTTGATTCACAAGAAGTGCAACAGTACTTCCCGCTTCAAGGCGTGATGGACGGTCTTTTTGAAATCACGCAATTCCTTTACGGCATTACATATGTTGAGGTTACAGATTCTGCTGCAGAACGAGGTACTCCCCTTTGGCATGAAGATGTCCGACTCTTTGAAGTGTGGGATGATGCAACTGGCGACCAACTTGGCGAGTTTTACATCGACCTTCATCCGCGTGACAATAAGTACTCGCATGCAGCGCAGTGGGGCTTAGTGCAACACAAAGTTTGGGAAGATGGTTCAAAGCGAATGCCAGTTGCAGCGCTTGTCTGTAACTTCACAAAGCCAACGGCTGACAAACCATCGCTCATGACACATGATGAAGTTGAAACATTCTTCCATGAGTTTCGTCACTGCTTGCACACAATTTTAAGTGAAGCACACTACGCAACATTTGCAGGAACAGGCGTTGAGCGAGATTTCGTTGAAGCACCATCACAAATGTTTGAAGAGTGGGTCTGGACTCCAGAGACACTTTCACTCTTTGCAAAGCATTATGAAACCG
>PBEX01000023.1:0-28962 GCA_002718515.1 Phycisphaerae bacterium
GTGAAATTGAACCTGCATGGCGTCACATTGACGCTGAGGGACAAACACTTGGTCGAATGGCAACAACAATTGCTACACACCTAATGGGTAAACATCGTCCTGAATGGACTCCTCATGTTCTCACTGGTGACTTTGTTGTTGTGACAAATGCAGAGAAGGTCAATATGACTGGCAAAAAGTTGCAGCAAAAAGCTCAACTCGTCTACAGTGGCTACCCTGGTGGATTGAAAGCACATAAATACAGTGATTTAATCGCATCACACCCTGAACGAATCATTGAAGAAGCTGTTCGCAGAATGCTTCCAAAAACGAAACTCGGTAGAGACATGTTCAGACGACTCAAAGTCTACCGTGGCGCTGAGCATCCACACGCAAATCAAAAACCAGAAGCACTTGCGTGCTAACAAAATAGAAGTTGCCGATGTTCGGCAACGCTTACACACAGTTCTCAAGAGGGACTCCTAAGAGTCTACGAACACATGACAGAAGAAAACACACCACAAGAAACCGTAGAAGCCGCAACAACTGAAGAAACAGTTGCAGCTTCCGCTCCCGAACCAACAACAAAAAGCGCTCCAAAGAGCACACCAAACAACGCCGCCGCCGATGGACATTGGTGGTGGGGAACTGGACGTCGTAAAGCCGCCGTTGCTCGCGTACGTATCCGTCCTGGCGATGGCGCATTCACAGTCAACAACAAAGACTTAAAGCAATACTTCACTGAATCAAGAGATCACAAAGATATCTTGGCTGTGCTTGAGAAATCAAAGGCAAAAGGCTCAATGAATGTTCATGTAAAGACAAATGGTGGTGGCTNCACTGGTCAAGCTGGTGCCATTATCCTCGGTCTTGGCCGTGCTCTCTCGAANTACGACCCGTCACTTGAGTCAATGCTCCGTGAAAACGGTTACTTAACTCGTGACCCACGACAAGTCGAACGTAAGAAACCAGGTCAACCTGGCGCTCGTCGACGATTCCAATTCTCAAAGCGTTAAGCTTGTTGAAANTGAACCTCCAAGACCTCTCTACGTTTGTGGANAGGTCTTTTTTAATGCAACACTCTTAGTGCTCTTGAAATTGCATTATGAGATCTGCCTAGNAGCTTTGGCAACTCTTTTGNTTGCTTCGGGTAACNGCACCACCCAAACTTCTCTCTAAAGACTTCACCGTGCAAAGTCGACAAGGATTCCGCGTCACTCACTGACATCTTTGGCAGAAGGACAGACCACTGCGATTGTGTATAAAAAGAAAGCAACTGAGCCGTCGGTTTCAGCCTCGCGGTTGCTTTTGCTGGCGCNGGCTCAATATCAATGTTAGAGAATGAGCGGTCAACTGTAAGNGNTGTAATTTTTGCNACAGTTTGGTTTGATTGCGGGTCAATTGTGGAACAAATCTCTTCTGTTAACGCCATGGATTGATCAACATAAAACTGCAACTTACTAGGTGGCAACTCAGTGAGTGCTCTGCCTGCGTGTTGAGTGGCTACAGATAGTGCAACTGGTATTGCAGAGAGCATCAGTGACTGCTGTAACAANCATGACCACCTCAAGTCAGACTCGATTGCATCTAACTCTTCTTCAGTTGGCGTATATTGCATTGCGCTGATTGACTCACTCGCACTCTTACGCAATACATACATCGCTGCAACAATTGCTGTTTCATCTTGCATTGTTAGCGCAGTTGCGGTCTCATCTATNTCAAAAATGTTTAACTCGGTGATGGGTGGCAAGCAGTTTCTTACGATATCTGGGCTTAACAGCACTTCACGAACATCGTNCATTGCAAAGACTGGTAACTCCACGTATTGAATTGAAAGGCGCTTTAATCGGTCTCGCCTCAATCTCGCAAGAGCGCTGCGCATTGCATTTTTTGTTCGGCGATATTGCGACGNTAACGCATTCCAAGATTTTCCTTGCTGTATTGCCTNTTCGATATCACGAGCATCTTGCCTAGTCAATGGNTGCTTTAGAGGAAGTGCGTCTGAAACTGCATCGTCACTTTTGAGAATTGCTCTAATTGTTTCAAGCCCTCTACCACTNTTTTCCTTTAACTCACTTGCAACTTCATTAATCGTCTTACCTTGACCTTGATAACTAAGCGCNAACTCAACCATCCGCTGNTTCTCATGTTCACTGAGACGAGTGAAGGATGCCGCGTGTTCTAATCTACCCTCACGGGNTTTCTTAAACTCGNCAAGTTGAGATTTTTTACATCCCAGCCTTCGTTTTGAACTTGGCTCNGTGACCCAGATAAAGGGAAGCCCTTCATGNCTGAGTCTGTTAACNGTTCGCTGTGANACACCACANTCTTTTGCAACTTCGCTCAATGTCAGTGTAGAACCTGCAGCAATGTCCATCGTTCTACTGACAACAGCAATCGCTGCTACCACATCATTGATCAANGCACTGCCTAGTANATTGATNTNCGCACTGCCTTCTAATCGAAATCCAGAAACTCGGTAGACCACAAAGTCGTAGGGATAGAGACGACCTTCTTCTAACTCGAACAAAAACGATTCTAGTTGCGCAAGTTGTTGTTCCCTCACATGCAGAGGAGCCCGAGCAATTTGCTCAGCAAGCCCTGCCAACTGTGATGTAAGGAACTGNGGTGCAACCGGCATATCAATACCGGAAGAATGCGAGCGGTTTGTTTTGTTCAATCAAACCTAGCTCGTATGCATACTTGTAAAACAGTTCGAGCGACTCTTCATGCTCGTTTGTCCACGAATAGTCCATGTGTTTAGTGACATACGCAAGCGCTAGATTACTTTCCCAGCCACGTGATGNAGCGTTTTTTGCCACGACCTGCTCNATGCGCTGGGCNTTACATCTGAGTTGCCTGTCAATTGCNGTTGCCGCTTGNTTTGCTTTANGAGNAAGCAAGTCCGATTGCCCAAGCCAAACNGCAAAAACNAATGGNANCCCTGTGANCTCTTTCCATGCAGCACCTAAATCTGCNTCGTAAGGATGCGANGAGGTAAGATCACTTGTGACTACTTTGTCTCCAATCATCAACACTGCTTCAGGGAGATCCTCATTCCTTGCAATCATCNACCTCAAATCTTTTGGCATNACCTTGATTGAGTTACCGTACTGTTTCTGCAAAATGATTTGCAAGAGGACAATTGAAGTGTGGCTATCTGTATCACAGTGAACCTCAGTGATGTCTTGCAAAGGAACTCTAGAGCAAACTTTAACAGTTAATGTTTCACCATCGCTACTTAATGCACTCACCGGCAAAACAGAGACATCGCTTGAACTTTGCTGATAATCAATTGAAGAGGACAATGCAAAATCAACCTCACCTTGCTCAACTAGGTTGATGAGTTCGCTAGGGACTTTCGGAACAAGTTCAATACCTTGATTGAGCTCTAGACCGTGANTCAANGGCGTNGTGTTCATAAAATTCACGACNCCAAGACGTAATTCTTGCTCTTCTGCGAGGCTGATCATTGATGACATGGTACTCAAAAGGGTCAGGATAGAGTTAAAAACNACTATTTTAATACACTTCGGGTTATTCAGTCGAGTTATCGGTCATTCAGGACTTTTTTAAGAGAAACATGTATTGNGTNCNTNNNGTTGNCGATAGAGAGTTTGGCACGAGTGCTCTCGAGCCCAAGTAACGAAGACGTTTTATAGGGACCGCCTNCGGGCCGACCCACCTGCNCGAAGCGTTTCTTGGGTTCGACGGCATCCGTCAAAAANTCTCTCTCCTCTCTCTCTCCAAAACGCTTTGTCCCGTCATCTTGATGNCGGGACGCGTTTTATATGATGGATGCTGTTTGTTNTNGNTTNCCCTGCTCNANNTANANCGATTGCTTATANACNCGCTTTACCTTTGGNGANATNCNACTNATGATGGCATGNGGNACNACNCCNGNNACTTNTGCAAGNGANGCNAGCGANGCNTTGCTTGAAACATCTGNNCTNATNAANTCAATTGNTGNACCAACTGNTGCAAANGGANACTCNGTGACATCNATNGCAATTTGGTCCATGCAAACNGCGCCGATGACTTTNGCATCNCCTTCTTGNTGNCCNAGNACTTTGACGTATGCNCANNCNCTNTCNCNTTCTTGCCCAACNCCCATTGGGTAACCAGCAGCATATCCAACGGGCACAATCCCGATGAGTGAGTCGCGCTTAGCAATCCATCTTCCTGAGTACCCTACTGCTTCGCCTTTTTTAACTGTACGAACATGTGCAAGTGACGTACGCCAATGCACCACGGGCTTAAAGCCCTCCAAAAGTTCAACACCATTAGGAACTGTTCCAGTCCACGCAAGCCCGACACGCACCATGTTTAAGTGAGTTGCTTTCCAATTGACCATTGCAGCGGTGTTTGCTTCATGAATCAAACAATCGTTGGGCAAGTACGATTTATTGTCACTGATGACACTCGCGAACAAATCATGTTGTTCTTTTGTTTTAACCTCATCATGAACAGCAGATGCAAAGTGCGTCATCACGCCTTTTAGTTCAAGTCTCGGATGGTTGTGAATGTCTTCTAAAATCGAACTCGTATCCATGAGTTCACAACCACCTCGACGAAGGCCGGTATCAATCTTAAGGTGCACTGGGATCTTGAATCCAAATCTGTTTGCACACATCGCAAGGGCTTCGACATGCTCCCTGCTGTGAACGGTGAGATGTACCGTTCCCGAGGAAAGCCCCCGATAGACTGGATGAAAACGATCTATCGAATACACTGGCGCAAGCACCAATACTGTTGTTGTAATGCCTTTTGCAAGGAGTTCTCCCGCTTCATCTGGGCTATAGACAGCAAGCAGATCCGCATGCTGACTTAAACGAGAAGCAACTCTAGCAGCACCGAGTCCATAGCCATCCGCCTTGACTACAGCACAAAAGCCACACTCTGGTCCAATGTGATTCCGTATTACGGTACAATTCTGTTCTATTGCATGTAAATCAACATGTAGTTGGCATTGTTGTAATGTTTGTTCTGTTTGCATCCGTGCAACGCTGTGTGAATGAGTCATTCGTCCTTATTGATACTATCGTCAGCAATCCAATCTTACCATGACCTCTCAGGACACTTATGAACGCAAAGAACGTAGATTTAGAAATTTTTGATACCGAGGTGACATTCGAATCCCTTGGATTGAATGAGAAAATTCTTAAGGGTGTCGATGCAGCAGGATTCAATCACCCTACCGTGATTCAATCAACGCTCATTCCTCAATCACTTGATGGTCACGACATCTTAGGACAATCAAGAACTGGATCGGGCAAAACTGCAGCTTTTGGCTTGCCCGCTCTACATCTTATTGAAGAGGAAGATTCCTACGGCGGGCTAATCCTCGTTCCAACTCGGGAACTTGCGATTCAAGTAGCAAAAGAAATGGAATCACTTGGCAAGTTCACGAATCTGACTGTCGTCCCTATTTATGGTGGGCAAAAGATTGGAACACAAATCACGAAACTTGAAAAGCGACCGCAAATCATTGTTGGAACGCCTGGCCGCGTCATGGATTTGCACCAGCGTGGGCACCTGCCATACAACAACATCAAACTCGCGATTCTCGATGAAGTTGACCGCATGCTCGACATTGGTTTTAGGGAAGATATTCGTAAAATCTTAGGGCACCTCAAACAAAAACATCAAACAATCTTTGTTTCAGCAACGATATCTGACGAGATAAAACGGCTTGCGAAAAAGTACATGAACAATCCGAAGAGCATCGATGTCACAGAGTCTTCTGGAAGTTTGACCGTTGCACAAGTTTCACAGGAGTACGTCACAGTCCAGCCGTGGGATAAACAAAAGTTGCTTTACCATGTGCTTTCAACTGATGAACCACACATGACGCTCATCTTTTGCAAAACCAAAGCGACGGTTGACAAACTTGCAAAGTTCTTGACAAGCAAGAATGTCGAAACTGCTGCTATTCATGGTGATATGCAACAGTCAAAACGAAACAAAGTGATGACTGCACTCCGTAAAGGCAACTTACAGACGCTCATTGCTTCAGATCTTGCTGCACGAGGCATCGATGTTGATGGCGTCACGCATGTCATCAATTACGATGTGCCCGAAGACCCAGAAATCTATGTTCACCGAATTGGGCGAACGGCTCGTGCAGGCAGGGGTGGCGAAGCGCTAATGTTTGTAACACCTGAGCAAGGACACATGTTGACAAACATCGAAGCATTAACGAATGTCGAGATTGTTGAAAAACAATACGCAAAATTCAAACCAAGCCCTGAACCGAAGAAAATCAGAGCTCAGAAAAAAGCTGAAGAAGAGCGAATCGAGGAAGCACGAAAAGCAAAAAGTCGTTCCAAACTTGATGTTCCTTCAACGCAAGAGGGAAAAGACAAAGGAAGTTTCCCTGGCGGTGTTGTGCCAACGGGTCTGCCGAACAAACGGATGGGTGGTCGCATCAGACCAAGAAAACGATGAGCGTACGAGTTTCAAGCGAAGTGCTTGATGCGCTTTCAAGTCAACAACCTGTCGTTGCAATCGAAACGGCTGTGTTGACAGCAGGTTTACCGAAGGAGATCTGGAATGCTGAATATGGAAACCCACCGATTCATTTTGAGAGTGGCGAACCTGTTCATCTAGGCCTTGCTAAAGAGATGACAAAAACTGTTCGCGGTGGCGGCGCGGTGCCCGCTTGGATTTGCGTACTCAATGGGGAACTTGTTATTGGCGCTACTTTTGAAGAGTTGGTAGAACTGACATGTTCTAAAGTAAATACAAAGTGCTCTCTTTCAAACATCGCAATCGAGATGCAGTCAAAGCAGAACGCGGGCACAACCGTTGCAACAACATTACTTGGTTGTAAGCAGCCATCACTTCCAAATCCAATTCGCGTTTTTGCAACAGGTGGCATTGGTGGAGTCCATAACAATTGGAATAAAGAACTGGATGTATCAGCAGATATCACTGCCCTCGCAACAACTCCAACTTGTGTTGTTTCAAGTGGAGCAAAATCGATCTTAGACATTCCTGCAACACTGCAAATGCTCGAAACAAGCGGTATTCCAGTATTGGGATTAAGCACAAACATCTTCCCTACCTTTATCGAAAGGTCGCTGGACAATGGGTTTCCAATCACGGAATGCAAAAGTGTCCAAGAAATTGCATCAATTGCAAAGATGCACTGGGAAGGTCTTAATCAAAACTCTGGAGTCCTCGCGACCGTCCCCCTCGACAATTCAGTCGCACTTCCGCCGAACACGCTGAACGACATCATGCTACGAGGCGAACAAGCATTTGCTCAATCTGGCTGTGATAAAACCATGCGGACGCCATACTTGCTTGACTTTTTAGTTAAAGAAACGCGAGGACAATCGCTCATAGCCAATATCGAATTACTCACCCAAAATGCCCGCATCGCAAGTGAGATTGCTTGTGCGTTGTGAGCATTATCAACCCTTGATATAATTTACACACGCGGGGAATGACTACATTGAAACATTAGGGTTACGACTCAAGCAATGTCTAATCAAATTCAATCAGAAACGTGCATTGGTGTTCTTGAATGGGAAACACCACATGAGGGTCGACTGCGCAAGTGGAAAAATGGCCCAGTTAAATCTGAAAATGATCCCTTTGTACCGATCAAACTGAAAGATGAGTATGCACTTCGTGCAGGCCAACTGTTGACAACAGAAGTTATTCAAAAGAAATCAAAAAACAAGAAAAAGGGGAAGCCGAGGAATGTGCGACCCGTTGTCTCGTCAGTTACTGCAATCGAAGGCATCGACCCCTCTGAGTACGCCTCGCACAAGCCGTTTGATGAGATGACTGTAATCGACCCCGCTCCACGGATGACACTGGAGCATAAGGGCTGCCCTCCTGCTTGCCGTCTCATTGATTTGTTCTCCCCTATTGGTTTTGGAACTCGCGGGCTCATTGTCGCGCCGCCAAAAGCAGGCAAAACGGTTTTACTCCAAAACATTGCGCAAGGAATTCATCACAATCATCCCGATGTTGAAGTCGTTGCGTTACTCATCGATGAACGCCCTGAGGAAGTCACTGAGTTTAAGCGCGCTGTTCCTGCTGAAGTCCTTGCTTCTTCAAATGACCAAAATGTTGATGAGCACATTGAACTTGGCATCATGGCAATTGAACGGGCGAAACGAAAACTAGAGGCAGGCAAAGATGTTGTCGTCTTGCTAGATTCATTAACAAGGCTCGGCAGAGCATTCAATAACTCAAAAAAATTCGCAAGTAGTGGACGAACAATGTCTGGTGGTCTTGATTCAAAAGCACTTGAAGTTCCTAAACAACTGTTTGGTGCGGCTAGAAACATTGAAGGCGAGGGTTCACTAACCATCATTGCAAGTTGCCTTGTAGATACCGGCTCTCGGGCAGACCAAATTATCTTTGAAGAATTCAAAGGTACGGGCAATATGGAACTCATTCTTGACCGCTCGATTTCAGAACAACGACTCTTCCCAGCGATCAATCTAGCAGCATCTGGAACTCGCAAAGAAGATTTACTTATGGATGCTCATGAATGCAAAACTGTCATTGCACTCAGAAGACGTCTCATTAACATGAAACCATCTATTCAGATTCAGCAACTGCTTGCCGCACTTGAACGATTTGAAACTAACGAACAGCTCGTAAGCGGCTAATGGCGAAACAAATCGACCAACGACTTGTTCAAGCGATGCAAGCACTTGCTGCTGGCAAAGCCCTAGATGCTTCTTTGCTTTGCGAGGCAGTACTTAGTGAAAAACGAGGAAACGATTTAGCACTCGCACTCCGCGCTCAAGCACTCAATGCGCTTGGGCATTATGACGAGGCGATGCAATCAATTAATCAAGCGATTGCGAAGAATAAGAAGCGTGCTGATTATCATGGTTTACAAGCAGACATGCTCACAACACAGGGACACTTTCGCAAAGCGATTGCTGCGTATGATAAAGCACTTAAGATAAATCCAACCCATCATGGAGTCATCGCAGGGAAGGCAAACACCTGGCTTAGATTAAACGAGCCAAAGAAAGCGCATCAACTTCTACAGCCAATCATGAATGCTAACAATGCTGATGTGACTATCTTGATTGCTTTTGCAAAAACGCTTATGGCAATGGATGACTCCTTTGAGGCCGCTCAATGTTTACTGGATCGACTCCCTGCAACAAATGAACCCAATGAAACGAGGCGTACGATGTACTTTACGCTTGGAAAAGCAATGGAACAGGCGGGCGAGTATCAGAGTGCATTTGAAGCGTACACAGAAGGCAATGCACTCTCTCCATCTGGGTTTGATATTGAAGAAACTTATGAAACTCACGACCAGCTCAAAGCACTTTTTCCTGCAGGGAAACTCGATTCACTTCCAACCTCCGGCATTGATGCATCTAACCGCGTTTTTATTGTTGGCATGCTTCGCTCTGGTTCAACACTTACTGAGCAAATTATTGACGCGCACCCTGGGGCTTATGGCATTGGTGAATCTGAAGTTTTGCCTAAACTTATAAACGCTGAATTGAGCGATCAGCAGATCGAAGCATGGAGAGATGTTTCATCAGATCAGTTAACAAAGATTGCAACGCAATATCTCAATGAAACGCAGGAAGGGAATGAACAGAAAGTCGTCGTTGATAAACAACTCGGCAATTTCCAATTCGTAGGGATGATTCACCAGTTATTCCCAAACGCAAAAGTGATTCACTGCACGAGAAACCCAATGTCAATGGGACTATCTTGCTTTGCTCAGAAACTGCCACCCTACTCAAACCCATGGGCAAGTTCACTTGAAGCGATTGGACAGTTTTATTCCGCTTACGCATCGCTAATGGCGCATTGGAACCATTGTTTTGATGACATTCTAGAAGTGCCATACGAGGCGCTAGTTCAAAACCAAGAACAATGGACAAGGGACATTCTCGACTATTGTGGACTGCCCTTTGATGATCAGTGTCTTCGATTTTGGGAAAGCGGTAGAACTGTGCTGACGCTCAGCCAAGACCAAGTGAGCAAACCGATGTATGTAGACGCAATTCAACGGCACGAGCGATTTGGCTCGCTACTAGAGCCGCTTCGTCAACAACTCCCTTAAGGAAACAGCCCCCCTCAAAAGAGGAGGGCTGTGTAAGGTACTCATTTTCAGAGTAATGGGTTACAGAAATTACTTTCTGCGACGTCTTGAAACAAGACCAGCAACACCTAAGAGTGCAAGAGCACCCGGTGCTGGAATCGCGTTCAAACCAACGCCATTGTACAATGAGCCGCCAACTGTGCCTTGGACACTGACGATTGCAGATGCAAAGTCATCTGCAACTACACCAGTACCGCCAACGACAGTGAACTGACCAATGATAACTTGACCATCAACAGCTGCACCTTGTGCATCGTCTGGAGTGACAAACCATGAACCATTGTCTGTAGTCAAACCTCCGCCGCCTTCAAAGCCGCTAAAGTCGATACCAATGGTATTCAGATTATTACCAACATTGTTCATTGAACCAATGGTGACAAATGAGTCATCTGCAAGACTAGGGAATACTGCAAGCAATGCTGGATTAACACCCAACGATGTTTCGTTACCAAACATGTTTTGGTAAAACGAACTCGTTGCTTCAATGTTAAGCACTGCGTCAGCGTTTCCATATACTGCGTCAATACGGTCTCCGTCTGATAAACCAGTGACAACGAGTTGATAGACATGACCTGCGCCATATGCTGAGTCGCCTTGTGAAACAAGAGCTACTGAAACATCAGCTGTTGCACCAGTCGCAAAGACGAGTGAACCCATTCCTGCTGCAAGAGCAAAAATACTTGTATTCTTCATAAGAACACTTCTCCTTACGTGATTCGATTCGTTCGAATCGTACGTGAGAACTTTCATTCTCCAACTTCCCATCAGTCTCCATCTATGAAAACTGATTGCTTCCAAGAGCAATGTAATTGAGAATCGAACTGCAGGCAATAAAAAGGCGAAAAAAAACGAATAAAATCCCGCTTTTTTCTATTTTACCTATTGTTACATGAGCACTTACAGTCACTTCACTATGGATAAGAGCATAAAAAAAGCCCTTCGCTTGCGAAGGGCTTTGAAAGTACTGTTGTACTTGAAAATCGTCTTATTTTCGACGACGTCTCGCAGTTACACCAGCAAGACCGAGCAGTGCTAAAGCACCTGGTGCTGGAAGTGCGTTACCGCCAATTAGTGTCCATGTATTGCCTGATGCATCTTTACCTTGAAGATTGACCGACATTGCTGCCATATCATCCGTAAGAACGCCTGAGCCACCAATGACTGAGAATTGACCGAGTAGAACTCGACCATCAACTTCTTGGCCTTGGATGTCATCTGGTGTCACGAACCATGAGCCGTTGTCTGTCGCAAGACTACCTGCTGTGTTGAATGCACCAAAATCGATGCCGATGTTGTTCATTGCATTAGCAGTTTGATCTTCAAGACCAATTGATACCCAAGAGTCATAAGCAAGACTTGGGAAAGCAAAAATCAATGCTGGGTTGATACCGGCGGAAGTATCACCACCAAATGCGTTTTGGTAGAACAGACCGTTCGCTGAAATGTCTAGTGAACTTTCTGAGTTACCGTAGACAGCATCTACACGCCAACCTGCATCCATGTTTGCATAAAGACGATACGTAGCAACGTCTCCTGGCTGAGTTGTCCCACCAGTGTTACCGAGGTGCACCAACTCTGCTGAAACTGATACATCAGCAGTTGCCGCACTTGCAGCGAGTACCGAACTTACCGCTGCCGCTGAGATTGAAAATACTTTTGTATTCATTGTAAATTTCCTCATATCTTTTCTTTCGTTTTTAGTAAAACACATAGTTACAATTGCCCTTAGTCACTCACTGTTCCCACTGTCATGACTTCGAAGCAGAATGCTTCCACGCTGCAACTATGCACGCAATAGAAGTGATGGCAAATACTTAGAACTATCTCTTTGCCTNTGTATTCCGTCTGTATGGATTGTGGGCGTAAAACCATCTCTCTCTGTAGAAATGTCGACAATTATAGGACGTTGACTTGAGCCAAATCCGTGCGAATACTGAAGGTTTTTAGAACAATGGCATAAGAAAACCGCCGCAACCGTAAGGTTGCGGCGGTTTGAAGGTCGAACAAATTAGTTAACCAGGTACCAAATGGTTAACCATTGCTTTATCGTCTTATTTTCGACGACGACGGCTTGCAACACCTGCAAGACCGAGAAGTGCAAGAGCACCTGGAGCTGGAATCATTGAATATTCGAAAGCTTGACCGGTTGCTACGAATNTTTCGTTGTCACCAACTTTACCTTGGAAGTTTACGACACCACTTACTGTGGAGTCAGAACCCAACATGGTAAATTGACCAATCATAACGCGAAGGTCTGAACCTGCGAGACATTGATCATCTTCTGGAGTTGCGAACCATGAACCATTGTCAGTCATGATATTGCCACCAGCATTAAAATCTGACCAGTCAATACCAATATCAAGCATAGCGTTGCCTGTTTGATCTTCAAGGCCAATTGTTACCCATGAGTCCATTGCAAGACTTGGGAATGCTGGGATAAGTGCTGGGTTAATACCAGCTGATGAGTGGCTACCAAAAGCGTTTTGGTAAAAACCGCCTGATGACATAATCATCAANTCGTTTGATGCGTCGCCATAAACAGCGTTCAATTGATCAGTTGCTGCTGNAAAGTTCGCGTAGATGCGAGCTGTCCATGTNCCGTCTCCATTGTCCATTCCATCAAATGAAAGGCCAGTGTAGTCAGCCATAGCAGGAACTGCGATCAGTGAAGTTGCTGCAATTGCGAGCGAAAGCGTTTTGTTATTCATTTGCTTTCCTTCCTCTATTTCTTTCCTAATTACTAGATCTAGTTAAAAACGTACGTTGGTGATTGAATTCTGTCCAATCCAGAGCTGACTTGGCGGACCATCATCAATCATNTTCCCCAACAGGTTGATATTCGCGAATTGTGGAGATTAGTTCCCTTAACATCCAAAATTCTCTCTTCTCTTCCTTATTGAGAAAATTACCTAAACACTGTCTAGGTAACATGATGAAGNTAACGGATGAGCNTTCATAGTCAATACAATNTTCAGGTTTTTCCTTTGTAAATGCAAAAAAACCATGACTAAATNCCCTATCTTGCCAATTTTACTGTCGCTAGACGGCCTTTCAGCAAGAGGGGCGCTGCATCAGTAATCTCAACCTGAANAATTTCACCGATCATTGAGTCTGCAACGTCATTTTCAACATCAAAAACGCAGATNANATCCCCTGCGGTTCGCCCAGAGAGTTGCANTTGTGCCTGTTCCCACTTCAACTCAACCTCTTTCTGATGCTCCTTTGGGCTCAATTTTTCAACAAAAATCTCAACCGTCTTACCGATGTAACCCTGATGGACCTCTCCACTCAATGTAGAGCCAATCTCAAGCAATTCATTGAGTCGCCTGCGTTTGACATCCCTTGGGACATCGTCTTCAAAACGATCAATNGCAACTGTTCCAGGTCTNGGTGAATAGTGGAACACNAAGTTGTTTTTAAAACGCACACGTTTAATCAAGTCGACAGTTGCTTGAAAATCTTCTTCTGTTTCTGTTGGGAACCCCACAATGATGTCACCTGCAATCTCAACATCAGGAATGATTGCTCTGGCTCGATCAACAAACTCCAGATACTCTTCAACCGTGTATCCCCTGTTCATTAACTTAAGGATGCGATTTGACCCAGACTGTGCGGGCACATGTAAATAGTTACAGATTCGCGGGCAATCTCTCATCACAGTCAGAATGTCATCCCCAAAGTCTCGTGGATAAGAAGTGACAAAGCGAATCCGTTTTAACTCTGGCACTTCGTCATGAATACGTTGCAGTAGATTGGCAAATGTAGTGACGTGGGAAGTCTCTTCAACTGGTTTTCTAAATGCCGTAAGTCCAGGACCAATCTGTGGCACTTCTACGCCNTCTGCATTGATTGCAACGCCATGTGTATATCGATAGTGATTGACTGTTTGGCCGAGGAGCGTCACTTCAATGACGCCNGTNTCAGCAAGTTCTNTNCANTCTTCGATGATTGAATCTGGAGGTCGATGGACTTCTGCACCTCTTGTATTTGGAACGACGCAGTATGTNCAAAACTTGTTACAGCCGCGAGTGATTCTGACGTAGGCAGATTTACCTTCAGTCTGAAGATAGTCTGGATTAAATGAACGAGAGAGATCAAGAAGTTCAAGGTTGTCNTCAGCAGCAGAGAGCGCTGCAGAACGACGCGAACGGTTGCCTTGAAGCGCGGATCGATCTGCACGATTGAGTGCAATGCCTTGAATCGCNTTATCNAGTAGCGATGGAAGCCNATTTAACTCAGANGGNCCACACAAAAAATCAATGGATGGNTATTTACTGAGTAGTGATTCACCTTCTCGCTCCGGTAGACACCCNAGCATNCCNATNATGACNTCNCGACCATCTTCTTTTTCAACNCTCANNTCNCCNATACGGCTNAGNACNTTNTTCTCCGCNTGNTCTCTNACAGAACANGTNTTGAACAACACGACATCTGCGTCACTTCTTGAGTCGTGAAAAGTGAAACCCAATGTTGAAAGCTGATCTTGAACCAACTCACTATCGAGTTCNTTCATTTGGCAGCCAAATGTTTCAAGGAATATCGTTTTGGATGGTGCGTCTAAAGTCATAGCAAAGAGCCATATTATGAACGAAACAAGTGAAGAATGTGTGCCAACTCTAAAAGAACTGACGATAGGTATTCTCTATGCGTGCTGGGCAAGGCATTCTCCTCATTTCAACGACTTTATTGATGCTTGGCGTCATCATGGTGAACTCCGCTTCAATGCGAGTGGCATCAAGTGGCAGCNTGGACTTTTTTGAATTGCTCACNAGCAGACCAACACTCCTGGGATTTGGCGCCTGCATCGCCCTCTTANTNGGGAGTTGCTTTCCAATCCAACGGTTTAAAACCGCNATCTGCAAGGTGCCCCTTCCTCTTTGGGGACTCATCTGTTCTGTCGCNTTGCTCCTTTGTGTATACATTCCTGGAATTGGTCATGAGGTGAACGGTGCAAATNGATGGCTAGCCTTTGGCAGTTTCTCATTTCAGCCAAGTGAAGTAGCCAAATGGTCGCTCGTTGTCGCAGGCGCTTGGTGGGCATCTACTCATTTAGACAAACTCCATCTCTATCGAAAAGGNTTTCTCCCCCCCATCATTTGCCTNGGTGCGATTTGTGCTTGTATCGCACTTGAGGACTTAGGCACAGCAGTATTGCTCTTTCTTGTTGGTTGCGGCATCTTGTACGCAGCNGGTGCAAGATTTGCTCACTTCTTATCGCTTGTACCCGTTGCTGCACTTGGNTTTTATGGTGCCGTTTTAAATAGCCCTTANNGAATTGAGCGATTCAAAGCNTACCTTTATCCGTTTGAAAATCCAGAGTCCACAAGTTTTCATATCTTGCAATCTATGCACGCCATTTCTGCAGGTGGTGGTTCGGGGCTTGGGCTTGGCAATGGGATACATAAATTTGGGTACCTCCCTGAAGATACGACTGACTTCATNTTCTCAGTNATCTGCGAGGAACTCGGATTGATCGGCGCACTCTTTGTCGTTGTGCTCTATGTTTCAATGATGGTACTCGGTGTGTACGTCATCAAATTCGCNCAATCGATGTTTTATAAACTGATTGTCCTTGGCGTANTGCTTACTGTTGGCATCCAAGCAACCATGAACATTTTAGTCGTCACTGCGCTCATTCCAACNAAAGGCATCGCACTCCCCTTGTTAAGTAATGGCGGGACTGGCTGGCTCTTAACTGCGTTTTGCATCGGACTCATCGATGCCATCGACAAGCAGAGTGAAGTTACAATCCAATCTGCAGAGCANGATGAATTCAAATTCGCACAGCACGCTTAATATCTTGATTGCTGGTGGTGGTAGCGGTGGACACCTTGCCCCAGCAATTGGTATCGGTGAACAACTNNTTCAGCGTGGGCATCATGTTCTTCTTGGCCATTCAGGGCGNGANATCGATTACCAAATGCTTGAACACACTTCGTTTGAACACGTTGTGATTCCAGCAATGCCACTTCAACTCTCACCTCGAGGTTTTTTAGCATTTAGCAAAGGCTTTAGAGANGGTGCAAGAACAACTAGAGCNCTCATCCAAGAACACTCTATCGATGGCATCGTCTCAACCGGTGGTTTTGTTGCNGCACCTGCGCTGTATGCTTCAAAACAGAAAAAAATCCCTTCTCTCTTNCTCAACCTTGACGCACCTCCTGGCAAAGCAAACAAGTTAGCTCGTCGTTGGGCAACGACTTGTGTGTCAACTGTCNATTGTGGCTGGAGGGATGCTGTGACAGTGCATCCACCACTTAGAGATGCNAGCGCAAATCGTTTTTCAAAAACTGAAGCAGCCCAAGAACTCGGTTTATCACCTGATTTNAAAACACTTCTTGTAACAGGCGCTTCGCAAGGCGCAAGCACAATCAACAAAATGGTGACTCNACTTGCGAGCGAGTCGCCACANTGTTTTGATGGGTGGCAGGTTTTGCACTTGACTGGATCACAACATGAATTAGAAATGAAACAGACATGGGCGGACATTTCTATTCCGTNTGTTGTNGTTGATTTCCTCCAATCAATGTCACTTGCTTGGTCTGCTGCAGATTTCGCAGTCACTAGAGGCGGCGCTAACACNGTTGCTGAAATTGCATTCCACAATGTCCCAACGCTGGTCATGCCGTATCCCTTCCANAACGATGANCACCAACGGACAAATGCTGAACCGCTTGAATGCGTCGGTGGGGTTGCAATAGAAACAGACCACAAAACAACTGAAGCGAATCTAAAGTGTGCAGGGAAAAAACTCACTGAATTCTTACAGAATGACAAGCAACGGATTGTGATGCGGGAAGCACTCAATAAACTTGACACAGTAAACGGCAGTCTAGAATGTGCATTGCTTATGGAAAAAACCGCCAAACAGCAATCCTCTGTGATATAAACGTGCAAAGTTATTAGGTGAAATTTATTGGTAAATCGCTAGTTTCGGAGGTATGCTTAATGAAAGACTGCGCGGTGGTTGCGCAGTTGGTTTGGATATGACACTTCAAGAGCAAAACTCTAACTGNATTGTTCTCGTTGATGAGCTTCATCGCGATACTGCAACAAACGTATTGAGCAAGCACCGATTAAAAGGAATGCTGCTTCATGACCCAGTTCTAGCGATGTCTGAGTTGTGTCTGATGCACCAACTGCGTCTTCAAGATACCGCTTGGAAAGACAGCGAGCCTGATGTTTCATTCGTTTTGATTCAAGTGGAACGAACGAACCCAATCAGTCAACTCATTCAAGCCATTCAAAAATACTTTCCGCATGTTTCAATTTTAGAGTTGAGAGAAGGCCAACTTGCTCCAATTGAGTTAGACGACGCTATCGTCGATCAGTTAGACATACCAGTCGTTGAGACAGATGCAATAGATGCTGATGAGTTATCGATGTTACTCGACGGAACTGATATACAAGAGGGGACGGATTCATGAGCAGGCAAGAGCGCGGTGTCACGTTGTTTGCGGGGCCTTTTGAATCGCAACTCTTAAATGGGTTCGAGCATGCTACTTCTGCAAGCAATATCTTTGATGCCATTTGCGCACTAGCAACGAGCAAAGCAAATGCGCCGGTTAAAACCGTTGTGCTCCATGAAGATGTTGTTCTTGAAAACCCAAGAGTCTCAATTGACGCCATTCGAAGCATTGACCCTTCTGCAATCATCGTCTATTCGGGCAAACAGATTCACCAACATGCAGATGCCTCCGTTGATGTAAAAGTTACAGTTGAACGGTTGCAATCTGCAATTGCAAATGCATCGTCATTACCCTCTGATTATGACGCTACAGATGAAATTGATTTAGATGATGTATTAGGCATTGCAGAGGAAGTCTCATTTACACAATCTGAGTCTCAACTTGGCGATATCGACCTAGTGAGATCATTAATGCATCAGCCAACTCAATTTAGAGAAACCCTCTTAAAAGTTTTGCAAGAACAAACTGGATGGACATATTGCGAGTTCATCAATGATGAATCATGCGCACCCGAAACAGCGTTAACGACTTCGCTTCGATATGGTCATCAAGAGCATGGCTGTTTAGCAGCGATTGGAAGCACGACAAATGACTTACAGCGATGGGGACGGTGGGCATCATGCTGGCTAGAGTTACACCGTAAACAGCGGGATTTGAAATTGCTTGCTTATCAAGATGAACTATCTGGGGCTTGGAATAGGCGCTTCTTAAAGACCTGCTTCTCAAGAGAATTGCAGTTAGCAAAAGAGACGCGAAGACCGCTTACAGTCATGATTTTCGACATCGATGATTTCAAGCACTACAACGACACATGGGGGCATGATGCTGGAGATGAAATCATTCGGGAAGTCGTCAAGTTGCTTCGAACAATCATCAGAAAGGGCGACCATGTTTGCCGAATTGGCGGCGACGAATTCGCCGTGCTCTTCTGCGACCCAGAGCCCCCAAGAGAACCCGGATCTAATCACCCCACGACAGTAGAAATATTGGCTAAGCGATTTAGAGAGCAAGTTTCGAAAGCCCATTTCCCAAAACTCGGTGAAGAAGCAACTGGAGTTTTGTCGATTTCAGGAGGATTAGCGACGTTCCCTTGGGATGGTGTTGATGTCGACTCCATTTTGCAAAAAGCCGATGAGCGGTTGTTGCAGTCAAAAGGCCAAGGGAAAAACTCGATTACCATTGGTAATCCCAGCCATAAAGATTGATTGTTTGCATGGGTAAGACGCTCATTCTCTCTGACATCCATTTTTCAAATCCAAGTTCAAGCGCACGCTCTGCGCAAATGCTTATGCCACTATTTGACGGCATAGACAGGATTATTTTAAATGGTGACACTGCAGAAACACTATCTAAGCGTATGTCTGCTTCATCAATCACGTTGACAGAAGAATTGATTTCGCTTGCATCTCAATCAGGTATTGATGTTGTGCTCATTACGGGAAACCACGATCCCGATGTAAGCAAAACCCATCATGTTTACGAGTTTGAAAAGCGCGTACTCATCATGCATGGGCATGCTGTCCTAGATGGTGTAGCACCGTGGAGTTGGAGATCGAAGTACATTAAAGAACTCATGCGAAAGTACCCCACTCCTCAAACGCTCGACGAAATGCTTGAGCAAGTCACTGAATCCTCGCAGCAAGTTGGTACTGACGACATGGAATCAAACAAGCCCTCGACTTTAAAAATGGCGTCACTTGCTGTCCCCGCTGTATTTCATATTCTTAAGAGTTGGTTCATTTACCCAACGCTCACTTACAATTTCCTTAAACAGTTTGCTCCAGAAACAAAGGTGTGCATCACCGGTCACACGCACAGGAGAGGGATCTGGATTCGAGATCATGTTGTCATTATCAACACAGGATGCTTTGCAAAGTACGCCTTCCCAAGCAGGCCATTAGCCGTTCTCCTCGATTCTGTTCAAAGAACTGTACATGCTCATTCAATCAAAACAACCCGGGATGGTTTTAAGTTAACAAAGTCACTCTGCGAGTTTAATGTTTAACTGCACGTCGCCTTCTGAAGAATAAACTGCTTAGCCTCTAACAGTTTCTCTAAGCAAATGCCAGTTTCAAAACCCAAATCAACTGCCAACTGGTGAAGTGACTCAGTTGAGACATTACCTTCCGCTCCCGGTGCGTATGGACAACCACCGAGGCCTCCAACTGATGCATCAAACCGCCTAACTCCACTCTCAATCGCTACCTTTGCGCAATCAATCGCTCTTCCATTCGTGTTGTGCAAATGCAATGTGAGATTACCTGGATCAAGTAAACCATCAACCGTATCGAGTAAACGAAGAATGTCATCTGGCTCTGCGACACCGATTGTGTCTCCAAAATCAATGTCATCTAATCCAAAATCTATCAGCGTTTGCGTTAATTCTCTTAGCCGGACCGGCTCTGCTGGGCCACTGAACGGGCAACGCACAGCACAACTGATGTAACACCGTACGCCTTGCTTTTGTTCATGAGCAAGTGCAACTAATGGTTTTAACTTTGCTAACGAACCCTCAATAGTAGTGTTTAGGTTTTTCTCACAAAACGCATCGCTTGCCGCTGTAAGTACTCCGATTTCATCGATCGATGTTGAAAGTGATCGCTCCCATCCTTGGACGTTTGGCACTAATGCTGTGTATTGAACGCCCTCTTCTCTTGTGATTGATTCTAGCACTTGTTCTGCGTCACTGAGTTGTGGAACCCATTTTGGATGGACGAAAGCAGTTGCTTCAATCCGGTTGAGTCCACACTTCGATAACAAGTTAATCAATGCCACCTTGTCTTCTGAGGGAATAATTGTAGAGATGTTTTGCAACCCATCTCGCGGTCCCATCTCTGTGATTTCGATGCAAGGCCTATTACTCATGACTAACTTTCGAGGGCGCGTCAGTAAGCGGTTTAACCGCTACCTTATAAACTTCAGATCCGATATATACATACAACTCTGTATCATCAGCGAAACACTTTTTTGAAACCATCGCAATGACTGCACTCTTTCCGCTTCGAAGCGGGCTTAGGGTACTGGATGTCACAACGCCAATCGGCGTCCCGTTACATGTTTCGTCTATCCACAATTGAGCGCCTGCGATGGGAAGTGCTTCGTCATCTTCTATGTGAAGTTGTACTAGTTTCTGTTTTGGCTTTCCTAAGCTTTCCATGCGGGCAACGATTTCTTGACCGAGGTAGCACCCCTTGTCAAACCGTACACGAGAAGAGATGAGATTCGTTTCATGCGGTAAATTTGACTGATCAAAATCAATCAAAAACATCGCCGCACCTTGTTCAACTCTTGACATATTCAGCGCGTACCATCCAACTGGTCTAACGCCATCTTCGACAAGCGATTTCCAGCATGGTGCAATATCGTCAATGTCTAGAAGGATACTTTTGCCTTGAAGTCCAAGAAAAGAGTGAGGGAGTGCCATCTTCTGGCCAAATGAAACACTCATCTCAACCGAATCTGGCCCCAGACACCACAACCAATGCGTCGATTGAGTACAGTCTTTCACAGTGACATCTTCCATCACAATGTATTCATCAAAGTGACTTAACAAATCATCAACTGCATGAATATCGATATCTAGTATCAAACGATGCTCTTGAATGTGGACAATCACGTCACCGACAATCTTGCCCTTTCGATTTGCGACAAACGCAAGCGTTGAATCGCCAATGTTGAGATTTTCAAACTGTTGCGTAGAAATTCTGTTCATGAATTCAATGCGGTCTTCGCCAGTGATTTCAATCGCACCTCTGCAACACGCATCAAACACGCAACTGCCTTTTTGTATTGATGCATATTCCAACTCAACAATCCCAGCAGTTGCGAGAACGATGCAACCCGTTTCGCCCCACGGTAAAAACTCTGCAAGCAGGGCTTCTTGTTGGTTTCCTTCTGCTGCCCCACTGCGTTCTGCACCATCACCTACTTCTGGCAGTGATATCTGATAGGACTCTAACGCTTCTTGTAAAGGTGATGGGAATGCCATGTAACGGGTATTGTACCTAAGTCGCTGCAGCAACAAAATCGTTGAAGAGGGCTTGCCCTAAAAGTGTGTGCTCGGTCCGCTCAGGGTGCCACTGAACGCCGATGTACCACGGCTTTTGCTTGTCAGCAATCCCTTCGATGAGACCGTCTTCACTTCTGGCAATGACATCAAGTGAGCCTGCATCAGCAAGCGCTTGGTGATGATGCGTATGAACCACGCCATTTCCAAGTTCGCTGGCGATTTCGTGTTCACCCGATTGATGTCTGCTTAGCATCTCATCATCGAGATGCTGGATGAGTCTAGCCCCTGCTTGTAGGCCGAGAAACTGCATGCCTAAGCAAATGCCAAACACTGGCACATCAGGAAGCTTCTGCAACTTGGTTAACAGTGATAACTCAAATGCCTGCCTCAGTTCATGTACCTTTGTTGCTTTGGGATGAGTTGGTTCACCAAACGCTTCCATGATGGGGTCATCTCCACCCGTAAAAACAAATCCGTCACACATCTCAATGTACCTCACCTCACACCCAAGAATCGGGGGCAATACAACAGGTATTCCACCTGCTTTTTGGATCGCCTCGCTGTAGCCAACACCTACGCAGTGCTTGTTTTCAATGATGTCAGCCGTGATTCCGATGATTGGAGCCATACTGAAAGCATACATGAGAACTGCCTCCACTTGCCTCAAAATGGACACTCTGCTAAGATATTCCGCTTCTCGTCGCCCTGGCTGTGTACATGCTGGGGCTACATTTTGTATCCGCGACGAAAGGACATACCTATGACAGGCGACTACGGCAGAAATCCTTCAAAGTCTTACATCAAGACTGACAAAGATGGCAAACAATACATTGATTACAAATCAGTTGATGATTTGCGTCGATTGATGACACCGAACGGAAAAATTT
Organism: Phycisphaerae bacterium; assembly: GCA_002718515.1. Next base: position 22,450 of record PBEX01000023.1, read on the forward strand.
ACTCACGTAAGCGACTCGGTACAACTGCTAAGCAGCAACGTATGGTTGCTCAAGCTGTGAAACGTGCACGATACATGGCACTATTGCCATTCACTTCAGGCACGCTCTAAGCACTACCAAAACTTTTAGTTTTAGTTAGGGATTAACTCGCTCTGAAAATCAGTTTGCGAATTGATTGTCCAATCCACTTCCATATTAACTTTGAACGAAGTCTACGAAGCTCTTCGTCATATGGGTCAATTGAAAGCCCTTTGTTTACCCAGCCCCATGCAAGCCTGTACCGTTTGTTCTTGATAGACGCGAGTGCAAGGTTATGAATTGAAGCAAGACATCGCTCGTCGTGCCTAAGCACTTTTCTACTTGTTGATATACCTTCATCAATCTGTTCGTTTGCAAAGTATGCAAGTGCAAGAAGCCGTAAAACATCCAGAGAAGTAGCATCCGTTTTTCCCCGAGCTGCAATTGGTTCTAACAGTTGTACTGCGTCCGCAGATTCTCCAGAAGTTAACAAAAACTCTGCAACCTGCAATTTGTGTTCAACTGAAGTTGATTCACCAAGTGACTCTGTATATTCTTGAAGAAGGGGTTTCGCCGCTTCATATCGATGCATTGCAAGAAGCGATTGAGCTAAATGCAAACTTGCAGTTGGGTGCGAAGGATGCAACCTTCTGACAAGCCCCCAAGCAATGAATGCTTCTTCCCAACGCTTTGAATCCATCGCGATTGTGCCTGCGCGAATATGCGCCTCAATGTTTGCGGGTTCTAGTTCCANCACCCGATGAAGTTTGATAATGGCTTCTGAAGTTCTGCCTGTACCNGCGAGTACATCTGCATGCAAAAGTAATGCTTGGACGTTTCCTGGATCTTCTCGCAATTCTTGAAGCAATATCTGCGACGCTTGCTGCCCCTGNCCTGAAGCAACGAGCGCATTCGCCAATTGAAGGCGTCCACCAACAACCGAAGAGTCAATCTTGATTGCTTCNCNNGCACACCANATAGCTCTTTCCAATTTGCCTTGAGCAGAGAGACTGCAACTCATTGCGACAAGCACCGATGCCGATTGGTCAGGNAAGGCATCTTGAGCAAGGTAAAAGGAAGTCTCTGCTTCATCGAATTTGCCAAGTGCAGACTGAGCATCAATGAGCATCGCCCATGCTTGTTCCATCGACTGCTTCATGCCAAGNGCGAGTTCCAAACACTTTTCAGCCTCACCAAATCGCCCAAGTCTTAGGCAAGTTGCACCAACAGCAAGCTTCGGGTCGACCGCATCAGGGATTAGCCGTGCTGCTTGTTCAAAACAGGCGAGCGCCTCGGCATCTCTTCCTGTTCGTTCGAGCGTNAGNCCTAAGTTAAAATGCCAATCGCCTTGGTCTGGGTCGATCTCAAGCGCTTGCCGTAANTCATGCTCTGCTTCAGCCCAGCGACCACGTTCATACAACTCAAGTGCTTTGTCAACGTGTTGTTCTGCGTCTTGCCAATTATCCATGCGGTTGTTCCATCNGGAAGGCATATTGTACTTCAATATGAGTGTGCAGAAAAGGGAAACACAACAGTCTTAGAACGCTTAATCGAATACAATACGGGCATTGGTTGACGATATGAACCCCCGATTGATGTATCAGATTGTGTTGGCGTTTTTCTTCTACTCTTTGAGTTTGATGACGAGTTGTGAAACACCACAACAAACAACACAGAGTGATGGTTCTGATTTCCCATTCAAGGTTGAAACGAAGCCAAANCCAGTCACCNATTCNCAGCCAGTGCTGCCTCAAACTGAAAGCTATCGAGAACGGGTGTTAGATACTTACGAAACGTATTGGCCACTGATCTCCCTTGAACACCAACATCAGAAATTACCATCTGTACTCTCTGACCCACTCCCTGAGATTCGTGCNTTTGGGATTGAACGCGTNGCGATTCTTCTCCGTGATAACGAAGCAACAATTGACGAACTCCAACTTGTCGTTAGTCTGTTGAGNGATNCTNATGAGCGAGTTCGCTTNGCTGTTGCAAAACTGTTACCTGAGATTGANTTTTCGGGCCTNGAAGAGTTTGTTGCTCTTGCTTTAGCAGATGAGACAAACACAGATATTGTNAANGCAGAGTTGATGTACTTCCAGCGCCATCCTTACAGCGGCTCATTTGATGTCATCGTTGACAAACTATCAAAAGAACCGAATGCTGTTGCTGCCCTTGCGTTGATTGAGTTGCTTAAAACGCATAACATTTCAGATGAACGCAAGCGTTCACTTCATTCACTAGTGCGTCAAGTTCGNCTTCGNAACAACACCCCNGAGTTGCTCACAATTGAGGCGATGGTTGGCACAGAGGACAGCCGAGTTGANCTTGCTGACTTTCTAAACAGTCAAAATCGAGAACTCCAAATGGCAGTTGCAAANGGGTTTGCTGAAGCAGGCTACTCAAAACCACTGATTGGTTTTGCACACGACAGTGACTTTTATAAACTTGCATTAAGAGCACTGCAGCAACAGGCAACAATNGACGCATTCAAATCATTGATGCAATTGCAAAGNCCNAATGATGCCGATTGGGATGCAGCAGTCATTAGTGTTGGACAAACGCTATCAACAAGCGATTTGCTGCGTGCTGACGATATGCTCCAACGTAGCGGCCGAAACGCACTTAGACTCAACCTGCTGAACTCAGTCTGGGAGCTTTCTGCGTCACGGCCTCTCCCTGAACGCAGGACGATTGCAAAACGCACCGTGCCACTATTGATTGAAGAAGGCGANGCAGTTGGCGCGCTTCAACTTCTGGATACTTTTGGCGAATCTCTCGTTGATGAAGATATGCTTTCATTGAGATTCCGCGCTGCAATTTTTGCTTCAGCTTGGGACGCTGCCGCAGACGCCATGCCATCGCCAGAACCTTGGATTAACGCGTGGCTTGAACTTAAAGAAACCAATCAAGCAGTTGCTGATGTCATTCTTCAGCAAATTAAAAGCCGATTTGAATCAACACTGAATCAACAACAGTTAGATTTGCTCGGATTCGCTCCTACAACAACTGAAAGCAACGAAGAAAGTAATTCTTAACAAGATGTCAAAGAAAACAAAGAGAACGAGAATTGAGTCTGATTCAATGGGGACAATGGAAGTTCCATCAATTGCTTTGTATGGCGCAACTACACAGCGAGCGGTTTTAAACTTCCCGATATCAGGNAGACCATTGCCTGCACCTGTCATTGCCGCATTTGCTCTACTCAAACGAAGTGCTGCAGTTGCCAACAACAAACTAAAGNATCTCGACGCNACGCGATGTGACCTCATCGTTGACGCTTGCGACGAGATCTTAGAAGCACTTGAAGATGAATCTAGGCATAGTGGGATGATGCGACATTTCCCAATCGATGTATTCCAAACTGGTTCTGGAACCTCGACAAACATGAACATGAATGAGGTCGTTTCAAACATTGCATGCAAATCTGCTGGCAAAAAGATTGGCGCTAAAGACCCGATTCACCCAAACGACCATGTCAACATGGGGCAATCCTCAAACGACACATTTCCAACTGCAATGCAGATCGCAGCGTGTGTNGAAATCNGNATGCAACTCATACCCGCCCTAAAGGTGTTACAAAAAAGTCTCAAAGCGAAAGCGAAAAAGTGGGACAACATCGTCACGNTTGGCCGTACACATTTNATGGACGCAACACCAATCAGACTCGGGCAGATCTTTTCTGGCTATGCCGCTGCAATTGAATACGGCATCAAGCGAGCAGAGCGAGCCATGATGCGATTGGCTGAAAACATGCCTATTGGTGGCACAGCTGTGGGCACTGGCATCAACACACACCCAAAGTTTGCAANGCACGTTTGCCGCGAGTTATCTAAGTCAACAAAAATCAAATTCCAAGAAGCTGCAAATCACTTTGAAGCACAAGCGACGAGAGATTGCGTCGTTGAAGCACATGGCGANCTCAAAACAATTGCCACGAGCATTTCTAAAGTNGCCAATGACATTCGCTGGCTTGGTTCAGGGCCACGTTGTGGGCTATTCCAACTTGCCCTCCCTGCTGTTCAACCTGGCTCATCNATTATGCCGGGCAAGGTGAACCCAGTGATTAGTGAATCTGCAATGCAAGTGTACTGCCAAGTTGTCGGCAACGATGCAGCAATCACTTCGGCTGCTAGTGGNGGTATTGGCTCACTTTTGGAACTCAACCTTTGCATGCCACTNATNGCAGANCGATTGATTGAATCCATCGTNTTACTCGCCCATACTTGCCATATGCTTGACGAAAAACTCATTGANGGACTCGAAGTCAATAAAGAGATTGCTGAAGGCTTAGTTGAACAATCACTNATGGTTGGCACTGCCCTTGCCCCTATCATTGGTTATGACAAGGCAGCAAAGTTGGCGAAAGATGCGTTTGCAAGTGGTGAAACAATTAGAGAATGCGTACTCAGAGAGGGCCTTCTNAGCGAGGAAGAGTTAGATGAACACCTCGATTTTATGGCCATGACAGAGCCACAAGCCTAACAAGGGCATGCACGATTGACCAAAATTTGCATAATGTGAGTGTGGAGTCACCCAAATGAACCTGCTTACGAAGACAAANAAAGAACTTGGANTCATCGGCGTTTTTGCATTGTCTACGGGGGCAGTCCTCAGTAGTGGCTTTTTCCTGTTGCCGAGTTTAGCGACCCAGATGGCTGGTCCCGCAGTCATTCTGTCGTACCTCATCGCTGGTTTNCTGCTGATTCCGCCAATGTTGTGCAAGATTGAACTTGGCACTGCGATGCCNAAGTCAGGTGGCGTCTATTACTTCCTTGACCGGAGTCTAGGACCAATGGTTGGCACCATTGGCGGTTGCGGCATTTGGTTAGCACTGCTTTTGAAAGCCGGTTTTGCCCTCGTCGGGATGAGTGCATACCTTCAAATCTTTATGCCGAGTGGCATGGGAGATTCATGGTTTACCCTCATTGCTCTCGGACTGCTTGTNTTGTTTACGGGGCTCAACATCCTTGGNGCGAAGAAGACGGCGATGATGCAAATCGTGTTTGTTTCGATATTGCTNCTTCTGCTCTTCTGGTTCCTTGCAACNGGAAGCATGGATATCGTGAACAACTACGATGTCAAATCGCAAAATTTTGACAACTTCTTCAAGAGCCCAAGTGGCTCNGGAAACTTCCTAGCGGCTGCAGGTCTTGTGTTTCTAAGTTATGCCGGCATTACTAAAGTGATTAGTGTTGCAGGAGAGATAAAAAATCCTGAACGGAACCTTCCACTTGGATTATTCATTTCAATTGGCATGGCGGTCATTATTTATGTCGTCGGNTTAACAGTTATGGTTGGTGTGAGCGGCGTCGNGTATGGNGAAGGNGGTTTTATCACAACTGATGTGGCAGGNACACAAACAAACTATACGCCTGTTGCAACAGTCGCNGCNCAAATCACNGGNTCAAACACNGGNNTATACATCATGGGCTTTGCNGGCATTCTNGGNTTNCTTGCNGTTGCAAATGCAGGNATNCTTAGNGCNTCNCGNTACCCACTNGCGATGAGTAANGANCANNTNCTTCCNCGNTTTNTNAANCAAGTTGACAAGAAAGGGACGCCNACTGTNGGCATCGTCCTTTCNTCAACNCTNATNGGTCTNTGNATCNTNTTCCTNGACCCANTGAAGATTGCAAAACTNGCAAGTGCNTTNCAACTNCTCATGTTTGCNNTGCTNTGNTTGTCNGTCATNGTGATGAGGGAAACNAANCTTGATTCATATGACCCAGGNTTTAGAACGCCGTTCTATCCTTGGCTTCANNTNATNGGTGCANNNTCNTGCATNGCCATNATNTTCATNATGGGNTGGCTNCCNGTNATNTTCTCNGCNGGAATNGTNGTCGCNAGCATCATTTGGTACTTNGCGTATGGNCANAANCGAGTCGATCGNTATGGNGCGATNTANCACATCTTTGANCGNCTTGGAAGGAANCGNTTNGCAGCNCTTGATATTGAACTNAGAGGNATNCTNAANGAGAANGGNTTACGNAANCATGANCCATTNGANGANATTGTTGCGACNGCNCAGTTTGTAGAAGCNNCGAATGATTCGACNTTTGANTCNATNGTGAATCAAGGCNTCNTCNGANNTNTCNTCNCTNGTTCCTGTCACNGCNCAATCNCTTGAAGAAGGNTTCCTNCATGGNACAAANGTTGGCGCNACNCCAGTNACNGGCGGAGTNGCCNTNCCNCACTTNCGCGTNGATGGNATNGAGCAACCNCTCATGGTCATNGTTCGTAGNAAANATGGNATCACNATNGACATGAGTGATGCTTTNGGTGANCAACANGAGAAAGAAAGCATCCATGCCATNTTCTTNNTNGTNAGTCCNGAGGATGATCCNTCACAACACTTGNGACTNCTNGCTCAGCTTGCNGGACATGTNGAACAAGANAANTTNATGTCGACNTGGCTNGATGCNCAAACNGGTCANGAACTCAAAGAGATNTTGCTTCGAGATGACCACTTTGTTTCNCTNNNNATNCAANAAG
>PBEX01000023.1:28967-91555 GCA_002718515.1 Phycisphaerae bacterium
CCNNCCNGCTCACTNATCGATGCGCCNATTCANAGTNTAGGNTTCCCNGANGGNTGNTTAGTTGTNCTNATNCACAGNCGNGGACATATGGTCGTNCCNNGAGGNAGCACNATTNTNGAAGAGGGTGANCANCTCACAATNATNGGNGANGAGCGTGGNATCNGNGCNCTCAANCAACNGTTNGANNTGGCGTAGACCCTAAAACNAACACCCCCTAGCNTTTNCTAGGGGGCGTGCTCCACGAAGGAGGAAATCGGAGAGAGAGGGGAGAGAGATAGTTCTTAAGGAGNANAGTTTTTAAGAGNTAANAGTATTACGGGAGTCNNNNTTGAAAGTTCATAAAAGAATNAAAAANTTNCTGTTCTAANNCCTTCTATGNCANTCAANNCANANNGTGAANGCAANTTGANNAAAAAACGNNAAAACGNTGATNNCTNNCNANAAATGGGGGNNNTTACTCGCTGTNGACNGCNGCNGANGTGCCNACNCTGTTGTGNTGNTCNTCNACNACGGTGTACATNTCTGCNANNGCGTAATTNGATGGNTTNGCTTCNACAATCGGNTGCAAGACNAGAAGNATGCTNTTNGTGCTTTCNTTTGCCCNNTCGTGCTNNTTCTCGTTATCGCAGAANNACATGTANTGNCCGAGNTANAACGCNACNTCATTTCGCGCATCTGCGTCAGCAGGATATGCAGCACACCTGTCCCGAATAATAAAGAGACCCTTATCGAGCGAAACAAATGCTTCCTCGACTTGTCTATGACCGAGTTGCGCTTCACCGAGGAAGTAAAGCGACCAAGCGTGGTCACGAGGAGCTCGTCCATTTTCAGGTTCTTTTTCAATAAGTTCAACGAAGACATCGTGAGCAAGCGTGTAATATCCAATCGCCTTTTCGTAATCCCCTAAGTTGACATTAATCTTGCCACCCCGTTGCAAAATGTTTGCGTAATCTCGTTTGAGTTTTAAATCACGAGGCGAAGCATTTGCCATATACCGTCGCTCTTCAATCAATTCGTCAATTGCCTCTTGCGCCTTTTCATTTTCACCCATTTTGATAAGCACATCAATCCTTGTCATNTCAATAGCATTTTTGACTCGGGGTGCTTTGATGCTTTCTGGAAAATCGGAAATATATTCCTCAATGTTTACATCTGCTTTATCAAGCAGTATTAAACATTTTGCATACTCTTCGTTGGCTCTTTCAATATCACTGATTTTAAACTGTGTGACGGCGAGTGCTTGCTTTTGTTTTGCAACACCGCGATTGACGAGTTCAGTGTTNANNNCTAANGCATTGTTGTAATGCTCTAGAGCTTTTGCCTGATCACCAAGGTTAGCGCCTCTCAAACTCCAATAGTACGAACCGTACAGACTATGTGTCAGTGCTTGAACCGCCAAGATGTCATCATTTGGTCCTTCAGTTNCTTCAAGTCTNTCAGCATAGGCAATCGTTTTATCAATCACATTTTTGCGGACGTCAGTCGCTGCATTNAGTTTAACGATGCCAGCGTAAAAGTCGCCAACATTTTCACGCAACATATCCATNGCCATTGCATACCTGTCTTCGGCAATGATGCGTTGTTCATTTGCNATGTTACGCTGATGATTCGCTTCGANCATNCCCCATGTCGTTCCAAGCAAGCCGAGTACGATTGATAACGCTGAAACGATGACTGCAACACATGTTCGTTTGTACTTCTTCGTAAACAATCTCAATTGATAACTGATGGAAAGTGGGCGAGCGATGATTGGTTCGTTGTTTAAGAAGTGGCTGATATCTTGTCCAAATTCAGCGGCAGACTGGTATCGCCGNTCTCTATNTTTTTCCATCGCTTTAATCACGATGGTTTCAATGTCACCCTTAAGAGACAGATTGACTGTACTCATCGTCAGTGGGCGTTCATCTTTAATGATGCGGACTGCTTCATGAATTGCCAAACGGCGCAAGTCATATGGCAAATGTTCAGAAAGCAATTGGAACAAGATTACGCCAAGAGCGTACACGTCTGAACGAATATCGATGCGGTCTGGATCAGCATCACATTGCTCAGGACTCATGTACTGAAGCGTACCAATGAGTTGACCCATTGTTGTTTCCATNGTTGTGACGGCTAAATCTGCATCGGTTGCTCNCGCGACACCAAAGTCAATAATCTTTGGTTCACCATTGTTGTCAACAAGAATGTTGTCTGGTTTTAAGTCTCTGTGAATCACACCTTTTTGGTGACCGTGATGGACTGCNTCGCAAACCTTACCGAAGAGTTCAAGTCGGTCGCGAAGACTCATGTCTCTCNTCTTTGCGTANTCAGTCAGGCTNTGAGCCCCTGAAATGTATTCCATCGCGAAAAATGGAACCTCGCCATTCTCACTTTCCCAAGTGCCCGCTTCATAAATCTGAGCGATGTTTGGATGACTCAGTTTCGCAAGCGTCTGCGCTTCAAAGTGGAAGCGATGTAATGCCATGTCGCTTGCGGCGCCAGCTTTNATAATCTTTAAGGCAACCCGACGGCGAGGCGCTTCTTGCATCGCCTCGTAGACAACNCCCATGCCACCACTTGCGATGNTTCCAAGTATCCGGTACCGACCAATCTCAGANGGCATCCCCTGCGTGACATATTTCCCTGGCTCAGGGACAGTNCCCTTACCAGAGTCATCCGTAGGCAAACCGATTGTTTCGGCGTTTGGATCAGTTGGAAATTCGTTAGTTGACATTTTGAACAAGTCCCCTTTAGGTCGCTNNGTCTATTACGACATGTGTTGNCCGTATGTTTACAATAACATGAAGTAGACTTTTAGCATACAAAAATACTTGTTTGACTTAAAAAGCCGCCATATTCACTCCTCGTTGCCCTTATAAGTCCTTCANATAGACCCTTCATCATTCTCGGACGTTGCCCAAGAAGTGGTACCCTTCTCGCATATGAAATCAACTATTGCNATCGGAAACACCTCAGNGATTGAGTTTGAAGTCNTTCAGTCCATGGCCCCTACTTTTCATGGGAAGCAAGTCCACCCAGTCTGTTCCACATGGGATTTAGCCCATCAGTTTGAACTCGCCGCAAGATACGCCTTAGAACCACATTTAGAATCTCATGAACAAGGCATTGGCGCGGAACTCTTGGTGAAGCACNTAAAACCTGCGCCAATNGGCAAGAGAGTGNCCGTNTGCGCGACAATTACATCGCTCGATGCGACCACTGTGGTTTGTGAGATTGAAGCAAAAGTTGGNGATTCTCTCATTGCAACGGGTTCACAAGTTCAACGCGTTCTTCCCTCTGATAAAATTAGGGACCTTATTCAAAACGCTGAAGACGCATAACACTTAGGATTNATCCATGTCAGAGCAACACCTACTNACCGAAANTGATGGTCATGTCGCGATNATAAGAATCAACAGACCNAAAGTGCTTAACGCCCTCAATCTTCCTCTGATGGAAGATTTAGCNGCGTTGATGGAAGGGTACGACCAAGACGACAACATCCATGTCATATTGCTCTCAGGAAGCGAGCGAGNGTGGGCAGCAGGTGCGGACATTGGCGATATGGCNACCGCNTCTTCTGANGAAATGCGGAATCGAAACCAGTTTGCAACATGGGAGCGAATCAAAGCGATTCAAAAACCGATCGTTGCCGCAGTCAGTGGGTTCGCTTTAGGCGGCGGTTGCGAATTGATGATGCACTGCGACATCATCGTTGCTTCTGAAAACGCGAAGTTCGGACAACCCGAGATTAACATTGGCGTTATGCCAGGCGCAGGCGGGACGATACGACTCACTCGCGCTGTTGGAAAAGCGCTTGCAATGGACGTCGTGTTAAGCGGGCGTTTCCTCTCAGCCAAAGAAGCCCTTGCTTCAGGACTCATTAGCAGAGTCGTCCCGAAAGAGTTTTGGTATGAAGAAGCACTTTCTTTAGCACATCATGTTGCAACGAAGGGACCTGTTGCCCTTCGCGCTGCAAAAGCGTCAGTCCTCAACGCAAATGAACAACACTTATCTGAAGGGCTCCATGCTGAAAGGCAACTCTTCTACGACTTGTTTGACACTGAAGATCAGGTTGAGGGTATGACTGCATTTTTAGAGAAACGAAGACCACACTTTATTGGAAAGTAACATGACTACTGCCACCACATACGAAACGATTAATGTCACAAACGCTGATGGAATCTGCACCATCACGCTCATGCGCACTGATGTGCTCAATGCATTTAACAATGCATTGACAACTGAATTGCTCGCAGCACTAAAAGAATGTTCAAAAGATAAAGGCGTTAGAGTTGTCATTCTTAAAGGCAGCGGAAGAGCTTTTAGTTCTGGACAAGACTTAGCTGACTTGAAGGAAAAATATGTTCCCGGACACGAGCCTCATCTTGGTGAAGATTTGAAGAAACGATATGACCCAATCATTAAGTGCATCCATCGAATGGAAAAGCCGGTGATTGCAGCAGTTAACGGCGTAGCTGCTGGTGCAGGTTGCTCGCTTGCGCTTGCATGCGATTTACGAGTTGCTTCTGAGCACGCCTCATTTATCGAAGTGTTTGTAAACGTCGGGCTCGTTCCAGATTCTGGTTCAACTTGGACGTTGCCTAGACTTGTTGGCATTGGCAGAGCAATGGAGATGTGCCTGACAGGCAAGAAAGTTGATGCCGAAGAAGCACTTGCTATTGGGCTTGTCAATCAAGTCGCTTCTGCAGATGATTTCGAAGATGCGGTTATGAAACTAGCAACTCGGCTTGCATCATTACCAAACCGAGCGCTCGCTTTGACAAAACGCCTTCTCAATCAGGCGTACACAAATGATTTAGACGAACAACTTGTTCAAGAAGCGTATGCACAGGAAACTGCTGGNAGAACACATGACCACTTTGAGGGTGTCGTGTCATTTATTGAAAAGAGGAAGCCAAACTTTACGCACGAGTGAAACTCATTATTACACAAAAGCGTATATTGAATAGAACATGATGTCACAAGCAAGCAATCCAATCGGAGTCATCGGAACTGGAACCATGGGCGCTGGAATTGCCCAGACTGCAGCCGCTGCAGGGTGGAAAGTGAAACTGTTCGATACAAATACAGATAGCGTTCAACAAGCGATTCTTAGTGTGGGGAAACGATTCGAGAGACTTGTTGAAAAAGAACGCATCACTGAAGAACAAGCAGATGTTTGCAAGTCAAACTTGATTGCAGTTAATGCACTTGAAGATCTGCACGATTGCGATCTCATCATTGAAGCAATCGTAGAAGATTTTGACATCAAGANAAGCGTGTTAAAACAACTTGGCTCAATTGCAAGCGATGCTGTTCTAGCAACAAATACATCATCCCTATCAGTAAGTGAACTTGGTGATGCATGCGGGCATGCTGAAAGAGTTGTCGGGCTCCACTTCTTTAATCCAGCGCCAATCATGCCGCTCGTTGAAGTCGTCAAAGGAAGCGGTTCAACAGAACAGTCCGTTCAAAGAGCTGCTCTGCTTGCTGAAGCTTGGGGAAAGAAAGTCGTTCAAGCGTCTGACACGCCCGGATTCATCGTCAACCGTGTTGCAAGNCCGTATTACTTAGAATCATGGCGCATTGTTGAAGATGGTTACGCCACTGTTAGCGAAGTTGATGAAGCGCTTCAGTTACTTGGCGAGTTTCGCATGGGACCCTTTATGCTGACTGACCTGATTGGTCAAGACATCAATGTTGCGACTACAAATAGCGTTTGGGGTAGACTCGATCAACCAAGTCGCTTGGCCCCAAGCTCACTTCAATCGTCACTGGTTGAGAACAATTATCTCGGCAAGAAAACTGGGCGAGGTGCCTACGCACATGATGGTGATGGCAACGCAACCCCTGCAATCATCCAAGAAACTCATGAACTCGCAACTTCTGATGCACTTACAACTGCAATCAATGCCTTTTGTTTGGAAGCAACTCGAACTTCAGGTTCGGCAATTGCAAAATACATTTTTTCTAGGGTGCTCATCAGCATTATTAATGAAGCGCTCTGGGCAAAATCTGAAGGTGTTGCTTCTGAACAAGATATCGACACCGCTATGAAACTTGGAACAAACTACCCAAAAGGTCCTTTTGAGTGGATTGAACTCGTAGGCATGGATAAAGTGCTTACGCTGCTCGAAGAACTCAACAACACAGTAGATGACGATCGATTTCTTGCCCCTTCTACAGCGACCTGTGCAACTCCATAACAACGCAATATGAATGCCGAATCGTGGGTACAATATCCAAGATGTCACGAAAAGTTGCAATCGTATCCGCTGTCAGAACGCCAATTGGGCGATATGGTGGCGCGTTAAGTTCAGTTCGACCTGATGACCTTGCTGCCCTTGCTATTAAGGAAGCAGTCTCACGATCAAACGTTAAACCAGAATCCATCGATGAGGTTTATTTTGGAGCAGCAAATCAAGCAGGCGAAGACAACCGAAACGTAGCTAGAATGGCTGCACTGCTTGCGGGGTTGCCTGAAACAGTTGCTGGTTCTACGGTCAATCGTCTCTGTGCGTCTGGGTTAGAAGCGATTAATGTCGCTGCAAGAATGATTGAAGGCAACTGCGCTGACATCATCGTTGCAGGCGGCGTCGAATCAATGAGTCGCGCTCCATTTGTCATGGCAACGGGTGCTACTGCATTCGACCGCAAGTGCGAAGTGTATGACACCACTATCGGATGGCGCTTTACCAATCCAAAACTTTCTGCGCTTTATGAGCCATACTCAATGGGAGAGACTGCTGAGAATGTTGCGCGAAGATGGAACATTTCAAGAGAGGATCAAGACACCTTTGCTTGGACAAGTCAACAGCGCTGGAATAATGCGAACGAACAAGGCTTATGGAAAGATGAAATCTTCCCAGTAGAGATTCCGCAACGCAAAGGCGATCCCATCATTGTTGATACCGATGAACATCCACGACCAGAGGTCTCCGTTGAAAAACTAAATACGCTTCGCACCGTATTTTCAAGTGCCGATGACGCAACTGTCACAGCAGGCAACAGCTCAGGTGTCAATGATGGCGCTGCAGCTCTCGTTCTCGTTGAAGCTGAACTTGCAAACTCGTTAGGCTTGAACATCATGGGATACGTTGGCCCTTCAGCATCGGCTGGCGTTGACCCAGCAGTAATGGGAGTTGGCCCAGTTAGCGCGACTCAAAAACTTCTTGAACGCACGGGGCTTTCTGTAGATGACATCGACAGATTTGAACTCAACGAGGCATTTGCAGCACAATCGCTGGCATGTATTCAAGAACTCGGACTAGACAAGGAGAAGGTGAATGTGCATGGCGGAGCCATCGCAATGGGCCATCCATTAGGCTGTAGCGGTGCTAGACTCGTGGTGACGTTGATTCATGAGTTAAATAGGATGAATTTGAGCAAAGGGGTTGCTACACTTTGTGTAGGTGTTGGACAGGGACTCGCAACACTGATTGAAGGAGAAGTATCGTGAGTGCAAGCGCAAACGTAGAAGTCAAAGTGCAAGATGGATCAAATGAAGATCCTGAAAAGCTCGCCGCTTTTGAAGCACATGTTCAAGCCGGTGGTTTGATTGAACCAAACGACTGGATGCCTGAGGCCTACCGTTCTCTCATGCTTCGCATGGCGGAACATCACGCAAACAGCGAAATTGTGGGCGCGCTACCTGAAGGCGAGTGGATTACTCGCGCTCCAAACTTGAAACGAAAGTTAGCGCTCACTGCAAAAGTGCAAGATGAGGTTGGGCACGGACAGATGTTGTATGAAGTTGCTCAAGATTTAGGCAAATCACGCAACGCAATGTTGCGAGACCTCATTACGGGTAAAACAAAGTATCACAACTGTTTCAACTATCCATGTCCAACATGGGCAGACATCTGCATGATTGCGTGGCTCATCGATGGTGCTGCAATTCTGAATCAGGGCACGCTTGCTCACGGTTCGTTCGGACCATACATCCGAACAATGAGGCGAATCAATATGGAAGAGGCATTCCACTTTAAACATGGTGAAGACATGGTTCTTACGCTTATGAGTGGAACAGAACACCAAAAGAAAATGGCGCAAGATGCATTTGACCGCTGGTGGGGTCCATCGATTGCGTTCTTTGGTCCAAATGATCGCCCAGATGAACGCGAACGACCAGCAATGAAATGGCGAATGAAGACCGCTACAAATGATGAGTTACGGCAAAAGTTCGTCAACAGATTTGCTCCTGCTGCAATGGCAACAGGGCTCGTCATCAATGTCTGTGAAAAGGATGAAGATGGCATGGTCACCAAGGCGACGCCAGATCCCCTACTGAAACTCGATGAAGAGACTGGCAATTGGGGGTTCACTCAGCCAGACTGGGACGAGTTCTTCAAAGTAATTCGTGGTAACGGACCCTGTAATGATGACCGCGTTGCCCTTCGACGTTTCTCTTACGAACAAGGCGAATGGGTGCGAAACGCAATCCTTAACGGACAGGCAACCCAAAACTAATCATGATTACGAATCCAAGAATCAAACCGCCGTTCAAGAGTGACGAACTAGAGACTCAAGAAGTTGAAGCGTTTCCAGTCTGGGAAGTCTTTACCCAGAAAAAGGAAACGGATTCGCACACGCATGCTGGCTCATTGAGTGCTCCAAACGCACTCATGGCTGCTAACTTTGCAAGGGAACATTATGGGCAGGATCAAGTTTGCCGATCGATGTGGATTGGGTTGAGAGACGATTTTAAATCGAAGGATGCATGCGAAGATACATACGAGGTGTTTGTACAGTGGAATGCTGGTGACAGGCACGTGCATGTCGGACAAGTCAACGCAGCGAGCGGTGAAGAAGCCGAAGCAATGTGTAAAAAAGAGTTTGTCGGAGAAAAAGAGTTTTACACCATTTGGACAATTCCTCACCAAGCGATGAATTCTATTGATGGTGAAGAAGACATGATTTGGCGATCAACCGATCAATCTTACCGGCTTGCAAAAGGGTATAGCAAAATCGTAAGGCAAAAATGGGATGCCATTAGAGCATCAAAAGATGTTGATGATTATCAAAAAGAAGATTTGAAAGACACTTTCTAAGATGAGTACGTTTAACGAAGCAACCCAGCAAGCCGCAATCAACTTGTGTTTATCCATTGCAGATGACAAATTGTTTTTAGGGCATCGAAACAGTAACTGGACAGGCATTGCACCGATTTTAGAAGCAGACATTGCGTTTTCATCACTCGCTCAAGATGATATCGCTCACGCAAGCGCGATGTATGAACTTGTAGGCAAACTCATGGGTGATAGCGCTGATGATGTTGCTTACGGTCGTAAGCCAGATGCGTACTTATGTGCAGATATCGTGACCAAAGACGACGGTTTTGATTGGGCGAATGCAATTGCGAGACAGTTCTACTGCAATCACTTTGACTTACTTCGGTTTGAACGATTGTCAAACTCATCATGGAGTGATTTAGCAGCGCTATGCAAACGACTCGTCGTTGAACAACAGATTCAAGTCAATCACATCAATGATTGGATTCAACAGCTTGCTAAAGGCACCACCGAATCTAGAGAAAAAATTACTGAAGCGTTAAACGAGTATGCACCTGAAGCAACAATGCTGTTTGAAACACCATACGCTTTTGACTTACTCGTTGAAGAAGGAATCGTAAAATCGGATGGCGACATCTTCACAGAGTGGCAACAAAGAGTGCAAGAACAATTTGAACTCGCTGGAGTTTCTATCGAGATTGCTCAGCGTGATGTCGAGGTGCAAGGTGGACGTTCTGGAAACCATTCAGAAGATTTCAATGAATCATTACGAGAGTTACAAGCTGTTTACAGGGAAGACCCAACAGCGGCATGGTAAGCAAACAAGCCATTCTTGATGTCTTGTTGACAATACCAGATCCAGAAATGCCAATCAGTATTGTCGATTTAGGCATTGTTGAAACCGTAGATGTACAAGAGAACATTGTGCGAGTCGAGTTGTTGCCTACTTTTGTTGGTTGCTTAGCCTTGCCCGCAATTGCAGATGAAGTCAAACAGAAAATTGGGGAGATGGAAGGCATAGAAGAGGTGACCGTTGACTTCATCTATGACCCACCTTGGAGCACTGATCGTATGACCGAGCAAGGCAAAAACGACCTTGCCGAGATGGGTATTGCTGTCCCAGATGGCTCATGCTGCTCAAGCGGGTCTGAAGTGACCAAAGTTGAACTCCAAACTTCAGCAATTAGATGCCCGTGGTGCGAATCCGAAGATACGACTTATACAAGCACATTTGGACCGACGCGGTGCCGTTCAATCCACTTTTGCAATGCCTGCAGACAGCCGTTTGAACGGATGAAACAAATCTAGAATCGAACCCTCGGGGATGGTATGATACGGTGCTATGGCAACTGAAAAACCATCTCATAGCACGGCTAACGAGGGGCAAGAGGTTTCGCCTTCACAGACCCCTTCTGCTATGGATACTACACCCATTCAACTTGGACAGATAGAAGTCCTCCAAATTCTCAATGAGCATGGAGAAGTTGATGAAGGGTTAGAACCAAAATATTCGCAAGATGAACTCATCGAGATGTACACTTCGATGGTTCGCGCAAGAGCGTTCGACAAAAGAATGCTCACCATGCAGAGGCAAGGTCGCATGGGGACATTTGCTCCAAACTTAGGGCAAGAGGCGTGCATTGTCGGTCAAGTTTATCCGCTCAATCAAGGTGATTGGTATGCACCTTCTTATCGTTCTTTCGGCGCTCAAATAATGCGCGGATGGCCAATGGAACACCTTATGAGATTGTGGGCTGGATTCCATGATGGTTTTCCTCCACCAAAATACGTAAACGACATGCCATTTTCGATTGTCATTGGATCTCATGTGTTGCCTGCTGTTGGTATTGGCATGGGCATGACTTACAAGAATGATGCAAATTGCGTTGTAGTCAACTATGGTGATGGCGCAAGTTCGCAAGGGGCTGTCAGTGAAGCATTGAACTTTGCAGCGGTGTACAAAGCCCCAGTTGTGTTCGTATGTGAAAACAATGGCTGGGCAATCTCAACACCAACTGAAAAGCAAGCAAGCAGTGAACATTTCGCAAAGCGAGGCGTTGCATTCGACGTGCCAAGCATCAGAGTTGATGGCAATGACTTGTTTGCAATGATTAAAGCAACAGAAGAGGCGGCTAAAAAAGCACGCAACGGCGGTGGCCCGACGCTCATTGAAGCAGTGACATATAGGATGAGTTTGCACACAACTGCAGATGACCCGACTGTGTATCGCAAGGACTCCGCGGTTGAAGCGTGGGAGAAACGGTGTCCTATACTTCGCTTTGAGTTGTATCTAAAACGCAAAGGCGTCATCGAGCAGTCTGTTATTGAGTCTATTGCAAGTGCTTGCGATGAAGAAGTTATTGAAGCAAGAGACAAGTTCTACGCAATGGCGCCTGCAGACCCCACTGAGATTTTCGATTTCATGCATATTGAAATGACTGAAGAACTCAAAGCGCAAAAAGAAGAGTACTTAAAACGCCTCTCAGACAAAGGGGTCACAGATGAGTAAACTCACAATGGTTGAAGCATTAAACCTCGCGCTTGCGCAAGAGATGGATAGAGATTCAAACGTTGTTCTCATGGGTGAAGACATTGGTGTTAATGGTGGCGTCTTTAGAGTAACCAAAGATTTGCAATCACAGTTTGGTGAGAACCGAGTACTTGATACGCCACTCGCTGAGTGCGGAATAGTTGGAACCGCTGTCGGAATGGCTGTCTACGGTTTAAGACCCGTCGTTGAAATTCAGTTCTCAGGTTTTACGATGCAAGCGTTTGATCAAATTGAACAGAATATGGCACGGTTACATAACCGAACACAAGGGAAGTACACAGTGCCGATGGTGTTGCGAACGCCGTATGGCGGCAACATCCGCGCAGTTGAACATCACAGTGAATCAAGAGAAGCTTATTGGGCACACACGCCAGGATTACATGTTGTGATTCCTTCAGGACCAAGAAACGCACGTGCGTTGCTTGCTGCTGCAATTCGTTCAGATGAACCTGTGATTTTCTATGAGCCGAAAGCAATTTATCGAGCATTCAGAGAAGAAGTTCCAGATGCTCCAGAGTTGTTGGAGATTGGCAAGGCAAATGTCGTTCAAGAAGGCAGCGACATCACAATCATTTCATATGGCGCGACATTAAGAACTTGTATTGAGGCTGCACAAGATTTACAAGAAGATCACAATGTTTCCGCAGATGTGATCGACCTCTTGTCAGTTTCTCCGATTGACACCGAGACCATCGCGACCTCAGTTCAAAAAACCGGACGCTGCCTGATTGTGAATGAAGGCCAACGTACTTGCGGTATTGCATCTGAACTCATCGCTCGTATCAATGAAACGTGTTTCGAGTATCTTGAAGCACCTATTAAGCGCCTTACTGGCTTTGACACAGTGTTCCCCTACTTCCAGGTTGAGGAACACTTCTTGCCAGAGTGCGAAGAAATTGTGTCAACTGCAAAAAGCATTGTGGCTTGGGAATAAGATAACGCACATGGATTTCAAACTTCCAGACTTAGGCGAGGGCATTCACGAAGGGCAGATTCTTACTGTTCATGTTGTTGATGGCCAATCTATCAATGAAGACGAATTGTTAATGGAAGTTGAAACTGATAAAGCCGCAGTTGAAATCCCATCACCCTGCACTGGCAAAGTTGCCAAAGTTCACGTTCAAGAAAGACAACTCGTTCATGTTGGTGATGTCATGGTGACATTCGATTCAGGTGACAGCGTAAGCGCTCCACCAGTTAGTGAATCTGTTGTTGAAACAGAAGTTGTCACCGAACCACTAACTCAGCCTAAGCGAGTCGAACAACCAAAGGTGCGAACGTCGCCATCAAATAGAAAACTTGCAAGAACACTAAATGTCGACTTAAACACAGTGCAAGGAACTGGTTCAGGTGGTCGAATCACCAGGCAGGACATTGAGCAAGCAGCTCAAGCACCGAAACAATCGATTGCTAAAGTCGAATCTGTCACAAGACCATCAATACAGGTTGAACAATCCATTGATGGCGTTCACGAGCAAGATGAGTATGGCGCAATCATTCGCCAACCAATGACACAAGCGAGAAAAGCAATTTCTAAAGCAATGTGCTTGGCATGGGAAACGGTGCCTCATGTGACCGATTGCAATGACGTCGATATCACTGCGATTGATGAATTGCGAAAAACTTTCCACGATCCAGACCAGCCAAACTTAAAGTTAACGCTCTTGCCCTTTGTCATCAAAGCAGTTTGTAGGTCGATTAAAAAGTATCCAATCTTAAATGCTGCGATTGACTCAGACACTGGTGATGTTTTGTTTAGGCAATATGTAAACATCGCTATCGGCGTAGATTCCGAACGAGGTCTCATTGCGCCTGTGATTCGAAATGCAGATTTGCTAAGCGTAGGAGAAATTTCCACACAACTTGAGCAAATCATTGAGAACGCACGAAGTGCGAGTTTCTCCATTGCAGACACTCGAGGTGCAACGTACACCATCTCAAATGCAGGCGCAGCTGGTCGGACGAGATACTCAACACCAATCATCCAACAAGGTACGGTTGCGTGTCTTGCCGTTGGTAGAGCAAGAAAAATGCCATGGGTAGTCGATGACGAAATCGTGCCAAGATTGATTCTTCCATTGAGCCATTCGATTGACCACAGGCTTATTGATGGTGGGCGCGAGATTCCATTTATTGAACACTTGATGAACGACCTTGAACATCCAATGCGGTTCGTGGTGTAACTGATGGTTGTTGGTCAATTCAGTCAAGAAGTTGATGTGCTTGTTATTGGCGGTGGTCCTGCGGGTTACACAGCTGCATTCCGTTGTGCTGAACTTGGTAAAAATGTTGCAATCGTTGACCCACATGAATCGCTTGGCGGAAGATGTTTACACCAAGCATGCATGCCAACTAAAGGTTCGTATTATGGCCACGAACTCAATGAAGTGACACAGTTTCAAGCGACCTTGAAGAAAGGGCTTGAACAGCGTTGCAAGTCACTTGGAATAGAGAGACTCATTGGGAACGCGCATTTTGAGTCATCAAAGAAAGCGCAAATCACTGGCGAGCATGTTTCTATTGTGAAGTTCCGTAAAGCAATCATTGCAACTGGAACGAGCCCTAGAGAATCATTAAATGACAACTGTGTTCAAGTAGAAGATGTATATCAAACTTTTTCGCCATCAGGCAATGTGCTCATTGTTGGGGGTACAACTGATGGTGTTGAAGCAGCGCATGCACTCAAAGACGCAGATGTAACGCTCTATACTGAAGGAAAACTCCTTCCAACATTTGATGCGAGAATCGTAAAACTCGCTGAACGACAATTGAAAAAAACCGCAACCATCGTCAATGAGATGCCAGATTTAAGTGCGTTTGAACATGTGGTTCTGGCAACAAAACGCACACCTCAACTGAGTGAACTTCAGTTACAAAATGCAGAAGTCATCTCAGGGAGTGATGGCATCCTCATCAATGAATCTTGCCAAACGTCACAATCAAGGGTTTTTGCCGTTGGGGACTGTACAGATTCATGCCACGATGCAGCCGTTGCAATCGCCCAAGCAACTGTGGCGGCTGAAGCCGCTTGTGGACTCGATAGCGTGTTTGACGCACAGTTTATTCCCCAAGTGTGCTGGGGTTCGCCAGAGTTTGCCCAATGCGGAGAGTTTGACAAAGAGGTTGTGAATATTAAGTGGGGACAATCTGGTTTAGCGCTTCTTAGAGGCATGCAACAAGGCAGCACGTTTCTTGGTTATTGCCCAGAGTCGCAGTTAATCACGGGCATTGGATTTGTTGGAGACGATGCAACTGAATTGATTTCAGAAGGCGTTCTCGCACTTGAAATGGTCGCAACTTTGTATGACCTTGCTCAAACTATTAGACCACACCCAACGAGATGTGAGTTATTAGGCGTAGCCGCTAAAGAAGCGCTCAAGCAAATCTCATAGTTCGTGTTTTGGACCGTGGTCCGTTAATGGCACGCGCTTTCGGTTTGGTTCAACTTCAGTAAGTGGCTCACACTCGATGCCAGTTTCAGCATGCCTACGTGCGAGATGTTGGTAAATCCGTGTGCCCTCACCCTTCCAAGCAATCTCTTGCTCCCCTAGTTCCTTGAGGACTTTCGCAGGACAACCTGCCACAAGAACATTCGGTGGTACTTCAGTACCTGCTTTGACAAATGCCATGGCAGCGACAAAACTGTTTTCGCCAATGATTGCTCCATCCATAACAACCGCGTTCATACCAACCATTGCGTTTTTCTTAATGACGCAACCGTGTAGCACAGCACCATGCCCAATATGCCCATCTTCTTCGACAACGGTATCTTCACCCGGAAAACTGTGAACGACACATGTATCTTGCAAGTTGCTCCCCTTCTTCATGATGAGCCGCCCAATGTCTCCTCTAAGCACCGCACATGGACCAACTAGGCAATCGGCTTCAATAATGACATCACCAATAACAACTGCTGTTGGATGAACGAACGCTGTTGGATCAACGACTGGCCTGACGCCTTCGTATTCGTAAATCGGCATTATGCTTCAACCTTTTTTTCTACCGGAACGCATGTTCGACTTTGCACAACGTTAAACCGCCCTGCTATGAATGCAGAATCAGTGAGTGTTGCGTTTCCTGATGGGTTTGCTCCACTGACGTGGAAGTCACTGAATGCTGCAGATTGATTCACCCAAATGTTTCCAACAAGGTTGCATGAAACAGGTACACCTGCGCATGTCATGACATCAATCGCCTGTTCAATGACATCATCGTCCGTGCTGTACAAGCCGCAACTAATTGCACCATGGTTACGAGCAATACTTGATGCAAGTTGAATAGACTCTTCTGTTGATTCCGTTTCAACGATAAACACAATTGGGCCAAAGTGTTCTTGAGCAATCGTAACAAGGTCGGAAGAGTTCGTTTTTACAATCTTGATTGAACGAGTCCTCGCTTCTGGGAACATCGCATGTCCTATTCCGTCGCCACTTCTGAGCACATCACCTTGCACACTGTCAACTCTGTCTGCTGTTGCTTGATTTTGAACAGCGCCTAACACTTCATTGGCTCGACCCTGATCGCTTAACATCCAATCAACTGCCTTGACGATTGCTTGCGAAACATCATCAAAGGACATCGTGCCATCAGTTGTTTGAATCCCTCCCTTAGGCACAAAGATGTTTTGTGGCGTCGTGCACATTTGCCCTGAATACAAACAGAGTGAAAAACCAATGTTCCCAGAGACTGGCTTCATCGACTCAACACTATCAATGATGATGCTGTTGATGCCTGATTTCTCTGTGTACACAATTGCATCGCCCGCGTTAGCCTCTACCCATTCACCAAACTCAGATGAACCAGTGTAGTCAACAATTGAAACTGAATCATGTTGAACGAGTTCAGCAGTTTTTGGAGCTTCAACAGTATCTGCAACTAAGGTCACAATGTTCGCGTCGAATCCTGCTTCCATAAGGACTTCTTGACAAATACGAACGGACATTGCTGATGGCAGAATCGCTTGGGGGTGTGGTTTTACGATAACACCATTTCCTGTGACAAGGCTTGCGAAGAGGCCGGGATATGAATTCCATGTAGGGAATGTTGAACAACCGATGACTAGCCCGATTCCTCGCGGAACAATCGCAAACTGTTTGTCTAAAGTGACGAAATCATCTTTGCCGACTTGTTTTTTCCAAGTGACTTCTGATGGGCAGTCGAGCATTGCTTTGTATGCGTAGGCAACTGCCTCTAGACCTCTGTCTTGAGCATGCGGCCCACCTGCTTGGAACGCCATCATGAATCCTTGACCTGTTGTGTGCATGACTGCAAACGCCATGTCAAAGCTTTTCTTGTTAAGCCTGTCTAATATTTCTAATGCGCAACCTACCCTCGTCTCAACTGATGCCTTTCTCCAATCGTTGCATGCCTGAGTCATTGAATGCATCAAGTCATCGACATTGACCTCTGGATACGTGACGCCAAGATTGATTCCATAGGGTGACGCTTCCCCGCCAACCCAATCTCCATTTGTTGATTGCGAGAGGGAAAATTGCGAATCAATCACTGAATCAAAAAATGCTTTGCCATCTGATTTAGCATTTTCGCCATAAATCTTGCCACTCGGGACTTCTGGATAGGCTGAGAAAAACCCTCTATCTTGGATGGCGTTGATAGCAGATTCGATTTTTTCGTGATGTCTCTCAAAAAAACAAGTAGTCATTCTGGACTCCGATAACTAGACAAAAGTGTGGTTAGGCGCACATTGTACCTTGATTACTGACTCGTAATCTTTGCTTAGTGTTGCTCAATTAACGCAATTAGTTTCAAAAATCCCCTATCTATCAATTACAATAGAGACAGCGAATTCGCGTCTAGGAGTTCCCAGGTGAATGACAATGTTCAACATTCTGATGGATTAGTGCTTTTCCAGATTCATGGAAAGCGCGTTCCTCAAATTGAAGTCCTTGAAGGCAGCGAATGCATTCTAGGTCGCTCGCCCACATGCTCACACCAATTGGCTAATCGTTATGTTTCTAGGCAACACGCCAAGGTGGAATGTAAAGATGACAAGTGGGTTCTTTCTGATTTAAAAAGCCGTTCTGGTACTTATCTCAACACGATTCGCATGGAGAAAGGCGAGGAAGTCCAGATTCATTCTGATGACATGATTCAAATTGGACCGTGGAAGTTCCTTGTCAGATTGCCAGGACAAACTGACAACTTAGATAGCCAAATGGTCAACGAGATTGACAACTGCCCTGTTGCCCCAGACCAAGGCGATGAAGTACCAACGCTCGTTCGCACTGTTAACGGCCGCTACGAGACAAATATGGACTTACTTCTTCAGTTGAAGTCTGATGAAACTGTCAACCGTGAAATGGGTTGGGGGATTTTTGTCGACAGATATGGACCCATCATTTGTGGATTTGCTCGCAACGCAGGCTTACCGAGTGGTGAAGCTGATGACGTCATGCAGAATGTGCTGTTCAATTTTTTCAAAGTTGCCGACCAATTTGAGTATGACCCAAGCAAAGGTCGCTTCAGAGGGTATCTCAAACGGATTACGCTCAATGCGATTAGACAGCGATATCGTAAACGAAGAGAAGCAAATCTAGATACGCATGGAATGCAAGTTGCTGAAGACGGTCGAGATGAACTAGAAGTCGTTTTCGATCGGGAGTGGGCTGAGCACTTGCTATCTGAAGCGATGACAGAAGCGAGGCCGAAATTTGAACCAAAGACATGGGAAGCATTTGAACTGTATGGAAGGCGCGGGATGAGCGCAGAACGTGCCGCAGAACGCTTAGACATGACACCTGAAACTGTACGTCATGCGAAATCTAGAGTCATGAAGACTGTTAGAGAAATCGTTTCGCGATTAAGAGAAGAAGAACTGTAACTCGAAAGAGTACAATGCTGGCAAGTTGCGCTCGTAGCTCAGTTGGATAGAGCATCGCTTTCCTAAAGCGAAGGTCGCAGGTTCGAATCCTGCCGGGCGTGTTATGGATGGTTTAACACTTTTATATGTCGCTTTTGGTGGTTCGATTGGAGCTGTGCTTAGGGCAGTTGTTGCACATCTCTTCAGTTCGGACACGCAGTTTTCTTTTCCAGTGTCAACATTCGTTGTCAATGTTGTAGGCTGCGTGATCATTGGCATCATTGCAGCGCTATGTCTCGGACCACTCGCATCAAACAAGGAATTCATCCGCTCATTTGTCATCATTGGATTGCTTGGGGGATTCACAACCTATTCTACTTTTGCACTTGATAGCGTTACCTTGTTTCAGAATCAGAAATTTTTGGCACTCGGCAGTTATATAGCACTCAGTAACATCCTTGGTTTGTGTGGAGCGTTCGTTGCCTTTTCAATGACATCTGCCTTGTGTAAATAGAAACGAAACTAAGTCACCGCTATGGAATCATCGAAAGCAAGCGTGAGAACTTCCCCAGTTCGTACAAATACTAACTTGGCTTGAATTGCCGCAGGATCAATGCCAAGGATCAGCGAGAGTGAAAGCACATAGGTTGCAAGTTGGGGTTCATAATGGCGAACTGTGTCCTCTTTTGTTGAATCATCAACAACGTCGCTCTTCCAATCGATGACTTCAGCGCGAATTGGATTCCCTTCCGAATCGCGTTCGATGACAAGTCTGTCAATCGTGCCTGATATGTCAGTCGTTTCATCGATTGAAAGTACTCCGAGTGTAGCCCCCTTCTGAAGTCTGACGAGGAATGGGTATTCTTGGTGCACCTCTGTATGTTCAGTTGGTTTTGTAAGCAATTGTCTTATCTCGATTGATTGCAGCGAATCCATAAACAACTTCATTGCGTTGCTTACTCTCGTCTCTCCCATTCGATGGCGGAGGGCATTTGGGGTGTGCTCGTTGAGCCACTCTTCTTGAATTGTGGACTCTAACCACTCAATCTGTTCAAACCAATTGTGAAGAAGCGTGCCTTGGTCAAATGATGCGGAATCACTCTGCCCAAATCTAGTGAGAATGTTACGCTCGCCACCACCTTCTAAACTTGATGGTGAACGAGTTGGCACACCCCTTCCCTTAACTGCACCATTTCCGCTTGGCTTCCCAACATTTAATGTATCGGGCGAAGCGCTAAAATCTTCGGTACCTTCATTGGGAACATCTTGTTTCCAAGCGAGGGTGCTATCTTCACTTTCCCACAGAATCTCGTTGGGTTGCGAAGATGAAGTCACACCAAAACCTTGCAGCAAAACGCAATCGAGCGTTTTGTACTTAGTGTTTGCTCTTGTTGGCACAATAATATGAAGTGCATGCTTTGCCCTTGTCATGCCAACGTACAAAGTACACAGCGTGTCATTGACGACTTCGTCCTTATGAGATTGTCTTAGGACTGTGTACTCATCTAGCACTCGTTCGCTATCTTCACCGCTGTAGAGCCCTGCAAGTGACGGGGGCTCAAAAGGGTCATCCTTTGAACTGATCACTTTAGGCGTGTTAGAAATTGTGTCTTGCAAATCGCACATGATGACTGCATCGAATGAAAGGCCCTTTGAGGCATGAATTGTCATGACCTGAACTTTAGAAGAGGCTGGGTCTGGAATCCTCGTGTTCATCACATAATCGACGAATGTAGACGGACGCATCACTATGCCTGAATCAATTTGAGCTGCTTGCTCAATAAGTTGCCACATCCTAAGTCTATCTCGACCAGTCGCTTGATTTACAAGAAGACAAGCGAATTCTTTAAGCACCACTTCATAACCGTTCTTTAACAGTGAAAGCCGAAGTTGTTTACCAAACTTTTGGCAGCCTGCATCATCTGCAAACGATAGAGCGTGAGCCGCTCCAATTGGCGAGGCGCACACATGAAAGCGTGCAACACTGTTTCCAGGATGGTCTGCCATCAAGATAAGGGACATGAGCACAGTCACTGCTGGCGAATCCGTAAGTGGGTTACCTCGGTGCTCTGCAGCTAGCACAGTTTTTTCTTCGTTGTTTCTCAGTTCATGCACGATTCGTTGAATCTGTTGCTTTGTGTTTTTTTGAACGAGGATCCCAATCGTGGCTTCAGGAGCATCTTTAATGATTGAAAGTGTGACATCCTTCACTTTTTGGATCATCCGTTCAACATCATCAACTTCGTCATCTTCGTTGGTTGTTTGAATGCATGCATAGCCTTTTCTTGTTTCATTTGCAGGTTGGTGCAACTTGAAATCCTCTTGCCAACGAACAATGGCGTCGGAAGAAATGTCGTTGAGTTGCTGAATGTTTTGCGCATTCATAAAGAACGCGTTCACAGCATTGAGTACAGGCGCTGAACAACGATAACTCTTCTCAAGGCGAACCATCTTGGAATCAAGGATCTGCGAATCAATGTGGCGGAGAAGGTCTGGCTCACCCCCTCTAAAACTATAGAGACTCTGCTTCACATCACCGACAAAGAAAAGGGAGCGATCACTTCCTGATTGATTTATCTCAGATATCAGTGGTTTAAGCACATTGAATTGCATCACTGATGTGTCTTGAAATTCATCAATGAGCAAGTGGTTGATTTGCATATCAAGTCTGTACTGCAATTCAATGAGATTCTCAACGACTTTGCAGCACCCTAAGTAAAACGCAATATCATCAAACGTGTACCTGCCTTGTGTGTGCTTGAGCGCTGTGACTGCATCGTTTAACTCACTGTTGACGTGATACACGCCTTCATTTTTTACAACAAGTTCATTTCTAAAGTGCTTCTTTGCAAACTCGACAATAGGAATCGTTGCTTCGATCTGCTCGTCTGTGAGTCTTTTCCTGTGGAACGTAAATGTTTCATCAAACACTTTTGACGGGATGCCTTGCTTGAGAAGTTCTTTCCACTGACCCGCCTCAAACTGCTCAATTGTCTTTGGTATCGATTTTAACTGCCCCTTGGCACTCGGCTCTATATCTGGAAGTCGGCATAATCCTTCCCACGCCTCTTTCTCCCCTGTCACATTTACTCGGGTTCCCCAAAGCCATGCAGTTTTTCCTGATTCCCTGATTGAACTATACGCACTGTTGTACATCTCCTTTAGCGACTCAACGACAGGGACTCTTGAACCCCCTAAACCCCATTGAAAAGCAGCTGCTAACCGAGCGAGTTCTGCATGGCTATTTGTTAACTCACAAACTGCGTCACGGAACAATTCCTTTTCGCTTGGGACATCTAGAATCGTCCAATCAGTTCGCATTCCAAGCATATCTTGGAAGACTTTCGCAGTTCTCACAAAAAAACTGTCAATCGTTCCGATGCGTAATCGATGTAAATTTGAAGTTAACAATTGAAGCGTTTGCGCAAGTTCAACATGTTCTAACTCAGGGACTTCCTTTAGCAGTTCTTGCTTTGCGTGCTTATCAATAACTGCTTTTGCGATAAGTTCGATGACTCTGTCTCGGATTTCGCCTGCTGCTTTCTTACTGAAAGTCGTTGCAAGGATGGAATCAGGGCTTGCTCCCATTGCAAGCAATCTAATGTAACGCATCGCAAGTTTGTAGGTTTTGCCCGAGCCAGCGAGTGCTTCGATGACTTCAAATCGGCTGAAGTTATTCGTTGTCATCTTGTGCCACCTCACCAAAAGCGTTGCTGTCTTGACAGATCCAACTCAACTCTTCGGAGTACTTTGGAGCAGGCGAAGCAGGCTGCTTTCCGAACTCACAGTTAACTATTCCCTTCAAGCATGAATGAATTGTTGGTTCAATACATTGTTCTAAGTCGTCACTAATATCTAACAGTCTGATTCCCGAATTTGATTCATTTGAAGCAATGTTAAAGTAACCAAGTTCAACTTTTGTGCACGCCTGCATTACTCCGCTCAATTCTGGGATTTCATTGAGTAAATGGCGATACAAAGGCAATTGTAAGTCAATCCAATTGTTGTTTTTGATATGCGTTTGATTAGGTTTGGATGAACCCGTTTTGTAATCAAGAACTCTAACTACTCCTTTGTTATCTTGTTCAATTCGGTCAATCTTGCCATGCACTGAAATCTGCTTCTCATCGATAACCACATCAAACGACGCGCCAACTTCTGAGGCGAGGACGCGCCATCCCTCTCGAACCGTCTGCGCATGCTGCGTTGCAAAGAGAGCAATGCGTGCAATCGCAACCTCACGTTGGAGTTGGATTAATCCAGACCGAACCGAAGGGCTACCAAAACGCATGAGCAGTTGCTGGTCTAACCTTTCAACAAGGAACTGCTCAATCTGTTTTGGATCATCCCATGCTCGTCGCGCTTCATCTTCACTAAACTCTTGAAGAATGAGGTGAAAGAGGATTCCAAAATCTTTATGGTCTAACTCAGGCAACGCATCTTCTGTTACTCGCAAGTGAAGTATGTGTTTTAACCAATATCGGTATGGACAACTCAGATAATCTTTAAACGCAGTAACGCTGACTTTACTTGGCTGCTCCATTGGGAAGTCTGATGGTTTTGGCAGTGGCATGCCTGCCCCTTCTTCCTTCCGCATCATGGTTTTGGGAAGCGTTGGCATTTCTCGTTCGAGTGACGTCGTCAGTCTTAGCGCTCTTGTAGCAAGCTGTGTTGAGTCTTTACACTTCAACAGTAACGATGAGGGCGTTAACGATTCACCATCAAGACCCTTGCGGGCAACGATGAGGTGGAGTGCGCCATTCGTTGACCTCGATTCAGCCATTGCTTCTAATGCATGCGCATCTCTAGCAATCCTCAATTCAACAGAATCTACACCAAGTGCATGTTTGACTTGGTTAGGGAAGAATGGTGTTGCTTGTTCATTGTGAATTGACTCTGCATCCATCCCAATAACGAACAAGTACGGGTCATCCGCGTTCATCGCTTCAAGCCAACCGACAATTTCAACTGCATTCTCATTTGGATATTCTGGCAGCGTCGCTGCCTGCAAGCGCTCGATGATACTTCGTAACACTTCTTCAATTGATAACTCTAGCGTGTTCTCGCCGAGCATTGAATCTGCTTCTTCGATGAGTTCTAGCGTTCCAAAAATACTACGAAACACGCTAAGCATTGGCGATTCAGAACGAAGGTTGACTTCGCCATAGAGTTCCAATAGAAAATCCCGAATACACTGCGTGTTGTGGGTCGTTGAAGTTGATGTTTGATAGAGTTGATGTTTGTTAAAAATGCCATGAACTGATTCGAACAGTATTAATGCCTTCGCAAACTTCGTTTCTTCACGTTTGATGACTCTCAATGAATCAGCAAGTAAAAACTCAGGCAAGTATTTCATTCTCCAATCGTCAAAGGAAGCAATATCTTGTTCTTGAACGTTCAGCAAATCAATGATGTCAGGATGTCTAATCAAGGATGCAAAGGCATTAGCACTACGTGTTGAAATCCACTCAATACAAGTTTGTAACAATAAGAATGGGAGCGTTTGCGTCACATCTTGACCGCTCGCAACACGTGTCTGAATGCCATAATCCTCAATGTGTTGCTTAACGACTGCACTGTTAGATTCGTCGGTAACGCTGACTAGGAGTTCGTCAACTGGGATTTCTTTCTCGCTATTGATTGCATGTAGCAACACTGAGGACTGATGACTCGGCGCGCCCGCAACATGAATGCAATCATCAGGAATGTTCACCGAACGATTGTTCCAATAGTCAACATCAACAACACCGAGATGAGTAAACCCATCACAACACTCTTCTGGCGCTCTGATCAGAACGTCTATGCATTTGCCCACTCCACAGTAATTGTCCATCGCTTGAATAATGAGTGGTTGTAAATCTGTAACACCAACGAGAATCAATTCATTCACTTTGCAGTTATGCGGATCGAGCACTGCGTTCTGAATTGCATGATGCTCGATTGAATAGCCCTCCGAATACAACGTCCCTGACACGCGGTTGATGAGCGAGTCTAGAATCTCTAACCGCTCTACCGCTTCTGGTGTTGGAAGTTCGTTTGCATTATTGCCCCACGAAGTTGGACTAAACTGAACTCCCGCATGCGTGCAAAGGCGAAGTGATTTGTACATCTGTTCTGAGTAACTTCGCCAATCTTTTTGGTGCTGGACTCCAAACAACTTCTTCAAATCATGGTCTTTGAGCTTCTGAAGTTCTTTGCCAATGAGCAACTTCACAACAAGTTCATCTGCAACACTCACGTCACTTGGCAAGCAGGAAAGCGTGAATTGATACGGCGTCTCAATTACAGGAAGTGCAATTCCATGACCACAATCACCTGCTAAGTGAAGCAAATTTGAACGCAACTGCCGAGCAGCCGAACGGCTTTGCACGATGACTTTAAGCGAAGGCTTTGTTGTACTGCCCGTCTGCAACTTGTGTTCAAGCAACCACTTGGCGCACGTTTCCATGAACGGTTTTTGCCATCCCAGATAGTGATGTTGAGGGGAATTCATACTTGCGTGCACCCTACCAAATCCCCAAAGTAGACCCTGACAACATCTTGTCACCGACTCTGCATTTTTTGTGGATTGTTCCACAGTCAGCTAGCAAGTTCCTAGCAATCAATGACTTAAATCGAATTTCTATGTGCCGATAAAAAACTCAAAAAAATATGCGTTGCGCAAGTTTTTGGAATATATCAGGTTGTATCTAATCGCTGAAAAAAAGCAAAATTTTGAACTCAAATTTGACCAAAATCATGTGGAACTGCCGATAACCTTAAAGGCGAAGTTGTGGAACGCTTGCGTGCAACCATTACTCGAAAGAGTGCTCGTTGCGTTCCTTCTCTTCTCTTCTCTTCCATCACCCTTGGATTCTCGGATTCAAGGGTGATTTTTTTATAACTCGATTGATTGTGTTACAAGTGCGTCAACATCATTGCGATGTGTCGCAAGCACAACTGCGCAATGTTGAGATGTGGTTACATCTTTGATGCAATCAACCAATGATTGAACTAAAGCACAGTCCAGCGACACAAATGGTTCATCGAGTAACAACACATCTGGTCTATTGACAATAGCACGTCCAAACGCAACACGCTTGCGCTCTCCCCCACTTAGGGTTGCTACGGAATCTTCAGCAAGATTTTGCAAATCTAACTGCGTGAGAATTGCAGAGATTGAATCACCCGTTGGCTTGTTAGATGCCATCTCAAGATTGCGTTTTACAGTCAGATGTTCATACAACGGTTGTTGCTGCATCATGATGCCAACCGATCTGTTTTTTGGCAACTCGGAAGTGACCTCCTTTTGATTCACAAACACATTCCCTGAGGTCGGATTCAATAACCCAATAATGCAATGCAAGAGTGTCGTTTTCCCTACACCAGAAGGTCCACGCACGATTGCAAGTTCTCCTTTTTGAACTTCAAATGAGATATCTTGAAATATCTCATTTCCATTTTCAAATCGCTTTGAAAGTTTGGTTACAGTAAGGGACATAGCACCGCATCATAGCGAGGAAGACTACATGCATTCTTTATTGATATTGATATTTTGTTTATCCCCAGCGCCAGCTGCAGACGAGTCAAAACCATTTGCAACACTGAAGTACTCGGTTACGGATAGCAAGGGCAATCCAATCCCAGCTCGAATCACACTCACAGATGAACTCATGACGCCAATGAAGTTGTTTACGAATCCTGATGCTGACCCGTTGGCCTTGGCAATTCGGAATCACGCCTTCTACACACTGCATGGCGAGGGCGAAATTACAGTTCCTGCAAGCACCTGGGACATAATGGCGTCACATGGCATCGAATGGTCAATTGATACGACAACGATGACATTTGAAAGGGGAAAGAAGTATGAATGGCATGCAACGCTCATTCATGAAGTTGACACCACCGATTGGGTGAGCGGCGATTTTCACTTGCACACGCTTACCCATAGTGGCCACGGCGATTCAAATATGAATGAACGCATCATTTCAATTGTAGGTGAAGGGCTTGAGTTTGCCGTTGCAACTGACCACAATCACAATACCGATTATCAACCAATCATCGATGACCTTGAAGCACATGAACACCTCACTGCTGTCGTTGGCAACGAAGTCTCAACGAACTATGGCCACATGAACATCTTTCCACTGCATGCCGATTCTGAAGTTGTTGACGAAAAGTTAGAAGCGCATGAGTTGTTTACTGCGATTAGAAACGAACACAACGACTTCAACACTGTCCCAATCATTCAAATCAACCATCCAAGGTGGGGCAACCTTGATTACTTCGGTGCAAGAAGATTAGACCCTGTTACGGGAGAATCAACTCATGACCAGTTTTCATGGGACTTTGATTCCATTGAACTTTTAAACGAAAATCCTGGATGGGGATTCCATGATGCAGAGGTCGATGATATTGAAACAAGTAGTAGCGAGTTCAGTGTGCTTAGAGATTGGTACAACTTCCTCAATGCAGGTCGAAAAATTGCTGCTGTCGGAAACAGCGACAGCCATACCGTGATTAAGAATATTGCTGGCATCCCGAGGAATTATGTGTTTACGGGAAATGACGATGCTTCAAACATTGATCCTGCGGTCATCAATCAAGCAATTCGTGACGGTAACCTCTTTACAACTACCGGGCCATTTTTGCGAATGACCGCAAACGATCAACCACTTGGTTCAACTGTTTCGCTTGAATACCCACAAGTCGATATTCAGTTAGATGCGCAGGTCGCCTCATGGATTGACCTAGATTCAATTGCGATCATTCAAAATGGTGAAGAAGTTGCAAACATCGAATTTGAGGGCAAGCGTGATGGTCCGCTTCATGTGCGCCCAAGAGTACTTATTAATGCACCTAGAGATTGCTGGATTATTGCAATTGCAAAAGGTGACGAACCAATGAAGCCGTATGTGTTACATGACAAACGCGACGTCACACCGCTTGCGATTACAAACCCAATCTACATCGATGCAAACGGTGATGGAAAGTGGACGCCGCCTGCAGAATATCTAGCAAACGCAATTGAACAGAGTAAAGATGATTTCAACGTCTTGATGCGATTGTTTAATGAATTGAACCCAACAGAACAGTCCGTGCTCATTTTGGAAAGTGCCGTGTATCCAAATGTTGCATCAAAATTCGTTCGACTTGGATTGAGTTCAGAGCATAGGGTTGTCAAACTTGCTGCTTGCAAGACAGCCCAGATTATTCAAGATGCAAAACTAGTTGAGTTACTCATTGCAACGATGGACAATCCAAAGAGTGACCGCTTTCTCGCATACTTAGCATGGTCTGCAGTTGATGCAACAGATCCTGAAATTGGTCAAAATGAAATCTATTCATATGCTCAAGCGCATGGCTGGGATAATGCAAAACGATACTCAACGGTTTATCCTATGAATGTTGCAGGCGAATTCGTCAAGGAGTGGGAAGTTGCGCGTTACTTTGCAATTGCAAATGATGACAATCGGCTTTCAAACTTGGCAGAGCAAAAGCAGATTCCTGAGCCGGGCATCGTTTCAATCACGCTTCCAACAACGACAGATGGGAATCCTCTTGCGTGGGAACCGATGAAGAGTGATGACAAGGGCTATCTCAACTTGTCGCTCGGAGCAAAAACGGAAAATGTCCTCGCGTATGCAAGATGCTATCTATGGAGCCCAGATGATCGCGAAGTTGATGTCACGATTGGAAGTGACGATGCGTGCCGGCTTTGGATTGGAGATGAACTTGTTTGGGATGATGCAACATGGCATTCCGCAACGCCAGACCAAAACTTCCTTACGATTAAACTCCAGAAGGGTTGGAATGCTGCGCTCTTTAAAGTGTTGAATGGCCTCAAGCAAATGGGGCTCTATTTCAGAGTCATCGACGACGAAATCCGCGTTTCCCCTACCCTCAACGAATCTTAGGGAATTTGATGCCCATTTTGGTGAGTTGCGCTTCGATTTGAGGTGCCCAGCCTCTGTTCGCAATGGGGCTTGCGGGGCTTGGATGCAAAATCGTCCCGACATCAGAGCGGTTTAAACACTTCATCGCCTGCTTCTTTGCAAATAACCCGATCCCTACAATCTTCGATGGCTTCAACACATCAACAAAAGAGCGAAGCGCTACATCGCAAACCTCAAACACATTTTTCCGTTCATCGCTTGGAAGTTTATCTGGTGTTCGATTCCTACCTCCCTCTTCCATGAAACAAAGCGGGCAGTAATTCAGAAGGAAGTACTGTTTAAAAAAATGCTCAGGTGTTCCATACCGCTCTCTTGCCCATTCCCAGACTCTGCGTCCACTCACTTCACTCCGTGTGCAATCGAATCCTAGAATTGGACGCTTCGGATGTTCAATCGATGGTTTTTGCACGGGTTTTTCGATCCCTAAGAAGTCACGAACACCCGCAACCTCGCCAAATGGAATACCCGTTTGCGCCATGCCCCAAGGTCCTGGATTCATTCCAATGAGTAACACCCTGCCCTCGCCATCACCATACTTTTTTAAGAATGCTTCATGGGGTTTCCACGCATAGTCAAGTGGGTTGTACACGCATGTCACTGGGTCAGCGAATGAAAGTTGATTAACATTGGCAGCAAGTTGCTTTGTAATCTCAATCAACTTTTTGCGCATATCTCAAACCAATGACTGATAGTAACATCGAAACGATTGCTGCAAGGACAGACACCCAATCTGGGACTATCCACGAACCGATGATTAAGTTCGAATCTGTCGCCACTCTCAAGATGTGAGCCGCTGCAACACAGAAAAAAACAATAGATGCCACGCTTAAATACGTTTTCACTAACAGAATGGTACCATTGTTCACCGTCATGGAGAAAACGTTCAACTTCAAAGTGCTAGGATGCCGGATGAATCACGCTGAACAGCGTGAGATGGAATCGGTGTTACGAGAAAGAGGGCTAACCCCGAGTTCAGTCGAACCCGACATTGAGGTCGTGCACACGTGTAGTGTCACAGGGCAAGCCGCTGCAAAATCTAGAAACGCAATTCGCAGAGCAAAGAAAAACGGGAAAGCCGTTTTCGTCACGGGCTGTTTTACTGGAACAGACCCAAAAGTTGCTCAAGAACTTGGCGATGTCATCGTTAAGCAAGAAGGCGATGTACCCATGATTGAGCGTTTTGCACAAGCAGTGGACGCATTTCTTGAGTTGCCCTCAGTAAATGACATGAAGAATTCGGAAACCGTCTCCCTACCAATCGCAACATTGCCAACCACAAAAGCAAATCATGTTCGCGCAGAACTGAGAATCCAAGATGGGTGTGACGCACACTGCACATTTTGCATCATCCCAAAAATCAGAACGACGCTTCGTTCAAAAACGATTGACGATGTTGTCACTGAAGCAACGCGCTTAGTTGAACTAGGTCACCAAGAAATTGTGTTTACGGGGGTCTTCATTGGCGCGTTTGGTCACGAGACAGCGCTCCGCAGAAAGCAAAAAACTCCAGATGCCGAACATCTTGCGGACTTGTTTGACGCAGTTGCACAAGTGAATGGTTTAAAGCGACTCCGAATCAGTTCGATGGAGCCAGGCGATGTCACAGAGCCACTGCTCGACGCAATGGTTGCCAATCAGCCCATCGTCGTACCCCACCTTCATTTGCCACTGCAATCTGGAAGCGACCAAGTGTTACGAAAAATGAATCGTCAATACGGCATAGAAGATTACATGGAAATGGTTGCCATGACGAAGGAGCGGCTCACAGTTGATGGACTGCCCCCTGCAATCACAACTGACATTATTTGCGGCTTCCCCACTGAAACAGATGAAGACTTTGCACAAACAGTTAAGTTTGCAAAAGAAGTGGGTTACCTTCATATGCACGTCTTCCCCTATTCAATACGAACAGGCACTGCGGCTGCACGCTGGAAACAACTGCCAACCCCAGTTGTCCGAGAACGTGTCAACCAACTGCTTGAACTTGATGAAACACTGTCCCTCTCTTACCGAACCCAACTGCTTGGCAAACAAGTTGAAGTGATGCTTGAGCAGGACTTAGGCGACGGTTCGTGGAAGGGACGATGTGAACACTATGCAGAAATCACATTGAAAACGAGCGGAGCGAAGGGAAACATCGTTTCAGCAAAAGTGACGGAGGTACATCTTGACTCAACACTCGCAATTCCCACACTACAAATTATCTAGTTTGACATTTTGAAAAACATACAGCGATGAGGTCTATTTTCACGATACTCCATCGTGGTGAGATGGATTTCACTTATTGCTTCCCTTTTGTTCGCTGCATCAACAGCACGCGGTGAAATTGTGCAGTGGTTTGACGGTGATGGCGATGGCTCCTTGTGGTTAAGTGATGTAGTTCCTGAACCCTACATAAACCTAGATGGTGCTGTTCTGTGGTGGGCTGACTTGCCTGGTGCTAATCTGCACACAGCCTCGCTGAGAGGCGTGAACTTGATGTTCAGCAAACTTGAAGGCGCAAACCTCTCAGTGAGTGACTTATCTCACGCATCACTGTTTGGTGCTGATTTACGATTCGCAGACCTCGCATTTACAACGTTTCACGGCGCGTTTCTCATGGAAGCCGATGTCTATGGGGCAAACTTGTTTCATGTTGATATCACAAGTGCGAATTTGAGCGATATCCAAAACTGGGAACATGCCCAGTGGCTCACTGCACGCTACAACGACGAAACGGTTTTCCCAGAGGGTATGTATCCTGAAGATTACGCCATGATGTATATGGAGATTCCCGCCCCTTCAGCACTTTGGCTCATTCCCGTCATAGCGATTACTCGCCTAAGAAGATCCTAGTATTGAGCACGCTCACTGGAATGCTTAAACTCGTTCCAAATCTCAAGCATCTCGTCTCTGAGCAACTCTTTTGCGGGTAAGTCGCGCTTAGTCACGGATTGTTTGAGCGAAGTAGCAATCTTACTGTCATCAAATTGGCCGTATTCGCTTGCATCAGCGCATGTTGAAGCATAGAAAATCTCATCAATGTGTGCCCAGCAGCAAGCTGCGAAACACATTGGACACGGTTCACCACTTGTGTAAAGTGTGCATCCTGTCAAATCATGCGTGCCAAGTTTCTGACACGCACTGCGAATGGCGTTCATCTCTCCATGACTCGTTGGATCGCCATCTGCAATCACGCGATTTGCACCCTCTGCAATCATCTCGCCATCTTTCACAATGACGCATCCAAATGGACCGCCCGCATGCTCAACAAGCGCTGTTTCGTGAGCAAGTTCAATTGCCCTTCGCATAAAGTCCTCATGACTTCGCATATGTTCATGGTAACACTTATGATGGTCAATAGTATGAAACCCTACTACATGCTGATTCTGCTTTGTTCGAGTTGTTCTGTTGAAAAGTATTATCCCAACACAACGATTGAGCAGCGACCAATTGATGTCTCAGCGTTACAGCCCTGCGACTGGCATACATTGCAACCTTCTGAAACAACAATGCTTGAAGGATTGCACGAAATCAATATCCAAGTGCAAACACCAATTGAAGAAGTCAAAGATGACATCCTGCTTCAACTCGATTGGGATGATGGAATTGCAAGAGGAACACACAGTAAAAAGACCATTCAAGATGTCGTGCTCACAACGGGTGAAGATGGTGCTCAATTTGAAATTATGTATGAGCCAATGAAAGGGTTTCAGGAAACACTCGGCGTCTGGCTCAATTGGAACGGAACCAATCCTGTTCCACTGAGCGACTTTCAGCTTAACGAAATTGGGAATATCAACCTTAACCCCGATGGTGCGATTGTCTATCGAATCCACCAAGATGTGTGCGTGCAACATAAAGGCGTTGCGTTTGTCGTTTGCGGCATTGGAGGCATGCAATATGCATCAAGGCAATTAGGCAACGCCCTGCTTGAAGATGGTTGGACAGTTGCGTATCTCTTTTCAGTGATCACAACGCCAGACATCGGGCAGAACATCCCAATCGAAGGAACGCCTGAATCGCTCATTGATTTGTTCAATCACAAGTATTGCCAACTCATGAGTACTGCAAAAGCAATTCAATCGAAGTTAAACATCACGGATAGCAATCAATTTGTGCTCATTGGGATTAGTGCCGGAGCATTAAACACGCCTGCAATTTATGAAGCACTTCCGGTGAAGCCAGAGTGCGTCGTCCTTATCGCAGGTGGCGCGAACATGGCAGAGATTGTTCAAGAAGGTACTGTGACAAATTGGGATTTTGTTGTTGACGGAGTGTCCTTGACTCATGAACAAAGACGCACATTAAATAATCAATATATAACTCATCTTTCTCGGGATCCATATCACTTAAGCGCATTATTGCCTCACAAGAAAACGCTACTCCTTCATGCGAAGTGGGACAAAATCGTTCCTGCTGAGAATGGTGATTTATTGTGGGAACAATCTGGGCGGACTGAACGATGGGTATACCCAAGTGGTCATTTAGGACTTTTTGCTACCTTTCATAATCATGCTCATAAAATTGTTGACTGGATTAAATACAAATTACAACAATAATTTTTACATCATTGGCGCTTTGCGTGCAAAAATTGCAAAATGACTAAATTAGTTTTAAAGGAAAAACAAAATGGATTTATTAGCAATCATTGGCTTATTTTGTGGAGCTTTGGCTTTGAGTTTATCTTTAAGTCTAACAATACAATTCGGAAGATTAATTAACCATCTTAAAGAGAAGGGAATCATTAGTGACAATTACACGATTCCATACCGATATAAAAAACTTGATAAATGATTTAAAAAGAATGCGTTCACATTGGCTTTACTTTTGAAATTTGCAAGTAATGATCATCCATCTTAAATCGAGCTAAAACTCTCTTCTTCGATCACCGTACCAAAGTGATTTTCTCTGCTTAATCCTTCTGATGCCTGGGATGGCTACCAAAAATAATGTCATTAAAATATGGATAGAGGAATGTGTTCTGAATTTACGGCCTGAAGTTAACACACGCGCTTTAAGTGTTTTAAATTTGCCCTGCTTATGGAGCGCATGCGAAAGATGTACTTCTTCGGCTGCAAAGAACTTCTCTGGAAAACCGCCAACATGTTCAAACGCGTCTCTAGTGCAGAAAATGAATGCCCCTGCTCCAAGTCGTAGCAACAAGAACGTATACCTGACAAACGGTGTTAAAACTTTGGCAATGAATGGTAACTTGCCATCGAATGTTGGAAAACTTGATCCTGCGACAAAACCCGTTCCTAACACTTCAACCATTTCATCGACAACTGACTCATACACGATGGTGTCAGCATCAACAAAGACGAGATGCTTCCCATTTGCACTCGCAGCACCACTATTGCGTGTTGCAGCAATGTGCCTGTGATTCACGTCGATTACGGTTACACCTAAACCGCGAGCAATTGTCTCAGTCTCATCATCCGAGTTGTCATTGACCACGATGATTTCGTGTGCATATTCTTTTGCTGCGTGCTGAATCGATTCAATCGTAGCAGCTATGTAATCTTCTTCATTCCAAGCAGGAATGATGAACGAAAGAAGCGGTTTCATCTCTAGCGAGCAATCATAGACGCATCAACATCATACAGTTCGCCACCAAGTGTTCCAACTCTCAAGTTGAGTGTTGCGCCACCTGTTTTGTTAAACCACTCGGCTCTGATTGGGTGCCAGCCCTTAGACAAGGCGATTGAACCATTCATTTGCTGCGGGCCATGCAATCCATCATTATCAATAATGAGTTCATCATGCACATATAAATTTGATCCGTCATCACTAGTCAGTGTAAAAATATACATGTCGTCTTTGTCAACTTTGATGTAGCCCTCAAATAGGCGACCCTGCAACTCCGCCTCTGGCTTTGGCGAAATCGCACCAACATATTCAACCGCGTCTGCCTTCATCGTGTCAAAGTTTGGCATCTCATCCCAGTCACCGCTATAGACACTCATTTTGAGTGTGCCTTCAATCACGAGTGATACTTGGGTTGCTTGTTTTGGTGTAACTTTTTCAAGTTTCAAAGAGGCGGCCTTGGACACTGGCTTTCCATCAAAGTAACTTTGCGAAATCACTGTACATGACTCATCGACAACAATTGGCTCTGTGTAGCGTTGATCTGGCACGATGAGTTCTGATGTATTGTGATTGTTAATGATTGCATATCGGATTTCAATGTCTGGAGAGCCCACGCTCATATTGACTGTAGCGTCATGTACAAATTGATTTGGATGGGATGATATTGTTGGTTCTTCATAGACAACTGGCTTTCCTTTAAACTCGACTGCAACGACACCAATGTGTTCGTTTGGTTTTTCTGAAGGAACTTGGACAACGACTTCGCCTTCGTTTTGTTTGACTTCAGCGGAACCATCTACGCCCAATACTCTTGCACTTGTGATATTGCCGCTAAGCCCTGAAACCTCAAGCGTTCCATCCTCTGGCCAATCAAACACATGTAGATAGAGCGTCGTGTCATCACCATTAAATTTTTGTGTCGCTCGTCCCCATCCAAGATCTTTAAATGGCGAACCAATTGTGCCTTTAATTGCCTCACCGTTGACATCCATCCAGTCACCGATCTCAGAGAGCCGCTGAATGGATTCATCTGGAAAAGTGCCATCTGCTTTGGGACCGACATTAAGTAGGAAGTTGCCGTTCTTAGACACAATGTCAGAAAGTTTCTGAAGCAAATCCGTTGTTGATTTAAAGTTCTTATCGACGGCGTTGTAGCCCCACCTATCATTCATCGTCATGCACGTTTCCCAGTCAAGTCCTTTTTCAACTGCGTCTGGAATCTCTTGTTCTGGCGTTGCGTAATCGCCCGCATAACCACCAGCATATCCATCCATGCCCGTTAATCCTGCCATACCACCACGTGCGCCAAGCCGGTTGTTAACGATGACTTCGGGTTGAACTTCGCGGCAGAGTTCATACAACTTCTTGCCATATTCACCACGCCATGTCGATTCCCACTCTCCATCAAACCACATGATGCCGATTGGTCCATAGTTTGTTAAAAGTTCAGTGACTTGAGCATGAAGATACTCGCGGAATCTGTCCATGTCAGCACCTTCACTCGAACGGTCTTCTTCCCATCCTCTTCGTGGCAGATAATCTGGATGGTGCCAATCCATAATCGAGTGATACCAACACATTTTGACATCATGCTTTGGTGCTGCCTCAGCAAGCTCCTTCATGATGTCTCGCTTAAATGGGGTGTTCATGATGTCGAAATCAGTATGCTCGGACTCAAACAAACAAAAACCATCGTGGTGTTTACTTGTGATGACGACGTAACCCATGCCGGCATCTTTTGCCATCGCGCACCATTCATTCGCATCAAACTTAACTGGATTAAACTCGTGAATAAACTCGTCATAAGTTTCAAGAGGGATTTGAGCAGTCGTCCGAATCCACTCCGCATGCCCAGTTCCTTTGTCAGCCCATTCACCCGCTGGAACTGCGTAGAGCCCCCAGTGAATAAACATTCCAAAGCGTTCATCTCGCCACCAATCAAGTCGCTTATCTTGCGATCGCATGTTTGGTTCTTGAAATGAGAATAATGCTGCTGTCATAAGTTCAATCATCCCCTTATCGTAGCACTCAATAAAAAAAACGGTCTTGGAAAACCAAGACCGTTTTTAAAAGATATGAGAATAAATCGAGTTAACGACGTCTACGTGTAGCAAGACCAGCAATGCCGAGAAGTGCTAATGCGCCTGGAGCTGGTATTGCTGTACCAGTCATTGAGTAAGCAGCATTATTTTCTGTTTGCTGAAGTCCGCCAAAACCAAAACCGCCACCTGGATTGGCTTGCCATGCATCAAAATTGCCTAAGTTTGAACTCATGACACCTGTCTGACCATTTGAACCAAACTCATTATGTGCTACAACACTGATGTAATATGTTCCAGCGTCCAATGTAACTCCATTCAAATCAAGAGTCACATGGGCTCCGTCACCAAGCCAAGTATCATCATAACTAACGCCTGGGTTAAGTCCATTATCTAAGTAAAGAGACACAAAACCGTCAAGATTATTTCCTGCATCTTCTGCTGACATATAGATATTTACTGAATATCCCATAATGCCATCGGTACCTGCATATCCATTCCACCCAGCCAGGACAGCGCTGATGGAATTTAAGTCAGTTGTTGAATCAAGTGTAAAGTCATCAACTACAGCAATGTTATATTGACCAAATGCCGCTTCAAATATTTGTGAAGCCATTAAGCCACCAGCCAAATCAGTACCACCAAAGTCACCGATCTGATCCATGATTACATCTGCAGCCGAGAAACTCCCCACACTACAAATTGCGCCAATGGCACATAAGTTTCCTAATTTTTTCATTCTCTTCTCCGTTCCTTTCTCTCGTAGGAGCGACAATCGCTCCTTCTTCCATCACCCAATATACTGATAAAAGCATGTCTGCCAATACAAAAAATCGCAATAAATGAAAAATAATGAAATATGTTCACAATTCTATTTGTTAAAAGAACATCAAATGAAGAGATGGAATTTGGTTTTTCCTTGATTTCATGTAAAATAGTACACTTAAGATGTTTAATCGCTTTCCTAACTTAACACGTACGATTGCACTGCTTTTAGCATTCACAATGCCATTTTGCTGTTGCATAGTAGGCGCAATTGCGGGCGATCGCGATGCTTGTTGCATGACACTTAATGTGAAACCATGCTGTAAAGC
Organism: Phycisphaerae bacterium; assembly: GCA_002718515.1. Next base: position 65,971 of record PBEX01000023.1, read on the forward strand.
TCAATCTGTTGATTGGCTCGAAGAATATCTTGAAGATGTTGTCCCCGAGCAAGAAGAGCCTAGCGACTCTTGCAAAGGAATGTCATGTTGCATCAAGGGTTTCACACTCAGTGACAACTGGAGCCCACCGTGCGACATGTTTGGAAAAGCGATACATTTTGATTGTGTTTACACCAAGATGGTTACACAGTTAAGTGAATGCAACGCACTGCAAACACGCCCCCCTCCCAAGATATGCATTTCTCAACTTGGGTTTAGTGACGCTCCTTCAATTCGAAGTGCCGTCATCTTGCAAGTCTAAATCAATACACATCGCTTTTCTCTTTGCTTTATCTCATTGAAGCAAAGCGTCTTTGTATTGATTAAGGACTAATGTAATGAAAACTTATACGAGCAGCATAGTACTGCTTTTGACAATTCAAATTGGTTTGACGAACTGCGCATCTGTTGATGTAGCATCGGATGTAAACAAAGTGCAATCGCTCATTAGTGAACGCACGCCCGAAAAGACACCTCTCATCAAAGCAAGTTCCGAGATTCCCCTAACGCTTGATGATGCTATTGGTATTGCAATTGCAAACGATGCCAAACTCAGAAAAGAGTTAGCAGTCGTCGTTCAGCGAAGCGCGGAGTTAACGCAAGCAGGACAACTGCCCAACCCAACAATTTCTGGAGCGTTTGGCATCGCTACCGATGGCATGAGTGGAGCGCCGCTTGTGCTTCGCGGTATGCAAGGACTTTCATGGATTTGGACAAGACCTGACAAAATTGCTTCTGCTGAAGCATCTCTACAACATGCGATTTTGACAGCATCACATCGCGCAATGGAACTGAAGCGAGATGTCAGTATCGCGTATAAAACACTCTCGCATATCGAAACTCAAATGTTCCTCGCAACTGAACTACTCCAGCTCGCTGAAGTAAGGTTAGAACATGAACTAAGACGGTTTGAAGTCGGTGAAGAGTCCATTCTTCACGTTGAAGAAGATAAAAAACAATTTGGAACTATAGAATTGTTATTTGACCAGTTGCAAGAACAAACCTCAATTGCGTACATCAACCTTGCAACCATATTGGGACATCCAACACATACAACATTTACACTCGATACAAACCGCAAGCATGTAGTCGTTTCTCTGAATGAGTTTGAGATTGATGAGTTACTTACGCTTGCTCAATCGCAACGTTTTGATTTGTTGACATCTCAAGCTGTGATTCAACAGCGAGCCGTTCAACTTGGACTTGCAAGCCCACCAGAAATCACGGGCACACTTGCACTGAACGAGAGCTTCAATGACCGTCAAGCACTCATGCCTGGCGTGAACATTACCCTTCAACTTGACAAAGATGCGAAAGACGCGATTGCTGATGCAAAACTAGAACAAGCTAAAGCACAACATTTACACGCATTGAGAACCGCTCAGTCTGAGGTTCAATCTTCGTTTACTGCATTATTGCACGCTGTTAGTCAGAAAGAAATCGTAGAATAAAAACGCGTTCAGCCTGCTCATGTCATTGTGTACAAGAATCAATTGCTTCATCGTGAAGGCGAAGTGTCTGAACTACAAGTTCTTCAAAGTCAAATTGAACAGTTAAAAGTAGATATCGAACTTGTAAAATAAGAACAAGCAGTATCTGTTGCTTACTACGACCTCCAATATACAGTTGGTGGAACATTTAACACATTAAACAAGGAGGGAGATCAATGAATCACTCCATTAAGCAACCACATCGTAATGTCATCACTCGACTGGGTGTTCCGGTTGGGATTGTCGTTGTAACCATTGGTGTACTTGCAGTGTCAAGTTACCAATCGTTTAAACCATCAACACCCGTCGAGAGCGTCACTGTCGTAGTCAAAAGTATTGAAAGTGATGTTGTCGATGAAACTTCAAACCAAGGCACTTCGATTATCCAAGCACCCGGATGGGTAGAAGCAGAGCCCTATGCGGTCTACGCGAGCGCATTAACCCAAGGCATTGTTGAAAACATTCTTGTTTTAGAAGGCGATGGTGTTGTTAAGGGGCAACCCGTGGCGACGCTTGTATCAGACGACAACCGACTCGCTCTTGATTCTGCAAATGCTAAGTTAAAAGTCAAGGAAGCGGAACTCGATGAGGCCAACGCGAGCATGCAGTCACTTGCCGACGAATACAACCGAAAAAAGCAACTTGTAGAAAGTGGTGCAGTAGCTGCTGGACCAACAGAACGACTTCGGCTGCAATTACTTGCTGCTGAAGCACGAGTTGGGATTGCGATGGCAAATGTAGATAGCGCTTCCGTAGCAGTTGACACTGCACAACTTGCACTCGACAGATGCACAATAGAGTCTCCCATTGATGGCATTGTCATTGAACGACTGATGTCACCAGGCTCAACCGTGAGATTTGGTGGCGAACATACGTCGCACGTCGTACACCTTTACGACCCAACAATGCTTCAAGTGAGAGCAGATGTTCCACTTGCAGATGCGTCAAAGGTAAGCGTTGGGTTTCCGGCAGAAGTCACAGTTGATGTGTTACCGAACACGCCATTTGAAGGCGAGGTACTTCGATTTGTCCATAAAGCAGACCAACAAAAGAATACTGTCGAAGCAAAAGTGAAGATTAAGGAGCCGTCCGAGTTGTTAAAACCAGACATGCTTGCGAGAGTGAAAATTTTTCAACCCGTTCAAGATGGTGGAGTCGTCAAACAAACTGTACAGCGTGTATTCATCCCGCAATCAATTGTCAAAGACACAACACAACCCACAGTCTGGATCGTTACCGAACTGAAAAATGGTAAGGGTGTTGCGAGAAAGCAATCCATCACTCTCGGAACAGTTGTCGAGGACGGTTGGGTTGAAGTTGTCAGCGGCTTAAGCGTTGGCTCAAAAGTAATAACGACATACGAAACATTAGAAGAAGGCGAAGCGGTTGAGTTAACCGCAGGTGAAGAATCATGACTCTCATTGAATGCACACAAGTGACCAAACATTATTACCGCGGCAGTGAGCAGATAACGCCATTGAAGCAACTCGACCTTGGCATTGATCGTGGTTCATTCGTCGCTCTCATGGGACCATCGGGTTCAGGCAAAACGACGCTATTGAATCTACTTGCTGGAATCGACACAGTGAGCGAAGGCGAACTCATCATTGATAATGAACAGATTCACAGACTTTCAAAGAATAAACTCGCGAGTTGGCGAGCCAATCACATTGGTTACATTTTTCAACTGTACAACCTCGTTCCGGTATTGACTGCCTATGAAAATGTAGAAATACCACTCTTGCTTCATTCGATGAGTCGAAGCGAACGACATAAACGTGTTTCAGAAGCACTTGACAAGGTTGGCATTGCGGATCGATACAGTCACTATCCGAGACAACTCTCAGGCGGTCAAGAACAGCGTGTTGCAATCGCAAGAGCAATTGTGTCGAACCCAACTATTCTTTTAGCTGACGAACCGACAGGCGACTTAGACAGAGAGACTGGCGTTGCAATCATGGACCTTCTTAAGTCACTACAAGAAGAACAAGGTCAAACCATCGTCATGGTCACGCACGATCCCCAAACCACAAAATGGGCAGATACAGTGCTTCATTTAGAAAAGGGGCAACTCATCGAACAGGAGGTTTACTCATGAAACTTCTAAGAGTCATACCGACTGTGTTAAAGCACATCAAACGCGCACCAATCCGCTCATCTCTTACGCTTGGTGGAGTCGCAGTTGCGATGTTCTTGTTTGTCATGGTTGAATCGATGAGAACAGGCGTTAAAGAAGCAACCGAAATGACTGCAAACGAAACTACGCTTGTTGTGTATCGAGAAAACAGATACTGTCCGTTCTCTTCAAGGCTGCCACAATATTATGAACAACGGATTGACGACATCGAAGGTGTAGCAAGTGTTGTGCCAATACAAATTCACGTATCAAACTGCGGCGCTTCACTCGATGTTGTGACGTTTAGAGGCATCCCGCGTGATAGCATCGAACATGCGGTCGCAAAAGATGGAACGATCGCTGGGGGAACGCTTGATGATTGGAAACACCGCGGTGATGCTGCAATTGTTGGCAAAGGGCTAGCAGAGCGAAGAGGCATCAAAGTTGGAGATCGATTCTCTGCTGCAGGCATCGATGTATTCGTTGCTGCAATTCAAGAAACCGATGCCCCTCAAGACAAAAACGTTGCACTTGTTCAACTCCCCTTCCTGCAAGAAAGCGCGAGAAAGGGTGGCACTGGAACAATTGTTACGCAATTCAACGTGCAAGTTGATGATGCATCTTACTTAGATAGTGTGGCATCAAAAATAGATGAGACATTTGCACACGATGAACATCCAACTGCAACATTCCCAGAGAAAGCGTTTGTCGGAAGAGCTGCACGAGATATTGTTCAACTCTCGGAAGTTGCTGGCATTCTTGCTTGGGGAGCGCTTGCTGCAGTCTTTGCACTCGTCGCAAACGCAGTCATACTCGCAGTACGCGACCGAGTTAAGGACCACGCCGTGTTACAAACGCTTGGCTTTACCGGTTGGCTCATTGGCTGGATGGTCATGATTGAAGGCGCAGCAATCGCACTCATCGGTGGACTACTTGGTGGCGCAGCAGCGTATGCAACTGTCAAACTCGGGCACTTCACCATGACAATGGAAGGTGTAAATATTGAATTGTCAACAAAACCAAGCGCAGCAATTCTTGGAATCGCAATCTCGCTTGGACTTGGTATTTTTGCAGCAGTCGTCCCAGCTATTCGACTCGCACGCACTGATATTGCCAGTTGTTTTAGGGCGGTGTAACAATGAAACTATTACCGATTGAATACGCAACCAGAAACTTGGGAAGGTCTCCTTCCCGCCTTATTCTGACTGTGTTTGGAAGTTCGCTTGTGGTACTACTCATTATGATTGCTGGCGGATTCATGGTTGGCATGGATGCAACGCTCAATGTCAGTGGCTCTAATAAAAACATCATGCTCCTTGGCGCAGGTTCACTTGAAAGTGTTGAGCGAAGTGAAGTCAAAATGGAGTCTTCTGGCATCGTGTCGAGTTCGATAAAGGGATACAAAACTAAAGCAGGCGTCGAAGGCGTTTCGCCCGAAGTGCATATCCAGATGCCAATAGAGATTCAAGGAGAAGACAGACTCGTTTTGATCCGAGGTGTTGAACCAGAGGCGTTTCTCGTGCATGACAAGGTTGAAGTGAAACTTGGCTCATTGCCTCGCGCAGGACACAATGAACTCCTTGTGGGTTCGCTTGCAACACGAACGCTTGGGTATGGGAAACCAGAAGATGCACTCGGAAAACATGTATTACTTGATGACGACGAATACATCATCACTGGAATCATGATCGCAGGTGGCGGCATCATCGAAGGAGAGATTTGGGCGCCGCTTTCAGATTTACTCGTCACTACGCAAAGAGACACGCTCTCCTGCATTGTTGTTGCACTTGATGAGGAACTCGGGGGCTCCCGAAGCCAACTTGATGGTTTCGCAGCGTCAAGAGTTGACTTGGAACTCGCAGTTATTTCTGAGCAAGAATACTATGCAGCGCTTGCTGAGTTTTACAAACCAATCCAAGTGATGGTTGTCATGACATGCCTCATGATTGCAGTTGGCGGTTTACTTGGTGGTTTCAATTCAACGTACGCTGCGTTTGCATCAAGGGTGCGCGAAGTGGGAACACTCCAAACACTTGGATACAAAAGAAGCGCAATAACGATCTCGCTCATTCAAGAATCCGTTCTCACTGCATCAACTGGCGCCATCATCGCGAGCACAATTGCATTAGTTGCCCTTGATGGTTACACCATTCGATTTTCCATGGGCACATTTACACTGTTAATGACAACTGAAATTGTCGCACTCGGAATCGCCAGTGGACTTGCACTTGGAATCATTGGTGCAATTGCACCCGCAATTCGCTGTTTACGTTTACCAATTCCTGAATCACTTAGAGCTTCAGAGTAACATAGGAGTCACAATGAAACATATCACACTATTAATCACACTCACTTTACTTGCAAGTTGTAGCGGTAAAGAAGAACAAGCACCACAAACGAGAGAAGTCAATGAGACACTTCCCTCACACTTCTTTACAACTGAACGACCTGCAAATGTCAAGGATTTAGTCGAAGTCAAGAAGAACGCAAAAGCAGGCGACGATGTCACCTTTCTTGCTCGCATCGGCGGAAGAAAGTTCGGCTCTTTCGTCCCTACACTTTCCATGATGATTGTTGCAGACCCTAAGTTACTTTCATGTGAGTTAATGGCGGATGACGATCATTGCGACACGCCTGAAGATTATTGTTGCGAAGATCCTATGGCACTCACACAAGGGCTTGGCACGATCCGCTTCATGAAAAATGAAACTGATACATATCCATTTACAGTTGAAGGTGTAGGTGGAATGGAAGTGCTGAAGTATGTTGTCGTGGAGGGTTTGGTAAACGATATCAATGAAAATGGCCTCTTCATTGTCGATGCAAAGAAGGTATGGGTCGGCGACGCCCCTGTTTATGGGGACAATAGAGCGGGTTCAGGAGAATAATGGCGGTTTTTGCGGGCTCCCTGCTAACATAGTGGGTACGTATGGGCACGTTTCAGGCAAAAGTACGCGATGTATCTGGTTTAAGAGGATTTAGTCAACTCATCAAACCGTGGAGTGGCACCATTGCGCTCATCGTTTTACTCGTGGCAGGTCTTGCGTTAGCGGACATGGTGCTCCCATGGGCACTTGCGTTGTTAATCGATGACGCATTCCCAGCGCTTTCAGACGGCAATGGCTGGGAACTTTTGTGGATTATCCTCGTTTCCCTTTGCATCATTTATGTGCTGAGAAACGTGCTTTACTTTGTGAGCCGAATGTTATCTGTCCGCATGAGTGAACAAGTGTGCTTTGATTTGCGAGAGCGGTTGTTTAATCACCTGCAACAACTCGGAATGAGTTTTTACAAACTCAACAGGCCCGGTCAAGTCAGCGCGCGAATCATGGATGACACCTTCCGAATTCAAACATTTATCCAAGACAAACTCCCAACACTCATGCGTTACATCATTGAGTTTCAAGTACTCATCATATTGTTGTACGTAGTCAATTGGAAACTCGCGCTTGCAAGCACCATCGTTTTACCATTTCACTTATGGACTTATAAAAAGTTTTACTCTCCAATCCGCGATCACCATCATCAAGCCCAAGAACATCTAGCAGATGCACATGGCAGTTTGATTGAATCATTTCTTGGTGTACAAGTTGTTCGCGGCTTTTCTGCTGAACGGAGAGAATCCGAATCATTTCTGGAGACCATTCGAGCAAACCGAGATGTCCAGATTAAGACGAAAAGATTTCAGTTCGCTCAAAAAGTGGTTGCGGATTTGTTTGTCGGTCTTGGAACAATTCTCTTGCTTGGATACGGCGCGTGGGAAGTGTACGCCGGCGCAATGTCAATCGGTGTCTTCCTCATGTTCTTCTGGTATGTCAGGATGCTATATCCCGCAGTTCTTGAAATTGTGTCGGGAACAGGACACTTCTCTCGAACTTCTGCAAGCGTAGACCGCGTTCTTGAGATGTTAGAAGAACCCGTCGATGAAATTGTCTACGACATGCGAACGAGAACGCAAACGCTTCACTTAGTTGGCCCAATTGAGTTTAAGGATGTTTCATTCCGTTACGAAGATGACGAAGAATACGTCATTCAAAACATAAACTTGCACATTGACGCAGGTGAACATATCGCACTCACTGGACCTAGCGGCGCTGGAAAAAGCACGCTGATTAGTTTAATGCCAAGGTTTAATGACCCCTCAAGTGGCATCATCACAGTTGGTGGAGACAATATTCGTGACATTCGCTTGCAAGATGTAAGAGGGATGTTTGGAGTAGCGTTTCAAGAAGTCTTCTTGTTTAAAGCGTCAATTTACGAGAACCTCAAATATGCCAAACCAACGGCGACGCCACGTGAAATCATTGAAGCATGCAAAGTAACTGGTGCACATGACTTTATTCATTCATTGCCAAATGGTTACCACACAATTGTTGGTGGCTCAGGCGGTGAGTTTTCACATGGTGAAAAACAGCGAATCAACTTAGCAAGAGCACTTGTCCGTAGCCCACAAACACTCATCATCGATGAATCAACTGCATCTATTGAAGCCGAAGCAGCAAGTTCAATCGTTTCATCCATTTTGGACCACATGACTGGAAGAACTGTTATCGTCGTCACTCATGACCCAAATGTAATGCATCTCATGAATCGTGTGGTTACACTAGACAAGCAAACTATAATCAGCGACCACTCAAGTGATGGCAAACACATGAAACACCCAACCACAAAAAGTAATTTAGGCATGCGAGCAACAATGTTTGTCGCAACATGCCTATTGTCGTTTGGATGTTCGTCCTCTGTCACCACAAGCACGATTGAGTTTGAAGAGCCAAAGGCAACCGGAATCGTCATTGAGTCTGAAGATCCTATCGACCTGAACGCTCTAGAAGAAGCTCTTGATGAACTGAGTGAAGACGTTGTTCAGATTCCTGTTCCAGAAGAACCTAAACCACTTACTGCAGAAGAGATAGCTGAGTTAGTGGCTGAAACTGATAGCCCAACAACACATTCGAACCTCATTGAACTTCCAAGACTGAATCGTACTGAACTCGATGAGATTGTTGAACGAACAATCGATGCATATCAGCTTAATCATGGATACCAAGAAGCAAATCAATTGCTTGGTGGCGTCTTACCTATACCGCCAGATGGTGTAACTGAATTCACTTCGATTGCAAAGAAAAGTGATGGAACAACTAGCATCATTCGGTTTGGTTTCCAAACATTCTTATCTCAGCCCCCACTTTTCTGGGTCGAAGGCACTTCGATTACAGAAGGCGTTAGTTCTCCAAACATGGATGCTGACTTAGCAACTGATATCGTTGCTTCGTGCATCGCTTCCCTTGAATCGATGCGTGCTGGGCTCACTGTTCGTGATCTTGATAAAAAGATTATTCAGTTAAGTTACATCGACAGTGAAAACGCGCTCAAAATGCTCAATGGTTTAGGCATTACAACATTCGATGATGCTTCTACTGTTCCAGATGACATTCAGTGGGAACAACTTCCATATGTCGTTCAAATTCCAGAGCCATCGGACAAATCGATTGGACTTGTCGGCGGCTCATCGGTCATGGGTGGCAGTTTCGGGCTTTCAACTGTTCCCAAAGTTGCAGGTGCTTTAGAAGGCACAACAGACTCATCGCGGATGACGCAACTTCTTGTGTTCTTTGATCCAGTCAATCCAGAGCAGTTCAGCGATGTCCAACAAATGATTGATGAATATGTTGACCTTGCTGCTAAGCAAATCTTTATTGAAGGCATGGTCCTTGAGATAAACGAAGATGGACTTAAAGACATTGGCATTAACTGGCATATGCTCGATTCAAACAATGCAGATTTACTCGACATTGCTGCTGGCAAAGCGAATGCTGGCGCAGATGGCGATTCACTTCGACTGATTTTGTCAGACCTAAACTTTGAACGCGCATTCACTCGGTTTAACGAGTGGCTCATTGATGTGGATATCCGTGCCCTCGTAAGAGATGGAAAAGCAGAAATCCTCTCTAGACCAAGCGTTTTAACACTCAATAACAGGCAAGCCACGATTCGAGTTGGTGAAGATATTCCGATTGCAACGTCAACGTCTGGCATCAATAACTCAGACATGCTTGCCTTTAACTTCCAATATTTGCCTATTGGCATCATGCTCAACATTCGACCAAGAATTGCTTCAAACGGGACTGAAATCAGCATGATGATCGACACCATCGTCTCTTCTGAAGTTTTAGGTGGTGGTCTAGAAATTCGTGATGCGAATCAAAACGTACTTGCTTCTGCTCCAAAGATTTCTAGCAGGCGTGTTCAAACGTATGGTCGAATACCGAATAACACCCCATTTATCATTGGTGGTTTGGTGAATAAGGAACACCACACCATTCACGACAAAGTTCCACTGCTTGGCGACTTACCCATTATTGGTGGATTGTTTAGAGCAGACAGAACAACCTCTGAAAAAACAGAAGTCATCATCGTGCTAACGCCGCACGTGCTCCCAAGTGCAGGAAAGCACTTAAGCGCGATGCCTAAGGATGACCCGAGATTTGATGACTTTGGCAATGAACTCTTTAGAGATTCATACAGAATTAGAGATGATGACGTTTTTGACTTGACCTTCCTAAAGCAAAACGAATCACTTGCGTATTACCGTGAGATTGCGAAGAAGGCGATTGAACAAAACTACCGCCTTGCTGAGAATCCAGCTTATGCTCCATTTGCATTCAACGCATTTCCAGGCGAACCAATTCTGGTCAGTCGCATGATTTATGAAGTAATCAAACGCTTAGACGTTGCAGACAGAATTCAACCATCTCGGCTCGCATTCTTCAAGGGCGAATCCAATGGTGGAATGGATGTCCAGTTCTTAGATACAGCGCTTGCAAACTCCATCGGGGAGTACAACATGGACGGTTTCTTTAGAGACACTTCAGGCAAAGCGTTCGCTCTTACATTTACAGCAGGCGAAGCTCTGCCTATCGCACGCTCTGTTAACTGCCCTGACAGAGATACATGGAGAAGTTTGTTGTGGGAGTTAAACCAGCCAATCGGTGGTGTTTCGAGATACACCCTCATCATTGAAAACGAAGGCGATTTGGTTCGAGCTAGAAGAGCAGTTGCATTAAAGCATTTCCTTGCAATCAATAGTGGTGATGCGAGTTTGCGCCTCAACCAGTTTAAAGTTGGTCAATATGTTCTCGTTCCAGATCTAGATCCATCCCAAGTCCACATCATTGATGCAGAAGTTGCAAAGTATTTCTATCAAACAGAGCATTACTACGCAGCAACAATCTACGCAATTGAACAAGCCATTGAGAGACTACAAGCAGAACTCAACTAAACACTGCTATTGAATTTCCACATCAATTTTCGCTGAGTACCAATCTTTACTGTCTCGTAGTGATTCTTGTATCACAAGTGCATCTCGATTGATGTTATGAACCGTTCGTTGCGATTCATTGACAACAATTGTCACGGGCTTATCTAAATCTAGCATCACATCATTGAGATAGATTGTCATCATTCCGCGATGCGTCGATTGAATCGAAATGACTTGCTCATCAATTTCAGCAATCGTCTTGTCTCTTGCTTTTGGTTCTTCCACTCTCAACCAATAAAACTGATTGTGTAAGACATCGTCTTGTAACCAAACAATTTTTCTTGGGAACGGATCTCTTGTAAACTTTGAAAGCCACGGTAGCGCTTGCGCATCAAGCCCTCCCATCCAATGCCCCTTGTCCTGATGAATAACGACTTGATGTTTGTAACCATCACTGTCATTGTTTTGTAAATCGCTTAACTGCGCCTTCCAATCTTCAGCAACTATGTTTCGGTCATACATGCCATCTTTCTCACCCATATGAAGTGCAAAGCCGATGTTACGCAATCCATCAGGTTTTGTTTCATTTGGATGACCCGCCATCATGCCTGCTGCTGCGAGTTTATCCGCCATACGTGGTGCGAGCTGGTAAACACCATCCCCACCAGCGCTGTATCCAATGATAAACACTCGGTTCGGGTCAACGCCTTCAAAGACAATCATCTGTTGAATGAGTTTTTCAAACATTGGGTCAATGTGAGATTGGTGCCATAGATTCCATGTATCTGTTGGCGCTCTCGGAGCGAGGTATACACCTTCGTCAAGTGTGTAAAGTTTCTTCTGGTTATGCCATTGATTTGTGTTTACGCTAGGTGGCGCTCCACCACCACCATGCATCGAAATCCAAAGCGATCGCTCGCCTTCCTTTGCATCACCAAACACGGTGTACCAATACGGCATGGAATAATCTCCATGCTTAATCACCCGATTCTCATGTGATTTTGCATGAGCAGACATGAGCCCTTGCTTTTTCGATTCCCAAACTGCAGTTGATAATTCCGATGCGCGGTCAGGTGTTAGCGAATTGCCATTGAGAACACAAACTGTCTCTTCAGTAACTTCAATTTCTGCAACATCCGTTGGAGAAACAACCGTAAGCACATCGCCAGGGTCTGCAAACACTGTGACGTGGTCGTTCGAATCCGCTTGCTCCCCTTTAGTTAATCCTTCAAACAACTGCTCGCCGTCTTCATTAAGAACGAAGACTTCTTGCTCGATGCGAGTATCCCCAATGACACTTTTAATGCGAGTTGGAACTTTTGCACTCTTCGATTCTTTTGCATAACGGTCTGTGACATCAATTGCTCTATACGTCTTGTCGTTTGGTCTCCACACAAGTGGAAAATGTTTGTCAGAGTTTTGCCAAGTGACTGCATAAATTGCATGGTCAGGATGACCTTTTGTTGCTTTGCTTGCTGAGCCTGTGAACCAACCCTTATTGAGTTCATCACCGGTTGGCTCCGCCCCACCTGTAAAGTGCCATCCATCATCCCAAACTTCTACCCAAGAGTGGTTTCCGGTTTTGTTATACCAAAGCGGTGTGCCTGCAAACCTTGCAGGTACACCTACACTCCTGCACGCATCAATGAGAAGAATACTAAGCCCTGAGCATGACGCAAGCCCTGCCTCAATACTTTCAAATGGTGACTGGTCTGCTTTCGGCCTTTTTGTTGAATATTTAACCCCAACACGATTGAATATTTGTTGGTTCAATAGCACAGCTGCTTCACTTGGAGTCGTTGCGTCTTTGACAATGTCAGCAAAGCGTTCAGAAAAGTCTTCACGCCAGTTTTCACGTCGTTCGTTGACATTGGCGTAAGGGAGGATTGCGTCAAAAAAGATCTCCTCAGGGATATCGCTCCCCCACGGCGCATTACCGAGAGACCGATATGCGAGATCGCAGTTTGAAAGCAGGAACTCAGCCGTGAGCGTTTTCAAATCTTCCATCGGCATATGCTCGATGAGCCATTCCATTCCAGCTGTTTGCTCATCTGGAACGAGCCTTAGCGCTTGCTCAATTTCATTTCGGTTTTCGCCTGCGAACTCAAGTTGTGATTCAAATGGTCCAACAGTAATACATATGAGAATGAAAGAAATAATATCCATTGACACACTGTACCCGAGCATTGATATCATGTGCGGTTCTCATGGAATGTGGACTTATTGGATTACAAGGTGTTGGGAAAACAACGCTCTTTTCTGCACTAACAGCACATAGCGTCGCTGTTCAAGTTGGTGGTATGAAACCAAACGTTGGCGTTGCACCCATTCCGGATCCGCGATTAAACAAAATTTCGTCATTCGTCCCTACACAGAAAATCGTTCCCGCAACACTTCAGGTTGTCGATTTGCCCGGTGTTCCATCTGGTGGTTCGAACCTAAACACTGTCCTAGCGCACATCAGAAATGTTGATGCACTGTGCCAAGTTGTCAAATGTTTTGATGGCAATGATGCTTCTGGTGACATTAGTGCAATGGATAGCGAACTCATTGTTGCAGACATGGTTGTTGTTGAGGGTGCTATTGAGAAAGCTGACAGGACTGCGAAACACGGCGACAAAGAAGCACAACAACGACTAGATGTACTCATCCGTGCTTTTGCGCTGCTTGAAGAGGAACGTCCTGCCCGTGAAGGTCAATGGGACGCAAACGACAAACTCGTGCTTAAGGCATATGGCATCATGACTTCAAAACCGATGCTCTATGTTGCGAATGTTTCTGAAGATGATGTCAATGGAGAATCTGAAGCTGCAATAGTTGTGAAAGCGCACGCCAAGAAAACTGGCGGTGGCAGTTTAGTCTGTTGCGCGCAACTTGAATCTGAGATTGCTGAACTTGACGAAGACGACAGAAGCGACATGCTTTCATCGATGGGCTTGAGCGAACCTGCAGTCGGACCGCTTGCAAGAGCGTTTAATGAGTTACTTGGGCTTAGTACGTTTTACACCGCAGGCGAAAAAGAAGTGCGTGCATGGTCAATTGTTAAAGATGCGACTGCTCCAGTTGCTGCAGGCGCTATTCACAGCGATATTGAACGTGGTTTCATTCGTGCAGAGTGCTACCATGTCGACGATTTGTTTTCACTTGGAAATGAGAAAGCAATCAAAGAAGCTGGAAAACTTCGTAGTGAAGGCAAAAATTACACGATGCAAGATGGCGACGTCGTGAACTTCCTATTCAACGTGTAAACTAGGTTTATCTGTTGCCCAAAATGGCTGAAGATTGTCTTGATCGCAGTTGGACTTCTTTTTGTAGTTATTCAGTTTGTTCCTGTTGATCGAACAAACCCGCCAATCACGGGTGAGATTCAAGCACCTGACAACATCATGCACATTCTTCGAAAGGCATGCTATGACTGCCATTCCAATGAAACTGTTTGGCCGTGGTATTCATACATCGCCCCAATGTCATGGACAATCGAAAGCGATGTGAAGGTTGGGCGAGGAGATCTGAATTTCTCTGAATGGAGCGATTATTCACCCATGAAACAGGATTTCAAACAAGCACAATCTGGCGAACTTGTTGCCGCGGGAGAAATGCCATTGTGGTTTTACATCCCAATTCATCCTGAGGCGGATTTATCCAAAGAAGAAATTGAGTTAATTGTGGCTTGGGGCAAGGAAGCCGAGTAACAATTGTAAGCATGAGTGGTACTATCCACGCATGCAAAGAACACGAGAAGACCTAGCAAACTTACAACCGCATTACCCTGACATGATTAATGAAGTGATTGACATCACCTCAAAAGATCGGAATGTGCTCTTTAACAAGTCTGAAGAAGAAGCGACCCGTAGCGTAGCGTCTGGCAACATTAAAGACATTCATGACATTAAAGGAATGTTTGCAATAGTCGCACGGAACAATCACATCATCCGAATGGCTCGCACGCTTCAAATGCCACTGAGATACTTCATCGTGAAGAAAGTTGCAGGACCTGCCCTACTCATTGCTGAACGAATTGAAGATATTAAAGAGTGGCTTGAATCACAAGGCTTTGGTGATCAATTCCATCCGTCATACACAAGAATGGTTCCAGCGCATCATTTAACTGAAATTGCACTCGTTGGATGTCCAGATCCAAACCCTGTTTGCACTCGGTTCTTTAACCCACAACCAAACACACAATCAACGGATATCACAGAGATTGGAACTTCATACATCAATGTGCTCGCGGATAACATTGCACAATGGCTAAACATCGTTCCAGAAGAAGAACCCGTAGGCGTTCTCTTTAGCGGTGGCATTGACAGCGGAGCAGTATTCTTAACGACTTACCACGTCATGAAATCCTTAGGGATGAATTTAGCTCGTTTGAAAGCGTTCACACTTCGTGTTGACGGTGGAGGCGAAGATAGTAAGAACGCAAATGAGTTTCTTTCAAACCTTGATTTAGGAATGTATCACGAGGTGATTGACGTTCCTGCAGCCTGGATAAATCTAGATGATGCAGTCCAGACGATTGAAGATTACAAACCACTAGACATTCAAGCAGGCGCAATGACACTTGCGCTTTGCAGAGGCATTCGTCAATCGTATCCAGAGTTCACCTATCTCATCGATGGAGATGGTGGTGATGAAAATCTCAAGGACTACCCAATTGAAGAGAATCCAGAACTCACGATTAAAAGCGTGTTATCAAACCAAATGCTTTATCAGGAAGGATGGGGTGTTGAAGCCATCAAACATTCCCTTACATTTAGCGGAGGGTTAAGCCGTGCATGCACACGTGGCTATGCACCAATGAACCGTTTTGGTTTTAAGGGCTTTAGTCCTTTTATGCTCCCAAGTGTCATTGAAGTTGCGGAAGGCATTCCATTTATTGAACTCACTAAGTGGGATCATGAAAAACTCTATGCCCTAAAAGGACAAGTTGTTTCCGCTGGCATCTTTGAAGTCACTGGCTTTGCAATGCCAATATATGAAAAGTGCAGATTCCAAGATGGAGCTGCAAACGAGCGGGCTTTTGGAAATGACCCAAGACCGTTTAGAAAAGCATTCCATGCAGCGTTTGACTGTTAAAAATAAGGTTAACCCTGAAGAAGCATACGGTGTTTTTTGCGAAGATGAATTGACGCGAAGTGGTCGCGTTGAAAAGCACAACATCATTCTGACAACAAACAAGGAATGCCCCTTCAAATGTGTCATGTGTGACCTATGGCAGAACACACTTGATGAGCGAGTAGATGATGGCGCTGTCGCGAGTCAAGTCAAAACAGCATTGGCGTCATTACCTAAAGCACCGCACCTTAAGTTGTATAACGCAGGCAGTTTCTTTGATAGACAATCAATCCCCGAACAAGACACGTTTCAGATTGCTGATTTGATTGCAGATTACGAAACATTGATTGTTGAAGCACATCCAAAGATTATTGGCAAATCATGTTTTGAGTTTGCTGATTATCTAAAACCACAACTAGATGTCGCAATGGGTCTTGAAACTGTTGATCCAGAAGTGTTACCAAAGTTAAACAAGAGCATGACGCTCGATGACTTTGAAAGAGCAACGCAGAAGTTGCTTGAACATGACATTTTTGTTCGTGCATTTGTTCTGCTCAGAACGCCATGGCACTCCGAAGAAGAAGGCGCTCACTGGGCAAAAGAATCGATTGATTTCGCGCACGCCATTGGCGTTGAATGTGTCAGCGTGATTCCACTTCGCCAAAACCCACGTCAAATCGATGAAGCATTTATTCCCCCGCGGATTGAAGTTCTAGAAGAAGTTGTTGAATACGGTTTGTCAAAAAACAAGGGCCGAGTTTTTGGAGACGCATGGGATGAGGCATGACCTTGCAATTCTCGGCTCAGGTTTTGGCGGTTCGCTCTGCGCCCTGATCGCAAACCAACTTGGCCTAAAGGTTATTCTTCTAGACAACGCTGCACATCCAAGATTCGCAATCGGCGAGTCATCCACTCCACAATCAGATTTGATGCTCGCTCATCTTGCTGAGAAATATGACTTAGATTTCCTTCGCCCTTTTGCCGCTTATGGTTCATGGACAAAAACACATCCAGAAATTGCGTGTGGACCGAAGCGAGGCTTCTCTTATTTCAATCACCAAGAAGGTGGCGGAGAATTGCTCGTTGCAGCAAATCCAGATATAGAGCACGCAGACACACATTGGTATAGGGAGTCATTCGATGCGTTTCTTGCAGCACAAGTAAGAAGCGCTGGAATTGAACTGGTTGAGAATGTAAACATCCAACTTGAGATGGACTCTTGTCACACACTTAGATTTCAAGACAAAGAAATCCAAGCAGGCTTTGTCATTGATGCAACAGGAGGAAGTAACCCGTTATTGATTGAGCAACAATGTGGCCTTCACACACAATCTAGGGCACTCTATGCACACTTTAATGAAGTTAAAAAATGGGATGAAATGCACCCTGCTCCTCATCACCCTTTTGAAAGCCACATGGCTGCACTACATCACTTGATTGATGGTGGCTGGATGTATGTTCTACATTTCGATAACGGTGTAACGAGCGCGGGTTTTGTTCTTGATCATGAAAAACATCCATTGACGAGTGAATCACCTTCTGAGGAATGGGAACGACTGCTTAAAACGTATCCTTCAATTGCTGAGCAGTTTGTACAAAGTTCATTACAAACGCCTCTCGTCCAGACGCAAAAATTGCAGCGGATGAGCACGCACTGTGCAGGCGAGAACTGGGCGATGTTACCGAGCGCTGCGTATTTTGTTGACCCATTACATAGCACAGGAAATGCTCATACGCTTTTCTGTGTCGAGCGTCTCATGGAGGCGGTTACTGGGGGCGAATCACTGTCTTCTTATGAATCACTCATGCATGATGAAGTTTCGCTCATCGATGATTTAGTGAGTGGTGCGTACGGCGCCATGCATGATTTCGAGTCCTTTACTAACATCGCGATGCTCTATTTTGCTGGTGCAGATTTTTCCGAAAGGAAGCGACGGGCTGAAGGCAAGGCTTCATTCATTAACTGTCAGGAAAAGCGATTTAGAGAGACAGTTTCTTACTGGTGTGAGAAAGCTCGTTTAGGTTATCGAATTCCAAACTTAAAAGATGCGATTGAACCATGGAATTGCGTTGGACTCTGTGACGAGTCGAAACAAAACATGTACGATTACGCGTAAATGAACAGATTTTTATGCCTCATCGTTTTACTGCTCACTGGATGTGACAGCGGTTCCCAAGAAACTCATTCTGAAGTTCACGATGCAATGCGTCTTCATCACTTAGCGCTTGCTGCAATTGATTCTGGTCACGCAGATAACGCAATCGAGTATCTCAACAGGTTGCAGGTTCTATTGCCAGAAGAGGCTTCGGTTAACGCAAATCTTGGTGTTGCTGCGCTACGTCAGAACAAACTCGATGACGCAATCCAGTATTTTGAACAAGCGAGTATGCAAGCGCCAGACAATCATGAGATTGCCATCCTGATGAGCCAAACGCTTGCACTTCAAGGCAAGTTCGATGAAGCAGCAAAAGCACTCGACAGACCAATCATTTTGGATGGCGGAAACAACATCAAACTTCACTGGGCCTCTGCTGAACTCAATCGGGGCAATGATTACAACCAGATTCTTGATGCATCGAAGATTCTCATGGGCGCAAAACAGAACTTAGTCGCTCGCCTCATGATGACGAAAGCGCTCCTTGGTGAAGGTGATTTGAGCATGGCGAAGATGCAACTTGAAAGCATGGAGCGCTCGGGTTACATCCAAGGTGAAACTGCAAAGACGTTGTTTAACAATGCCATACAAAAAATCGAAGAAGGTGATGCACGAGCCGCAAAAGCGCAAGTCATCGGTTTAGATAATGTGCTTAAGCCAACAAGAGCTTGGCAACATTCACTCCTTGAACTCGCGGGGCCTCCGGGAACGATCGGTCACCCTGTTCGTTCATTTATCAATGTTCAAGAACCTGAACAAACGATGCCCGATTCATCGCTGCCTACCTTCAGTTTAGTCCCTGAATCTGTCGTCGAAAACATAGACCATGGCGTGCTACTTGTTGAAACACTAGACCGTTCGTCACTTGTTGTCGCAAGAGGAAGTGAAATTGATGCACTGCAAGATAGCGAGGGCTTCATCAATGTTGGCTCAACCATCTCAATGTTAGTGCCTATCGATTGGAATAATGACAGACTGTTAGATGTTGCCATCGGAACGGAAGATGGAAGCATAGTGTTGCTTGAACAAGGTGAACCAAGGTGGTCCCTCTCATCGCTACTTGAAGGTAGCGGGCAGTCAGTTTTAAACATCACCCCATGGGACGCCGACCATGACGGCGATTTGGATTTACTTGTAACTTCTGACTCTACATTTTTGTTACAGAATAATGCTGACAACTCTGTATCAAAAGTGAATCTTGATGTTCCGAGAGTGCATGATGCAAACATCATTGATATTGATGAGGATGGCGCAATTGATGTTGTCGCAATCGACGATTCAAACAAACTCGTCCTACTGAGAAACTTGCGTTCGGGAAGAATTGTGCCGGAAGACACTCTACTGCCAGATGTTCAACTGCATTCTCTAACAACTGGGGACATTAATAATGACGGTTGGATTGACTTGGCATGGACAGAGTTAAGTGGAGTTGCGTATCACGGCATCAATCAAAGCGGCGATTCCATTGATGTTCAAAGAATAGGCGGAAAAGGCAACCGTGTGCACTTGTTCGATTCAAACAACAATGGGTGGCTTGAGACGCTTGTGGTTGGTGAAACACTTCAACTCATTGACCAACAAGGTCGAAAACTCACTGTGCCAACAACTGGGCATGTTCAAATCGTTGATGCAAATCTTGACGGCTTACTTGATTTGCTTGTCGTTGGTGAAGATTCTGCTGCTTGGCATCAAGAGAAAACCACCAACAACAACTTCCAGAAAGTTGTTCTTGAAGCCATTCTTGAGGGCGGACAACGGAACAACGCCGTAGGCGTAGGCGGATTTATTGAAGTGAAAAGTGGCGGGAAGTATCAAAAGCGACTTGTCACGGGTCCACTGACACATATCGGTCTAGGTACAGATCAAGCAGATGTCATTCGCGTAGTCTGGCCAAACGGCGTACCCCAAGATGTTGTTGAGCCTGAACCCAATCAAGTGTTTACGGAAGAACAAATATTAAAAGGATCATGTCCTTTCCTTGCAACAAAAGTAAATGGCAAATGGGAATTCGTCACTGACCTGCTCTGGCGAAGTCCACTTGGGTTAAAGATTAATGCGCAAACTGTTCCGCCAATCGCAGCGACACAAGATTGGATCAAAGTAACGAGCGACCAAATGCAACCCGTCAACGGATTGTATGAATGTGCAGTTACTGCACAACTCTGGGAAACGCACTTCATTGATGAAATCAGACTCATAGCAATTGATCATCCAATTGGTAGTGAAATCTTTGTTGATGAACGATTTGTCGCACCTATTCCCCCAGCATTTAAACTCTACACTTATGAAACGTTGCACAGCCCAGTATCTGCGACCAATCATCTAGGTGTAAGTGCCACAGAGATCGTCGCTGAACGAGATGGACAACGTCTTGGTGGTTTTGCAAAAGGACTTTACCAAGGCATTGCTGAAGACCATTTTGTTGAACTTGAGTTTACGAACGTCGACACAACTCAACCAATCGATATAGTTGCAAGTGGTTGGATTCGCCCAACCGACACAAGCATTAATGTCGCAAGTGCTCAAGGCAATCACCCTATACCCAAAGCGATTGAAGTTGAAGTTCTCAATCAAAAAGGCAAATGGGAAACGGTGATTGAGAATGGCGGATTCCCTGCTGGAAAACTGAAAACGATTGTGCTTGAACTGCCTGCAGATGTTTTGAATTCAACTGACATCAGAATACGATTGAAAACGAACTTAGAAATTTACTGGGATCGCATTGCAATTGCAACGCAAAGCGGTGTTCCGTTCATCAAGCACGATGTGGAATTGCTTAATGCTGAACTAGATTATTTTGGCTATCCAGAAATGTCACGCAAAAATAAAGATGCACCAAATGTGCCTGATTATGAAAACATACAGCACTTCGATGCTTGGCGAGACTTGATTGGTTACTACACACGGTACGGACGCGTCAATAAGTTGCTTGAAACGATCGATGACAGATATGTCATCATGAATGCTGGCGACGCGATGTTCTTGGACTTTAAAGCGCTAAGACCGCCTGCTACAGGCATGATTCGTAATTTTATTTTTTTCAGTGATGGCTGGGTCAAAGATGGTGACTTGAACACAGTTGATTCAAAAACAGTTGGACCGCTTCCACATCACAACATGAGTGATTACCCGTATCCTGAGTCTGAAATGCCAGATTCTTTATTGCCATCACATCCTGATTGGTCTGAGTACCACACTCGATTTATCGATGCAAAACCATTTCGCGATGCGTTAAAAGAGTAGGCTATTCTCTGGAAGGAGATATCCCCATGAAGATTTCCGCCATTGAACCCATTTCACCTGCGTGGAACAAGATGGTTCATATTCTTTTTAATCCCTTTGACTTTAAGAAATGGCTAGTACTCGGGTTTTGTGCATTTCTTGCTCAATGTGGCGAGGGTAGTGGTAGTAGCGGAAACCCTGGTGGTGGCGGAAATCCTGGAAGCAGTTACACAGAGCACACCGTTCCAGAAATGAAAGCTTGGGTGCATGAACATATTGAACTCATCATTGTTGCTGGCATTGCTCTATTCATCTTAGGAATCTTGATCACAGTTCTTATCACTTGGCTATCGAGCCGAGGCAAGTTCATGTTCTTAGATGGGATTGTCAAGAATAGAGGCGCTGTTAAGGAGCCATGGGCGGAGTATAAAAAAGAGGGCAACAACCTTTGCATCTGGTCATTACTGATTCGATTCTCCGCATTCATACTGTTTGTTGGAGCAATCGTTATCGCATTTATGATTGCATGGCCAGACATTGACGCTGAGAAGTTTGGTTCTTCCGCTGTAAACGCCTTAATTGTTGGTGGCGGTTCATTATTGATATTGATTGTTGCCTTTGTACTGCTTGATTTCTTTATCCGCATGTTTGTGATTCCAACGATGTACATAAGAAGGATTTCATTTACGCAAGCGGCATCAATTGCTTATTCTGACTGTGTTAGCAGTAACAAACTCCCCGCATTTTGCCTGCTTTGCATGCTCTTTGTGCTTGGAATAGCAACTGCAGCCATAGTGCTTGCAGTGACTTGTATGACGTGCTGTTTGGCTGGACTCCCTTACGTAAGTTCGGTCGTGTTTTTGCCCGTCTCAGTGTTTTTTACGTGCTATGCCCTCTTCTACCTACAGCAGTTTGGTGATGAATGGAAATTCTTCCCGCGAGCGTGCAGCTCCTGTGGATATTCGCTTGAAGGGCTAAATGAAGCAAGCGTATGCCCTGAGTGTGGTAAAAATGAGGGATAACCCCCATCTGAAAAAAATGCAATAATTTCTCGTTAGAAACGTAATCGCCTTGCTTTACAATGCCGAAATGGGGGATAGTTAGAGGAAGCTATTTTGGAATTATTATCAATACTGACATATTCGTTACTGCTTTCTATTGAGGAAGCACCTAAACCGATCACTGATATTCACATGACCGACGTGCGGGAAGAAGCAGGCGTTGATTTCCAGCATTATGGCGAGCGACATCGCTGGTGTGAAATTGGCCCTCAAGTCCAAGGCATTGCCACAAATGAACAAATTCCAGATGGACTTTTTGAAGATCCCTTTGAGTTTGCGAATCGCCATCTCATTCGAATGAATGGTTCAGGCGCAGCATGGATTGATGTTGACAACGATGGCGATTACGACCTTTACCTTGTCAATGGTGCAGGCGGTCCTGAAACAACGAATGCCTTGTATCACAACATGGGCGATGGTACATTTTTACCACAAACCAAAGCGTGCGGTATTCTTGATGATGGTGAAGGCATGGCATGCAGCGTTGCGGATTACGACAACGATGGGTTCTCTGACTTGATGGTGATGAACTTTGGTGACTTCGTGCTTTACCGTAACAATGGTGACGGCACTTTTGAAAATGTCACTGCTAAAGCGTTCCCAGATGGTATCGATGAAATTTGGTACGGAGGTTCATCGTGGGGCGACTTTGACGGTGATGGGCTCCTTGACATCTATGTCGCTGGATATGTTGATCTCAGCGAGAATAGAGGCAATTCCGGATTACGCTTCCCGATGGACTTTAAAGGTTTTCCAAACTACCTCTACCATAACAATGGCGATGGCACATTTACGAATATTGCCAAAGAGGCGGGCGTTGAAGATGGGTTTAGAAAATCAATGCAAGTACTTGTTGCAGACTTCAATGATGACATGAGACCTGACATTCTTGTCGCAAACGATACTGATCCAAATGGTTTGTATCTCAATGTAGGTGACGGCACATTCAAGGAATTTTCTGGACCAAGTGGTCTATCAAGCACAGACGGATCAATGGGTATTGCATGGGGCGATTACAACAACGACCAAAAGATGGACTTGTACATCAGCAATTACACTGGAGAAGCAGACTTGCTTCTCACAATGATTGACAATGAATCAAGCAATGATGGCAAAACGAAAAATGCTATTTTTACCGCTGACTTCACTTCACCAATTGTTCAGCAAAAAACATGGGCGCTCGTTGGTTGGGGAACAGGCTTCTACGACTTTGACAACGACGCAGATTTAGATTTGTTTGTTGCAGGCGGTCACCTCAATGGCGTCAGTGGCGACAACCGTGATTTCAATGTCCTCTTTGAAAACAATGGTGATGGTTCATTTAAAGACATGTCTGAAGGGTCAGGCATCATAGCCCCTGGCAAGCGAATTCACCGTGCTGCAATCTTTGGCGACTATGACAATGACGGTTTTGTGGACTTCTATGTTGTGAACAATGGCGAAGAATCTTACGATGATGAATCTGACAGACATGGCGTCTTGTTCAGAAACGATTCGACATCGAAGGGTAATTGGCTCAAACTTCGTTTAGAAGGATCAACAAGTAACCGCGATGCATTCGGAACAAAAATTTCGCTTACTGCAAATGGCAAAACACAAATCCGTGAACACATCAGCGGAGAGGGTTACTTTTCAACAAACGCGCAAGAAGTTCACTTCGGTCTTGGTGATGCAGAGACAATTGACTCAATCTTAATCACATGGCCAAGCGGCAGAACGCAGGCACTAGACAATGTCAAAGTGAATCAAACGCTTGAACTTGTTGAACCCCCTGCCACTCGTTCTAGAGCAAACCCTTAATAGCCAACGTCTAAGACATTTCCAATAACACCTGGCAGTAAGACCTTTCTAATCTTGCGGTAGTCATCTTCAGCTTCAGTGTATTCGAAGTCATGTTCATATTGTCGCCATGCCTCTTCAAGTCCCTTGCTTTCAAACTGAATTGCCCCTGTTGAACCATCAACAAATGACATATTGATAAGTCCGTCATTCCAAAGTGCTGGCACGTCAATCCATTTCATTTCAGTTGGATGAAGTGTAAATCCACCTAGATTTCTTCCCCATAAATCATGCTCCCCAATAGCCACCATTGTTCCACCAGGCTGGGGTATTTGTGAGATAGTTTCTGTTGGAAGAAAATACTTGCAAACATGTGGTGTTGGCGCCCAAACATTGCATCCTGATTCAATTGGCCAATTATGTGCTCCCTGATGAAAGCCCCAGTGATCATCAGCCCCCCACTTACAACCAACAAGCGCATTAAATGCATACGAACGAATCCTCTGAGGTTTCAAATTAGGATTATCCGCAACAAACTCTTCTAAAATGCCTATTGTTGGATCAAATGGTGATGCATAAGCACGAACATCTCCTATGTATGGAAATGCTGCCCCATCAGTGAGTGTCGAAAGCAACTCAGTTGCTTGCCCTTGAACATCTACCATTCGCGGATCACCATTAGAGTCAGTTCCATATGAGCGAATCCAAAACCGATCAACAATGTCTTGGGGGTGATAGTTTTCGCCTTCCGAGCGTGATGAGAGTAAACGCCCTTTATGATCTGTAGCATGAGACCAAGTAGCTGTTCCAAGCAAACGCAAATTTGACAAATCGTGAGCGTTGTGAGACTGATTCATGACTTTGCCAGCAACGACTGTGACAATACCAATCAGAATGCCAATGATACCAATGACAACTAGTAGTTCAATAAGTGTAAAGCCACGCTTGTTCTTACTTAAGGACATGGTCCAAAGGCTCCTATGACAATTAACAGATCTTCAACATTTGTCATATTATCACCTGTGACATCAGCGTCAGGTGTTCCCCACCCTGCAATTATTGCAAGAAGATCGGAAATGTCCACAATCCCATCTCCAGAAATATCCCCACTACATGTTTCTCCAGGCAAGTCTACTTGTGAGAAAATTTGTACAGAATAAGGCGCAATACTTATCAAGCCACTAAAAGGCATGTTGTCATATGCAAATGATGTTGCTGTAGTCGCATGACCTATATTGGAATAATCATCACAATAAGTGATGCTGTCAGAGTTAAAGACTAAATGCCACTCACCTTCACGAGGAAATCCTATTCGATAGTTCAATTTTTCATCAATGCTAAAGTTCATTGCAACAATTACATCATCACCAATACCACCATCAGAAAATCTATGAAAAGCAATTGCT
>PBEX01000024.1 GCA_002718515.1 Phycisphaerae bacterium
ACTGCCGGCGACCTCGCAATCTTCGGCGATTGTGCCATTGTGAATGCAAGTGCGCCAATTCGGATTGGGAAACGGTGCGTCGTGAGTCAGTATGCGATGCTCATGACAAAACAGGGTGATTGCACTACAAAAGGTAAAACGAACACAGTACGTTCGATTCACATTGAAGATGACAGTTGGGTTGCCGCCGACTCGCTTGTGTTACCCGGTTCGCACATTGAAAAAGGTGTTGTCGTTGGTGCACGTTCACTCGTTGATGGCAGACTCCCAAGTTGGAGCATCTGTACCGGCGAGCCTGCAGCAAAGCGAACTGAAAGAGTGTTGTACGGACAATCATGATGTCAAACATTGAAGTCATCATCCCAGTTAAAGACGAAGCGAAAAACTTGCCATACGCCCTCGCGAGCGTTATGCAGTGGGCAGATAGAGTCTGGGTCGTTGATTCTGAATCAACAGATGACACGTGTGCCATTGCAGCAGAAGCAGGCGCCGAAGTAGTCGTCCAGCCGTGGCTTGGTCATGCAAAACAGAAAAACTGGGCGATTCAGAATCTAGACATTAAAGCAGATTGGGTATTCATTCTTGATGCTGATGAAGCCATTCTTCCAGAGCTCAAAGAAGAGTTACTTGCAATTGCTTCTCAGCCAACTGATGCAGTAAATGAAGCAGCGTTTAACATTAATCGATACTTCATCTTTCTAGGCAAGCGCATACGTCATTGTGGGTATTACCCAAGTTGGAATGTGCGTTTCTTTAAGCGAGGCAAAGCACTTTATGAAGAACGGGAAGTGCACGAACATATGGTTGTTCAAGGTGCAATTGGAAAACTCAAGGGGCATATGGAACATTACGACCGGCGAGGGTTAGAAGTGTACATGGCCAAACACAATCGCTATTCAACGCTAGAAGCAAAAGAGATTTTGACACAGTTAGAGAAAAAAGATGAAACAATTGATGCATCGATTTTTGGTACAGCACAACAGCGTAGGCGATGGATCAAACAGTATGTTTATCCAAAGCTTCCAGCAAAGTGGTTTTGCCGATTTGTTTGGATGTACGTTCTGCGTTTCGGATTCCTTGATGGACTTACTGGACTTAGATTCTGTCTCTTCATCTCGAGTTATGAATTGTTAATCTCACTCAAAATGGTTGAACTTAAACAAGAGGGGGGAATGCATGGCAGTTAAGGATAGACATGTCAGTCCATACTCTATTTCCGAAAAGGTAAAACGCATGCTGTGGGCGTGCGTTGAAAGTACGCTCTTTCGTTACTCATTTCACACTTGGAATGGTTTTCGTGTTGCGTTACTCAACCTATTCGGTGCGTCTATTCACCGCTCCTGTATCGTGAGGCGGTCGGTTCGCGTTGAGTGCCCATGGAATTTGACAATGGGGCAAAATGCTTGTCTTGGTGATTCAGTGATTGCGTATTGTCTAGGCGAAGTGACAATTGGCGATCGCGTTTCAGTTTCCCAAGGCGCACATATCTGTGCTGGGACGCATGATTACACGTGTGAAACAATGCCGCTTCTTAGGCTTCCGATTTCAATTGAGGAAGATGCATGGGTTGCAGCAGACGCATTCGTTGGTCCAGGGGTAACGATTGGGAAAGGTGCTATTCTCGGTGCACGTGGTGTGGCCATGAAAGACCTCGATGCAATGACGATTTACGCTGGAAACCCAGCCAAATCCATCAAAGCGAGACCGTCAATCAACACAAAAAACGATTGATAAATGGCAATCTTTTTGATGCCATGCGTACGAACTTTGCGTATCCTTTGTGTATGCAAAAAAGATTTGTAAAAAGACCTCAACACGGTTTTACCATTATTGAGTTACTCGTCGTGATTGCCATCATTGTATTGCTTGTCTCAATTNTGATTCCAGCGATGGGCAANGCAATTCGAACAGCGCGTTCGACCGAAGATAAGACGCAAGCAAAAGGCATCTATACCGCAATGGTGTTATACGCGTCATCGAATAATGACAAGTTGCCGAGGCCAAGTTTTATCCGAGATAACTTTGACCCAGATATCACAGATGACACGACAGGGAACTTAATGTCAGTCATGATTGGTCGAGATTACTTTACGCCTGATTATTGCATCAGCCCTGTTGAATCAAACCCTAACATCATCGACATCNATGAGTTTGGTGTTGTNTACGACTACGGCGCAATTGATGGTGAAGAGGTNTTCTGGGACCCGCTCTTTAACGGTGATGTTGAAGGTGCTTCAGCTTCAAACCCTGCACANAACTCATACGCTCACCAAGCACTCGTTGGACACAGAGCAAAAACTAAATGGAACAGTAACGCTGGTAGTTCAGATTTGATGATTTCAAATCGTGGGCCTCGCGAAGGTGCGTTTGGNGAAGAAACGGATAGCCAAAGTTTCACGCTTCAATTTCACGGAAGTTTGTCCTCATGGAGCGGTTCNATTGTGTCAGGTGATGGCTCAGCACGGATTGCCCACAGCACATTCCCTGAAGGTGTTGCGTACCAACCGCTCAACGGTATGCCACTTGGTCCAGATAACATTTTCGATTGTGAGTGGAATGATGTATCGGTGTCTGGCGCGCCAGATGGTATGCCAAGTGGTGACAACTGGATGGTTATTTGCACTGAGTTGATTGATGAGAACAACATGACTGCGGCGTGGGATTAACCATCGCACGCAGTGCCTCAGCACTATTAGTCAAACATTGAAAACCAAGNGCTTGTTTGATGGCATCAATCGATGCACATGAATGTAAGACATCACCTTGTCGCATGGGTTGATATGAAGGTGTAACATCGTCGCNAAAGATCACGTTGGCAAGTTCNTTAATTGACATCGCTTGACCGGTGCCAACATTNAATGCCGCACCTTGAAAGTTTGNTTGCTTTNCACCNGCGAGCATGCAAGCATGCACAATGTTCGANACATGAANAAAATCTCTTGATTGTGAACCANCACCNNANATNNTTGGTTGNTTNCCANGNNNNTTTGCNTCNAGAAANGCNGAAACAACTGCTGCATAGTCGGAGTTNGCNNNTTGNCCTTCGCCAAANACATTAAAGAATCNGAGNGANACGCCNTCNANGTGCTNGAGGCATNTTCTCTTANCATCNGTCTCGCCNNNNACCTTNCTCNTTGCGTATGGCGAAGCGGGTTTTAACTCNTCATGCTCACAACTTGGCACATTTGGAAGTGTCCCGTAACACGCTGCAGATGAAGCAAAAACNATGCGTTTACAACCAGCANTTGAGGCATGTTTAATCACAGANGNAGTTCCGTCAATNTTCGTTCGGTTGCAATCATCNGGCTTCGCTACGCTTTCAGGAACGGAAACAANTGCTGCAAGGTGGAATACNGNNGNNCATCCTTGAANNGCGNTTGNCATCGCAACATCGTCGAGGATGCTTCCTTCAATCAATTCCACATCAATGCCCTGAAGTCGCTCTGTGTATCCACTGCTTAAGTCATCGATGACTTTGACNGTGCAGCCAGTTAGGGCGAGTTGCTTGACTAAGTGGGAGCCNATAAAACCAGCGCCACCTGTGACGAGCACGGNTTGCGTTGCAAAAAAATCATTGGCACTCTGCGAAAACTGCATGGGTTCAAAGTATCGTATCACTAAACATGCAACTTTCACTTTACAACTCACTGACTCGGAAGACTGAGCCTTTTTCAGCAATCGATGAATCGGGCAAAACNGTCACGTTTTANGCNTGTGGNCCNACNGTNTACGANTACGCNCACATCGGNAATTTCNGNGCATTTNTNAANGCAGACGTTCTCCGAAGAACCCTTGAATCAATTGGATACACCGTAAACCAAGTCATGAATATCACAGATGTNGGNCACATGACAGAGGACAACCTTGCTGACGGTGGCGGNGAAGACAAGATGCAAGTNGCTNCAAACCGGCTCACTGAGGCGAAGAAAGCGGGCACTTTGNCGGAGGGCTCATCGATTGACCCNAATGACCCGTACGCTGTCGCTTCATTTTATGCAGATGCATTTATTGAAGATGCAGAAACGCTTGGTATGCGGATTGTTGAAGATGCNAAGCAGTCCGCAGGTTGCATGCCGCGNCCAACGGCTTACATAGAACAGATGATTGCATTGGTGCAATCGCTGATCGACAATGACCATGCATATGTTGCNTCNGACGGCGTCGTCTATTTNGATGTNATGTCATATNCCTGANTATGGCAAACTCTCNGGNAANACGCTNGANNCACTNNGAAGCGGNGAAGGTGGTCGNGTTGATATGNANACGCAATCAATCAAAAAACATCCTGCAGACTTNATGCTGTGGAANCCAGATNCAAAACATNTGATGCGGTGGGAGAGTCCATGGGGCGAAGGNTATCCAGGTTGGCATCTTGAGTGTTCAGCAATGGCAAACGCACTTCTTGGTGATGTCATTGATATACATTCCGGAGGTGAAGACAACATCTTCCCGCATCATGAATGCGAGATTGCTCAATCATGTTGCTCAACTGGCGAAACAGCATTTGCACACTACTGGTTCCACACGCGGTTCCTTCTCGTCGATGGCGGGAAGATGAGTAAAAGTAAAGGGAACTTTTTCACACTTCGCGCGCTCCTAGAGAAAGGCGCAACGCCAGCAGCCGTCCGGCTTGAACTCATCAAAACACATTACCGGTCGAATGCGAATTTCACGTTCCANGGCTTAAAAGATGCGCAGCGCCANATTGAAAGATGGCAACGGNTAAAAGCATGGTTG
Organism: Phycisphaerae bacterium; assembly: GCA_002718515.1. Next base: position 4,738 of record PBEX01000024.1, read on the forward strand.
ACCCAANATGCAACTCATCCAATCGATGTCAATGGACCANTTGCACAAGCCAACGAAAAATTTATGGCTGCNATGTGCGACGATTTAAATGTTGCTGGTGCGATTGGAGCACTGAGTGAAGCAGTTTCTGCGTANGCGGTTGACAAAGAACCAGAAGCAACAGGCGAAGGCGGTCATCTTCAAGATGAACTCGATGCTCTGCTTGCAATGGATGAAGTGCTTGGCGTGCTTTCACTGAAACACGAAGCATCCACAACGGAACTTGCTGTGGAAACAATCGAAGCAATGCTCGATGAACGAATCGCTGCTCGTGATAACAAAGATTGGTCGAGAGCAGATGACATCCGTGATGAGTTGCTGACGATGGGCATCGAGATTAAAGATGGTCCTGATGGAACTTCATGGANAAGAGTGGTCAAGTGATGCCAACTTCAATTCCTGTCATCGGAATCACGGGGGGAATCGGCTCNGGCAAGAGTTTCGTATCAAAGTTGTTTGCGTCATTTGATTGTGTTGTTGCAAATGCGGACGACAATGCGAAAGTCGTTCTCAACAAACCGGAAACGCAGGCAGTTCTATCTGAGTGGTGGGGCGAGGAAGTCATCACAGACGAAGGTCAAACGAATCGCTCATTCATCGCTTCAATCGTGTTCAATGATGGTGAAGCACGTAAGAAACTTGAGTCGCTCATTCATCCCGCCGTACGGGAAATGCAGAACGAACAGTTTTCGCAAGCACCGGCAAACACTATTGCCCTCGTCATTGATGCGCCACTACTGCTTGAAACAGATTTGCANACACTCTGCGATGCCATTGTTTTTGTACAAGCGAGTGACGATATTCGGCTCACACGCGTCAAGGAAACGCGTGGATGGGATGAAAATGAGCTTCGCAGACGAGAAGAAGCACAAATGCCACTTGACAAAAAGGCTGATTCAGCAGATTATGTCATCATCAACGAGAGCGATCAGTCGTCAGTGATGACGCAAATTAAACAGATTCTCGACGATATCAAACGGACCACAAGTTAAGAAGTCCTAAGAGAAAACCCCCCTTTTATTGAATTCATACATATGCCACAAGGCGCTGCGGTTCATGCCAACAATTGGTGATTTGGACTTAAGCACAATGAGGAGAATCATAGGAAATGGCTAAGAAAAGACGACGTCGTAAAAAATCGAGCAGTGGTGACGGTCTCGCAACCATGTCACTGAAGCCAGGTGAAGTGCCGACCGACGAGGAACTTGAAACGGAGGCGGCCTCGCTGGATTCGAAGTTAACCGCAGCTGCTCAAAAGAAGTACGACAAAGCAAAGAAGGAAGGCTATGACCTTGCGGCACTTCAACACATGAAGAGCAAGGAACTTGGTGAAATNGCCAAGAAAGAGAAAGTTGAAAACTGGTCTGAGATGCCTCGCCAGAAGCTTGTCTTTGAAATTCTAAAAGCACAAGCAAATAGACAGGGACTCATGATTGGCGAAGGTACGCTTGAAATCATGAGTGATGGCTATGGTTTCCTTCGAAGTCCAGAGTATTCATATGTTGCATCTCCGGATGATGTGTATGTCAGCCCATCCCAGATTCGCCGCTTCGGTTTGCGTAAGGGTCAGATTATCCGCGGTCTTATTCGTCCGCCGAAAGAAACGGAGACGTATTTTGCAATGCTTCGTGTAGAAGCAATCAATGGCAAGGACCCCAAAGACATTCACGACATTCCGACGTTTGAAAACTTAACGCCACTCCATCCTGAAGAACGAATCATGATGGAAACAGAAAGTGAAGTCATTGAAACACGCGTCATTGATTTAGTTTCACCGATGGGCTTTGGTCAGCGCGCACTCGTCGTTGCACCTCCTCGAACAGGTAAAACTGTGTTGCTGCAAAAGATGACAAAGGCAATTGCAACGAATCACCCTGACGTGCANGTCATTGTNTTGCTTGTCGATGAACGACCTGAGGAAGTGACTGACTTTAAACGAAGTACGCCAGACTCAGTTGAAGTTGTTGCAAGTACGTTCGATGAAGAAGCAACAAGACACATTCAAGTTGCAGAAATGGTGATGGAAAAAGCAAGGCGAATGGTGGAGTTTGGTGATGATGTGGTCATCTTGATGGACTCGATTACAAGACTCGCTCGTGGTTACAACAACGGCATGCCAACAACAGGAAAGATTGGTACTGGTGGTGTTGATTCTAAAGCACTCATTCGTCCAAAGAAATTCTTTGGCTCCGCGAGAAACATTGAAGATGGTGGGTCACTAACCATCATTGGCACTGCACTCGTTGACACTGGTTCAAAAGCAGACGAAGTGATTTTTGAAGAGTTTAAAGGTACAGGCAACTCTGAATTGCACCTCACACGCAAACTCGTTGAGAAGCGTATTTGGCCAGCAATCGATATTGCTGCATCTGGAACTCGGCGCGAAGAACTCCTGCTTGACCCTAAAGAACACGAACTTGTTGGTCGTTTACGCAAGGTTGTCAGTGATATGNGCCCTGTAGAGGCGATGGAAATGCTGAGAACGCGTATGGTGAAGACAAATTCCAACGCAGAATTTCTCATGACGATGAATCTTGGATAAAGATGTGGTCAAAATGAGGTTTGATGCGTACAGTAACGGTATGAAAGAGATAAAGATGATTCGACGCGCATTTACAATTGTTGAAATTCTTGTTGTGGTCGCAGTGATTGCAACCCTCGTGGCGATTCTTCTAGTCTCTGTTCAGGGGAGTACTGACGCAGCAAAAAGTATTCGCACTGCCGCGAATCTCAAGCAGATTGGTTCATGGATGCAGTTATGGTCAGGCGGCAACGGCGACTACATTCTTCCAAGTCAGTTCGATTTCGTTGATGAAGCAGCGGCAGGCAAAGCNGTCTCTGCGAGATTGAGCCCAAGTTCACAAGATGACAATCCACACGACAACATCNTTCGTGGTCAATACCAAGGAACATGGTCAGATTTATTGTGGGTCGACAACAACTTACACACTGCTTACGGTCTTGGCGTTGGCTTAGACGGTTCTNGGTTCCTTGAGTCTGAGGNTGANGANNTGNTTTTGANNTGGCANTTTGATTCNCCNGACAATGACATCTTTGANGAANNCTCAGCNTTTGAACATCCNTTCCGNTCNGCNTTAGAAAATNCNCGTGGNCCTGANAAAGGNNTCGCNGGTTACTTTGCNGCAAATGATTTCTTTGANTCNCGAAGTGACAANGACANNGGTGACGAAGANTCNACTTCAAGAGTNGATAAGTATTACACGTACGCAATGATTAGTTCNCCAGCGCAATCNNTNTANCTCATTGANTCAATGGCTGGNGAAACNATTAGTGATNGNCCTGAACCNTGGGTTTACGATTTTGATATCGANAGTGANGGGCANATGATNNCACCNGANGCNGTNACNTNTGGCGANGTTGACTACCGNAATGGTGGNGAGAGCAACATTCTTTTACTNGATGGNGCNGTNGCNGCAGTNANNCCATTTGCTGAACGGGGNCCNCAAGCTGAGGGNTCAACGGANACCTCNCTCTTTGGNAAGGGNTACCGCGTNCATCAACTNACAAAACGNCGNCCNACNGAGTAGCGTTTTTTGANCAAAAAAGGGGGTTCTNNNGNNNGACTNCGCANATCAAAACANCAATTCTAGGGNGAATGGGTTGCGTTTTTTGCCCNTTTCGTTACACTTTCCCTTTCCGTCCCGCTTGGGACGGTTTTTAATCGGNGGGTGAAGTTCGNGNGAACTNTGGGGGAANATTCAGNGGGCGGAGCAAATGGANTTTGNTCTGACATANTCGCCAAGGAAGGATAGGATTTGTTTCTCATGCCGCCGTAGCTCAGTGGTAGAGCGCACCCTTGGTAAGGGTGAGGTCACGGGTTCAAATCCCGTCGGTGGCTTTGGAATTATGCGTTATTGCAGACGGTCTGCAGTAACAAAGAAGATGGTGTCGGTTGATGACCGGCGTACAAATTGGTTAGGTCGGTAGGTCACCTACCACCATTGGAATTGGAGAACTCACGATGGCTAAGGACACATTTGTTCGAAACAAACCCCACGTGAACATTGGCACAATCGGTCACATTGACCACGGTAAGACAACTCTTACTGCTGCTATTACAACTAGACANGCTGCAAAAGGNCTCGGCGATGCTCGTGCATTCGATCANATCGATAACGCACCAGAAGAAAAAGCTCGTGGTATTACTATTGCAACAAGCCACCAAGAGTATGAATCAGATACTCGTCACTATGCACACGTTGACTGCCCAGGTCACGCTGACTANGTGAAGAATATGATTACTGGTGCTGCTCAAATGGACGGCGGTATTCTTGTTGTTGCTGCGACTGACGGNCCAATGCCACAAACTCGTGAACACATCTTGCTTGCTCGCCAGGTNGGCGTTCCAGCACTTGTTGTGTACATGAATAAATGCGACATGGTTGACGACGAAGAACTACTTGAACTCGTTGAAATGGAAGTCCGTGACTTGCTCAGCAGTTACGATTTCCCAGGCGACGATATTCCTGTGATTCGTGGTTCAGCACTTAAAGCACTTGAATCAGAAGGCAAAGATGACGANGCTTGTGCATCAATTGATGAATTGATGGCAGCATGTGACAGTTATATCCCAGAACCAGAACGAGCAGTCGATCAGGCATTCCTCATGCCAGTTGAAGACGTCTTCTCAATTAAAGGTCGTGGTACAGTTGTGACTGGTCGTATCGAACGCGGTTTGGTTAAAGTTGGCGACGAAGTTGAAATCGTTGGTTTGGCTGAAGAAACAGCTAAAACAACAGTNACTGGCGTTGAAATGTTCCAAAAGATTCTTGAAGACGCTCAAGCGGGCGACAANGTTGGTTGTCTNCTCCGTGGTGTTGAGAAAGATGACATTGAACGTGGTCAGGTACTTTGTAAGCCAGGTAGCATCACGCCTCACACTAAGTTCGAGGGTGAAGTTTACGTCTTGACTAAAGAAGAAGGTGGTCGTTCGACTCCATTCTTCAGTGGTTACAAGCCACAGTTCTACTTCAGAACAACTGACGTAACTGGTAAACTTGATTTGCTTGGTGGCGCTGAAATGTGCATGCCTGGCGATAACGTCAAGATGTCAATCGACCTTGAAAACAAACCAATCGCGATGGAAGAAGGTCTTCGATTCGCGATTCGTGAAGGTGGCCGAACAGTCGGNTCAGGCGTTGTCACTAAGATTATTGAGTAACTAATNTTGTAAGTAGGGGGAGCTTCTCCCCCTACTTGCAATTTTTTGTACACGAAAAGGGTACATAATGGCTAAGGCAAAAGATCGAGAATACGTATGGCTCCAATGCACGGAGACNGGTGATCTGAACTACCGCACAAGCATTCGCGTGAAGGGTGGCATTGATGAGAAGGTCAAGGAAGGGTACAAAAAGTACTGTCCAAGACTTCGCAAGCACACGCTTCACAAGATTAAGCGGAAGTAAGTTGCGCCATTAGGTGCCAGGACGCCGGTAGCTCAATTGGCAGAGCAGCGGATTCCAAATCCGCAGGTTGAGTGTTCGAGTCACTCCCGGCGTGTTTAGGAATCATTCAAACAGTAACGAAAGTACGCAAAGAAGGTACAACAATGAGTGCAGGCATTTACAAACAAGGACAAGGGTACTGGGTCAGGCTGATGTCAGCGATTGGCTACGGTCTTGTTNTCATGATGGGTGTCGTTTGGCTTTGGGACCAAATGCAAGGCGTGAAGATTGGTGATCTTGAATCGGTTTACATTCAAGGTGGCGTGGCGGTTNTTGCAATNGCAATCTTTGGCTTGATTGGGTATTACCTCATTGGTCGCAAACCAAAGTTTGTTGAGTTCATGATTTCAACAGAAGGTGAAATGCGAAAAGTGAATTGGTCATCCAAACGAGAAATCATTGGTTCAACNATTCTCGTCATTTTGCTATCGCTCTTTATTGCACTCTTCTGCCAAGTTGCTGATTTAGGTTTTTCAGCGTTCTTCCAGTGGGCGGATGTTCTTCAAACGACGTAAGGAATTGGGAAGCAGATGACTGAATACGAACAACAAANTGAATCTTCAGAACAGCACGAAGAGAACGTTCAAGAAGACGTTGTCGAAACTGNTGCTGAAGCAGAAGTAGCAAATGAAGAAAGCCCAGTTGAAGAAGTTGCAACTGAAACGGCTGTAGTAGAAGAACCAACTCCAGAGCCTGTAGTTGAGAGTGCNCCAGCACCTCAAGCACTTGGNCAAGAAGTTCACATTGAAAAACGAACTCAAGATGGCATGAATTGGTTTGTGCTTCGAGTCGCTTCCAATAAGGAAGATTATGTACGCGGTGCACTCGAGAAGAAAGTTCAAATCGAAGGTGTCGAGCATCTCGTTGGCAGAATTATGGTGCCAACTGAAAAAACAAGAACACTCACTAAAACGGGTAAAGCAAAGATCACTGAAACGAAGTTGTATCCTGGATACATCTTTGTAGAAATGCGNCTTGTCGACCAACGAATCTCACAAGACGTATTCTTCCTCATTAAAGAAACTACAGGTGTAGGCGACTTNGTNGGNACNGCNGGNAANCCAACTCCAATGAGCGAAGAAGAAGTNGACAAAATGCTCTACGACTCACAAGCGCCTGAAGAGGTTACTGAAGTCAAACTTGAGTTCGTGAAGGGCGATCATGTCAGTGTGAAAGACGGTCCATTCATGGGTCANGAAGGCACNGTTGACGAAATCTATCCAGAGAAAGGTATTGTTCGAGTACTTGCAACTGTCTTTGGAAGACAAACGCCACTTGACATTGAGTACTGGATGATTGAGAAAGCGGAGTAACAACTGCTTCAATTGAAAGACATGAATGCCCGCTCCTTTGGAGCGGGCTTTTTTTATGGAATATGGTATTGTGTAGAGATATGTCTTCCACGATGACGCTTGAAGAAGCCGCTACAACGTTTAGTCAACAATATGGTTTGCTCCGCGATGAGATACAAAAGTCTGTTGTTGGGCATGATGCAATTGTTGAAGGCGTATTGATTAGTNTGTTTGCTGGTGGACATGCGTTNCTTGAGGGTGTGCCTGGNTTAGGAAAAACATTACTCATCCGCTCACTGAGTGAAGCACTCCATCTTCAATTCACGAGAATACAGTTCACCCCAGATTTGATGCCAGCAGACATCACGGGGACAACGGTTGTCGTTGAATCTGGTGGACAACGCAATTTCGAATTCAAAAAGGGCCCACTCTTTTCACAAATGGTCCTTGCAGATGAAATCAATAGAGCAACGCCAAAGACGCAGTCNGCTCTATTGGAGGCGATGCAAGAAAAGTCTGTCACTGTTGGCGGTGAAACGCATGCANTAGAGAAACCGTTCTTTGTCATGGCGACACAAAACCCAATCGAACAAGAGGGAACGTATCCGCTTCCTGAGGCGCAGTTAGACCGGTTCTTCTTTAAACTTCATGTGGGCTACTCAAACCGCAGTGAGTTAATGGAGATTCTTAATCGGACAACTGCAGGACACAGCCCTACGGTTGAACCAGTCCTTGATGCGGAACAAATTGTTGCCTATCAAGGNGTCATTCGTGAAGTTGCGATTGACCAACAAGTTCAAGATTACGCGGTTCGCATCGTTCTTGCGACGCATCCTGAAGAACAACTCGCAACACCTCAAGTCCAATCATTTTTCAGATTTGGCGCATCTCCACGTGCTGCACAGACGCTCGTACTCGCAGGTAAGGTAAGAGCTCTACTTGATGGTCGAACATCTGTTTCTTACGAGGATGTACGCGCATCTGTTTTGCCTGCACTTCGCCACCGTTGCATGTTGAATTTNGAAGCCGAAGCAGAAGGTGTTCAATGTGATGACATTCTGCAAAATTTAATTGATACTTTGCCAACAGATATCCAGTGAGTTTATTTATGAAACGTTTTTTACTTTNACTCCCACTTATCTTTCTTCCAACTCAGTTCGCAGTNGCAGAATTCAGTTCCAAGTTAGACTTTTTCTTTACACATCAATTCAATAGTAACATTGATNATGGTGGCGAACTTGGTATCACTCGTGGCGGATTCGAACTCCGATTAGGCAAGAAAGTGACTGATCAAGACTCAATGAAGTTTAAGTTTAAAGTTGCGCGTGATGATTACGACTTTGGTGGCGTNGCGGGACTTGGCTTNCAAAATCCATGGAGTACGATTGACACGNTTGACTTTGCTGTTTCATGGTTCCACGCGGTTGACCAAGACAAAACGCTTTTTGCAGCNGGGATTGTTCGTTCAAGTTATGAGCATGATTTTTCAGACGGGCTCGTCGGTGGTGGCTCAGCAGGTTTTATTCAGCGATATTCTCCAACATTTACGCTCGGGCTTGGCGTGGGCATCTTGGGNCAGATTCATGATGATCCTCTGGTCACTCCAGTGATCGTTTTAGATTGGGAAATCAGCGAAAACCTCCGTGTATCAAGTGACCTTGTTTCGCGATTTGGAACTCAGACTGGTGCCGAACTTGTTTGGACACCAAATAGTGAGTGGACGATTGGNGTTGGCATTTCTTATGATTACAGTCGATTTAGACTAAACGATAGTGGNGTTGCGCCCAACGGAGCGGGCGAAGCAACATCATGGCCACTCTCNTTTAGAGCAACTCGTCATGTGTCACCAGATTTTGATTTGACATTCTACGGCGGCGTTGTTTACAACGGCGAACTTCGTGTGTTTGACCAAAGTCGAAATCAACTCACGTTGGACAAATACGATGAGGCAGGCGTCATTGGCATTATGGGTCAGATACGCTTTTAAATTTCATTTGCAGGCAACTGGACGGGAAAGTTTTTAATCTTATCCCATTGCGTTAAGTCAATGTCAATANAGGTTGGTTCGATTCGCCAAGGNACGCATGGNAGAGGCGTTGTTTCGATGGTATTGGAATCACCATGGGTTCGCGCAACTGAAATGGAGAGNATCCCATTTGNCATCCAATGTTCNGGCAATTCGACTCTGGCAGNCCAGCCATGATCATTGNTCNTTACAAAAGTGTTGCAACCACTTGGTTCTTGAACGGCGCCATGTGACGGCGTGATGCAGAGCACCTGCTTGCTTTCCTTATGAAACACCGTAACTGCTTCAACGCCTNTGANATCTGTTGCCTTATGNATCGGAAGTGTTGGGGGTNCTGATTCGCTGTANCCNGAGCAAGCAATAAAAAGTTCCCATTTGCCGAGCGCTTTTCGTAACTCAGTTGTCGTTCGGGATNGAACCGAACTTCGGTTNGGAACGGATTTGCGAATACNATCAAGCGACCATGGTGGNAAACACTCTGGNAGCAAGACGCCAGGCGTTTTTGCAATGACTACTTCTGGGACGAACGGTTGAGATGTTGCTTGCGAGCCAAGTTGAATTGTGAGCCATTGAATCTGTGTTTCCTTCGTCACAGTNCCAAAGAGTGATGGGTCGACGCGTGCTTCTCTTTCATATGAAAGNCGCTCTGTTTCTTGGGATGGCACTTCGACTGCCATCGGAATACAGTCAACTTCTTGCCAAGTTAACGCTGCAACAATCGGNATGAGCGTNGGGTTTGCAAATGCAATTCGNACCGANTTTCCGAAGAGTTGTTCGACCCANTAAAGATATGTTTTTTGAGTTTCAGACCAAGCAAGACAACGNGCAGCACATTCTTCATCAGAGATGGAGTCTTCAACCATGACGCCAATGAGTAGATTGAGTTGTTGTTGGTTTGTCACCCAACATGCGAATTGCTGCGAACCATCAAATGCCGTGTAAGTCAAAAGATCTCTACAAGAAGCAGCAATGCCTCTACTTGCTGAGGCAAGGCGATTAAAACCGCTTTTCCAAAGTGCATCAGTGTATCTTGANGCAAGTGCTTCAACTCNTGAAGGGTAACCAAGTGCGGGGGTTGGCTGGTTTCGCGAAGANGCGAGTAAAGACCATCGCCACATGCTAAATGGATTGTGTTCNGGTAANGCTTCTTTGCTCCACTCGCTTAANTGNTNNCCTATTGGAGCGTCATCNATNTTAAGTTGAGGATANTCGTCATACTTTTGAATCCACTTTGGATGCAGTGTGCACTCTCCAAACGAGATGGTTTCAAAAGTGGACTCANNAAGTTCAGCAAGAAGAATNGGTCCGCTTTGCGCATCGTTNCGACTCANTGCATCAAGAGAATCGGTGGATTNGATNGGTCTAATGCGGTGGCTTTCTGANGTCCATTTGCGTTGNCTTGGATTTGGTTCAACCCANCCGAGATATCCAGTGATGACCTCACCATTAGAGCACTGTAACGCTATCTGTTCTGGCCACTCTGCGCCACTTTGGGTGCTATAGAGCGGCACATACAGTACGCCTCCAATTGGTGTGATNGGTTCCAGATGTCTAGCAAAAATNGTATCTGTGTCTATTGCATGTGCAGCGGAAGTGCACATGGCTAAGAATAGCGACAAGACAAGTTTCATGACGTTGCTGTTTGTCCAGCAAGTTGTTGCTTGATGACNGCAATCGTTTCAGCAACAGCAAGTTCTAACTCATCATTCACAATGAATGTGTTGTAAGCGCCGCTACCTTCNGCTTTCGCCATTTCCTGTTTTGCTTCTCGGAAGCGTCGAAGGATTGCATCTTCATCATCACGACCACGTGAACGTAATCGATTGAGTAACTCATCTTCGTGGGGCGGCATGATGAAAACTCGGAGNGACTCGGGCATGTTTTCAAAGACTTGAATTCCGCCTTGAACATCTATGTCTAACAGGACAACCTCNCCACGCTCCATGGCTTGAAGCACTGGTAACTTTGGAGTGCCATAACGGTGGCAACCAAAGACTTCAGCAAACTCCAAGAATTCACTCTCTTTCACCATTTGGTCAAAAGCTTCATCTGTGATAAAGAAATAATCAACACCGTCCTCTTCGGATTCGCTTTTTGGTCTTGTTGTCGCCGAAACGCTGAAAGTGGCATTAAAAGCTTCCTTTACNCGGTGCACAATGGTCGTTTTNCCAACCCCTGAAGGGCCAGAAATCACCACAAGCAAGCCANTTGCGTCATTCGTCGACATAAGGGCATTGTATGGAAATGAGCCCGATTCTGGTACAATACCGGAATGTCTTTACCTCGCATCGCAATTGTCGGCAGACCGAATGTAGGCAAATCAAGCCTCATGAATCGTCTCGCAAAGAGGCGNGTTTCNATTGTCGACCCAACTCCGGGCGTGACCCGTGACCGCGTGAGCGTTCTCTTAGAGTTGGATGCGCCGTCTTATACACCAAAGGGTACTGAGGCATCACTCGTTGAACTCCATGANACTGGTGGTTGGGGCGTNTATGTAGTTGAGGGNGAGCATATCGATGATGCTGGTAANGACCTCAGAGATTTAACAAGTGACATTGAATTCCAAATCAAAGAAGCAATGGNAAAATCTGATTTGATTGTCTTCCTTGTCGACGCGCAATCCGGAATTACACCNCTCGATGAAACTGTCGCGGAAATGATGCGAAAAGCAGGCGCAGGGGACAAGGTGCTTGTTGTTGCGAGCAAGGTGGACTCCAGAAAATGGGAGGCGCATGGTCACGAGGCAGCAGCACTTGGGCTTGGGGAAGCAATTTGCATNTCTTCAACAAGTGGTCACGGCATTCAATACCTCAANGACAGAATNTGGGAACGCGTTCAAGGGATTGAAACTTCAGATATTGAAGACGCAGATTTGAAACTCGCAATTGTGGGGAAANGNAATGCAGGCAAGTCATCACTTGTGAATGCACTNGCTGGCGAAAACCGNGTCATTGTTTCCGAGATTGCNGGGACAACAAGAGATGCAGTCGACGTGCAATTCCAAATTGGCGANCGTACATTCACGGCAATTGACACGGCGGGATTGCGTAAGCAAAAAAGTTTTGCTGATGACATTGAATATTATGCATACCGCAGAATGCTTCAATCNATCAGACGAGCAGATGTTGCATTGCTCCTTGTCGATGCCACTGANCGAGTCTCTCAAGTTGANAAGAAGTTGACTCAAGAACTGCAACGCCAGTTCAAGCCNACAGTCATTGTTGTGACGAAATGGGATTTGGTTGATGAGTCGGTATCGCCCGAGGATTATCTTGAGTATCTAACAANAGAGTTGCGNGGTCTTGATTATGCACCAATCGTNTTCATCAGTTCGACTGAGGATGAAGGGATTGAAGACACAATCACGATGGCGTTTAACTTGAAAGAGCAGTCTGAGCACCGCGTTTCAACTTCACGGCTGAATGACTTTATCAAGACGGTCCTCAAAGATCGGGGNCCATCATCGCGATTAGGGACAGTGGCNAAGTTGCTGTATGTCTCTCAGATTGCNACAAAACCNCCAACAATCGCAATGGTTGTGAATCAACCATCACTCTTTGAGGGGCAGTACGAGCGGTATTTGATGAACCGTCTGCGAGAGGAATTGCCATTTAGTGAGATTCCAATCCGCCTGTTGTTTACAAAACGCCAACGGAAGTCACTTCAAGACCTAAAAACTCGCAAAAAACCNGATACAATGGACGAGCAATCGCGTATAAGCCCAGTAGACGGTCAGGCGACTACTGATGGTACTGATACCCTCCCTGACGACATTGAGATTTTAAACGACGAATCGTTTTCATCATAATTGATGGGCGATTCGCACTAGCGATTGCCAGATGTCAATATTTCCACTCCCCGTATTTGAAGAAGACTCAGACCCTTCCAAGCGTGATGCATTAACGCTTGAAGAACAACTTGCCCAGACCACACCTCCGGAAACCATGGTCGTTCGCTTTGGTTCGATGCAGATGGTTGGAGAATACAAACAGGCAGGCGACATTCGGGCGGGCTGTGGTTCTAAACTCATTGCAAGAACACACCGCGGGACAGAACTTGTTGAAATGCTAACGACAACGTGTTCAAACTCTGGTTGCGGAAAATCAATCAGCCGGCAAGAGATGCTGCAGTACATCGAACAATCNGGAGGNAAAAAATTCCCGTTTCACACGAANGGCAGAATTGTGAGAATCGCAACGCGAGATGACATGAACCACATGTCCCAACTNAAATCTCGCAAGCAAGANTTTAGAAAAGAAGCAAAACGGCTTGTCGAAGAACATCAACTAGAAATGGAAATCGTTGATGTTGAACCGATATTGGGAGAAGAGCTGCTTACTTTTTATTACTTAAGTGAAGATCGAGTCGACTTCAGGCCACTCGTGCATGACCTNGCAAACAAGTTTTCTGCAAGAATTGAAATGCGGCAAGTTGGNGCAAGAGATGAAGCAAGATTAGTTGCNGATTATGAACGGTGTGGCCANCATTGCTGTTGCAAGAACTTTNTGAAGGTNCTTGCGCCAGTTTCNATGCGAGCAGCGAAGCAACAAAAACAAACGCTTGACCCAAAGAAGATTTCAGGGCGCTGTGGCAGACTCATGTGTTGCCTTCGGTATGAAGACCAAACCTATCGAGACCTTAANAAGAATCTGCCTCACAAAAANACAAGAGTCGGAACAGTAGAAGGNCCGGGCATCGTGATNGATGGAAAAATTCTAACCCAACTTGTACTTGTTGAACTTGAACATGACAAGCGGCAAATTGCAGTCCCATTAGAAGAGTTGCTCGATCCAGATTCTTGCCCAAAGCCATACGAAACACTCTTTGAACAGGAAGAACCAAAGAAGAAGAAAAAGAAGCATCGCAAGAAGAAGAAAAAGAATGAGGCGACTGCCGAGGGTGAACAGCCAAAGAAAAAACGCAGAAGAAAGCGTCGCCGCAGAAGAAAAGGCAAGAAAGAGACCGACAATAGTTAACGATGTCATCGAATGAAGTCAACTCAANTCAACCGCAGTACATTGAAACCNTTCAATCGCTTTTGTTCGCCTTTGTTCTTGCAATGGTCTTTAGAGGATTTGTCGTAGAGGGGTTTGTTATTCCGACGGGCTCGATGGCGCCAACNCTCCGAGGAATGCACTTGCAAAAACAAAGCCCTCAAACGGGGCAATCATTTGCAGTTGGATTTGATAATGCGAGGGCATTTTCTCCAGACAGATTTTCCGACCCGCTTCTTGGACGNCGTCAATCGCTNGGTGCAACAGAATCAAAGCGTTTAGACCCGAAGATGGGTGANAGAGTGCTCGTATTGAAATCGCTCTATCCTTTTTTTGAACCAAAGCGGTATGACGTCGTGGTATTTAAAAATCCAACAGATACNCAAGGATTAGCAGCAAACTACATCAAGCGGCTCATAGGTTTACCCGGCGANACAATATCAATTGTCGACGGTGATATTTTTGCAAAGCGTGGTGATGAGCCATTTACTATTCAGCGGAAACCAGAGCACGTACAACAAGCGCTCTGGCGAACTCTATCCGACTCAGACGCGATTCCAATCGACACACTCGCACTCTCAAGGCCATGGCGAGGGCAACCGTGGCGGGGNAGTCCTAGTTCTGCTTGGGATGAGCAAGACCGCTCTTGGTATGCGAACACATCGAGNAGGGCAACGCTTACATGGGACACAAGAGANATTCCTATTGATGACTGGGCNCCTTACAACNTGTTGATGCCAGCAGTTCGGCAATACCCNATGTCAGATGTGAATGTCTCGGCAACAATCGTTCCGGATCATGANNCACTGAAAGNTTCTTTTGAATTGCATACCAGAGGTCACACTTTTGCGTGGACNATCGAAGGAAACGAAGTNCGTTTAACGATGACGAGTGATAACGGAGATGTCGTAGACGAACTCGAAGCCGCATCGNNCGTGCGTGTTACAGCACATCAACCAATTCGCATGGAGTGTTGGCACGTTGACCAAGAGTTGGTGCTGTTTATCAATCGCAAGCGTGTTGCTTCGATGGGTTATGCGTTTGGCCCAGACACACGAATCAGGCGAGCGACGAACTCACTTGATTCAACGCCCGTCGAAGAAGCAATGAAACAAGACATCGTTCCACCAACTTTAGAATGGGTNTTTAGTGGCTCNCCNTGCTCCNTTGCAAACATAGAAGTCGCAACNGACTTGTATTACAGGCCCTCTTTACTTCCATCGAGAGCGACAAAAAACCCTACGAAACCAGGAAATGAAGCGCTTGTTCAACCCGGTTCACCTGCATATGGCACGCACCTTGCAAAGCCTGCAGAGCTCGGTGACGATCATTACATGCTTGCGGGTGACAATAGCGCTTTTTCACTTGATNGTCGACTCTGGGGNAATCCAGATGCGTTTGTTNCGGCTCAAATCGACGATACGCCGTTTCTCGTGAATCGAGACCTTCTGATTGGAAAAGCATGGAGCGTTTACTGGCCAGCACCGAAAAAAGCATTTGGTTTGCCAATCGTTCCNGATTTCAGCAAAGTGCGTTTTATCAGATAGAAACCCCTATTCCGTCAATTCAGGCAACTGATTTGCGTAACCCTCACAACCCGACCCTAGTGCTTTAGTTGTGTTATCGGTGTGCCGAGTGAGGTCTCTATGGGAAAACTACATTGGCTTACACGACGTATGAGCGCGCCACCAATTTGCGTGCACTTTGATAGTGAGGTTGTCCGCATGATGCAGATGTCAAGCGGNNAAAANCCCTCGCTGCATATGGCACTTGAAGTTCCNAGACAAGATGAACTTGGAATGAAGGAAGCGCTTAACTCATTTAAAGGAAAGGATTGCATCATCAGCATTCCGTCATCAGATGTGCTTGTTCAGCANATTCGNGTTTCTAACAGCGAAGATGANGATGAAATNAAAAGCAAACTCATCCAGCAAAGTCCCGAATGGGAACATTGTGAAATNAGNCACGTGTGTGTTGCGATGACTGGTGTTGGCACCGGTGACGGTCCAAAACAGGAACTGCTCTGTGTTGGAGTNAATGGNCAAGTNACTCAAGGTTATGTTGAAGAACTTGAAGCAAATGGTGCTCATGTACTCTCAGTGACAGTCCCACTCCATGCATCATTAAGAGCATTTGACAAACTCTATCGAAGAGATGGAGATGAAAAAATCACATCCATGCTCATTGATNTAGATGAACAATCATCATTCATTATGGTTGCTCATGGCAGCCACTGCGTNTTCGCAAGGCAGTTGTCATTNAATCCAAAGACAAATGAGACGCCTTGGCAAGCGCCTGAGGATTGCGAAACATCACAAGATCCAGAAGGCGAGTTTGAAAGGCGAAAAGAACAAGCGCCTCGTGGATTGTATGAAATGATGCCTTCAAACACGCTCATTGATGGCNCGCTTGAACAAGAATTGCGTCGATGCCTTCAGCATCATGACGCCTTGTTTCCGCAGCGAGCAGTCGACAGAATCATTTTCTCCGGTTCNGCAGCAAGTGACACTGAAACGTGTGCTGCGATTGCATCAAATCTTGGNGTNGCAGGTTANATCGCAGATCCTTCAGCTTGGATCGATGGNGCAGAATCATGTGCAAGTGGTCCTTCATGGACGACTGCAGCAGGCATGTGCCTTCGCTTTTCAAAGGAGGCAGCATGACACATCCATTTGATGATTTTCTACCAAANTCATGGCATGTTGCACGAACCGACCAACGGGTTGTGAAGTTCGGCATCATGTTTGTCGTACTCATTTCAGTTGCAACGGTCGGGGCTTTTGTNGTAAGTATGGGTAACTGGCGAAGTGTTGCTCAAGACAGCATGGAAGTGGCTAAACAATGGAACGATGCACAACATCGCGTCCATGAATATGTCAAAGTNCAGAAAGAACTCAAAGACGCAGTTGAAAAAGCAAAAGCAATTGAAGAGCACCTTGATGGTACGCCACGTTCAATCTTGCTTTGGGAAATGACACAACTGCTTCCTGAGGAATCAATGTTAGACGACATNCGTTTAGAAACTCGCAGAAGAGTGATGAAGGATGATGTTGTGCATATCACTGAGTTCATCACACTTCTTGGCATTGCTCGGCATGACAGTCTCATCTCGGCATACATTGAATCGCTTTCGNTTTCTCCATTCTTTGAGAACGTGTCACTTCAGTATGCACAAGAAACTNGAGTTGATTCGCAAAGACAATTTGCAATTCACATGGAAGTCAGTAGAGGGGCATCCCTAGCAATGGAGGTGTCAGAATGACAATACCAAAACGTTATATNTCCTTACTCGTACTTCTTGCATCAGTGCCAATGGCTGCTTGGGTGATGGCGTATAAGCCAATCAATAGCGCNGTTGCTGAAACAGCAAGTGAAATNAGAGTACATACAAGCAGACTTGCAAACTTTCCAGAACTCAATAGNCAGTATCGCGACATGATTGCAATGGTGAGCGACATTGAAGATGCAACTGAAACAGCGTTGAAGAGCATCCCCNATGCACCAGAAGCGGAGGCTTGGCTTGAACAAGTGTCAGATATTGCAAAAGCACATGAACTCACAATGAAGTCAGTTACAACTTCAGGCTCAAAAGAAAGTNGTGAATATGGAATCATGCCAATTGATTTGAGCATCGCTGGGAGTTTTGAAANTGTTTATGCNTTCATCCAATCTCTAGAACAAATGAACCGCTTGTCACGCATTGAGCGTATGACAATCCACCGCGAATCCGTAAACAAACTAGATGTTCGTTTTGTGATTCATCTCATCTTTCATAACCAAGAGGAGCAAGAGTAATGACAGCAACGCTCCAATATATTCATAAATACAANAGCGCAACCTTATTCGTAGCGATTGNAGCNATCGCNCTCTTCGCTGAACTCATGTTCATGCGTTCATTCGTCCCAGCAGTACAAGCNTCGGAGAGCAAAGAATCTAAAGTGCTGATGGACCANATTTGCAGTGTTGATGCGATCGCAAAAACAGCGAGTCTGATTGAAACANCAAGCCGTTCGACAGATAACATGACAACTCGATTGTCAGGCGACNTCCAACTATGGCAACGCCCACTTCACGCATTACACGCATTTGGTTCAAAACCAATAGCAAATCAGCCAATCATGAANGCNGGCAATGTTGAGTCAGATGCAAATGCAGACGCTGAGTTTGCGGCGCATCAACTCATGGTTCAATCCGTGATGAAAGGCAAGCGCTCGCTAGCAAACATCAATGGNCAGATTTACAAAATCGGTGATGAAATTTCACTTCGTGGGGGGTCGCTTACAGTCAGATTGACTGAGATTAACGNGAGTTCTGTTGTCATCACCATTCCAAGCAATGGCGGTGAAGCGACAACACGAACAATCTACTTAGATGGTTACGAACAATTTGCCTCAGAAAGCTACATCCAATGAAGCCACTGCAATCCAACACAGAACAACCAACAGTATCATTTGCACAAAAGGTCATTAACATCCTGCATGACTCGGGCGAATTTGCACCTGATATTGANTCAAGATTTATACAACTCCAACGAAACGCAAGAGGGCGGTCACTTTGCGATTTGATTGTGGATGCTGGCATCGATGAGTCNAAAGCACAACAAGCGATTGCGACAGTTTCAGGTTTTGCATTTCACCAACTTGAAGACGATGATATCGCAATTGANATCGTCGAGCGAATAGGATTGGCTTGGTGTAGTGAACATCGCGTCATTCCATTGAAGTGTGCGGGTAAGTTCTTNGTNGCTGCAAGTACAGTGGAAGACCTTTTTCATGTTGACGANCTCATGTTTGTCATTGGNGAACAAGTCGAGCAAGTATTAGTCACNACTCGTGCGCTTCGTATAGCACTCGAATGTNTAGAGAAACAGTGCGATGAAGTCACAGAAAGCGATGCTACNTTCATCGTTGAAGATTNCATGGAATCATCGTTAGATTTAGAGTCCGTCACAGCTGATGCAGACTCNTCACCNGTTGTCAGCACTGTGAGTTCAATGATNGAAACTGCAGTTCGCGAGAACGCCTCTGATATCCACTTCGAACCAAGGGCAGAAGAGTCAGTGATGCGATATCGCATCGATGGCGTGTTGCACGACCTCATGCATGTCGACCAATCTCTACACAGCGCAATTGTCAGCCGTATAAAGATTCTCGCAAACTTAGATATTGCAGAAAGACGAATTCCNCAAGATGGNCGCATTCGCGCAACAATCCTAGGACGACNAATCGACTTGCGTGTTTCAACAGTNCCAACGCCAAAGGGCGAGAAAGTTGTGCTCCGTCTTCTTGATGATAAAAACATTCGCATTGGTCTAAGCGACTTGGGTTTCCAAGAAGAAACACTCAATCGCTGGCAAAGCGAAATATCAAATCCGCACGGCATTATTCTTGTGACTGGTCCAACAGGCTGTGGTAAAACAACCACGCTTTATTCTTCACTTCAAGAAATGGACCGAGAGCGATTAAACATTTCAACGGTTGAAGATCCAGTTGAATATGAACTTGATGGCATAACGCAGATTCAAGTCCATGAACAAATTGAGATGACGTTTGCAAAAGCATTACGTGCACTCTTAAGGCAAGACCCAGANGTTGTCCTCCTTGGCGAAATTCGTGATTATGAAACNGCATCAACTGCGATTCAAGCAGCGATGACAGGTCACCTTGTGCTTTCAACGCTTCACACAAACGATGCGCCNTCATCGATGACGCGGCTCATCAACATTGGTATNGAACCGTTCCTTGTGGCATCTGCAGTAAACGCAGTGCTCGCACAGCGCCTTGCTCGTAAAGTTTGTTCTAAATGTGTTGAAATGAAAAAGCCGACTGCTCAAGAAAAAGAANTATTGAAGGGTTATTCTTGCAAAGAGATTCCACACGCTGTTGGCTGTTCGTCATGCAGAGGAAGTGGNTACGCAGGCCGAATTGGCTTGTANGAATTGCTCATCATGGATGACGAGTTGCGAGATGCGATTGCGGGCAATCCTTCAATCACNGCATTTAGAAATTTAGCAATCGAACGCGGCATGGTGAACTTACAAGCAGATGGTTTTGCGAAAGTTGCCCAAGGNCTCACNACGATTGATGAAATCTATCGATTGACACATTAACCGCCAACAAATGGCGAAATGAGGAGCACGCACCAAACGATGGATGCAACGCCTGTTTTGCCGAGTACGCCAAGGATGCGTCCAATCGTTGCGCCGGTTGCAGATTTTGCAATNTGACTCATCTCAGGNGGTTCCTTATGCGTGAGTTCAGCGAGCACAGTGCCAATGAATGCNCCAAGGACAGCGCCAATCAGCGTTCCAATGAGCGGTATTGGAATGAGGGGCGTGCCTAGAATTGCGCCAATGACGCTACCAACAATTGCACCAAACATCGCTCTATTCGAACCGCCACCAACTTTTGAGCCTAGACCGCTTGCAACAAGTTCAATAATCTCGCCAACAATCATGAGACCGATGCAGATGCCAAGNGTAAGCCAGCCCCATGTATNGCTCCCCCCCCAGAGNGTGTCACTGAGTTCAATGGCAACTGCTCCTGTCACCATAATCCACCCGCCAGGTAAACCGACAAGCGTTACGAAAACGCAANCTGCTGCAAAGAGCATATANAGNGAAAATACAATGATGGTCATCCAGTCCATGTCTGTTTATTTTAAAGGAAGGGCGANTTATTCGCTTGTGTTCCATAATGATTGAATNACCTGCTCGGTGACTNCGCTGAGTTTTTGTAACGCAAGAGGCAAATCCCAAACTTGTTTATTGCGATTGCCCGTGGTGTTTGAAATCACGCGTATCTCAATTGCAGGGGTGTTCATTTGATTTGCGACATGCAATATGGCAGCGCCTTCCATCGCTTCAGCAATCGCGCCAGTTCGTTCTAACACTTGCTGAGCAAGTTCATCAGTTCCGCTACATGTTGCAACGGTCGCGATTGGGCCCTTTGTTCCAATGCTTTCTAACTGTTCAAGCATCCACGCGTCTGCTGGCACTTTATTGCCTTCGAACTTGCCAAGCGAAAAACCCATGGCGTCAATTGTTTGGAAGCCGTCAGGGGTTTGTATCCCTTCTTCCATGTACACGCTTTCGCTACCAACGACGACATCCCCGATGTTAAGCCCACTCTCTTTGCATGCTCCAGCAACACCAATATTGACAATCCAATGAAATGGTCCATCACTCAGAAGTGCAGACATCGTTGACGAAGCAGCATTTGTTCTTCCAATACCGCCCGCAACAACAAAAGTTCCCTTTGGTCTTCCGACGGCGTCTGCCTCTGCATCAACTGCAGTCATGATGAGTATGCGGCGTGCCATTAAGAGAAATGTTCAACAACTGCATCAAGTGCAAGTTCAACTTGCTCTCCACAATCTAAGTTCTTAACGACGACATTGCCTTGTGCAAGTTCGCCGCCAAGAATAATGACGTTCTTCGCATTTGCTTTAGCAGCCTCCGTAAGCAACTTGCCAACATTCCGCGTTGTTTTGTAAGACTGCCTTGCATGAACGCCATTTGTTCTCAGTGATGAAACTATGGTTGGGACAAGCGCATCTCCCTCATCAGAAGCGCTTACGACAAAGACGTCAGGTGATTGCAAGTAATCCGCGCCATCGTTTAGCAATCCCTTGTCTTTTAATACCAATGATAGAACAACGTCACCCATGCCAAAGCCAACAGCTGGCATCGATGGTCCGCCAAACATCTCAATAAGTTTGTCATACCGCCCACCACCTGCGATGGCTCGCTCGGCGCCACTACGTTCATGAATCTCAAAGACGATGCCAGTATAGTAGGCAAGACCGCGAACAATGCTAAAATCAAACGTGCACCAATCGCTCACACCCCATCGTTCTAATTCAGTTTGAAGAACATCAAGATCTGGATGTGAAACGACTGCGTCGCCATCAAACTGAGCAAACGCACTTGCGGGTAATCCCGCTTCGTCTAGTTTTGATGTGAAAGTAGCATCATCCATCTTTTCTTTTTTATCTAGCAAGGCAAGGGCTTGGTCGAGTTGAGATGCATCAAGACCGCCTTCAAGGAGCATGCTCGTCACGACACTTCGGTGACTGATGCGAACGACGACGTCATCGCACGTTAATCCTAGATTGGCAAGCGCGACTATGGCTGTCGCAATGACTTCAGCATCCGCTGAAGGCGCGTCGATTCCGAGCAGGTCAACATTCCACTGTTTGAACTCTCGAAGTCTTCCCCGTTGCGGGCGTTCTGCGCGGAAATGGTCTGGGATTCCAAACCACTTTGTTGGAAGCGAAAGAGAGCGTCCCTTTGCTGCTGCCATCCGAGCAAGTGTCGGCGTGAATTCTGGTCTAAGTGCATAATCAACATCGCCGCCAGCTCTCTTAAAACTGAAGAGTTCGTTTACGATGCCTTCGCCACTTTTTACTGTGTACAAGTCGAGATGTTCAAACGTTGGTCCTTCAATCTCTTCAAAGCCAGCATTTATTGATGCAGTTCGCCATGCACTTTCAATGTGATGAAGTGCAGCAAGTTCTGCAGGAAAGAAATCTCTTGTGCCTTTCGGGTGTTGGTGTGCCACGATGCGGTTAGTTTACCACTCTGGACCGCCGCTGTAGCGACCAAAGACATCCGCCATTGCTTGAACCATTTCACCAAGGGTACAACGAGCAAGTGCACCATCGACGAGCGAAGACATGACATTTTCATCATTTCGCGCGGCATCCCGAATGGCATCTAATGCTTTCATCGCAGCGTCTTCGTCACGTTCCTTAAGGAATGTGTCTAAGCGTTCGCACTGGGTTGATTCAACCGTGTGTGGAATCTGAAGGATGTCCACTTGTGTGTCATCATTGCCATCTTCATACGCGTTAACGCCAACGATGACACGGTCTCCTGCTTCCATTTCTTGACCAAAGCGGTACGACGCTTCAGCGATAGAGCGTCTGAAGTAGCCTTTATGAATGCCGGCTACAACGCCGCCAAGACCATCAATCTCATCGATGATGCCATTGGCATCAGATTCCATTTGATCTGTGAGTGATTCGACAAAGTATGAACCCGCAAGCGGGTCAACGGTTCGGTGCACGCCAGTTTCATGTGCGAGAATCTGCTGTGTTCTGAGCGCGACCCTTACGGCAGTTTCTGTTGGAAGGCCGAGCGTTTCGTCCATCGAATCAGTGTGCAAACTTTGGCAACCACCAAGCACACCAGCCATTGCTTGGTACGCGACGCGAACAATGTTATTCAGCGGTTGTTGTTCAGTGAGCGAGCAGCCCGCAGTTTGAACGTGCGTACGCATGAGTAGGGAACGATCGTTCTTAGCGCCATACCGTTCCTTCATTGCTGTTGCCCAAATTCTGCGAGCAGCACGCAATTTGCAAATTTCTTCGAAGAACTCGTTATGCGAATTGAAGAAGAATGAAAGCCGTGGCGCAAACGCATCGACATCAAGCCCGCGTTTCATGCACGCTTCAACATATTCCATGCCATCTCGGAGCGTGAACGCAAGTTCTTGAGTTGCTGTTGAGCCGGCCTCACGAATGTGATATCCAGATATGGAAACACTGTTCCATCGTTTCGTATATTGTGTTGCGAATTCAATCGTGTCGACGACGAGTTTCACGGATGCCTCAGGCGGATAGATGAACTCGTTTTGTGAGTGGAACTCTTTGAGAATGTCATTCTGTAATGTGCCACCAAGTGCGTTCCAATCGATGCCACGTTCCTTTGCCATCGCGAGGTACATCGCCCAAATGACGCAAGCAGGACCATTAATCGTTTGGCTGACCGTGACTTCACCAACTGGAATATCGGCGTATAAACGGTGCATGTCATCAATGGTGTCGATGGCAACACCGCACCGGCCGACTTCACCTGCTGACAATGGGTCGTTACTATCTCGTCCCATCAAGGTTGGTAAATCGAATGCAGTTGAAAGTCCTGTATTGGTCTTTGTCCCTTTTGCGTTCTCTAGCAAGTACTTAAATCGCGCATTGGTATCTTCAGCAGAGCCAAATCCAGCAAACTGACGCATGGTCCATAATCGAGAACGATACATGGTTTCATGGACACCGCGTGTGTATGGAAACTGGCCCGGAAGACCGATCTCTGGGTCAATGTTTCCATCTTTGGGGTTATAAAGCGGGTCAATGATGTATCCGGAGAGGGATACAGCATCTGCATCTGTTGTATGTGTCGTCGGCATACCCATATTGTAGCACCCCCAAAGATGCAAAGCCCATGGGGGCTCGTGATTAGGAAAAAGGGCTTCCGGAGGAGATTTCTGGGGTGAGACTTCCGGTGTGGATTACGGGTCGTAGCCGTCGATGGGGTCTGAACCGGTCAACGCTCCACCTTCAGCAGACCACCAATCAGGTTGGTCATTGATGTCATCGACGGAAAGCGGTCGGTCGGTCGCTGGTTGAGCATACTCACCTGAGTCTCTTAAATCGACGATGATTTTTCGTGACCATCTGTCTGGGACTGTGAGTGCATTGGAAAGCGGTCCATACTTTACACTTGATGGGAATACCTCCCACATCATGAGGTCAGGGGTGATGACGGCATTGTCGCCACCATCAGTCACAAAATCGATGACGAGTTTCTGCCCAACAGGAATCTCCATCACAAAGAGGTGCTCGCCGCTTCGTGTATCGATAAGGGTGACCGTTTTGGGAACTTCAGTTGTTGATTCCCACGTTGTGGCGCTGTCTGGTCCATCAGTAAACGGATTTCCGCCTGGAACATACATTTGGCACCCAGAAGCAAGCAAAAGTGACATTAGACCTAAGTGAAATTGACGCATCATTGTCATCTTACATCGGCATTTACCGCTTGGGGGGTACAATGCCAATCTGATGAATTATCGAATAGGACATGGTTTTGATCGGCACAGGCTTGAACCGGGTGATGGCGTTGTACTCGGTGGAGTGCTGATTGCGTGCGGAAAACAGACTGTCGCTCATAGCGACGGCGATGTCTTGCTCCATGCGGTGACGGATGCGATTTACAGTTCAATTGGGTATGGAGACATAGGCACGCATTTTCCAAACACTGATGAGGCAAACAAAGACAAAGCATCTTCTGCGTTTTTGGCTCACGCATTAGAGCGAAGTAAAGCGCTCGGCTATTCCATCGTGAATGTAAGTGTGACGGTGATCTGTGATGAACCGAAGATTGCGAGTGTGCGCGATGAAGTCACCGCATCTGTGTCCGCCTTGCTTGACGCGCCAATTCACATACAAGGCAAAACAACAGAGGGTTGCCAAGCAGTTGATGCAATCGATGTACACGCTGTTGCGTTGCTCTCCTCAGGACAAGCATCATGAGCACACTTTGGCAACAAGCAGCAAGTTTCGCAGCGAACGCACACAAACACCAAACCCGCAATGATGGCACGCCGTATGTTGCACATCCTTTTAGAGTTGCAATGACAGTTTCGCTTCGTTTTGGCAATGCTGATGAAGAAGTGCTTGCAGCAGCGCTGCTACACGATGTCATCGAAGATTGCGATGTTGACTACGACGATCTTTGTGAATCATTTGGAAGTCGAGTGGCCGATTTAGTTGCGGTCATGACGAAAGACATGCGACTTGAAGAAACGATTCGCGAAGTTGCATATGACAAACAATTAGCGGATGGTCCGTGGGAAGGGCGCCTCATCAAACTCGCAGATGTCTATGATAATTTTGTCGACGCTGACAGTGACCACATGAAATCTAAGATGAAGGTGAGGGCGTCTCGCATACTTACACTGACACAAGGCGATGATTGCCTTCAAAAAGCAAGGCAAGAACTTATTGGACTCGTTGAGGGCGCGAAGGCATGCTGAACGTTTGCTTTGCAGTCTGTCTTTTGTGTTCAGTGCAAACGGAAGCATTGACGCCAAACCAAGTCCTTGAGCATGTTGAGCAAGTCAGTGTGACTGCTGCTTCCGCTGACATCACCTATGTCAAGATTGACCCAATCCTTGAGCGGCGCGAAATCCGAACGGGGACGCTTGTCTACCGTGCGTGTGTTGGGCAAAAAGATGCGGCAATTGCTTTTGACACGCTCATCATTGGGCGGAGAAAAGAAACGCGAGATAAGCGGTATGTTTTCTCAGGTCGGTGGTTTGTTGAAATCGACCCTGAGCAAAAGCAGTTCATTAAACGCGAACTCGTTTCTCCAGAGAGTGCAAAATCACTCGATCCATTTGCACTTGGTAATGGCCCAGTGCCACTGCCTATTGAGCAAACGAAAGAGTCGGTGTTGAAAGAGTTTGATGTGACGTCAATCAAAAAACCAACTGAAGGTCTATTGTCAAAACTCGATGACGGAGTTGTCGGCATTCAATTGACGCCGAAGAACAGCAGTGAGTGGACAACAATCGACCTGTTTTATGACCCTACGACGTGGTTTCCTGTTGGCGTACAAACGCTCGAAACTGATGGAACACTTCGCCAGAGCAGACTGACGAACGTCAGTCTCACTGAGTTGACTGAATCGCAAAAAGCCCAGTTAGACATTGCTACCCCAGATCCCAAAGAGTGGTCAATCGATATTCAGCCCTATTCGAATTGACCGTTAAAAGGTGCCTGAACTGGCCAACAGTCACCCCAGGTGTTAATCATTTCCAAGATGTCAGAGACGTTCGTCTCTCCATCACCTATGACATCGCCTTCAGGAGTGCCCCAACTGCTTATGACTTCAAGGACATCAGTGATGCCGATCACGCCATCGAGAAAGTTGCCAAAGTAAGCGTCGCAAAGTGCAATCGTTTCGCTGCCACATTCAAAGGCATTAAAGCCGCGTACGAGTAACCAGTCGGTTGCTGAATTCGTGCCAACAAACAATACGCCTTCAGTTGCTTCATAGATTGAAACGGCTCCCACGTGGTCTAGTTTTTAAGCAAAACGGGAAGCAAAAAATTGAGCAATTCGTGGGAATGCAGAAAAGAGTGTGCTTACTGTTCGCATAAACAAACTGGTCCAAATTTCCGGCCTTGGCTTTCTTAGACATTTCACAACAGCGTTTGCGACGCGATCGGGCGATTGCATCAGCCACGAAGGAGCACGCTCTTCGAAGGAAGATTGCTCAGTGCCACTCCTTGATGCGCTTGAGTTGAAAAATTCAGTACGCGTTCCAATTGGGTGAAGTGTGGACACATGGATGTTCGAGGGCTTCAACTCCATTCGCATTGATTTTGCAAATGCTTCAATTGCTGACTTGCTTGCGCAGTATGCACCGTGGCTCGGCGTTGCGAACTTCGATAGGCAACTTGCACACAGAATGATGTGTCCCGACCCATGCTTCTTAAACTGTTTTGCACATAGCGACGCAAGTTCAACTGCTGCAAACACATTCAATTCAAAGAGCGATCGCACGTCATTCATGTTCATTTCAAGCGTGTCTTGGTCAATGCCATGACCAGCGTTGATGAAAACAGCATCAATGTTTCCGGATGCCCGCAAAAGTTTTTCATTAAAGCCGTCATCGGTGACATCACCAACAATGATTTTGCACGCACCGCCGAGTTCTTCTTGGAGTGCTTCAAGTTGCTTTCGTCTTCTTGCCGTGAGAACAACATTCATTCCTGCTCGCGCGCATGCTCTTGCAGTCGCTTCGCCGATCCCGCTACTTGCCCCAGTAATGAGGACAGTCTTGCTCATGTTTGCAAGACGCCGGTCTTAAATTCGCCTTGAATGTCAAACGTCGAAGCAATTGTGAGCGCTTGGATCAATTCCTTGCGAGTTTCACTAGGGTTAATCATGCGGTCAACCCAGCCCCTCGCAGCACCATAGAAAATATCTTGTTGTTCGTTATAACTCGCAGTGATTGCAGCAAGAAGTTCTTTGCGTTCTTCTTCATCAACTTCTTCACCGCGGCGTTTCTTTGCAGCGAGGTCAATTTGTAAAAGTGTATGGGCTGCTGAAGCGCCACCCATTACAGCGTATTTTGCGTTTGGCCAAGCAAGGGTGAGGAATGGGTCAAAGGCGCGTCCGCACATCGCATAATGCCCAGCCCCGTAGGAACTACCAATAATCAAACTGATTTTAGGCACAATGGAATTACTCATGGCATTCACCATTTTTGCCCCAGAGCGAATGATGCCAGCTTGTTCGCTATCTCTGCCAACCATAAAGCCAGTCGTGTCGTTAACAAATAGAAGTGGACTGCGCTTCATGTTGCAGTCCATGATGAACCGTGCTGCTTTATCTGCTGCTTCAGTGTAAATAACAGCCGGCATGTTGACTGATGTCGATGGTCCTGCTTTGCCACCCGGCATTTTCTTTTGCGTCATGCAGCGTTGATTGGCAACAATTCCACACGGGAACCCGCCAATTCTTGCGTATCCACACACCATTGACTTTCCATAGTCTGCCTTATATTCGTTGTAACTGTCTTCATCAACGACGCATGAAAGCAGTTCGTTCATATCGTATTGTTCACCGGGATTCCCTTTGAAAATCGATGTGATATCTTCAGGATCTCTGCTTGTGTTTGCTGACGGGTAAGGAGGTTCGCTCACTGGCGGTACAGACATATCTGCATGAACTTGACTAATGAGGCGTTTAATGCATGCATCATCATCTGGTTCATGGAAATCAATTGTGCCTGAGATTTCAGCGTGCATTGNCGCGCCGCCAAGTTCTTCATTTTCAGTTTCTTGACCAATTGCTGCTTTCACAAGGGCAGGGCCTGCAAGATAGAGCCCGCTTCCCTCAGTCATCATGAGCGTGTCGCAAAGCACAGGCAAGTACCCACCACCAGCGACGCAGTTCCCCATGATTGCGGCAATCTGCGTAATGCCCTTCGCTGAGAATACAGCGTTATTTCTAAAAATACGACCGAAATCATCTGTGTCAGGAAACACATCTTCTTGAAGCGGTAAAAACACGCCAGCGGAATCAACAAGGTAGAGCAGTGGTAATCGAGCATTTTCAGCAATGGATTGCGCTCGAATAATTTTCTTACACGTCATCGGGAAGAACGCACCGGCTTTCACCGTTGCGTCGTTGGCGATAATCATGCAGAGTTTTCCACCAACTTGCCCGATTGTTGTCACTACACCGGCTGAAGGCGCTCCGCCAAACTCCTTATACATGCCCTGAGCGATAAACAAACCGCATTCAAATGGAGTCGATCCACTATCAACAAGCGAATCAATACGCTCCCGTGCAGTCTTTCGACCATGCCTGTGTTGTCTCTCAATCCCTCTCTGCCCGCCACCCTGCTTAATTGCTTCAGCAGTTTCAAGCATGTTCGCCGTTGCCTGTTCAAGCGTCATCTGTTCACTCATCCCCTAAGGATACACGGCAAAACGATTGACGGCACGGCTGAGCGCATTAAAAAACTCGGTGGTTACGCTTGTAACCACCGAGCAAAGTCCTGTGTAGGGCTACACACCGTGCAAACCCGCTGGGTCTACGGATTCAGGTCCCGTGTAGCCCTCTAATACAGTCACATAATTCGATCACNGATCACCTCCTTAACAAACGCTGNCTTGCTTAACCGCCNCGTCCCNNTNGACGCCGCCAAGCTCTGAATCCCTCTNACTTTNANAGGGCACACCGCCCGAGACNTGCNNTGAGCATCAGTCTCGGTCGTCGCAGTTCCTTCANCCGAAGGGATGATGCTTTTGGCAATCCCANCGATTGGGTGTCCCGCGAACANAAAAAAGTATCGGCAGGATTGGNCNACAAAGTTTAACGGCTTAGTNTTTTGATGAGAGCTACTCNTCAAACTCNTCGTAGTCATCGTTTTCCATCTCGANCATCTGCTCCCANTCATCNAGNNNGATGAGNATTTCGCGAGCAACNGANCCTTTGTGNTCNCCAACNATGCCTGCCATCTCCATTTGGTCNATGATGCGNGANGCGCGNCCATANCCNATNCCNAATTTNCGNTGNAGGAGNGACACAGAGCCACGNTTNGANTCAAGAACGACTTGGACGGANTCATTGAAGAGGTCGTCTCGTTCTTGNACATCGTCGATGGANGAAGCNCTNCCNGAAGGTTTGATTTGNACAAGANTTCGTTCAAAGTTNGGNTCAGCNACNTCCTTNAGGTGTTTNACGATTNCNCGNATNTCTTTNGGCGANACAAANGANCCNTGCGANCGAGCNACTTGNGTTGNNCTCGGNGCGATGTACATCATGTCACCATTNCCTAGNAGCANTTCAGCGCCTTTNGNNTCNAGNACAATTCGNCTNTCCATACCACTACTNACNTTNAANGCNACNCGGCANGGCATNTTTGANTTNATNAGNCCNGTNACNACTTTTGCTTCNGGNCGTTGNGTTGCNAGAATGAGGTGAATNCCAACTGCNCGTGCTTTNTGNGCNATNCGNACNATNGATTGTTCNACNTCTTTNGCAGTCATCATGAGNTCAGCNAGTTCGTCNATNATNAAGACNATGTANGGAAGNTTCGTAGGAATCTTCGCTTTCTCTAAATCCGTTTGTGGATCCATAATCTTGTAAATTTCATCTTCAGTCAATTCGTTAAAACCAAGAAGGTCCTTCACGCCAAGTTGTTTGAAGAGTTTGTAACGTTCTTCCATTTTCGAAACTGCCCACTCTAAAATTGCAGCAGCGCGACCCATCTCGGTCACGACTGGGCATGCAAGGTGGGGGATGTCAGAAAATTGGCTGAGTTCAACCATCTTCGGGTCAACAAGAATCAGTTTGAGTTCGTCTGGTCTCTTTGTGTACATCCAACCTGCAATGATTGAATTGATACACACACTTTTGCCTGAGCCAGTTGTGCCAGCAACAAGCATGTGTGGCATCTTCGTTAAGTCTTCGACCATCGGTTCGCCAGAAGCATCTTTACCAAGGAACATTGGCAGTTTCATTTGTTCTGACTTGTTACTACTCATCAGTTCCTTCATTCGAACGACTTCTCGTTCTGGATTTGGAACTTCGATGCCTACAGTTTTACGGCCCGCAGTGTTTGGAACGATGCGTATGTTTGGCGCGCCGAGCGAGCGTGCGATATCACTTGCTACGGTGTTAATGCTTGACACTTTCGTTCCTGGCGCAAGCTCGATGGAGTAGAGCGTAATGGTAGGTCCTGCTTCAATGCCAGTCACTTCACCATCAATGCCATACATCTGAAGTGTTTCTTCTAAGTCAGCAGCTTGGTCGCGGACAAGGTTTTCAATCTTGTCACCGTAACCCTGCTCAGGATTTTCAAGCAACTCTAATGAAGGGAAGATGTATCCTTCAAAGTTATCAGGTCTTGGGATGTCTTCATCGCTTGCTGCTTTACCACCACTTGCAACACGAACTGGCAACTTAGCCATTTTCTTTTTCAATTCAGCGAGTGAAAGTTTTGGACGTTCTTCCTCTTCAATTTCGTCCTCTTCATCTTCATATTCGTCGTCATACTCATCTTCTGGGTACTCTTCCTCTTCCCACTCTTCTTCCCACGATTCTTCTTCGTACTCACTCCCAGTGCTTCGCTTTGGCTTGAGTGTCGCAAGTGAAAGTGTTCTGATGTTCCCTGGTCGAAGTGAGAGCGAACCCTTGAACAATGAAACAATGAGGTGCGGAATCGCAAATGCGATGCGTTCAGCAGCGACAACTAAACCAATTGAGAATGCTGCAAAGATGATGATGAACGCCCCAAACGAACTAAAGTGGAGCGTTAATTGTGAAACGATTGTTTTTGCAATGAGTCCTGCTTTTGCACCAGCAAGTGAACCAACAGACGGGAGTAAGAGTTCATGGAAACAAGAGACCGCTAATGCCATGATGAGCACGCCAAGTGCGCGAACAGCAGGGTGTTCTACTTCGCGACCTCTAAAGACGAGCGTGACCCATGTGCCAATTGAAAAGAGCATCACCCAGACGCCAAAACCAAGAACGTGGTACGTCCAAAAAGCAATCCATGCACCAACAGTGCCACACAGGTTGCTAACAGGGTCGTTATGAACAGCAACAATGTGAGATGGGGGATCAGCAGCATTAAATGAAAGCAGTGCAACAGCAAGGAAAAGAGCGAAGGCTGCACTTGAAATCCAGATGATTCGTGATGAAACATCGGCGGTTGTGAGTGATGAAGGGCGATTTGACCGCCCACGGCGCGTACTGATAGCAGAGGTTCCCATAGTCCCTCATATCGGCTCGTTAAGGCGGTTTTGCCGATTTATTTTTTCAATTCACTGACGGGCTTAGCCGCACATAAGTCGTGATTTACAAA
>PBEX01000025.1:0-69881 GCA_002718515.1 Phycisphaerae bacterium
AAGAAACTTAGAATTTTAGGCACTCGTGGCATTCCAGCATCTCACGGGGGTTTTGAAACATTTGCCCAAAAATTGGCTGAGCATCTTGCAGATCAAAATTGGGAAGTAACGGTGTATTGCCAAGAAGAAGGGTCAGGACCCATTACAGAGAGTGTTTGGAAAAATATCCATCTTGTAAAAGTTCCAGAGCCTAGGCTTGATGCTATTGGGACGATGCGGTTTGATTGGCGGTGCATTAAGCATGCATCAAAAACTAATGAGTTGGTTTTAACGCTTGGCTATAACACGGCGATGTTTGATTTTTGGCTTAAATTAAAAAAAATTCCGCATGTTATGAATATGGATGGCTTGGAGTGGAAACGATCTAAATGGGGCATCCCTGCTCGCGCGTGGTTTTATATAAATGAGTGGGCAGGAAGCATTATTGCAAATCATTTAATAGCAGATCACCCAGTTATATTGAGCAGGTTCTCAAATCGAAGAGCACCAAACGCTATTTCTATGATTCCATATGGGGCCGACCGAATTTTGTCCGCTTCTGATTCGCCAATCAAAAAATTTGATCTTAAGCCAAAATCATATGTGATATGCATTGCTAGGCCCGAGCCAGAGAATTCTCTTTTAGACATAGTTTCAGTATTTTCAAAAGAACCTCGCGGACACCAGTTGGTTGTTTTATCTAATTTAAAACCTGAAATAAATGCATATCATGCAAAGGTTGTTTCAGCAGCTGGTCCAGAAGTTGTTTTATTGGGTGCGATTTATGACAAAAAAATTGTTCAGGCATTACGATTCCACAGCAAATTATATATTCATGGACATACAGTTGGTGGAACAAACCCATCACTTGTAGAGTCTTTAGGGACTGGTTCGCCAGTTCTTGCTCATGACAATATATTCAATCGCTGGGTTGCAGGTGCGGCCGCACAGTTTTTTGATTCGCCGAAATCTTTGGACTTACAACTCAAAGAGTTGCTGTCTAACAATAATTTGTTAGACGAAATGGCAACATCCAGCATAAAGCGTTTTGAGGACGATTTTGCTTGGGAGAAGATTCTCAATCGATATGAAATTTTGTTATCAAAATATTGCGAAATTTAGCTATGCTTAGGGCGGGATAAATCAAAAAATGTGCATTTCAGAGCTATAAATCAAGCCCTGCTCAAGATTTGCGAGATAACAAGTATAATTACCAACCGTTTTGGCTTGCGGAAATAAATATGCTTAGAAATCAACAATCATTTCAAAAAAGACCTTTTTCTCTGATTATTCCAGTCAGAGTTTTAGATGCGATTATGGTTCTCCTGGCGGGGATTTTGTCATATGCATGGTACGCGTATCGATATGAGGTTTTATTTTGGCCAATACAAACAGATTACATTTGGCTTTTATCTTGTGGTGCGATGGCTTCATTTTTTGCTTTTTCGATTGCTGGACCGTCAATTTTTTCTAGAGGGGTTAAATTTTTCCCACTACTCTGCCAAACAATCACTGGTGTTTTGTTCTTGTTTGCGATAATTGTTGGTTGCTTATTTATTTTAAAACAGTCTCAGACATTCTCGCGGTGGTGGTTCTTCTGGTGGTTTTCAACGTCGATTTTTTGCTTGATGTCAGAGCGAACAACTCTTATTCTTATTCTTAATATGCTGCGCAAACGCGGCTTTAACCAAAAAAGAGTTGTGATTGTTGGTGCAGGGCGATTAGGGCAATCTCTTGCTACTCATATCAACGATGCTCCTTGGCCAAGTTTTCAAGTGTCCTCCTTTTTTGATCAACGCAAACGAAATAATTCTAAATCTAATGAAATACCAGTCAACAATGATTTTGATTTGTTGAATGCATACATCGAAGAACAGCAGATCGACGAGGTTTGGATAGCCCTGCCGTTGAAGGCAGAAGAGTTGATTGAAAAAGTCGTTAATAATCTTTTAGAAACAACAGCAACGGTTAGATTTTTGCCAGACACATTTAGTTTACGGCTCTTTAGGCACCATATAACAGAAATATATGGATTCCCAATGCTTGATTTGTCTTCACCAAAAATGACTGGAATTGACAAAATTCTCAAAACAGCCCTCGATTATTTTGTCTCTACAGTAGCCCTTTTGTTTTTATCTCCTTTACTGCTCTTCATTGCAATTGCTATTAAAATCACTTCTAGGGGACCGGTTTTATTTAAACAAAACAGACTGGGCTGGGATGGCAAGTCGTTTAAGGTGTATAAATTTAGAACTATGTATATGCATAAAGAGGAGGGGGGGGCTATTACTCAAGCAACTGCGAACGATTCCAGGATTACTCCAATAGGGCGGCTTCTTCGTAAAACAAGTTGCGATGAATTGCCACAGTTTTTTAATGTTATTCAGGGCAGAATGTCTGTGGTTGGACCAAGACCTCATGTATTAGAGCACAATGATTCTTATCGCCGAGAGGTGCGACATTATATGCGTCGGCACAAAATGAAACCGGGCATAACAGGTCTCGCCCAAGTTCAGGGTTGGAGAGGCGAAACAGATACTTCTCATAAAATAAAAAAGCGAATCCAGCACGATCTTTTTTACATAGAAAATTGGTCTATTGGGTTTGATTTAAAGATTATTTTGCTAACTATCTTCCGAGGCTTTATTCATCCAAATGCGCATTAATTTGCTATAAATATTTTCTATAGGTTTTAGTAAGAGCGGCGACCCAAAATCGAATGGTTCGAGAAAAGGCCTGTGGCTTAACGCCGCTTTTCTTTGCAGAGTTAATTAAAACAAATCCCCCTACTTTTAAATCATCAAAGAAAATGTTTACTTCCGACGGAAGTTCCTTTTTAAATTTTTGTTGAAAAGCTTGATTTTGTTTAACAACTTTAGAAAACTCAACTCCTATATGGTTGAATTGCATAAGACGTTTGATATTTTCAAAACTAAACAAGGGGCGAAGGCCAATGGCGTTTTGGTCGTGGATTCTGTATTTTATAAGTTTTCGTTTGTCAAATATTATCTGCCCGCAGTGAGTAGCAACGAGGGCAAGCCACCAGTCATGCACCACTGCAGTTTTTGGTATGGGCAATGCTTTTTCGATAAGAGATCGGTTCATGCCCGCTGAACATCCTGTGACGACATTATGCAATACGAGTACGCCCAAAAGATTATCCCCCCCTCCACGGATACGCTGCTTTTCCATGAAACTAGAATTAAGATTTTGATCGCTTTTACTTAACAATGAAAGGTCAGAATGGAATAGTGTTGGGAGATTACCATCTCCCTCATTTTGTTTAATTGAAACGACCGTTTCTTGTATTTTATTGGATTCCCAAACATCATCTTGATCGCTTAAAAGCACATAATCTCCCGAAGTTAATGCAACTGCTTTTGAAAAGTTTGCGTTAATACCTAACGGAGCATCATTATGTACATACTTCACGTCAATGTTTGTTCCTCTAGCCCACTCTGTAAAATACTCACTATGGGATTCGTTGGAATCATCACAAACGACGAGTTCATCAGGAAGCACAGATTGATCCAAGAAACTTTGTAGTTGTTCTGAGAGAAAGTTAGGATCTGGCTCATACAAGCACATTGCGATCGAAATGGTGGGGCTTTTCGGCATTTGATTGATACGTCGTATGCTAGTAAAATACTCCGTTCAATACTTGTTAGAGTGAGAAATTCGATGACTACTCATATTGCAGTCCCGCTATTAGATTTAAAACTTCAATACGATTCTTTAAGAGAAGAAATCGAACCGCTGTTGAGAGAGGTCTGTGATAGCCAGTATTTTGTGCTTGGTCCAAAAGTCTTAGAGCTAGAAGATTCAATAGTCGACTATGTCCGCACGTCGTATGCCGTTGGTTGCGCATCTGGAAGCGATGCGTTGCTACTTGCTTTGATGGGGCTTGATGTGAAGGCGGGTGACGAAGTCATATGTCCAAGCTATACGTTTTTTGCAACTGGTGGTGCAATTCGAAGGATTGGTGCAATTCCGGTGTGGGCTGATATCGATCCAACCACATTCAACGTGACTCAAGACTCAGTTAAGGCTGCAGCTGCTCAATGCACAAACCTGAAAGCGGTTATGCCAGTCCATCTTTACGGGCAAACAATTGATATGGATGGAGTACTTGATGCTTGTCGTGAGTTAGGAGTCCCGATGATAGAGGATGCCGCACAAGCGATTGGAGCAAAAGACGAGACTGGAGCGATGGCTGGTTCGCGAGGTAGAATTGGTTGCTTCAGTTTTTATCCAACAAAAAATCTTGGCGGATTTG
Organism: Phycisphaerae bacterium; assembly: GCA_002718515.1. The sequence continues at coordinate 4,256 of PBEX01000025.1, forward strand.
GTGATGGCGGAATGATTACGACGAATGACCAAGTGCTTGCAGAACGCATTACCAAATTGCGTGTGCATGGTGGAGAGCGTCGTTATTACCACAATGAAGTCGGTATCAATAGTCGTCTTGACGCATTGCAAGCGGCAGTGCTCAATGTCAAAATGAGTTATTTAGAGCAGTGGCATGAAGGAAGAGCCCGAAACGCAAAGTTGTATCAAACAATATTGAGTGAGTTCGACAATGAACTATTGGTCACCCCAAAAGCTCCTTCAGCACCTGCTAGGCATGTTTGGAATCAATATGTCCTTCGTGTTCTAAATGGAAAACGAGATTCCTTAAAAGACTATCTCGCAGTACAAGGTATTGGTACAGACATCTATTACCCAGTTCCACTTCACATGCAAGAGTGCTTCTCAGACCTTAGCTATAAAGGAATGGAGCTCCAACATACTGAGCGTGCAGCACTCGAAACACTTGCACTACCAATTTTCCCAGAGCTTACTGAGGAACAGATTGGATACGTTGCGACAACGATTATTGATTTCTTGAAAAATCAGTAACTGGCTCTAAAGCAAAAGCGTTCTTTTCATTTTTTATCACTCGAACAACAGGGTGCGTGATGTCGTGGCACAATACGAGTGTCCAACTATCAGCGTACGCTTCTTCAAGAAACGATTGCTTCGTCATCTTGTTGTCCCAAGGGAGCATATCGTAGCCCATACTAAAGGCCAGACCAACATGGTGGTGGTCTGGAATCAAGTCACTCGCAAAACAGAGTGTGCCCCCATCAGTTTCAACTTCAATCGATTGAATGCCCCAAGTGTGTCCAATACGAGGCGTAAGCGTGATTCCGTCAGCGTAAAGGGTTTTTCCTTCAACAAGCTCAACGCGATCTTTGATTGATTCAAGAACACGAGGCAAGTAAGTCTTGCTCATGGTTGATCTGTTTGCAAGCGCGTCTTCCCACTCTTGCTTTTGTACAACGACTTGTGCATTTGGTAGCAGCGTCGCGCCTGCGGCATGATCAAAATGAAGGTGGGACAGTATAAGTGTGTCAATCGAATCTGGCTCAATGCCGGCACCAACAAGGGCAGTCAAAATCGTTGATTCATCCATACCGAACATCTGCTTTTCTTTGTCGCTCCACCCAACTCCATAACCGCTCTCAATGAGGATTCTTTTTTCGTCTTTTTCAAGAAGCACGCAGTTACAGCAATAAGGCAAACAATTATGCTCGTCTGGTTTACAAAATCTACTCCACAACCCTTTTGGGACAACACCAAACATGCTTCCGCCATCGAGTTTAAATCTTCCGGCGTCTAGAAGCGTCCAGTTCCAATTCATATCGTTGGAATCAATTCTTCTGGGTTTTCAAGGAGTTCACAGATGGTTCTCAGGAACCGAGCACCTTCTGCACCATCGACAACGCGGTGATCGCAACTCATTGAGAGTGGCAACACAAGTCCTGCATAGAACGCGCCATCTTTTGTGAGTACCCGTTCTTTCGCACGCCCCACACCGAGGATGCCAACTTCAGGGTAATTAATAATTGGAGTCGAGAACATGCCGCCATGACTCCCAACATTTGAAATCGTGAATGTGCCGCCCGTCAGTTCTTCGCGCGCAATTGAACGGTCTCGACAAGCATTCGCAAGCCGCGCTGTTTCTTCAGCGAGTTGTACTGGGCTAAGTCCATCTGCGTTCTTAATCACAGGAACCATCAGTCCGCTTTCAGTATCTACTGCACAGCCGAGATTGACATGACTGTGAAGCAAAATCTCTTCNACAAANTCATCNACAGTNGAGTTGAGCGAAGGATGCTTNTTGAGTGCTTTNGTNACTGCNGACATGACGAACGGNANCAAACTNAANTTGCGACCAACGAAATCNCTGAGNGCTTGNCGTCGTTGNTTNAGTTTCGTNACATCNGCTTCNTCGATNACTTGGAANTGNGCTGCCGTGTGCAAACTGTGCGTCATGGCTTCAGCNATTTTGCGNCNNATGCCTCNGAATGGAATGCGTTCCATGACGCCTTCCTGAGGGACGCTCACGCGTGTTGCNATTGCTTCTGGTTTCTGTTCAGGCGCTTTAGTTATTGGCGCGTCAACCGGCGTCGNTTCAACTGCTTGTGTTGGTGCTGGTGCAGCGACAGGGCTAGGTGTTGATGTGCCATGTGCAAAAGCTTCTACATCTGAAGCAGTCACGCGGCCTCCGCGACCTGTGCCACTGACTAAATCAATGTCTACATTTAAATCGCGCGCAATTTTTCGTACCGCAGGCGTCGCGAGCGATTTCTGCCCATCGGCTTGCTCTTCTTGCGGCGCAGTTCTTGCAAAACTTGCNGGNACTGCTCATGCTGTCATCAACNGCNCCNACAACNCAACCNGTATCAGGNGGTGCATCNTCNTCCATGCTGACTTCTTCATGAGCAGGGGCAGTTGCTTCGCCACCAANGTTGTAGTTNACAAGAATTGAACCAACATTAATGATGTCGCCTTCGTTGCCATTGAGTGATTGAATCACACCAGTCCACGGACTTGGCACTTCAACGAGCGCTTTATCAGTTTCCATCTCAGCAATCGTTTGGTGCTCTTGGACAGTCTCGCCAACGGCTACCCTCCATTTGATGAGTTCTGCTTCATGTACACCTTCGCCAAGATCTGGGAGGATGAAATACGATTTGTCATCAGGTTGTTTCGTTGCCATGAATCAGTACGCCATTGTTTCCGTGATTGCTTTACCAATGCGTTCTGCATCAGGAAGATATTCAAGTTCTAGTTTGTAGTACGGCATGATTGTGTCAAAGCCGCATACACGCTGTACTGGCGCTTCAAGATGAAGGAAGCAGTGTTCCATGATGCCAGTTGCAATTTCAGCACCNAGACCACANGTNTTTGGTGCTTCGTGNACGATGACNCATCGNCCAGTTTTTTGNACNGANGCAGCGACNGNTTCCATATCAAANGGNTGAATNGTTCTNANGTCNATNAGTTCAATTGANCGNCCNCTTGCNTCAATCNCNTTCATNCANTGAATCACNGANGCNCCCCANGTGACCATGGTGAGCTCATCGCCTTCACACACTGTGCGNGCCTTACCAATCGGTACCATGTACTCATCTTCTGGAACTTCTTCCCTAAACGCTCGATAGATTCTTTTGGGTTCAAAGAAAATCACTGGGTCTGGGTCTCGGATAGCGCTGATTAACAGACCCTTTGCGTCATACGGCGATGANGGCATGACGATTTTTAATCCAGGTGTATGTGTGTAAATCGCTTCTGGGCTGTCACTGTGAAGTTCAGGAGCGTGTATGCCACCACCAACGGGAACGCGTAACACAAGTGGGCAAGTCANNCCNCCNCGNGTTCGCGTNTTTGTTCNNGCGCANTGNTTTGTNAGTTGGTCGAANGCAGGNCCCATGAANCCNTCAAANTGAATNTCAGGNATCGGNCGAAGTCCACCCATTGCAAGACCAATNGCAGTGCCNACNATGCCNGANTCAGCGAGNGGGCTGTCGACAACTCTGTCGCCNCCGAANCGTTGNAANAANCCTTCNGTNGCNCGGAANACNCCNCCGTTTAGGCCGATGTCTTCGCCAAGNAGAAGGACTCTNTCATCCTTTTCCATTTCTTGGATGAGNGCNAGGTTNATTGCTTGAACGAGNGTTANATTTGCCATTACTTGATTGCCCCTTCACTTTGCTTCACATCAACTTGTGAAGGGTNTTGACCAATNCTGCTTGTTCGCATGGTNTGCCTTTGCTTNTTCAATTCNGGTGTNAANTCNACNAACATGTTGTCGAAAAACTCNGAGGNNGCTGGAGCATCAATNTCTTCAGCGTTCTTNACAACCATTGCGATTTCTTTTTCNGCNTCCGCTTTCGCNTGTGCTTCTTGCTCTTCCGACCANAAGTCTCTTGANTCNAGCCATTGNCTNANNCGAATNACTGGNTCGCGNTTCATCCACATGTCNAGTTCTTCTTGATCTCGGTAACGGCGNGCATCNTCAGCAGTCGTGTGNTCGCCNAGNCGGTATGTGACTGCTTCNATAAANGTCGGNTTGTTTTGNTCTCTNGCNCGCTTTGCTGCATCGCGAGTGACTTTNACCATNGCAAAGAGGTCNTTGCCNTCNACTTGAANNCATTCCATTCCATATGCAAGNCCGCGCTGNGCAAANGTNGGNGCNGCACTTTCAACAGATGATGGGGTTGAAATTGCCCAGCCATTGTTTTGGCAGACNAAGACAACAGGAAGCGATAANCTCGCAGCGAANTTCGCTGCCTCATGGAANTCGCCTTCGCTNGTTGCNCCATCNCCAAAGAATGTNCANGCAATNGAATCNTCNCCTTTGTATTTACTTGCCCANGCAAGNCCNGTTGCGTGNAGCATNTGCGANCCNATTGCGATTGCAAGTGGTGTCATTCNNANNCCATCGAGNTTGTTNCCGCGTTCATCGCCCATCCAGTGAAGTAANATTTTNTCTTTCGGAAGACCTCTCCAGAATAGACCNGCGTTTTCGCGGTAACAGGTGACCATCCAGTCGTTTTGTTCAAGGGCGTANGCAGCNCCAAGCGAGGCCGCTTCTTGACCTCGNTTCTCTGGNTACGTNCCCATTCTGCCAGAGCGCTGCAGTTTGAATGCGATTTCATCAAAGTNNCGGCANACNAGCATGTGCTTGTACATNGCAACNACATCTNCNTNTGGNATNANNCCATCNCCAAGTTCNCTATCGAAATTGCCATGCTCATCNAGNATNGAAACATNGTTNATGACTGCTTCAAATACNGGNTTAACTGGCATGTAACTCNGTCTCCTGNCCGCGTTCNATTCNGTTTTTCGCAACNTCNACNGCTGCNGCATANGTAGAAGCAGTTGNNTCACCACGCTCNAGAATNTCNACAGTCGTATCGAAAATCTCATCGTTCTTTTGCTGGAGCGTTTCTTCGCTCATNCCNAGATGNAGTCCTGCAAGGTGAATCAGACCNCCAGCGTTNACGACAAAGTCNGGNCCGTAAAGNANGCCTGCCTGNTTNAGTGCNGCACCATCTTCTTCNGGGTCGCCNAGNATNTTNTTNGCNGCNCCGCANACGATAGGGCACTTNAGTTGTTGNACGAGCATTCCATCGATGACNCCNCCAAGTGCACANGGNGCAAGGATGTCACATTCNGTCGTCAANATCTCNTCATTTGANACTTGTGTGCANCCNTANTNTTCAACNACGAAGTCNATGTTTTCTTGTTTGATGTCTGCAACTTTNACNGTTGCNCCTGCNTCAGTNAGNANNNNGCACAANTTTTGTCCAACGCTNCCNACGCCTTGCATNGCNACNACNTTNNCNTCNAAACTNTCNCCNAGNCCNGCGTGAATCAAACACGCTNTCATGCCGTGNAANGTCCCCATTGCTGTCCANGGNGATGGGTCNCCACCAGTNGAAACNGTTTCGCCNCCCATGACNTGTTTNGTTTCAGTCGCCATCCANTCNACAAACTGNGTNTCAACNCCNACNTCTTCNGCAGCAATNTANGCGCCNTTGAATGAGTCAACAAANCNGCCCATTGCTTTTGCTTCNGCNTCAGTCTTTTGNNNATCNCGCGANGGNGTCAAAATNACNCTNTTNGCTCCNCCCATTGGNANNCCNGANACNGCTGCNTTGTANGTCATNCCTTTGGAAAGACGNANNACNTCNTACACNGCNTCTGCTTCACTTGCGTAGCACCANCNNCGCGTNCCNCCAAGTGCATTTCCTAANGCTGTTGAGTGAATCGCAATGATTGCTCTNAANCCAGTTTCTTNGTCGTGGTGAAAACAAAGTCGCTCNTGNCCACGAGTGACCATTTGTTCAAAAATAGAATCTTTCTCTTGCATATCGTCCATATCGTAATTGAATTAGTGCGTTGTAGCTTTTTCCTTNGNAAACAGTGAGCCNGCCCCGAANTGTTTAATGAATTCTTGATCACAATCCTTGCCAGTNCCTCGAGCATCCATGTCAGGCGTTCGTTCAGGGATGTANTAATCTTCNTTTGGAAGCGAAAGACCNAAGTCCCANGCTTTGTCNGCTGCTTTTAGCATTTCGACATCAGTGTTTTGNCTNANNGCTTTNAACCAGCCATTAATTTTGTATTCGCCNTATGACNTGATGTAATCANCCATCGCTCTGTCNTGNGCAAGTTCTTCNTTNGATTTNCCTGAGCGAATGTTCATGTCAAGTTTNGAAAGNGANCATGCCATTGCNTGAATCCAAACNCNNATCCAACTNAAACGNCATTGCGTTGTTTGATTTGANATNAGCGCTTCCGCTTTNTCTTTGAACATCANTTTNACTTGATGNGAGAANGTNTGAATCAAGTANTCAAGTTTTNTAGCGTGTGCATCNAGNGAGCNGTCNAGNCGCGNAATNTTNGGAGCNCNTCGNTTNACACCAAAGAAGAGTTCAAGACCAATGCGNAGTGCAGCNCCNATGTTTTTCATTGGNGNNNCTTTTACNCCGAGCATGTATTCGCCGAGTTGTTTTGANCCGTATGCAAANATNAANCTNTGCATGACTTCGTTTGCNCCTTCNACGATTGGNTTGATTCNTGAATCTCNCCATAATCNTTCNAGTTCNTTTTCNGTCATGTANCCTTCNCCNCCCATGACTTGCATCGCTTCGTTTGTGCANCNNAANCCATANTCNGAACAGAAGACNTTGCAAATNGCAGTTTCNAGCATGATGTCTTCNTCGTTNCNNTCNACCATGCCAGTNGTGACNTAGAGCATNGCNTCCATNGCAAANCAGAANGCGCCCATTCTNGCGAGCCGTTCTTTGACNAGTTCAAACTCGCCAAGTGGTCTNTCGAATTGGTANCNNTACTGCGCCCATTTGATGGATTGTTCGTATGCTTTTGCGCCAGCGCCAACCATNCCAGCAGCAAGCGTGCATCGTCCCCAGTTGAGNCAAGTCAGTGCTACGACAATTCCCTTGCCTTCTTTATGNAGGAGNTTGCTCNCTGGGACGCGGACATTTGTAAATTTGATTCTGCCTTGCCANGTNCCTCGGATACCGCACTTNGANCGGTTTCTACTGAAGACTTCNACGCCTTCCATATCTGGGGAGACAATCAACGCATTAAAAGCATCTTTTGTTTTGCCAGTTTTTGGGTCTGTCATGGAGTACTTTGCCATGACAGTGAACATGCAGGAATATGCTGCGGAAGTCGCCCACTTNTTCTCNCCATTGATGNTGTAGTACTCGCCNCACTCAGAGAGTACGCAAGTNGTTTCTTGACCTTGAGCATCACAACCAACATTTGGCTCTGANAGGCAGAANGCGCTNAGCGCTTCTTGNGANATNTTTGGAAGCCATGTTTGTTTTTGTTCTTCTGANCCAAACAGTGAAACAGCGTTACANCCAATTGAAAGNTGTGCTGAAATCATGACAGCGGTTGAGCCNCANTTTCNNCCNATNAGTTCAAGCACGCGGTTGTAACTNGTNACNCCAAANCCNTGNCCGCCATANTCAGNNGGCACAATCATGCCGCACACGCCCATTTCAAAGAGGCGATTGATGACCCANTCTGGAATNTCTTGGTTNTGGTCNATNTCNACNGTNGGNTGNTCAGTNTTGAAGTANGTGTCGAGNGTTTCAAGNAANGCNTCACAACGNGCNCGTTCTTCTGCGCNTTCTTCAGGNAAAGGAAAGATGAGTTCTTCTCTGAAGTTGCCCCAGAACATGTTCTTGATNAAGCCCATTGTTTCTGGNTCNGGNCCAAGCATCTCNTGAGCTTTTTCAATTTGCTCAAGGTCTTTCTTTGAGACGTTCTTTAACTTGCTTGTNAGGTCTGAGTTACTCATNGANGGANCTTATCCTTTTGATAAAAATGCCTCTAACCGCTGTCTTGCAGTNGGNGTATGTCTAAGTTTAACGAGTTCNCANTGCTCAATGGANACNCCAGCAGCATACCCNTGTTCAACNCCNGTTTTANAGGCNAGNAGTACTGCATTNGCNGCNTCAGAGGNCTCTAAATCTACATTTGCTGCATTGGCGAATACNGCATCATTGTTCACAGAGATGATGCATTCGTCNGGNTTGCTTTGGGCTGCAAGCCACTCTAATCCAGCANTGTCNAGTTCACCTGTTGATTCAACNATNTCNGCGCACAGTCCCTCAGGNAGTTCATTGCTCATAAANGNGGTGCCNGTNGCNGTNGCTTGNAATGCNNNGNCNGGGTCAATTCGTGCTGGGAGCATTTGCGTACCACCCCATCCTGGGCAGATGCCAAGNCCTGCNTCGGGCAGACCAATTGGANATGNTTTGCCTTTAGCATTCGTCGNTGAGGCAATGATGCCTTGACAGTGCATNGCGATNTCAAGTCCACCGCCAAGTGCTGCACCATTGATGAGNGCAACTGTTGGNTAGGGGAGATTGGCTATTCGCGTGAANACAGTTGTTCCAAACGCGAGGTAACCGTGAAGTCCGTGNTCATCGAGGGCGTCNATNTCNGCGAGGTCTGCNCCTGCGACGAANACTCGCTCGCAATCGCTTTTGAGCATGAGACCTTTGATGTCTNTGAGNGCCTCGATTTCATCAAGGGTTGTGTTTAATCGTTGAATGAGNTNGCGGTCTAGAACGACNACAGGGCGTCCTCCACCATCGAGCCAGAGGGTAACGATGGCGTTGTCGCTGACTTCAAATCGTAGCGATTGTTGTTCTGTAAGGGTGTTCATNTGACCTCTCTAATGTTNCCCCNNNAACTGCGTTTTTGNGCGCTGAAATGCGACCCTTCATTGTACCCGATTCCGGACCNCNTCGCACCCCTCAAAAGGGGTCTGACACGGGGTCAGACCCGGGGTCTGACCCCCAAAAAACANTATTTAAACCATTAAATAGCAACAGGTTACAGGGGGACACACCAGGGGTCTGACCCCACGTCAGACCCTTTTTTCCCATTTACGAAAAAAGGTTAGGAATAGAGTGGTTTGAGGCGAGTTTGGGCTTCATCGCCAGCGATGATTTCAGCAGACAAATCGGCCGCTCGCCTAAGGACATCATCATCTAGCGAGCCATCAAGTTCGTTNAGCCATTTTTTCGTTGTCGCCATCGCATCNTTGCCTCCNCGAGCAAGATTGTTCGCAAACGCTTNAACAGAATCGAGCAACGCNTCTTGTTCACACAANTGNGTNGCAAGTCCAGCCTGGAATCCCTGTTCACCGCTCATCGTGCCACCNGCAAGAAGCATTGCGCGCGCCTTNCCAGCNCCNAGTTTTTTGATGAGCCAAGGCGCAACAACGGCGGGACANACGCCCAAGTCGACTTCGGGGTATCCAACCTTNGCNTCAGGATGCGTGAAGGCNAANTCGCANACAACCATGAGNCCGCAACCACCACCAACAGCAGCGCCCTGAACAGTCGCAATGGTAGGAACAGGCAAACAGCGAATTCGCTTCGTGGCCTCACTCAGCCTTCTGAGCATCTCCTTCATTTTGACTGGNTCATCAATGACGCCTTTTAAATCCATCCCTGCACAAAATGACCTTCCCTCTCCTGCAAGGACAAAGACACGCATCGCGTCGTCGCGCTCAACTTCATCAAGTTTCTCATGCATCGCTTCAATGAGTTCTAGCGACAGCGCATTTCTCTTGCTTGGTCTGTTAAGTGTCATCGTGGTGATGCCTTGATTGTGGTGGAGTCGTATCATTGGTGTATAGCGTAATGCTTATGAGGGATTCATGCGAATAAGAGTAGCAAGGGCTTGTCCGGGATCCTCTTCACGCATGAGCGATTCACCAACAAGCACGATATGAACNCCATGCCTGCGGAGTTTGTCTAAGTCTTCAGGTGTCTTAATACCTGATTCGCTGACAACTACGGAACAATCTTCAACGACATCAATCATCCGCATGGTGTGATTCAAATCGGTTTCCATCGTTGCTAAATTTCGATTATTGATGCCAAGTAAGTTATATCCAGCGTGAGGGAACTTGGCGTACTGTTGAGCGGTCAACAAGTTACCCATATCGTGCGATTCTACGAGCGCAGTCATGCCCAGTGATTGCGATAGAATCAAGTAGTCAACAAGTTGACCTTCTGAGAGNGCTTCTGCGATGAAGAGCACTGCATCAGCGCCTNCAGCCCTTGATTCCCAAATTTGGTAATCGTCAATGATGAAATCTTTTCGTAACACTGGAAGCGAAACTGCCGCCTTTACATCTTTGATGAAAGCGAGATTTCCACCAAAAAATTCAACATCTGTTAAACAAGAGATAGCGACAGCTCCTGCCTTCTCGTACGCTTTAGCAATGGCAACAGGATCAAAATCTTCACGAATGACNCCCGCTGAAGGGCTCTTGCGTTTGACTTCAGCAATAACACTCGTGCTNCTTTTTGTATGCCCATTCACTACNGCACCNAAAAAATTGCGAGGGGCAAGAGAAGCATCAATTGCACCTTTGAGTTCATCAAGAGGCACTTCAACCTTTGCCTGCTCGACCTCTTTCCGTTTCGTNTCGATGATTGTGCTGAGTGTTATTGCCATAATGAGTTCAACTGCTCAGGGTAGCGGGGGAGCACCTGAAGTGGAAGGCGCATCAATTGATTTCTCTCTAATTGCAGTCACGATTATTGCACTCGTGACGGGAATGTTGTTTGTATCGCAAGGTCAATGCAAACTTGAACAACGGGGCTATTTAGAACCATCGATTACACCAACGCTCTCTCTGATGCTCATTGGCAGCATGTTCGTTCTCGGGGCAGTCGGGGGCATCATTGGTCAACAGCAAGCAGATGACGGAACACTGTTGCAACTCATTTGGATGTACGGTTTAGCGACTACAGCACAGTTGCCTGTCATCGTTGCGTATGCATACTTGCGCAAACGAAGCGAGTCGCGCCACATTCTTGTAACTTCAGTCGTCACATTCGCTGTGTTCGTACCGCTTGCTCATGCATTCGCAGGGTTTTTACACATCATTTTTGTCAATCTTGGAGTTGAGCACGAAAGTGCAGTAGGCCATTCAACGCTTACATTTTTCTCTACCGAACCATTTGGCTTGCACATGATGTTGCTGATTCTGCTTGTCACGATTGGTGCAGCCGTCATCGAAGAAGTGATGTATCGCGGCCTGCTTCTTCCGACAATCGCATCAATCATCGGTGGGCGATCGATGTGGAAAGCATCCATTGCAACGAGCATCATCTTTGCGTTGATGCACATTGGTCCCGCACAACCCTCAGCCATCATCGGATTATTCATTCTTTCACTCGGACTTTGCTACGCTCGGGTAAAATCTGGCAGCGTTCTATCACCCATCATCATTCATGCACTTTTTAACGCAATGAATATCGCTTTTGTTTACAGTATGGACTTATGAGTACACGAGAAGTCATTCTTACAGGCGACACGCCCACCGGTCAGCTCCACTTGGGGCACTATGTCGGTTCAGTCAAGCGGCGCGTCGAGTTACAAGACACACACGATTGTTTTTTCCTTTTAGCGAATCTGCACGCGTATACAACCCGGGCCGATCNGCCAAACGAGATTCACGCGGACACCCTTGAGATTGTCCGAGACTATCTTGCTATGGGCATCGATCCAGAAAAAGCAGNCATTACCCTTCAATCAGAAGTCCCAGCGATTTGCGAACTCACATTCCTTTTTGCCATGCTGCTTCCATTTAACCGCGTCATGCGAAACCCCACTTTGAAAGACGAAATCAAAGTGAAGGGGCTTGGGGATAATTACAGTTTCGGTTTCCCGCTTTATGCAGTTGGGCAAACAGCAGACATCCTTGCATTCAGAGCGCACGCTGTGCCAGTTGGTGAAGATCAAGTGCCGCACATTGAACTCACTCGTGAGGTTGCTCGTCGTTTCAACAAACTGTATTGCGGCATCGACGAAAACGTCGAAGATGACGACCCAATCATGGAAGCGCAAGGCGTCTTTCCAATTCCAAAAGCAGACGTTGGCAAAGTTGGACGACTCGTCGGCACTGACGGCGAACAGAAAATGAGTAAATCACTGAATAACGCGATCCTCATTACAGATACGCCAAAGAAAGTGAAGAAAAAACTTGGGCAACTCTACACCGGTCGTCAGTCAATGACTGATCCAGGTGATCCAGACAGCGCACTCATGGATTACGTCGACATCTTTATTCCTTGCGAAGAACGCAAGGCAGAACTCAAAGACAAATATGTCAGAGGCGATAACATCGGAGATGGTCACATCAAAGTTGAAGTTGCTGAAGCAATCAGTGAACTGCTTGCACCAATGCAGGAACGCCGGGCGCAATATGAGGGCGATGATGACACCATCATTGACATCATCAAAGAAGGCACAGCAANAGCGAATGCCAAAACTGAAGAGACACTTGCGATGGCAAAAGAAGCTTGTGGATTAAAGTTCTTCACAAGAGAACTTGCATTCAGTGGGGCTCCAGTATGAGAATNGCAATCACACTCTTAACACTTTGCATTTTCACTGGGTGCCAAAATCCAGCGGGTAATCCTTCGCTTGCAGGTCCAAGTTATCCAATGGANNTGCACAANCCGAACTCGCTTCCNATTCAAGTTATTCGCGAGCAAGAAAACATCGACATCATCAACAGTACTGCCAATGCATTTGAGTCTCCTGTGCTCTGGATCAATCAAAGGTACTCGGTACAACTCTCCTCAATTTACGCAGGACAAACACTTCGCGTGAACTTGTGGACNCTTCGAGATGTTTATGGCGAGCAAATGAATGCAGGAGGCATTTGGCGAACGGGTGACCCAACGCCGGTTGTCATTGCAGAATTGCAAGTTTCGGAGGATGAACCACTCATCGGGCTCATCGTTATTGGCGAGGATTAATCATGTCAGTGAACATGGAGCCAGCTGAACTCAGCGACCCTTCGCACGACGATATCATCGANTTTGCGCAGCAAGTCAAAACCGATGAGCGAATCACTTCAATCGTTCCTAAGTTCGATGTTCCCTTTTTCCAAGCAGGGCTTGCGGGATANAGCGACGGCGCAATGCGATTAATCGCAAGGCGAAATGGCTGTCCATACTGNATTACTGAAGCNTTNCTNGATGTCACGCTCATCAATGGTGGAAAAGGGCGTAGGCGNGAGGACCCCGATCTGCTTGCTGAAGAATGCGGCACTGGAGAAGTCGACGAAAATAGAGCGGCGGGACTTGATGACCATCCGATTGCAGGNCAAGTGATGGGNACTTCNCCNGAAACGATGGGGCAAGGCGCTTCNATTCTTGTNGACCTNGGNTGNGANGTCATNGANGTGAACCTTGCATGCCCAGTGAAGAAGATTAAAAAGCGCAAGAGAGGCGGTCATTTTTTAATCGCGCCAGACGAAGCAATCGATGTGCTTGCCGCAGTTCGGGAATCCGTACCAGCCGAAATACCAACAACAGTCAAACTGAGAAGAGGATTTGATGACACTGAAGAAGCCGAGGCAAACTTTTTCAAAATCTTCGATGCGGTGTATGAACTTGGTTACAGTTGGGCGACAGTACACGCACGTTCTGTCGAACAGAAGTACAACGGTCCATCTCGCTGGGCGTTTCTAAAGTCACTCGTTGAACAAAGACCAGACGNANTCATCTTTGGAAGCGGCGACATCTGGAATGCGCCAGACATATTCCGCATGATGAAAGAAACAGGCGTTCATGGCGTGAGCGTCGCGCGTGGTTGCATCGGCAATCCATGGATTTTCCANCAAGCACGAGATTTNATGGCNGGCAANGANCCAAAATCGCCAACGCTTGAACAACAGCGAGATGTNCTACTTCAACATTTTGAATTGTGCATGCAACTNCACGGTGAAAAGAAAGCCTCTCGCCTCATGCGTAAATTTGGAATTAGATTTTCTCAACATCACCCTGATTCGGAATCAGTTCGGTTGAAATTTATACAAGTCCGNTCACTTGATGAATGGAAGTTGGTTATTGAGTCTCATTACGCTCAGTAAATGCTGCGNGTTCTTCTTCGCTACACAATCCAAGCATCGCCTTCAGTGAACTTTTGTTGAGTTCATGGATCTCTGCTGAAGCAATCAACAACTTGTTTTTGATTTGATTTTCTTGAGATGAAACAAAACCGCAACCATTTGACCATGGGTCGAAGNGTTGCGTTCGCCTTGCTTTTCTAACTTCACTTACAACAGTATTGTTTTTAGCCCGGTGCAGTGTTTCCCAAACAAGATANTGTTGATGAATCGCATCAGCGGTTTCTTTGTTGCTTAAGTTNTCAATAGACCANGCATAAAACTGATGAATGTCATCACCGCTATCTAGTTGAGGGTACATCGAGAGTTGCCAGTACTCTTCGAAGGGCATGATGATGTCTTCATAAGCAGNCCAACGTTTCATGACTCTTGNTTCATACTCTTTACACAGTTGTGCGTCACCTTCNGCNCTTGCGATGAACGCTTTGTAACGGTCTTGTCGATCAGCATCGACTTCTTGAGTCAAAAAGGCATCAACTGCTGCAATGACTGTTGAGTCGTTGCCTGTGAAGTTGACCCACGGCGCATTCACCCAAGGATTTGAGGCACTGCGTTCTTCAAGAAGAATNTCTCTTCGCAATTTTGCAATGGCATGNTGCCACTCTTGTCTGGAATCTAACACTTCAAGCGATGTTAGAAGCGTGTCAAAATGTTCATCTGCTTCAACTGCACGNTCAAGTTCGATTTCTAATTTTTTCTTTTGAGGNAATTTCTCNTCAATTGGGGCACTTAACTTTCTTGTGTCATCGCCATACTGTTCAAAGATTGCTCGAACAATCAACTCTTGGTCGTACTCAACNAGTGGCTCAATTGTTTCATTGAATTGCGCTGGTGTACACAATGGCTTGACCGAAAAGGTAGCAATCATGAGNCCGTAAACAAACATCACCCCATCATACGAAGAAGTCNTCNTTTCATTGCGTAAAAACTACGGTCTTGGATGATATTTGGCGACAACGGCTTTCAACTGGCTACGGTCGATGTGTGTATNCACTTGNGTTGTCCCAATATCGCTATGCCCGAGCAACTCTTGNACAACACGCAAGTCAGCGCCNCCGGCAAGCAAATGCGTTGCAAAACTGTGTCTTAGCGTGTGAGGGTGAACATGCCCAAGTTCAGCAAGTTTAGCTGCCTTGCGAACAATCTGCCAAATCGCAACGCGTTCAAGCGGCCTTCCCGTGTTTGAAAGCAGAAATTTTCCTTCGTCGCGNCCGTCATCAAANCGCAATAGGTGTGGGCGCAATTCTTCAGCGTATTGTTCCAAGGATTCTCTTGCTGGTTTACCTATTGGAACNAGNCTATCCTTGCTTCCCTTACCTGTTACAAGNACAANACCAAGTGATTCTTTAAAGTCATCTGGCTTTACACCTGCAACTTCNCTCGCTCGCAACCCACCCGCGTACATCAATTCAAGNAGGGCTCGATCTCGTTGCCACAATTTTCCAGAGTCTGGATTCGCAGCTTCTATGAGCTGCTTCATTTTCTGNGGAGAAAGCACATCCGGTAATCGTTTCCACCGCGTTGGCGTTTCAAGAAGTCTCGCAGGGTCGTGCTCAATCTTGTGTGAGGCTTGCAAGAATCGAAAGAACATTCGGATTGTTGATAAATGTCGNGCGATGCTAGAGGGTTGNAAACCCTTGTCCTTATGGAGTGAACGNATGTGCGCCGCAAGNAACGATGGGGTCACCTCGCTTGCACAATCGATACTTTCAGCAACAATCTTTTCGCGCAATACGCCAAGGTCACGGCNATAGGCTTCGAGTGTTGCTGGTGACAACCCTGCTTCAACTCTGAGATATCCAAAAAAATCACGAACCTGTTGGTCGTAGTTCGACTGCTTGACCATTGATTGTCATATCNAGAGAAGGGTTTCGCTGAATTCCGGAAAGACGATGATAAACATTGCACGTGTTGTATGAACCGAGACAAACATCACACGCTTCACCGAGACTCCCTAATGTGAATCTTGATGCACACGACACATAGCCATCATCAATAAATGGGCATGTTTGCGATTGGTTGTATTGCTTGCTTGACATTGTGCTTCTGAAATATCGGCACGATGCGTATGTCAAGTCTAAATTCTCTTAAGAAGACTGCCTTGACCANGCTTCAAAGGTTAGTTCGATGGGGTTTTCCTCATCAGGAGGTCGATTTTCTTTAGAGATGAGATTCCAGTCGGAATCATCAANGACNGGGAAGTAGGTATCGCCTTNNATAGACGCATGAATCCGCGTAATGTGCATCACCCTGACATGTTCCATTGCGAGGCCGTAAATCTCACTTCCCCCAATCACAAANAGTCNCATGTCTTTTGCGAGGGCTATCGCTTCATCAACAGAGTTAACAACNGTCACACCATCTGCTGCAAACGCTGCATTTCTTGTGATGACGAGATTCAATCGATCGGGCAGGGGTTTGCCGATGGAGTCAAATGTTTTCCGCCCCATGAGCACAGCATGACCAGAAGTTATCCTCTTGAAGTGTTTTAAATCTGCTGGCAAATGCCACGGCATATCACCATCTAAACCGATGACGTTGTTTTCAGTAATAGCAACTACAAGTTCCATCTTTACACAGCAACTGGTGCAGCAATGTGAGGGTCTGGGTCGTAATTCAGAATCTCAATATCTTCAAATGNAAAGTCAAAGATNGAAGTGACANTTGGATTGAGNTTTAAAGTGGGTAACNACTTGGGCGTTCTTGCNAGTTGCAACTCAGCCTGTTCCATGTGATTTGAGTATAAATGTGCATCTCCAAGCGTNTGTACAAAATCCCCAACANCTAAGCCCGTGACCTGAGCAACCATGTGCGTGAGCAGCGCGTATGAAGCAATGTTAAAAGGAACGCCCAAAAAGATATCAGCACTTCGTTGATAGAGTTGACATGACAATTCGCCATCTGCGACATAAAACTGGAAGAGAGAGTGGCAAGGCGGAAGCGCCATCTCACTGACTTCACCAACATTCCAAGCACTGACGATATGCCTTCGAGAGTCTGGATTGTTTTTGATTCCATTAATCAGATTCTCGATTTGGTCAATGGTTGAACCATCTGCGGTTTGCCAATGTCTCCACTGCGAACCATAGACAGGACCAAGTTCTCCATGCTCATCCGCCCATTCATCCCAAATGGAAACACCATGTTCCTTGAGGTACGCGATGTTGGTTTCGCCCCTCAAGAACCATAAGAGTTCATGGATGATTGAACGAGTATGCACCTTTTTGGTCGTGAGAAGCGGGAATCCTTCACGCAAATCAAACCGCATTTGGTAACCAAATACGCTTTTGGTTCCCGTGCCAGTTCGGTCACCCTTTTCGGTTCCATGGTGATAAACGTGTGATAGTAAGTCTAAATATTGTTGCATCTTTTCTTCATTCTGAAGATACCATAACCATGCATCCTTATGAGTGAAAATTATTCATTACTTGAGATTCGTAACCTCTCTGCGAGTTACCATCAAAATGGAATCGAGTCCCCAATTCTAGATGATGTTTCTTTAGCAATTGAAAAGGGGCGTTCTCTAGGTGTCGTTGGCGAAAGTGGTTCTGGAAAATCTACACTTGCAAAATGCATCGTTCAATTGGTTCCGGTCACTTCGGGGAATATTCTGTGGCAGGGGAAAGACATTGTTCTGTTTAACAAATCAGAAATGATGCACCTTAAAACGGAAATGCAAATGATTTTCCAAGATCCAGGCGGCTCGCTCAACCCATACATGAAGGCAGGCGCAATCATCGGCGAGCCGTTGCTTGTTCACGGGCGAATGAATCATAAAGAGCGTGAAAAGGAAATTCAAAAATTACTTGGACAAGTAGGACTTCAAGCGAGCGATGCCAATAAGTATCCACATGAGTTTTCTGGTGGACAGAAACAACGGATTGCAATTGCACGAGCGCTCTCACTAAAGCCATCGTTACTTGTGTGTGATGAGCCAACATCCGCACTCGATGTTTCGGTTCAAGCAACCATTCTGAATCTGCTTTCAGAGATGCAAGAAGAATATGCGTTGACTTTGTTGTTCATCTCGCACGACATTGCGGTCGTGCACCACATTTGTGATGAAGTCCTAGTACTTGATAAGGGGAAAGTCATTGAATGTGGCACAACCAAAGAAGTCATCCACGCACCAAAGCATCCGAGGACAGTTGAGTTGATTGAATCTTGCTGAACGAAACGGATTAGTTCGCGAACCGAATATCTTCGCCATCTTTCATTTTGTAAGGGTGCGCTCCAAGATTGTTTTGAGCAACCCTATTCATCCAAGATTCAGTGAGTGAAACGATTGAATCGCCAATTGAATCAAGCGGTTGAGCAAATGATGGTTGCCAATCGGTCATTCCTGCTAAATCTTGCGTGACAACGACTTGTCCGTGACACGCTGTTCCTGCGCCACAGCCTATCACCGGAATTGATGTTGCATCGACAACGGCTTGCGAAACTTCTTCAGGAACGGCTTCAAGAAGAAGCATTGATGCGCCAGCCTGTTCCATTGCAACTGCATCTTTGACAATGGCTCTTGCTTCGTCCGCGGTTCTTCCTGCAGAAACATACCCGCCAGTTTGTTTGGCGTGTTGTGGTTTTGAACCAAGATGCGCAACTGCTGCAATACCTGCATTACAAATGGCTTCAAAACGCTTCGTTAAGGTGCCATCTACTTCGAGTTTGACTGCATCTGCGCAGCCCTCAGTCAGGAAACGACCCGCGTTACGAATCGCTGAGCCTTCATCCGTTTGATAACTCAGAAACGGCATGTCGCCCATGACAAAGACATCAGGAGCGCCGCGCTTAACGCCTGCAGTCAGTGTGATCAGGAAGTCAAGTGGGGCATGAATAGTGCTGTCGAAACCAAGAACCATTTCTGCAGCAGTATCACCAACGAGTAATGTCGGAATGCCTGCTTTTGCCATCAACTTTGCTGTCGTTGCGTCATAGCAAGTTAGGCACGCCCACCTTTCGTTTGCTCGCGTCCACTTTTGAAGTGTCCTGAGCGTCACCTTGCGTTCTTTAGAGTTCGGGGTTGCAACTGGCTTCGTTTCAATTGTCTTTTGTTCGTTCATTGTTATCACACAGTATAAAAAGAGTTTAAGTTAAATCCCAATAAATCTGGTGCAGATTGATTTCGCACGACCAATATCGTCCGTTCCGTGGACTAAAACGCGGCCATCCTCAAAACAAGTGAGCGCGATTGGCTCACCATGATCACCGAGTTCTTCTTTAAGTTCGCCCCTCACAACAGTCATGTGATGGGTAAATGAACCGTGTTTTGAAAGTCTACTAAAGGCGCTGTCGATATCAAATGCTTCTTGGCAAGGGAGTTGGACAGTAAGCCCACCACACATTGTTGTTGGCTCAACATTATATGTTTGATTTAGAAACTCAAAATGACGCAGTCCACAGCAAGGACAATCACCGTTTGGCAAACCGATGTCGAGGCGATTGCTTTGCACATTCCACAAATCAAATGTAAGAAGGGTGTTTGTGATGTGTTCTAAGTGACCAGTTGCGATTTTCAATGCATCCATCGTTTGGCATGATGCTGCGATCCCGATTGCTGGGGCGAGTACGCCCGCAGTGTCACAAGTATCTTGTGAACCATTTGGTGGAGGTTCAGGGAAAACACAACGCAAACATGGCGTCGGTTTCTCGGGCACAATTGACATGACATTGCCTTGACCAGCAATTACACCGGCAAACAGGAATGGCTTGTTGTGTTTCACCGCAACATCGTTGAGCAAATATCGAGTCGTAAAATGGTCGAGGCCATCGACGATGATGTCAGCGGGTTCTACCAATCGTTCAGCGTTCACGACCGTTAAATCTACTACTTCAGCAGTGACGTTGATATCGCTATTGATGCTTTCGATGTGACGTTTTGCAGCAAGCGCTTTGGGTAAATGTTTTTCTGCATCCTCTTCGGTGTATAACAATTGCCTTTGCAAATTCGTAAGTTCTACAAGATCTCTATCGATGAGGATGAGCGAACCAACTCCGGCACGTGCAAGCATTGATGCAGTTATGCAGCCAAGTGCGCCAAGGCCAACAATTGCGATGGTTGTTTCACTGAGCGCATGTTGACCAGCATCGCCGAAGCCTTCGACGAGTCGTTGGCGGTGATACCGATCTTGAATTGCCATTGATTAAAACGCGAAGTGTGAGAACGCTTTGTTGGCTTCTGCCATACGGTGGGTTTGCTCACGTGTGGTGACTGCTTTGCCTTCACCTTTTGATGCGTCCCAAAGTTCTTTTGCAAGGCACTGTGCAAATGGCTTACCTTTTTCACCGCGGCATGCAGCGATAATCCATCTGAATGTCAGTGATTGCTTACGGCGTTGATTCACAGGCATTGGCACTTGATAGTTTGCACCACCAACACGCTTTGAACGGACTTCGACGCTTGGACGAACGTTTTCGAGTGCTTTGTGGAATACATCAATCGCGGTCTTCGGTGCATCTTCGCCTGATGGCTTCTCTTTTTTGAGTCGGTCATCAATGCGATCGAGTGCGTCATACATCACGCGGAGTGCGACTGCTTTTTTACCGTCTTTCATGAAACAGTTCACAAACTTTGAAAGGACCTTGTCGCCATAGCGCGGGTCTGGTTTGAGTTGCTGTTCTGATTTAGTGATTCTTCCTGCCATTGTTCTTCCTTTAGCTCATCTGTCACTTNAGTNACNTTTTGTTCACCGACCCNNGACTAAATCGTGGANTGGAACTCAGNGGGGNGNANTTCNGGGNGGGGTCGATTACTTGCTTNAANANANTCGCAACGTTGCGAATATNNNTTGTNTTANTTACCTNNNTTCGTNCCGTATTTTGAACGNCCTTGNTTNCGTGNATCNACACCNAGTGTATCGAGTGNACCACGNACAACGTGGTANCGAACACCNGGAAGGTCACGAACNCGACCGCCNCGAACAAGNACGATGGANTGTTCTTGAAGGTTGTGNCCTTCACCACCNATGTACGCNGTNACTTCCTTNCCNTTTGANAANCNNACACGAGCNACCTTTCTCAAAGCAGAGTTCGGTTTCTTNGGTGTAACTGTTCGAACTTGAAGACANACACCACGCTTTTGNGGGCTCGCTTCNAGGTCACGCACCTTNGATTTCACCTTTGGTGTTCGTCGTGGTTTTCGTACAAGTTGATTAATCGTTGGCATAAGTAATTCCGTGTTAAAAATAAAGACGCCTNAACATNAGGCGAGCCNCATATCATACCAATCATTGAAAACATAGCAACCCTCCACAACCTATCCACCGTCCGATAACCCGCTTAAAAGGGTGTATTTGCTGTGAAAAACAGCGAAATTCAGTGTGGTTTTCTTTATCCTTCTTGGGATTCTTGAATCAACTGTGCTTCGCGTGATGCCAGTTCGTCACAACGCTCATTTTCAGGNTGCCCATCATGCCCNTTNAGCCAATTTGTTGTGAGGGTGTGCGTCTCTCTGAGTTTAGCGATCGGCTTCCACAAATCTTGATTCGCGACGGGTTTCTTCTTTGAATTCTTCCACCCTTTTGCAACCCATCCGTCCATCCACTCATTGATGCCATCGGTGACGTACTTACTGTCAGACCAAATCTCAACAATCGAAGGCGATTCAAGTTGTTCAAGCGCTTTCAAAACGGCAGTTACTTCCATTCGCTGATTGGTCGTGTCGGAATCCCCACCCGANCCCTCGACTTCTTCACCATCGCTCATCAGAATGTATGCCCAGCCGCCCGGTCCCGGATTGCCTAAACACGCACCATCTGTATACAACACAAATCTCTTTTGATTCGTCATGGCATACAGTGTATCACCACATCCTCACTCGGATACAATTCGCAAATATGCCAGTCTTTCGAATTGAGATCGCTCCACAACCAACAGCTGCTGACCCCGCAGGTCAAGCGGCNCTNCATCAGGCAGAAGCCGCAGGACTTCACCCGATACCAAGTGACGTCAAAACGACTGCAATCTATCTCATCGAAGGTGACTTAGATGATTCAGGTGTCGCAAACATCGCGCACTCAATTTTGCATGATCCAGTGACGCAAACACATTTTGAGGGNTCACGGGAATCAAAAGCAGATGCGACAATTGAGATACATCCACTNCCTGGTGTGATGGATCCTGCGGGACAAGCCGTTGAACTTGCGATTGAAAAACTACTTGGCAAAGATGTCCGCGTNCANACNGGNATTCGCTATGACTTCTACGGCATTAATGAAGAAGATGCAAACACAATTGCAAGCAGATGTTTAGCAAACACGGTTGTCCACGGTATTCACAACAAGCCGTATCACCCTAATGAGTTTCCATCAGGTCATTCGCACGACATGAGTGTTCCGGAAGTTCCAATCATTGACTTGAGCGATGATGAACTTGAAGTCATGTCGCGGGAAGCACACCTCTTTCTTGATTTGGAAGAGATGCAAACCATTCAATCGTACTACCAAAAGTTAGGACGCAATCCAAAAGAGATTGAACTTGAAACGCTTGCTCAAACATGGTCAGAGCATTGCGTTCATAAAACACTCAAGGCGACGATTCATTACACAGGGCCAAATGCTGAAGAGAGACCGAATCACGAAGCACACGATGACGGTTCACACACAATCCATAACTTATTGAAAAGTACAGTTGCTGCAGCAACNTTTGAACTGATCGATGAAGGCATTGATTGGTGTTTGAGCGTCTTTGTAGACAACGCTGGCATCATTAAGTTTGATGACGAACATGCGGTGTGCTTTAAAGCAGAAACACACAACCACCCATCCGCACTTGAGCCGTATGGCGGAGCTGCAACTGGCATTGGTGGTTGCATCCGCGACATCATGGGCACAGGGCTTTCCGCGAGGCCAATCGCTGCAACAGATGTATTCTGTGTTGCGGAGTTTGAGAACAAAGCGCCGCAAGGATGCTTGCAATCAAGACGAATCCTCGGTGAAGTTGTTCGCGGTGTCCGCGATTACGGAAACCGGATGGGCATTCCAACGCTCAATGGTTCTGTGTGGTTCGACAATAATTACGCTGGCAACCCACTTGTCTTTTGCGGTTGTGTTGGCGTCATGCCAATCGACAAGATTGAAGGGGACCCAGAACATGGCGACCGCATCATTGCGATTGGCGGCAGAACTGGTCGNGATGGTATTCACGGCGCTACATTCTCATCTGCTGAACTTACTGATACCCATGCAGATGAGTTTTCACACGCAGTCCAAATCGGAAACGCGATTACTGAGAAACAAGCACTTGATGCAATCTTGGAAGCAAGAGACGCGGAGCAGGGCTGTTTGTTCAGAGCAATTACGGACTGCGGTGCTGGAGGATTCTCTAGTGCAGTTGGCGAAATGGGCGAGAAGATTGGCGCGAGTGTTAATCTTGAGAAAGCTCCGCTGAAGTATGCAGGACTTACACCATCAGAAATTTGGATTAGCGAAGCGCAAGAACGAATGGTGCTTGCAGTGCCTCAGGAAAATGTTGAAGCACTACAAGCAATCTGCGACAAGTACGGCGTTGAAATGTGCGACCTTGGAGAGTTTGGCACAGACGACGCCGAACTTGTATTGAAGTATGACGGTAACACTGTCGGTCAAATTTCAATGTCATTTCTTCATGACGGTTTACCTGGCACAACGCGCATTGCTTCTTGGTCACCAGTTGAGTGCGCGCCCCAAGGCGAAGAAGCAATCGATATCGAGGGCATGCTTCCAAAATTGCTTGCGCACCCAAACATTGCATCTAAACAATCCATCATTCAGCAGTATGACCACGAAGTGCAAGGTCGCTCTGTCGTTAGACCGCTTGTCGGTCCACTTGGTGACGCGCCTTCAGATGCAGCAGTCATCACGCCAGTGAGGGGATCATCGCGCGGGCTTGCAATTGGCTCAGGCCTAGCAACAGGGTTATCTGCTGATCCATATACCATGGCAGCAGCAGCCATCGATGAATGCGTTCGCAATATCGTTTGTGTAGGCGGGGATCCTGATTCGACAGCTATTCTCGATAACTTCTGCTGGCCAAGTGCCAACGATGAAGCATCGCTCGGCCGACTTGTCCGATGTGCGCACGGTTGCTATGACGCTGCGAAAGCGTATCGAACGCCATTTATTTCCGGAAAAGATTCACTCAACAATCAATTCACGAAAGATGATGGCGAAACGATTTACATCCCGCCAACGCTCCTAGTTTCTGGCTTCTCAATCGTTGAAGACATCGAGCAATGCGTCACGATGGACGCTAAGCAAAGTGGACATAAATTGTTCCTTGTTGGGCAAACGACTGACCAATGTGGCGGCTCACACGCGGTTTTAGTACAACCGAATATGGCATGCAACACATCGCTCCCTGAAGTGGACTTAACAGCAGGGCCAGCAAACGCCAGAGCAGTACACAAAGCAATCAAGCAAGGACTTGTTCAATCTGCACACGACTTAAGTGAGGGCGGTCTACTAGTCGCACTTGCAGAGATGGCATTTGGCGGTGGTCTCGGCATTACATCCTCTCAACATGATTTGTCAGATTCGATGCTTGTTGCTGAAACACCTTCAAGGTACCTCATTGAAGTTGCGCCAAGCGATGTTGAAGCATTTGTAGAACTGATGGGCGCAACGCCCTGCCAAGAGATTGGCGAAGTGAATGACTCAAACACGCTTGCTGTGGGCAATTACACTTGGGATTGCAATACATTAAAATCATGCTGGCTTGAAGGAATGGTGATTTAATGGCAAAAGCACTCATCATCACAGCACCAGGTATCAACTGCGACCTTGAACTTGATGAAGCTTTCGAGTGTGCAGGGGCTTCAACATTCAATGCACACATCAATGAGTTGATGGACGACCCATCTATTATTGATGAAGCGGACCTTATCGGATTGCCTGGTGGTTTTAGTTATGGTGATGCAGTTGCTGCAGGCCGAATCATGGCAGGACTCATGCGGCAAACAATGTATGCGCAATTTGTAAAAGCGCTTAAGCGTGGCGTTCCAATGATTGCGCCATGTAATGGATTTCAAATCGCAGTGCAACTTGGTCTGTTGCCCGGACCAACACCTGGTCAAGATTGGACTGAGGAGCCCGCTGAACCGACTGTTGCACTTGCTCAGAACAATACAGCGCGTTTCATCGACCGGTGGGTTGGCATTGACATTCCTCAAAACACTCGCTGCGTCTGGACGAAAGACCTCGATGTAACCGAGCAAGGTGCAATGATTCCAATTGCACATGGTGAAGGGCGTTTCGTACCAAAAGATGATGAGTTGTTGCGACAACTCGATGTCGATGGTCAAATCGCTTGTCGATATCTTCCAGATGACAATCCAAATGGTTCGGTAGGGGATGTCATGGGGATCTGCGATGCAAGCGGACTTGTACTTGGTTTAATGCCACACCCAGAGCGATTCCTTCGCTGGAGTCAGCATCCATATTGGACACGATTGCCTCGTGACTCCCGCTCTGGCGACCCACTTGGACTGCAAATGTTTAAGAATGCTGTCTCATTTGTCAATGACAAATCAGAGCACAAGGAAAAAGTGCATTCATGACGCATCAAGAAGAAATTTCTGATGCCACGCATCGTTCGCTTGCATGCTCACTCTTTAACCACACCTGGACATTACTCGACAAAAAAAATAGGACGCCGGAAGATGACATCGCGATGGTGCACTGCGCGCATGCTTCTCGGTATCACTGGAGCATTGTCGGGACTCCACTGAACTTTGCTCGCGGCGAGTGGCAAATCGCGAGAGTGTACGCAATGCTTGAACATTGGACCGAAGCACTTCGCCACGCAACCCTTTACTTTGACGCTTGTGTTCACCATGATTTTGGTCCCTTTGACTTGGCCTTTGCGCACGAGGGACTCGCAAGGACGCTTGCAACAACCAATCCAGACGAAGCGCTTAAGCACATTACGCAAGCAAAAACTGTAGGCGAGCGAATTGAAAAAGATGAAGACAGAGAGTGGCTTCATCAGAACTTAAACGACATCAACGCATCACTCGATGGTTAACGATACAGAAAAACTTTGCAGGGAGTGTGGGTACGATAAGAGGGGATTGCCCCTTCGCTCGGCATGCCCAGAGTGTGGTTCAGAAGGAATTACCACGACGACATCATCTTTTTCAGCAAAAGATTCGATGTTGATGCGAATCATTAATTCTAACCTAGCAGTCCAAGGGCTCAAACCAGTTCCAGATGTGAGAGTGCGTATCAGTTTTTGGGCAAAACTCGCGTGGCTCATCGCAATTGTTGTGATGGTACTCGTACTTACTCATGCTTTTGGAGTATTGCCAACTGTTGCGTATCAACTGCTGTTGTGCCTCTGTTCCTTTGCATGGCCATTTGTTGTGTACGGTTTGACACCATCAAGTACGCGAGCATCGATGCCTAGCATCTACACAATGGTTCGCTCGCTCGTCCATCTTTCACAATGGTTTTGGGCGGTGGGCTACATTCAGTTGTTTCTCGTATACATCCCAACTTCAGAAGGAACAATTGAAGATCCAGTCCACTCTTCGACAGTCCTATTTGCTTGCCATTTGTTTGCTGGAGCCGGACTCGCACTCCTTGCATTCTGGCTCAGCGATTTTGCAAAACGACTTGATTTAGATTCGACTTCAAGAAAGTGTTCAATCTTTGGCGTCACGACATCCACGCTCGGGTTGTTTGTGTTTCTCATGCCACTCACTATGCATGAAGCCCAATCCGCAACTGGCGTAAGCATGCTTATGTACTGGTACATCGCATTCTTTGTGGTGCCTTGGGTGTACGCCATGTGGTTGTTTGCACAGGCCTTGCACGATTTATCTTCGACCTCAAAGTGGTCACTCAAGTATGAACAAGACATCGAAGGAAGGCAGGACCGCGTGAGAGCGAAGTGGGAATCGTATGAAGAAGAACGCAGGATTCAACACGAAGATGATGACCGTTTCTGATTTGGAGTAAAATACCCAAATGGCTTTACAAACAGTGAAATGTGGCGTGATTGGCGTGGGTCGAATGGGCACGCACCACGCAAGAGTATTCTCAGGGCTTGATGGTGCAGAACTTGTTGGCGTAGTCGACAGCAGCGAAGAACGACGAAATGATGTCGTTGAATCGTGGGGCGGGAAGGGCTGCGCAACAGTCGAAGAACTCGTTGACCTCGGGGTTGAAGCAGTGACCATTGCAACGCCAACGAAGTATCACCTTGAAGTTGCAAAACCACTTCTTGAACAAGGCATTGCTTGCCTCATTGAAAAACCGCTCGCACCAACTGCAGAAGAAGCTGCTGAAATTTCTGATTCGGCGCATGCAAACAACACGCTTTTGCAAGTTGGACATGTCGTTCGGTATGACCCAGTCATGCAAGCAATTGCGTCCATCGAAGGGCTCAACCCTCGCTTTATTGACATGGTTCGCATTAGCCCAATGACATTCCGCTCGACTGATGTCGGCGTCGTTCTTGACATGATGATTCATGACCTTGATTTGCTCACGATGCTTCTAGGGCAAGAACCGCTCGACATTCATGCAAACGCGGTGTGCGTGCTTGGAGAAGCAGAAGACATGTGTAACGCCCGTCTTGAGTTCCCCTCAGGAAGCGACGGCCAATCATGCACTGCGAACGTGACATCAAGCCGGCTTGCACTGAAAACAGAACGCAAACTGAGAATCATGAGCGAAGACGCCTACATTTCAGCAGACTTCGTTAAACGATCTGTCACCATCATTCAAAAGAAAGCAAACGAAGCGCAGTTGCTTGACTTAAGAACGCGCCTTGCTTCTGGCGAGGACTTATCATCAATCGATTACGTTGACCTCGTCGAAGTTGAAGAAGTACATGTTGGCGATGCTGACGCGTTGACACTTCAAGCAGAGGACTTCCTTGATGCATTGAGGACTGGTCGCAACCCAGACATTGACGCAGAAGCGGGCTCAATGGCAATCCGCACAGCAGAACGAATCATGCGGCAGGCCTTCGACGCCGGCGCAAAAATGGTCTGACTCTTTACCAGCCTCCGGTTGGTGGAGTGGGGGCAACTTGCTCAGGAACTGGCATGTGTTCCTTGCGATGTTTGCAGACAAGAAAGAGTTCTGTCGAAATTGCTCTCGATGCTTTTGGCTTAAACCCCTTTGCAATCTCAAAACATTCACCGGCTCGCTGGAGAAGTTCAGGATATGCCTCGCCTTCTAACAGTTTCATCACAAGATGCCCATCTGGTTTCAAAAGCTTTGCAGACAAATCGATTGCTTTGTGACAAAGTCGCATTGAACCGTGATGGTCAATCGTTCGGTTGCCAGTTGTCTTTGGTGCCATGTCGCTCATGATGACATCGAACGATTGTGTATCTCGCGGGAGAAACTCACGCATCATCTCAATCTCGAGTTCATTGACATCGCAGACTAGTGTGTGAATCTGCGAATCATCAAAGGCATCAATCTCTTGTAAGTCAACACCGATGACGACGCCTTTCTTTCCGACTCGTTTGGAAGCGACTTGTATCCAACTTCCTGGTGCAGCCCCTAAATCAAGGACGGTATCACCCTTTGAAAAAATCTTGCGTTTGTCGTCAATTTCGGACAACTTGTACGCTGCACGACTTCGGAAACCATTGCGTTTGGCTTCCTTAAAAAAGTGGTCGTGTAGTTCTCGTTGCCCAGCCATCAATTATTGCCACAACGGCCACTTAAACTCAAACGGAGGCATGTCGCCGATTGGGTTTTGAACGATATCTACTGTAATGTCACCTTCGACCGTTCTCATGACGACATCATTCTGCCCATGGTTAAAGGAAGCCCTTAACTTTTCACCGGTTGAACCCGGAAGTATGACGCCTTCACCAAACCGCATATTGAACGCCGTCGTCCCACTCACAGCGGTTAAGTCAATCTTCCCAGCCGATTCTTCGCGAACACGGTAACGAATGTCCCCCCGTACCGTTTCAATTGTGACTTGCTCATTCATTGGCAGGGGCGTCGCGACAAGAACATCGCCATCACTGGTCTTGATTTCAAGTGTCCCCGTCACACCAAACACATCAACATCTCCCTTTTTTGTTCGAATGGTGACATTGTCAATCATTGGCGCCCTTACGACAGCATCTGCAAAGACAGTTTGAAGTGGGTTTGAATCACAGGTCAGTTTCAGCATCAGTATTTCACCTGACGATGACTGGTCAATGCTAGTCGTCCAATCGATTTGCTTGACTGGCTCTTCATGTTCTGGGTACGCTTCAATTCGCTGAACGACATCAATCGTGGCGTTTTGAAGCGACTCATCAACGATGACGGTGACATCGCCAGCAAACGATTGGACATCGACTGCTATTGGCCCAGCAGTTTCAAGCGTTCGTTGGGGAAAAGTCATGACTTGCTTTGAAGAGCAACCACTTGCTACAAAGAAGACACAAATTAAAAAGAAAGTCAAACGGTTCATTTTCACTCCTGATTGTACCGGAGGTACAATACTTTGCATGACGCAACCAGAGCAAACTATTGGAACTCAATCACACGTCTTGCCAATGCATGGCGCAAATCATCCTTCAAGTGAAAAACAGGGAACGGGTCCTGGCAGTTTTGCTCTGAAACAGAATATCGGTGGTGCAACGACTTTTTCATCACCTGATACGCCCGGAATGCCAGAGCCCTCAACATTAACTGCATGGGATTTTAATCCTGCGCCGCACGCAACACCGCTGACTCAACTTGAGCATGCAAGAGTTGGAACGATTACTCCTGAAATGATTCGGGTTGCAGAACGTGAGCCGCACCTAACGGCGGAGCAAGTTCGCGATGAAGTTGCATCAGGCCGCTTGATTATTCCGGCAAACATCAATCACTTAAAGATGAACTTAGACCCAATGGCAATTGGTAGGGCGTCACTGACAAAAGTCAATGCAAACATGGGCGCATCACCAGTGTCTTCTGGCATCGAACAAGAACTTGAAAAACTGCATTGGTCAGTCAAATGGGGCGCTGACACGGTGATGGACTTGTCTACCGGCGGGGACTTAAATGCATGTCGAAGCGCAATCATCGGCGAGTCAACGGTTCCAATCGGAACGGTCCCAGTGTACTCAATGATCATAGGTCGAAAGATTGAAGATTTAACACCTGAAATCATCCTCACCGAACTTGAGAATCAAGCGAAGCAAGGCGTCGACTACTTTACGATTCATGCTGGCGTTCTTAAAGAGCATCTTCCGTTTATTAAGGACCGGCTCATTGGCATCGTTTCAAGAGGCGGATCTCTACTTGCAAAATGGATGATTCACCACAACAAGCAAAACCCAATGTATGACTGCTTCGATGACATCTGCGATTTGATGCGGCAATACGACGTATCATTCTCACTTGGTGACGGTTTAAGACCGGGTGGACTCGCTGACGCAACGGATGAAGCACAACTCAGAGAACTTGAAGTGCTTGGTGAACTTACAGAGCGTGCTTGGGCAAAAGGCGTGCAAGTCATGGTCGAAGGACCTGGGCACGTTTCATTTGACCAAATTGAATACAACATGAAGTTGCAACGAACGCTCTGTCATGGCGCGCCGTTTTACGTTCTTGGTCCGCTCGTCACTGATATTTTCCCAGGATATGACCACATCACAAGTTGCATTGGCGCAACAGCAGCCGCGTATCACGGCGCATCAATGCTCTGTTATGTCACGCCAAAGGAACATCTTGGGTTACCGAAGAAAGATGATGTCAAGCAAGGATGCATTGCATACAAGATTGCTGCACATGCTGGCGATGTTGCACTTGGCATACCGGGCACGCGAAATCAAGATGATGAACTCACCAAAGCGCGTGCTGCACTCAATTGGCAAAAACACTTTGAACTGAGTTTCGACCCAGACTTTGCGCGAGCAATGCACGATGAAGATCTCGATGTTGACACAGACTTCTGTGCAATGTGTGGCCATGATTGGTGTAGCGTTCGCATCAGTAAAGAGATTCAAGAGTTTGCTTCAGGCAAAGATGAGAACTATGCGTGGGATAAACCAAAAGTTTCTGCTGCACTCACCGTTGAACAGCAAGAAATTCTTGAACAACGCGGCGGGCTTTCACCCGAAGAAGTCCATAAACTTGCATCAAAGATGGGCGCAGACAAAGGCAAGGCATCATGCCATAGCGATTTGGTCGATGGCTCGACTGCTAAAGAGTTGCAAGGCGTTTAACTTACGAACTCCATTGACGCTTTAAGCGTTCTTCCGTTTCATCGGTGGCTGCAGTTGCAGTTTCACTTGCGACTCTGTCAAATAATTTGTCACTACACGAGCCATCAAGTTCATTGAGCCACTGCTTGGTAACTTGCATTACGTGGGGCGGTTTCTTCGCAAGTTCCTCAGCTAGTTGGCGAGCGAGTTCCTTCGCACGTTCATCATCGTTTGCAGCGTGCGTCAAGAGCCCGATGTCTACCGCATCGCGGCCCCGCAAAATTTGTCCACTCATGAGAAGCGCTCTTGCTTTCCCTTCACCTACTCGTTGAAACAGCGTTGGAATGGTGACGGCTGGCGTAATACCAAGCAGGTGGACTGGATAACCATATTTGCCATCGAGTGATCCAACAATAAAGTCGCACGCAGTGAGCATTGCACATCCGCCTGCAATTGCAGCACCATGTGCGGCGACAACAACGGGTTGCTTCAAACGCTTGAGTTGTTTGATGAGCCCACTTAAACGAAGAATGAACATTTCGAGAAGCGCAATATCATTTGTGCACGCTTTCATGTCAAAGCCTGAACAGAACACATCACCTTCGCCTTGCAAAAGCACAACGCGGGTGTCTGGATTCAATTCACTTAAAGAACGTTCAATCACATCAAACATCTCAACGGAAAGAGCGTTGCGCATTTCTGGCTTATTGAGCGTGATGGTTGCGACGCCATTTTTATATTGTTGTGTGACTATTGACATGCGTTATCCAGCAAAGAGCAATCCAATCGTAATCCAAACGAACGCAGCAAACATGACGACTGCTGTATACCCAACAATATCTCTTGCCCTGACGCCAGTAATTGCAAGTAATGGCAGTGCCCAGAATGGCTGAAGCATGTTTGTGAGTTGATCACCATATGCAACAGCCATCACCATTTTGCCAGGAGCAATGCCAAGTTGCATGCCGCTTTCAAGTGCAACTGGAGCTTGAATCGCCCACTGGCCGCCTCCACTTGGCACAAAGAGGTTCACAATACCTGCGGAAATCATCGTAAGGATTGGCATAGTGTCTGATGTACTGTTTGCAACAAACACCTCAGTGAGTTCTGCCATCAATCCTGATGCCGCCATCATCGCCATGATGCCTGCATAAAGCGGAAACTGAATCATGATGCCAGCGCACCCAGTCGCACCTTTGCATGCTGCCTCCATGTACCTCAGCGGCGACTGATGAAGTAGCACACCAAGGGAGAGCATGAACATGATGATTTGATTCAATCCAACTTTGTTGAGACCATGCTCAATGACATGCCTGCCAAGTGCAACAAAAAGCGGCAGGGCAATACAAAGCGAAATGACAGTTGAATGATTGAGTTTGTCAGGTATTGAATCATGCTGCTTTTCTATTGGCTCTGCGTCACCCGAATCTACTTTAAAGACGCTTATTGGTTTGAACGAGTTCACATCTTTTGGTGCGAGAAAAAACAGCACAAGTGGTGCGAGCATGAGCAGCCCACCACTCACAACAAAGTTCAGAGATGAGCCAATTGAATCACTTAACAGCACTGTTTCGATTGAACCTAGGTACTGCTCAGGAATCACTTTTGCTGCGCCTGATTCAGTTGTCATGGAAAGGGGGGCAGAACCACTGAGTCCGCCATGCCAAACAAGTAAGCCCATAAAGCCGGCTGCAGCAATGAGCGGATAATGGCAAGGGATGTTCCTGCGTTGCAATGAAAATCCAACTTCTCGCGCAAGCAGAGCGCCAACAATCAATCCGAGCCCCCAATTCACGAGTCCTGCAACACAAGCAATGAATCCAACGATTGCTGCAGCGCTTGCAGTCGATTTGGGAATGTCCGCGATTGAGTCAATGCAACGTCTGACAAGTGCGGTTGTGGCAAGTGCGTAACCGGTCACCAGAATGAGGCACATTTGCATTGCAAAGGCAAGAAGCGCCCATAAGCCAGATTGGCTATTGCTCCACGCATCGATGAGGCCACCAAACTGTGAGTCGCCACCATAGTCGCCCCATATGAGAGATGCGATAGCAGTGAGCAATGTGAGCAAAATGGCAATAACAAACGGATCAGGAACAATTCGCTCCATAATTCGAGAGACCACACTTCCAAGCGTACTAATCATGGTGTCATGATACAGCACAGGGTGAGCAGTTTGCTCACCCTGTGCACATCAAGGAGGAGGGACATGCATAGCCAACGCGGCTACACACACATGTTATTAATCACAATGCCACGAATCTGAATAAATGTCATAAATCGCAGCCATCGATGCTGGAACTGAACCGTCAGATGCCGAGATTCCAATATCAATGAAGGTTGAATACACTTCTGTTTCAATCGGTTTGATTGAAAGTAAGTCACTTTGTTCTAGAAGAGCGTCAACCAATCCTAAGTCAGGAAGAGAAACGCTTGCTTTCATGATTGATCCTACATACTGAGCAAGTGCGCTTGCAATCAACAGAAGGGCTTCATCATAATCACGTACATGTGCTGATACACCTTCATGCTCTGTTGCGGTAATGACGGATTGCATTCGGAAGTCAGCAACGAGTGGTAGATCAGAGTTATTGACTTCATTCAAAATTGCATCTGCGTCACTGACTTCAACTGGACCATTGATGCACGCAACCCAATCTTTAGCACCCGTACCACAGAGGATGGTCGAATCCTCTAGCAAATCTTCCCGAGCCAATGCCATCATGGCATCGCCAGGTGAGAGTGAAGAAAGTTCGACCTTCCAACCCTCTGTGGTTTCAGTCAAACGGATGCGCAATGGCTTTACAAGTCCAGCAAGTGATGGCTCGTCATTCCATTGCCGTGTGTCGTTTGGATTTTCGTGTTCGTTCATCATGTCTAGTTCGTTATTCAATAAAAAACCCCGCTTTTTTGAGCGGGGGCGTTTCAGGTTAGATTGAGTAATCTCGTTAGTTCCTGTTAGCTCCCGCTAATTTCTTCGCGATGCCAGTACATGTAGTCGTCATTGCAAAGTAAAGGTTCATTGCACATGCATTCCAATTGCCACAACAAAGTGCTGCAAATGCATGTCGACCTCTAGCCAAAGGTGACAATTCGACAGCAACGACTCGAGCATTTCCTTCTTGCTCGCGAAGTTGTTTCATCAACCGTTCTTGTCTTGGTTTCAAAGTCATTACTACTACTATGCGCGTGAACCGATAATGGTCAACGAATTCGGACTTTTTTTTTGATTCAGGTTCAAATAATCTCAAAACGCTCAAAAAACACCGTTTTTGACCTAAAAAGCGTACTCAATCCCTGCAGTCACATGAAGAAAATCGTTCTTGATGCCACTTGCAACAATCGAGTCATATTCGTGGTGTAAGCCGATCGAGAGTCTCAGGTTTTCAA
Organism: Phycisphaerae bacterium; assembly: GCA_002718515.1. The sequence continues at coordinate 38,745 of PBEX01000025.1, forward strand.
TGGACTCGAGCCGCATATTCCAATTCGCATTTGTCACGACACGGTAGTTTCCAGAATCGTTTAAGTCTGGGAACCAAGTTGAATCTGCGGTGAGTGATTGGGATTCGTTAATCTTCCATTGATATTTCAAACCAAAGAGACCCTCGGGGATGAGGTCTTCGTTAATCGATTGAAATTCTTGCCGTGCGCCTAAACCGACTCTGCCACTCAGGATTGCAGGGCTATCAATTTCATCATTACTCCACAATTGAAACTCAAAACCACCATCCGCAATCAACCGTTGGTCCCATGATTGAAACTCTGACCAGTCAAATTTCAATGTTGTAAAAACATCCCAACCTGCTTGCTTGCTGTGCCATGTGTTTGCAATCGATGAGGAAAGCCAGTTTGTTGTTCGTACATCTTCACTTTCAGAGAACCGGTAACTCAAATCAATGGCAACCGTGTTGTCGCCCTCACTTTTCTCAGCGTGATATGCAGTGCTGATGTCCATGCTGTTGAATTGACTCTGTTGGTAACCAAAACCAAGCGTCACTCGCTGAGACCATGGTGAAGATGTTTCAACGGGTTGCTCTTGATCTTGAACATCTACTGACTCACTTGGCTGATGTGTAACTGATGTAGGCGTTGTTACTTGTTGAGTTGGGATTGTCATTACACCAAGCACTTCATGTTCAACAACGAGTTCATGTTCATCTTGGGAAAGAATCTTCACGTTTAGCGTTTCGCCGGTTGATAGGGTGATTGGCTCACTCGAAAAGATAGTAAGGAAAGTGAGTGTTGTGATAATCATGGCATTCATATTTGGGTACTGTACTCACTGATGGTCACAGACATGTCAGATAATCAAAAAACTGTAGCGTTCATTTCACCGAAAGGTAGAGGCGGCATTTGGCTTGCCGTGACCTGCGCAGCCATTGGAGCAGGCGTGTTACTCTCAGGATTGTTCTCTGGATCAACAGGGTTTTATGGTGACGCAGGTCATGTGGGCGTAACGGAAACAGCATACGAACTTACACGTGAGTGCGGTAGGGTTCTCGCCCTTTCACTTTTGTTGTTGCTTGCCCTTCGCATTGAAGCGTGGAGGAAACGTGTTGAGTATGGTGGTCTCATGCTCACCGCAACGCGCTGCTTAGCCATTGTTTTATGCGTGGAAGCACTTCGCGTCATTCAGTTACAAAGCGGAATCGGACGGCTGATCGTTATGTCAATCATGCAATATGTATTGCTTACGATTGGCATCTTGTCATTCTTTACTTTTTCAATCAAAGAAGCAGTGAAGTTTTCAGCAATCTGCGTCTGCTTCCTCGTAGCACTTTACTTTTCAATGCACCTAGGCATTTGGCTCTTCTAACTGTCTTTTGAGTTGTGCTGCTTTGTCAGGGTCCCAATGCTTGTGATATTGAGCGATGGTCGTTTGGCTGAGCCGTGTGTTACAACAGTAACATGAGAGTCTTGTTTTCACGACAAACAAAATCAATATATCCAAAATCAAGACGACGCTCATCGCGATAAGCATCACCCAAGTTGTGACGAGCCCAAGGATGCCTGCAACTGCACCTGCAAATGCAAGGACAATCACGATGCCCGTGACTTGAGGAAACATTTGCTCCTTATATAAGTCGCCCCCACACACGATGCACCCTCGTATTCTCTTCGAATCATCAATCGTTGAATCCCAATTTAAAAACAGTTCGCTCTCAGACGGGTCTACGATGACGGTAGTTGGTTGTTCTTCAACATCAACTTCAAACGTACCCTTCTTTTGCTTCCCATCGTAGAGTTCAACAAGCATATTCGGCATAGTAAACCCTTACACCCCTTGCGGAGTCGCTCAAGGTGCACGATAGTGCATCACATGGGCGAGTCTCGCTTCAATCCTACTTCACTACAAGGCAAGTTTATTGTCTTTGATGGTCCTGATGGCTCTGGAAAATCAACACAGATATCACGATTTGTCGAGTGGTGCAGGGCACAAGGGCTTACGGTGAAAGAAGTCAGAGAGCCTGGCGGCACAAGCATTGGTGAACAAATCAGGGAAGTATTGCTTGCAACCAAGAACGTAGAAATGACGCTTCCGTGCGAAATGCTCCTTTATATGGCTTCAAGAGCTCAATTGATGGAACAAGAAGTGATTCCGGCACTCGATCGGGGTGAAATCGTTGTTGCTGACAGGTTTATCAGCGCAACACTCGTCTATCAAGGGTATGCAGGTGGCTTGCCAGTCCATTGGATTGAGCAAGTTGGCGAAGTCGCCCTCCAAGAAAAGTGGCCAGACCTCACCATCATCTTTGATGTCGATTGTGAAACAGCATCAAAACGGCTCAATCCACTCTTAGACCGCATGGAACTCAAAGGGCAGTCTTTCCATAAAAAGGTACGAGAAGGATTCCTTTCACTCGCAGACCATGAGCCTGAAAAGTACGCCATTATCGATTCTACAGCCCCAATTGATGCCGTAGAAAAGGGTGTTCATGACCTCATTCAAGAGCGATTTTGCGGTTCATTTTCATCAAAATGACGCGAAAATGACCAATAAAATCACAAATTCTCAAAATTCCGTAAACGTATGATTAACAATGAGTTAACGCCGTATTGAGCGGTTTTTTTTGATGCAATTGCGTCGCAAAATGTGGTGAATTTGGACCATATGCCGATAAATGGTGAATCCCAAGGACCCGCGTTGTGGTCCAAATTGTCAGGGATGGCTATTGGCCACAACAGGCTGGGTTAGGAAACTAAGGAGATCTTCTTATGAAAAATGCACTAGATACCATTAAATCATGGGCTTGGGGATTTATCGACCTCATGCTTATCTTCATCGCCGTAGGCGTATTAGTACAAGTCATCTTCGGTGACGGCGCTGGCTGGTTCAGCGGTGTTGTCGGACGCTTGATGGCACTTGTAAGCGAATTCTCAGCTGGCGGCTTCGTTGGCTTGATCGCACTTGTCATCGTTCTTTCACTTTTCAACCGTCGTACAGCATAACTGACGGTTAATCACAGCAAAGCCTAGCTTTGCAAACTGCCTCCCTGTCCAAGGATGGATACGGTGACGGCAAACACACTGTCTTGTAAGACAGCCAAAATTACTCAGCCGCAACTGCCCTCATTGGAGATGGGGGCAGTTGTTTTTTTTCGTTCGGACTCGGGTTATCTTTGTTCAATCTGGCTTGCTGCAGCTCGGATTACTTCGTCAAGCTGCATCGGCGACCCGTTAAGGGTCGTCTGCTTCGATTGTCTTGCGACCGCCAATCTTGCTGGCGTCAGAAATCTCAAATCTCAACCTCGGCTTCGCTGAGTTTTGAAGTGTGGATCATCACACTGTCTCCAAATCAGATCAATCTAACCCTCATCCTCACAAGTATTCAATTTCTGATTGCAGTATTAATGCAAAGAAGACCAGTCGATGACGATTTTGCCGAACTGTTCTCCAGACTCTAGTCGAGCGAACGCATCGCTCGCTTCTGTGTACGGGTACACAGAATCAATCACAGGGGTCACGCCATTTGCAAGAAGTTCTAAAACGCCCGCAAACTCTTCCATGTCGCCCATCGTTGAGCCCATCACAGACAACTGATTCCAGAAGATGCGAGCCAAGTCAGTTTTCGGTGCAGGACCAGCAGTACAACCACACGTCACAAGAACACCGCCTCGCGCTAGAGATTTGATACAAGGATGATGCACTGGACCGCCTATCGAATCAACGCAAATGTGGGCACCCTGTTTTTCTGTCAAACCGCGAACAGTTCGTGACCAATCTTCACCCTCATCAAGAACACAGTGCGTAGCGCCAAGTTCTGTTGCCTTTTCTAACTTCCATTCGTGCCTCGATGTCACGATGGTTGTGCAATCGAAGTAGTTACAGATGTTTAATGCAGCAAGCGCAACACCACCGCCAATGCCTGTAATGAGTACAGTCTGCCCACGCTGCAAGTTTGCTTTTGTCATGAGCATTCGCCACGCAGTTAAGTGTGTCAAGCCAAATGCAGATGCAGTTATAGCATCAACATCACCAACTTCAATGACGTTCTCACGAGGCGCAGTAAAGTACTCCGCGTTTGCGCCATTGTCATGTTCACCAATCATACGGATGTCATCGGGAACAAATGGTTGATTGTTGTGTTGTTTTACAGCGGCATTTAGCAATACTCGTTTGCCAACGATCCCGCTGTCAACGTCACTGCCAACTGCTTCAACGATTCCACAACCATCTGAACCGCTGATGCGAGGGTACGACAAGTTGAGACCGGGCATGCCAATGCCAACCCACAAGTCTAAATGGTTTAATGAAGAAGCCTCTGTTTTTACAAGGACTTCATGAGGCTGAGGTTCAATTGCATCCCATTCAACAACATCAATATTCGATGCAACAGGGGTTCCTTCGCAAAGGACTGCAGCGGCCTTCATTCTTTATTGCTCCTCGCGTTGCGTACGAATTCGTTCGAGCAAATCTTTTGTGCGAATGATGCCTTCAAACTCGCCGACATTTCCCCCTTCGTATTCGATGCCAATGTAGCCACGATAACCAGCATCAAGAACAATGCTAATCATCTTTTCATAGTTGGTATGAATTTCGTTACCATCGCCGTCAAAGTCATGAGACTTTGCACTCACTGCTTTTGCATAAGGCATGAGTTCAGTGACACCTGTATACCGGTCGTACATTTCTCTTGTGCCCCAGTCCAAAATGAAGTTGCCAAAATCTGGCAGCGTGCCACATCGTGGTTTGTTTACCATCTTCATAACGCCTGCAAGCCACGCGCCGTTAGAACTGAGCCCGCCGTGGTTTTCAACAATGACATTGATGTTTTGTTTTGCAGCATGATCAGTGAGTCGAGCAAGTCCGTCCGCTGCAAGTTTCATTTGTTCGTCATATGAGCCACTTGATTGAGCGTTGACACGGATGGAATGACATCCGAGTTCAACAGCAGCATCAATCCACTTGTAATGATTTTCGATTGCTTTTGTGCGAGCGTTTTCATCAGGATCGCCCAAGTTCCCCTCGCCATCACACATGATGAGCAAACTCTTAACATCTAAATCGCTGCAACGTTTTTTGAGTTCTTTCATGAACTCCGGTTTTGGTTGTCTGTCTGGGAAGAAGGAGTTGACGTATTCAACTGCGCTAATTCCGAATTGTTCTTTAGAAATTCTCGGGAAGTCAATTGGTTGAAGATATCCAGCAAAGAACGCTTTGTGGAGCGACCACTGTGCAATTGAGATTTCGTACAAGGTATTCATAGCGACATACTAACTTGAAGGGGAGGAGTTGGCTTAAGAATTTTCTTTTTCATCTTCAGTTTCAACATAACAATGAAAACCAACGCAAGGGACTCTTTCTGGTTCATCTGAAGCATGAATCTCATTCATGAGCACATGGACTTGTTGCATGTGTTCAGCAGTCAGGGGAATAGAGATGACTTGTGGGCCTTGTTTTGAACCAGTCACTGTCGTGATGACAGCAACAGTTTCTTCGTTGTTATGAATGGCTGACAAGACATGCTCGCCAACTTGAGTTGCAATTGTGGATAGAGGGGTCACAAGTGTTGGTATGCCCTTTTGCGCTTCCGACTCGCTCTTCTTGATGTTATGTTCTTCACTCATGATGCACGCTCCATTGCGAATTGTTTCGCTGCTTCTACTGCCTCTGGAATCTTGTTTGGATCTCTACCGCCTGCCTGCGCGGTATCGGGTCTGCCGCCACCACCTCCACCGCAAACTGATGCGGCTTCTTTCACCCAGTCGCCGGCTTTCAAACCAGCATCAATCATCGGCTTGCTCACGCCCGCAGCGATGAGCACTTTACCCTCTTCTGTTTGACCTAACAGTAAGACGGCGCCATCTGGCTTCTTTGAACGAACAGCATCAAGTGCAGACATGATTGAGTCCTTGTCAACGGTTTGAAGTGCGCCTACTACGATGTGATCTTCACTCTCTGCAAGTACTCTTGCAAGTTCAAGTACCCCTTCCTTTAAAGATGACGCTGCGCTCTTTTGCACTTTCTTTACTGAAGCAAACAACTGTTGCAATGCTTTTTGAATGCTGTGACGAGCAGTTTGGCTCAGTGCGCTTTCTTCTGCTTTCTTCACAAGTTCACCATACGCTTCGACGAGCGATTCGCCCTGCAAGGCTTTTGCTCCTTCAATGTCATGCATGAGTTGCGAGCCTGCATTGTGAACTTCTTTTGCGCGAGTTCCAGTTACAGCAGTCATTCTTCTAACACCTGAAGCAAGTGCTTGTTCGTGCAGGATTGCAAAATGCTCAGCTTGCTTGCTGCTTTGAAGGTGCGTGCCACCACAAAACTCAATGGAGTAATTCATCCACTCTTGATTCGATGGATTTTCTAGCAATTGGTCAACCGGCTCCCCAATGGAAACAACGCGAACGGGGTCTGGATATCGTTCGCCAAAGACTGCGCGAAGGCCACAAATACGCATCGCATCATCAAGGGGGACAACTTTTGCATGGACTGCTAAGTCAGCTTCGATTGCGCCGTTGACTTCTTGTTCAATAGCGTGCAACTGCTTATCGGTGACAGCGTGACCGTGTGAAAAGTCAAAGCGGAGTTTTTCTTCATCAACGAGCGATCCTCTTTGATGCACATCTTCGCCAAGAACATGACGAAGCGAATGATTCAATAGGTGCGTTGTTGTGTGATTCTTCTCAGTCTGATCTCGCAATTCACTACACACAGTTGCTTCAACATCCATTCCACAAGTCATAGAACCGCTATGACACTCACCAATGTGCAGAATGTAATCGCCTTGCTTGTGCGTATTGTGAACAACGAAAGTGTTTTCGCCTTTCACAAGTGCGCCTCTGTCGCCAACTTGACCCCCAGCCTCAGCATAAAAGGGCGTTTCCTTAAGAATGACACCAACAGATTGCTTTTCATTCACTGAATCGCACAATGTTTGGCCATCCCATATAGCAAGCACAGTGGTTGCGTGTGAGTTCGACACGTGTTTAAACGAGTCATCACTTGGTAGAACGCCATTCTCTTCGAGTTGAGAGAGCACATCTGGCGGAATGTTCATCTTTCTTTCGGTTGCAGAAGTTGCCCGTGAAGTTTCTCTCGCTTCTTCCATGAGTTGTTCATAACCAGAGCGGTCGACAACGAGCCCGCGTTCTTCTGCCATGACTTCAGTTAAGTCAATGGGGAATCCGAATGTGTCATGAAGTTCAAAAGCATTCTTTGCATCGATTGTTATTCCATCACCTTCAGAGACCGCCTTGTCAAACAACTCTAGACCACGGTCAAGTGTTTTTAGGAAACTGAACTCTTCGTCCTTTATGAGCGATTCGATGTGTGTTTGTTGATTTGCGATTTCTGGAAATGTCTCCCCAAGGGTTTCAACAACTGCAGGAACAACGTTACATAAGAAAGGTTCATGGACACCAAATGTTTGACGAGCGTGTCGAACTGCGCGTCGCAAAATCCTACGAAGCACATACTCTCTGCCTGCAGCCCCAGCGCGTCCACCATCTGCGAGCGCTACTACTAAACAGCGAATGTGGTCAGCAATGACGCGGTACGCAATGTCAATGTGTGCATCGAGTGACCCAGCATAAGGGGCAGCACCAGTTAAAGATTGAATGCGTTCAAAGATTGGGGTCCATAAATCGGTGTCATAGTTACTTGTTTTGCCCTGCAACACTCGAGTGATACGTTCAAAACCCATGCCGGTGTCAACATGTTGATTGGGTAGTGGCGTAAGTGAACCATCTTCACCCCGGTTGAATTGAATGAAAACGAGATTCCAGAGTTCAATAACGTTTGGGTCATCAAGGTTAACGAGGTGACCGCCATTACCATCAGGTGTCGAATCGTAATGGAGTTCGCAACACGGCCCACATGGACCAGTGTCACCCATCTCCCAGAAGTTGTCTTTCTTTCCCCATCTTGTGATGTGACTGGGGTCAATGTCAGTAAGTTCTTTCCATAACGATTCAGTCTCGATATCTGCTTCAAGCCCGTCGTCTTCATTGCCTTCAAAGACGGTGACATAAAGACGCGATTTATCTAAACCCCAAACGTCGGTGAAGAGTTCCCACGCCCACTGAATCGCTTCAGCTTTGAAGTAATCGCCAAACGACCAGTTGCCAAGCATTTCAAAGAAAGTATGGTGGTACGTGTCTGTCCCGACATCTTCTAAATCATTGTGCTTGCCGCCAGCTCTGATGCACTTTTGCGTATCAACAGCTCGGGTGTACTCGCGCTTGCCTAATCCAAGAAAAACGTCCTTGAATTGGTTCATTCCTGCATTTGTAAAGAGTAGGGTAGGATCATCATGTGGGATGACGCTACTTGAAGCCACTTCGCTATGCCCGCATTTATCCCTAAAAAACGCGATGAAGTCTTTTCTGATTTCTGAGCTTTGTTTCGTCACTGGTTTAGTCATGTAAAAGGTACGTTCGTATAAGAATGACAAATTGTACCCTTAAGGGGTGGGTATGTGAGGAAGGCAACGGTTTCTGGTATCCTGCGTTGTTCCCATGACGAATCGGACACCAATTATTGGCGGAAACTGGAAGATGCATACTGACTTGGCGTCAGGCATGAAGCTTGCAAGTGATGTCGTTGATTTCGTTGACTCAATCTCAACTGATGGAGCACCAATAGGTGCTCATGTTGTGTTGTATCCGCCATTTCCCTATCTACAAGCCATAGAATCAATAACTGCAACTTCTCACGTTCAATGTGGTGCACAGAATCTATGGGTTGAGGAAGAAGGCGCTTTCACTGGCGAAGTCAGTGCCAATATGCTCACAGATGTTGGCGCTTCGATGGTGCTGACTGGTCACAGCGAGCGAAGGCACATCATTGGCGAAACAGATGAACTTGTTGGCCAAAAAACGAAACGAGCGCTTGATTCAGGGTTAGCCGTTACGCTCTGTGTAGGTGAAACAATTGATGAGCGAAATGCCGGTAACACGCTTGACGTTGTCTGCAATCAGCTTTCTAAAGGGCTTGATGGCATTTCAATAGACGTCATGGCGAATGTCGTCATTGCTTATGAACCAGTGTGGGCAATTGGAACGGGCCATTCCGCAAGCCCAGAAGACGCTCAAGAAGTCCATTCGGCGATTCGAGCACACATCGAAAGTCTTCATGGGAGTGATGTTTCAAACAATATTTGCATTCAGTATGGCGGTTCTGTGAAGCCTGAAAATGCTATAGACCTCTTTGCATGCCCAGATATTGATGGTGCCCTTGTTGGAGGCGCGTCACTTTCAGCAGATTCATTCAATGCAATCATTGAGGCTTCGCTATAATTTCCACCTGTAAAAATCCGAACTGGAAAACATTATGAATAATACATTTCTCATCCTAACAGTACTTCTCATTGTCATCTCAGTGGCAATGATTCTCATCATCCTGGTTCAAAGACCACAAGGCGGTGGGCTTGCATCAGCATTTGGTGGTGCAGGTGGCGGCGGAACAGACACAGTGTTTGGCGGTCGAGTTGGTGATGCGTTGACGTACATGACCGTGATCGCATTTATCCTCTTCCTAGGATTGGCAGTTTCACTAAACCTAGTCGATAGTCGTGCAGGATTAACATCAGCAACAAGCGATGGTACCGCTATCGAAGCAGTAGAACCAGCAGACACAACGACACCAGCAAGCGAGACTGAGTAATGCTCAGGTCAATGACCGGTTTTGGCAGCGCATCGTCCATGCGCGATGGCGTACTGTTGCATGTAGAAATTCGCACGGTCAACAATAAGTTTTACAAAAGCAACTTTCGCATTCCTGAAGTTCTTCAAGGGCTAGAGACCGAGATAGAACAGCGTATTACTTCATACATCACGCGGGGTAGCGTTACCGTTACGCTAAAGTTTTCAGACACCTCTGAAAAAGCAGCGGCAACGATTAACACTGACGCATTGAAGTCCTATGTTGCTCAACTGAAGAGTGTGGATGCAGATTTATCAATTGATGCTGCTCGCTTACTCTCACTTCCGGGTGTGCTGATCCAAGATCAATCTGAGGCACTTGTCACTCACGTCAAACCAAATGTACTTGAACTCATTGATGAAGCATGTAGTGGTGTTGTCGAAATGCGAACGACTGAAGGCAAAGCGTTAAAATCTGATTTAGATCAACAACTTGTCACTATCCGGGAACATCTCAAATTCATCAAACAACGAGCGCCTGAAATAGTTGCTGATTACGAAACAAGGCTCAAGCAACGTATGGAATCACTCCTTGAAGAAATCGGCAAGAGCGTTGCTGCAGAAGACGTCATCAAAGAAGTTGCAGTCTTTTCTGAAAAGACAGACATCGCTGAAGAAATCAAAAGACTCGATGGACACTTGAAACAATTTGATGAGTTGTCAAGCAGACTTGACGGCGAACCGGTCGGCAGAACGCTCGATTTTCTTGCCCAAGAGATGCTCAGAGAAGCGAATACCATTGCAAGTAAATGCCTTGACGGCGAAACTAGCCGAAGAATTGTTGAAATCAAGGGTGCAATCGATAGGATTAAAGAACAAGTCCAAAATGCAGAATAAAATGCAGTCGTGTCGTTAACGCCTAATCAAAAAGACCAACTTAATAAGATGCCCCGCATCGGGCCTCATTCGAAGGCTGAAGTTATTGAAGAAATCAAGGAGCAAGACCTTGCAACTGTCTTAAGTCGATTTGAGATTGGCGCGATCGACAGAATTCTTGATTATCGCGGTGGTTCTCGGCAGTCTCCAAAGTTAATCGTGAATACAAGTGTTGGTCGCTTCCTTTTAAAGAGAAGAGCGCTTGGCAAAGACGCACTTGAGCAAGTCGTAATCGCACACAGCGTGCAAGAACAACTTGCTGGTCACAGGTTCCCTGTTGCCGGCCTTATTCATACCATCGATGGTGAGACAATCGTTGAACACGAAGGCAGAGTGTATGAACTTTTCAAATACATTCAGGGTTCACGTTTTGATAAAACAAACCCACAGGCGGCAGAGGCAGGCCGCGTACTGGCGCATTTTCATGACTTGTTAAGAACATATCCAAAAGAGCCATCGATGCAACGAAGAACGTATCACGTTGGTTCTAGAGTGTACGAAGTGCTTGAAGAGTTAAAAGGCGTGCTCAAATCTCATGAGAGCGAATCCCAGTTAAGTGGATTCGACCAAACGATTGATTTTCTGGCTCATGCATACCAACAATCCTATGAAACTGTAGAGAGAGTAGAACTGACTTCACTTCCCCAGTGTGTTGTGCATGGAGATTGGCATCCAGGGAATATGCTTTATAAAGATGACGAAATCATTGCGGTGATTGATTTCGATTCAATCCGTTACAACCCCCGCATTACTGATATTGCAAATGGCGCGTTACAGTTTTCAATGCGAATGGGTGAACTTGAAAAGATTGAATCGTGGGGCGAGGGCTTCCGAGGTAGAACAATTCGCTCAATGGTTCAATCCTATAATCAGTTTACGCAGCATCCGCTACTTGTATCGGAACTCGCAATCGTTCCGCATCTGATGATTGAAGCGTTGATTGTTGAAAGCATTGTCCCAATTCAACAGCATGGCAAGTTTGGAACAATTTCTGGTTCATCCTTTTTAAAAATGGTCGAGCAAAAAGTAAAGTGGCTTACACCTCGCATTGACAGAGTGATTGAAGTGATTCAACCACCAAGAGAGGGAGAGGATAGTTTTGCATGAGCGAAGATCTTGTCACAATCATCACGCCAGCAACAGAGTTTGAAGCGAATGTCCTTGCCATTGTGTTAAAGGACAATGGGATCGAAGCGTTTGTGTTTGCAACACCAACGATTGGTATTGGCGTTCCTCTTAGTGGTGGAACAAGCGGCGTGCCACTTCAAGTCGCAAGAGATGATGTTGAACGAGCGAAACAAATTTTGCACGAAAACAAAGGGCATTCAATCGATATTGATTGGGATGAGTTAAGCCCAGAGGGTTCAGATGAACCATATCGACCAAGTGTGATGCATCGATTTTTTAAAATGCTTGCAATTTTGCTTGCAATTTTGATGGTTGGCGGCATCTTGGTTCCAATCGTTAACTTTGTATTTGCTCAGTAAAGAGTTCGATTGATTCCATATCACTTGGACCTAGGGGTCCAACTGGCGTAAGTACAACCCAGTCGGTAATGTCATCGCGCACAAATGTTTCTTGATGCCCTTGGTTAAGTGTGTCAACAACATGTGGCTGATGTGCAAGGGTTGTTTCAATGTTTTGTTCATTAACGGAGTCAACTGTAAACCAGAGATACTCTCGAGGCGCATCCGATTCCTCATTGTTTGCCCAAGGCACTTGGACCATGCAAGCGGCGTGGTCGCCTTGCCCGACACTTTTCGCAACTTCAAGGAATGCATCCCAGTTTTGGTGGGCAAGTGAGCGTCGCCGGTTTGTTGAACGGCTCGTTTTTGCAATCGCAGTTTGGGAAGAACGCAACAGTTCGAGCGTTTGAAGCGGGCAGAGAAGGGAGTGGTTTTCCGAAGTAAGCACTGCACTTCTAAAGTGGCGTTCATCATGCCCCGGCATGTCCTTCCCAAGCATTTTGAGTGCTTCAGGCACTTCGATGAGTGAGAGATTCAATCCATGACCGATTGTAAAGCCCTGTCCAACCTGCGGAAGATCTTGTTCAAGTGTAAGCGCTGCAAGTCCATCCACGCAATGCACGCCTTCTGTTGATAGCACTGCAGGGACCCCAAGCATTTCAAGTTCAACTTTCCCGCATCGCTCTAGACCATGTGTTGAAATCCAAGCCCAACGCTCTTCTGGTTCAACATCTTCTGGCGCTTCAATAAGTCTAGTAAGCCACAGTACTTCTTCTGGCGCATCAACTTCTTGGAAGAACAAGTCTTCAATGACATTCTTGGGATACCACCTTCCAGTTGGGACATCACAAATTGAATGCACACCAAATGGAAGCGAGCCAAAGAGTCGCATGAGATTTGTGAAGTGTGTGAGCGGGTCTGCAGGGTGCAGTTTTGTTTGCATCGCAAGCATTGAACCAGATGTAACTGTTTGCTGTAATTTAATCTCTTCTGAAAGTTCTTCTTCCCAAAGAATGACGTCAGTCGGAAGTGAAGGAACACGCACGCGAATCGCCCAAGGCGTTTCCTCGACCCATTCAACATCGATGGGTTCTTCTGCAAAGTTCGCAATTGCTTTTGCGATTTCTTCTGGTGCAAACGTTTCTTCTGTGAAAATGATTCTGAACTCAGTGACGACTGGTTCATCAAGAACCCAAGAGGAATCAGCTGAAAGTCCCGCAAATGCTAGGATGTCAAATTCGTGATTCATTTAGTTTGCGACAATGTTGACGATTTGTTTGGGGACAACAATGATCTTTCGTATGGTTTTCCCTTCTATGAGGGAAGCAATGTGCTCATCTTGAACTGCGAGTGTTTCGATATCTTCTTGCGACGCATCAGCGGGCACTTCAATCTTACCGCGAACTTTCCCCATAATCTGCACTGGCAGTTCGATGACATCACTCGTGAGCATCGCTTCATTAAATGAAGGCCATGCTTCAAAAGTAATGCTTGTGTCATTGCCAAGTTTCGCATGCAGTTCTTCAGCAATGTGCGGCGCAAACGGAGAGAGTAAGCATGCAAAGCGCGCGAGTTGGTCTCTTGTGACAGAACCCTCTGAAGTCGCTGTGTTAACAAATTCAATCATTGAAGCAATCGCAGTGTTGTAACTTAAGTTGGGAATGTCGTCAGTGACTTTTGCGATTGTCACATGGAGCGAGCGTTCGACGGCGTCATTGGGCTCATCTGCCAAGTCACTTCTTAACTCGCCAGTTTGCTCATCGATCCCAAGTCGCCAAACTCTTTGGAGGAATCGATGGACTCCAACAATGTCGCGAGTGTTCCAAGGTGCGCTCGCTTCGAGTGGTCCCATGTACATTTCATAGAGCCGAAGCGTGTCTGCGCCATACTCTTCAATCACATCATCAGGATTAACGACGTTTCGCAGAGATTTGCTCATTTTTGCAATGACTCGCTCGACTTCTTCGCCAGTTTCTATGTCAACAAAGACATCTCCGCGTTCTTCCACTTGATGCATAGGAACTAGCGATTTGTTTGCTCGTTGATATGCATAACTTGTCAAAAGACCTTGGTGGAATAATTTTGTAAATGGTTCTTTCGAGGAGACCTCGCCTAAGTCGAACAAAATCTTGTGCCAGAACCTTGCGTAAAGCAAGTGTAAGACCGCGTGCTCTGCACCGCCAATGTATAAATCGACGCCATCGCCCATCCAATACTTTTCTGCTTCCTTGTCAACAAAACGAGCATTGTCGTGAGGACTGCAGAAGCGAATTGCATACCAACATGAACCCGCCCATCCTGGCATTGTGTTCGCTTCTCTTGTGACTGGTGTGTCAGGGTGAAGCAGTGATGGATCAACGCCTGCTTCACCTGCAGTTGTTCGCAGCCAATCTTCTGCTTTCGCTAACAGTGGAAGTGGGTCTTCTGATTCAATGGGTTCATAGTCAGTGAGTTTTGGCAATTCAACTGGGAGTGCATCACTACTGACAGGATAGTGCAATCCATTCTCGTCAAAGACAACTGGGAATGGCTCGCCCCAATACCGCTGACGCGAGAAGAGCCAATCACGCAATCGGTAGTTTGTTTTGGAAGAACCCATTCCATTTGCTTCAAACCATTCGATGATCGTTTGTCTGGCTTCATCGGTTTCTTGACCATCGATTGAGACGGCATCGCTTGTTGAGTTAATCGCAACACCTTTGCCAGAGAAACATTCATCATTGCAATCATCAATAGATTTGACAACTTCTCTCACTGGCAATCCAAATGCATTTGCAAACTCAAAGTCTCGCTGGTCGTGTGCAGGAACAGCCATCACAGCCCCATGCCCGTATCCCATGAGCACATAATCAGCGACCCAAATTGGCATCCGTTCATTCGTTGCGGGGTTGATTGCATAGAGTCCAGTGAACAAACCGCTTTTCTCTTTTGTGTCTGCCATTCGGTCGACATCGGAACGATTTTTTGCAGTGTCAACATACGCGCGAACAGCATCAACATCACACTCGCTTGTTGGATTTGCAAGCACTTCTTGTATAAGCTCATGCTCAGGCGCAACAACCATAAATGTTGCGCCGAAAATTGTGTCGGGCCTTGTTGAGTAGACGAGGAGTGATTGCTCAGTACCTTCAATTGTGAAGTAAATATCAGCGCCTTCACTTCGACCAATCCACTCGCGTTGCATACGAAGTGTTGATGATGGCCAGTCAAGACCCTCTAGGTCGCTCAACAATCGGTCAGCATACGCCGTAATTCTAAACATCCACTGCTTCAGTGGCCTACGAACAACAGGATGGTTTCCTCGCTCGCTCAGTCCGTCGATGACTTCTTCATTTGCAAGCACGGTTCCAAGTTTTGGACACCAATTGACAACTTGAGTCCCGAGATATGCAAGGCGATGGTCGTCAATATATTGCGCACGCTCAATTTCAGTTCTTTCATTCCACTGGGTTCCATCACATTCCAGAGTGCCAGCATTCAGTTGTGAAACAAGTTCATCAATTGGTCTTGCACTTTGTTTGTCACAGTCAAACCAAGAGTTGTAAGCCTTGAGCCAAATCCACTGCGTCCATTTGTAATACTCGGGATCGATGGTCGCAAACTCACGAGACCAGTCGTAACTAAAACCAATTTTTTGCAGTTGCCCTCTAAACGTGTCAATGGCTTTTTGCGTCGTCTTTGCAGGGTGAATGCCGGTTTCAATTGCATACTGTTCTGCTGGCAACCCAAATGCATCCCATCCCATTGGGTGGAGCACATTAAAACCGTTCATGCGTTTAAAACGAGAGAGGATGTCACTACCGATGTAGCCAACTGGATGGCCAACATGTAATCCAGCGCCGCTAGGGTAAGGGAACATATCTAAGCAATAAAACTTTGGCTTACTTGCGTCAAATCCCTCGTCACCTGGGTTGCCAATGTGGAACACATTTTCCGCTTGCCAATGTGATTGCCAACGAGATTCAAGTTCGTTTGCAACGGTTGAACCGTAGCGAAACGCATGAGTTTGCTGAGACTGCGTGTCCATAGTCAAGAATGATACGCTAAGAATTAGTTTCGTTTTGCTTTAAGTTTCTTAATGTACTTCTTGGCTTCACCAACAAGGTAGAAACTACCAGTGACACAGATTAAATCGTCTCGACTTGCTGCTTGAGCAGCGATTTCAAGCGCTTCTTCAAGTGTGTCAGCAATCTGTGTCATCTTTCCACTTTGCTCAGCAAAAGTCTTCTGAAGAACCTTTGGACTTGCTGCACGCTGATTGCCTTTAGCTTTAGTAAAGATAATCTTGTCAGCTCCTAAACCGACTCGGTGAAGCATGCCGTCAACATCTTTGTCTTGGCAACAGCCAAAGACGCACACCATTGAGTCGTAAGGAATGTGAGCACCAACTGCTTTCATGAGTGTTGTCAATGAGCTTGGGTTATGTGCGCCATCGACAAGAATGCGAGGTCTGTGGCAGATCATTTCCATGCGACCTTCAACATTCGTCTGGGCAAGACTGTCATATGTGGACAGTTCATCAATGGAGTAGTTCATTGTTGAAAGTTGATTGACTGCAGCAAGCGCTAATGCGCAGTTTTTTGCCTGATGTTCACCTTCTAGAGGCACAGGGATGTGCATATAGTTTGTTTCTTCTGTGATTAGACAAATGCGAGTGTGCTGCTTGCCATCTGCCCCGCCGCCAAAGCGTGCGCTAAACTCAATATCATCCCCAATGACTTGGATTGTAGTAAGCGTTTTTTCTGCACAACCTTTCAACACTTCAGCGACTTCCGGAGTTTGAGCAGCACTTAATGCTGGAACGCCTTTCTTAAAGATGCCTGCTTTTTCTTTTGCAATCTCTTCAAGTGTGTTTCCAAGAATGTGTGTGTGGTCTAAATCAATCTCAGTGATGAGCGTCATGATTGGATGAATGACATTTGTTGAGTCTAAACGTCCGCCGAGACCAGTTTCAATAATCGCGAGGTCAACTGCTTCATCAGCAAAGTACTTGAATGCGATTGCAGTCATAAACTCAAAGAATGTTGGCTCAATCTTTTTCGATTCAGCGGCATTAACAACTTCACCAAGTAGTGCAACAAATGCATCTTCTTCAACCATTTCATTGTTGACAACAACGCGCTCTCGAATTGTTTCAAGGTGAGGAGATGTGTATTCGCCAACGGTGTAACCATTGCCCCGCAACATTGATGAGAGCATTGCAACTGTTGAGCCTTTGCCAACTGTGCCTGCAACGTGAATCATCGAGACGGCGTCTTGAGGGTTTCCAAGTGCGCTTAAGAGGTCTCTCATTCGGTCGAGTTTGAACGTTTCTTCGTCGTACTGAACGACTCGCATACGCTCAAAGTCTGTTTGATTGAGGAGGTATTTCACAGCACTTGAGAAAGTCTTGATTGAAGGGGACCCCTTCTTTTTCGTTGTTTTTGACTTCGTTTTCGTGCTTTTTGATGCGGTTGTCTTCGTTGTAGCCATAGCCATGCCATTTTACCATAACACGCAATCGATTTCAAATCAACTTACATAAACCGTTATAGAAAAACAGGTTATGAGCAAAAACGGCATTTTTCATCAATGGCGAAAAACGATGGTTTGAGTTAAAAAGTAGTGGTTCAACACTGAGAAAAAGATCTGCGGGCATCTGCTATCGTTCGCATCAATGAAAGCAGGGAGTTTCAATGATTAAAGATATCGACCATATTCTGATTGAACGAGGTGCAATCTCAGACAGGGTGAGGCAACTTGGTCAACAAATCATGCAAGATTTAAATGACATAGATGAGGAGACAGAGATTGTCCTCGTTGCGGTGATGACGGGATCCATCATTTTTGTTGCAGATTTGATGCGGCACCTCAATAAGAAAATCAGAATCTCCCTGATGACAGCAAGCAGTTATGTCGGAAAGTCAATGGAAACAACTGGTGACCCCACACTTGGGAAACTCCCTTCAGTTGAAGGCAAGCATGTGCTCTTAGTCGATGACATTCTTGATTCAGGGAAAACGCTTACGAGAATTAGAGAAGAACTCAATGAACAAGAGCCAGCATCACTGCATAGTTGCGTGCTACTTCGCAAAACAATCGACTCAGCGATGGGTGTGCCGTGTGAGTATGTTGGATTCGATATCGAAGACGAGTTTGTCGTAGGGTACGGGCTTGACTATGACGGTTACTACCGAAACTTTCCTGACATCGGCGTCATAGTTCCGTAGTTTGTAATCAAGAGGGAATTGGAACGGTTTCTAACACTTGTTGCATAATGCGACGTGTTGCATTGGTATCACCATCTTGCATGTACGCGCGGCTTACGATGCGGTGAGCACATACGGGCAATACATTCGAAATGACATCTTCCGGAACACAGAAATCTCTTCCAGCGAGCATCGCAGTTGCTTTTGCAACTTGCGTAAGCGCAAGACCGCCACGTGTGCTGATGCCCACTTGTAAATCTTCTGCGTTACGTGTCGCAGTTGATAACTCAATGATGTATTCAATCAACGAATCGGCAATCTTGATTGTGTCGACTTGTTCTTGCATTTGGCAAACATCGCTTGAAGACATGACCGGTGCAAGTTCACTGAGTTGCGTTCTTGATGGTTGTTGTTGCAATACGCGGCTCTCATCATCAGGTGATGGATACCCCAAGTGAATGCGCATAAGGAATCGGTCGAGTTGGTTCTCGGGGAGAAAGTAAGTGCCCTCAAACTCATATGGGTTTTGTGTTGCAATCACCATGAAAGGCGAATCAAGACGTTTAGTGTCACCATCAATTGTGACGGAGTTTTCACTCATTGCTTCTAGCAGGGCTGATTGTGTTCTGGGCGTCGTGCGGTTGACTTCATCTGCAACAACAATGTTGCTAAAGACAGGTCCCGCCTTGAACTGAAATGACGAAGAAGATTGATCAAAGATATTGATGCCAGTAATGTCACTTGGCAACAAGTCAGGCGTGCACTGAATGCGTGCAAACGTACCGTCAATCGATTTCGCTACAGAAGTCGCAAGTACTGTTTTGCCTACCCCCGGCACATCTTCAATCAGAATATGCCCACGAGCGAGTAAACATGTAATGACGCGGTCAATCGCAAGACTATTGCCCATAAAGACCGAGGCAATGTTTTGCCTGAGTGATTTCAACAACTTTGAGGTTGATTCTGCCATACAGTATGGACGAGTATAGCGATTGAATCACATGCAAGCAGAGCAAAATCAAGACCAATCACCTCCAATTCTTGAAGATTTGAACCAATTGAGAATTGCAATTCCATTCAATTGTGTTCGGTGTAGTTATGACTTGCTTGGTTTATCTGGAGATACCGATTGTCCTGAGTGTGGACAGCCAGTTCGCGTTTCCATCTATGAAACGATTGATCCTGCAACGAAACGACTCGCACAGTTACCGAAGCCTAAAGTCATCGGAAACATGCTTCCACTCATTGTGATTTCCTTTTTTATCTCAGCACTGTGGGCGAGCGTTGGGGCTGCAGTCGTCTCTTCTCACTTTGCATCTTTTGGCACGCTGCACTTGCGACTTAGAGACACAGAATGTTTCACACTTGCGCTCGCATTCGCATTCCTTACAGTTTGTTTTTCAATTCCAATTTTAAAAGTAAATCGCAATGAACACTTTGAAGGATGTAATCGCGGCCTGCTTCTGATTGGTGTTGGTTCAATTTGTTGGACTGTGAGTATGCTCTTGGCAATGTTGTTTGTACGAAAAGAAATTCACTCACAAGATTTAGAAATAGTCTTGTATGACACGATTTTTCCAGCAGTCTCGGGTGTGATTTTGTTTATCGGCTTCAAGTTATTCATCCCTCGGATTGGCATTCGTTCAAGGGCGTTCCGGCAGGCGCAAGTCAGCCGCCAGCGTATGAATGATTTACTGATCGCAGTCGTCGTCATTTGCTTTGGCCGCATTCTGATGGCAATGAATCAGGTGGATTCCAACACATATACTTTCGGGTCCATCATCATGATTATGGGTATGTCACTCATCTTAGTTGGACTCGGCTACACAGTCTGGAATACCCTCTGGATTCGCAAATCCCTCATTTCGCCCCCGCCTTCAATCCAAGAACTCGTTCGTCCAATCGACTGATTGACTGCCAGCATGGCAGTTCATGTGCGTTACGCTGGGTACTTGGCGGGGTTTTCTGACTCGCTTTGGCGTAAACACCCCTTTATTGCCCAGAAACAGGGGGTAACACTGGCGCAGGGTTTGTAATACAGTGTGTAGTTCCCCTAAAGAGCATGGTGCTTTGGGGAAGAAAAGAAGGAAGAGACCAAAAGCAATTGAACGGTCTTTGAATCAGGAGATGATGATCGATGGCAGTGAAAGAAATTTCATTCGATGTAGAAGCACGTAAGAAGATGCTTCAAGGCGTTGAGAAACTAGCAACAGCAGTCAAGTCAACCCTTGGTCCTCGTGGCAGGAACGCCGTGATTGATAAATCATGGGGCGGTCCAACTGTGACAAAAGATGGTGTGACAGTCGCTGAGGAAATCGTACTTCGTGACAAAGTTGAAAACCAAGGTGCGCAACTCGTCAAAGAAGTTGCGTCCAAAACTTCAGATGATGCTGGCGATGGCACAACGACTGCAACAGTACTTGCTGAAGCAATCTTTAAAAGCGGTATTCGCCACCTTGCATCTGGATGTGATGCAAACGCAATGGTACGTGGCATTCACAAAGCAGTGAGCGCAGTGACAAACTCAATTTCAGAAATGTCAACGCCTGTCGATGACAACATCGAAGCAGTTGCAACAATTTCGGCAAACAACGATGAAGAAGTTGGCAAGATTATGGCCAAAGCCTTCAGCAAAGTTGGCAAAGACGGCGTCATCACAGTTGAAGAAGGTAAAAGTTTAGATACAACCATNGACGTTGTTGAAGGCATGCAGTTTGACAGGGGNTTCTTAAGCCCTAACTTTGTGACTGATGTTGACAACATGACGACGGTTCTTGACAAGCCGCTCGTCCTCATCTTTGAAGACAAACTAGANAGCGCTAAACAAATNGTNCCNCTNCTTGAAAAAGTNATGGAATCAAAGAGACCACTGCTCATCATTGCTGAAGANGTCACAGGCGAAGCNCTTTCGACNCTAGTCATCAACAAGCTTCGCGGTGTTCTTCAAGTTGCTGCNGTCAAAGCNCCTGGCTATGGNGATCGACGCAAAGCAATGCTTGAAGACATTGCAGTATTGACTGGTGGCGAAGCGATCATGAAAGATCTTGGCATCGACATCGAAAAGATCAGTTTGACGCAACTTGGTCAAGCAAAGAAAATCGAAGTCACAAACAACGCNACAACGNTTGTTGAAGGCGCTGGNACAACNGANTCAATNCANCAACGCATCGANCGAATCCGCTCAGANATTTCAAACAGNACNTCAGATTATGACCGCGAGAAATTGCAAGAGCGACTTGCGAAACTTGCTGGTGGCATTGCCCAAATCAATGTTGGTGCAGCTTCTGAGGCGGAACTTAAGGAACGCAAGGCACGCGTTGAAGACGCGCTTCACGCAACAAGAGCAGCAATCGAAGAGGGTGTTGTTCCTGGTGGTGGCGTGAGTTTNATNCGAAGNATGAANTCNCTNGCATCAGTGAGAGACNCACTTAATGGTGATGAAAAAGTCGGNGTAGACGTCATTGAAGATGCACTCTCAATTCCACTCCGTACGATTTCAGACAANGCTGGAGCAAAAGGCTCNGTTGTTGTNTCGAAAGTCGCTGAGATGGAAGGCNCGCATGGATTTAATGCACTCACACTTGAATATGGCGACTTGTTTGCTGATGGCGTATTGACGCCTGCGAAAGTTGATCGATGTGCACTTCAAAATGCAGCATCAGTGTCATGCATGCTTCTCTCAACAGATTGCATCGTGACGAGTGTTCCNGAAGACGCNCCTGCCGAAGGTGCCCCAGGCATGGACCCAATGGGCGGCATGGGTGGCATGGGCGGTATGGGCGGAATGCCAGGCATGGGCGGCATGCCGGGCATGGGCTTCTAAACAAAGATTNAATAAACAAACCAAAATTGGAGATCACAATGGCAGTTAAACCACTTGAAGACAGAATCCTCATTAAACCAATCGAAGCAGAAACACAAACTGCTTCAGGCATTTTCCTACCNGAGTCAGCAACTGAAAAACCAATGCAAGGCGAAGTCATCGCGACAGGTCCTGGCAAGTTGCTAGAAAACGGNGAGCGTGTTGATCCAGCTGTAAAAGCAGGTGATGTTGTGGTGTATGGAAAGTATTCAGGAACAGAAATCGAAATCAAAGGCGAGTCGCATCTCATCGTGAAAGAAAGCGAACTGCTTGGACTTGTTCAAGGCTAATTGAAGAAGAGAAGATAAAGTTATGACAGCAAAACAAATGAAATATGACAGCGCTGCTCACGAAGAATTTCGTGATGGCGTTCAAAGTATGGCAAAAGCAGTTGGTCTCACGATGGGACCTGCAGGCAGAAACGTAGTCGTTCAAAAGTCTTTTGGCGCGCCAAGTGTGACGAAAGACGGTGTTTCAGTTGCTAAAGAGATTGAATTGCCAGAAGCATTTAAAAACATGGGCGCAAAAATGGTCCANCANGTCGCCAAGAAAACGGCTGATATCGCTGGNGACGGAACGACTTCTGCAACGATTCTTGCAAACAGCATTTTCAACACAGGATTGAAGCACATTTCAGTTGGTGCNAACCCTGTCACAGTTCAGCGTGGCATTTCTGCTGCAGCAAGAGTTGCAACAGAAACAGTAAACTCCATCGCTACTCCATGTGAAGGTTTTGAAGACTTAAAGAAAATCGCACTCGTCTCTTCCAACCACGATGATGTCATCGCTCCAATCATTGCAGAAGCAATTGATCGAGTCGGGAGTGACGGTGTTGTTGAAGTTGAAGAAGGAAATGCTTCCGAAACTTCACTTGAATATGTNGAAGGCATGGCATTTGATAAAGGATTNTTAAGTCCATACTTCATGACAGACCCAAAAACAGCAGAATGCGTTCTTGAAGATGTCAGCATNCTNATTTANGANAAGAAGATTTCAAATCTTGCAGANTTGCTNCCACTNNTNAACAANACAGCGACTGCGAANAANCANTTGCTNCTNATCGCNGAAGACNTNGANAANGAAGCGCTTGCNGCGCTNGTNATCAACNGNNTNCGCGGNACNCTNAAAGTNTGNGCNGTGAAAGCNCCAGGCTTTGGTGACNGNCGNAAAGCNATGCTNGGTGANATTGCNGTGTTAACNGGNGGTACATTCTTNAGTGAAGANTTNGGTCGTAANNTAGAAGATGTNGAACTTGATGAACTNGGNGAAGCNAANCGNNTNGTNGTTACNAAAGATGGCACNACAATNNTNCGNGGNGCTGGNNAANCNNAGGANATTGATGCACGTGCAAATCAAATCACAGCACAAATCGAACGTTCGACGAGCGACTATGACAAAGAAAAACTGCAAGAACGACTCGCAAAACTCACTGGTGGAGTTGCAGTTATTCAAGTTGGTGGCGTCAGTGAAGTTGAAATGAAAGAACGCAAAGATCGCGTCGACGACGCACTCGCAGCGACGCGTGCAGCAGCCCGTGAGGGATNTGTTGCAGGCGGTGGTGTTGCATACATTCGCACAATTGATGCAATCGAGCAAGCAAGAAAGAAAGCCAAAGGTGACGCAAAGATTGGGTATGACATCCTTTCTCAAGCACTTGAAACTCCGGCTCATCTCATCGCTTCAAANGGNGGCATCGAAGGCGACGTCGTTGTTGAGAAGATTAAAGAAGGCGAAGGCGGTTTTGGATTCAATGCTTCAACACAAACGTACGAAGACCTCGTGCAAGCAGGCATCATTGACCCAGCACTTGTNGTTTGCACAGCAATTCAAAATGCAGCTTCAGTAGCGGGACTCATGTTAACAACGAATGTCATCATCACTGACTTAGATGATGACGATGACCCAATTGAACAAGCAGTGTTCTAAGTTGAGGTAGATGGCTGTAACGCAGTGCTATTACGAAGTGCTTGGCATTTCTCGGAACGCAGATGGTTCCGAGATTAAGCGATCATATCGCCGTCTTGCAATGAAGTATCACCCAGATAGAAATCCGGGTGATGATGAAGCTGAACGTAAATTCAAAGAATGTGCNGAAGCCTATGAAGTGTTGTCAGACACNCAGAAGCGTCAAATCTACGACCAGTATGGTCACGATGGATTGCGCGGTCGCGGTCAAGCAACGCANGATTACCACAACATGAATGTGGAAGACATCTTTTCGATGTTCAACGATATTCTTGGTGGTGGGGGATTTGGTTCAAGAGGNCAATCAAGGCAACGGCGGGGTTTCGATTTAGAAACGGATATTGAAATCACACTTGAAGAAGTGCTCACTGGCACTGAAGAAGATGTCGAGTTCGACCGGCTTGATGTTTGCGATTCTTGCCAAGGAAGCGGTGCTAAGGCTGGTTCAACTCCGCAAACGTGCTCAACTTGTCAAGGGCAAGGCAAAGTTGCGCAGCAAGGTCTTGGTGGGATGTTCAGAATGGTAACGGGATGTCCAACATGCCACGGCAAGGGAANCATCATTACTGANCCTTGTTCTGAATGTCATGGGAAAGGTCGCAAAGCAGTCCATCGNACACTTCGCATTAAGATTCCAGCNGGNATCCANCANGGNCAAGCNGTCCGNGTNTCAGGTGAAGGNGANCCNCCAGCNCCNGANGTGTCNCCNGANGGTTCAGGNACAAGAGGNGANTTNCATGTNGTTGTNCGNGTNAAAGAAGAAAAACAGTTTGAACGCGATGGGAACAATTTAATCTCAGTTGTGCCTGTTGCGTTTACACAACTC
Source organism: Phycisphaerae bacterium (assembly GCA_002718515.1). Next base: position 63,611 of record PBEX01000025.1, read on the forward strand.
GCTCTCGGTGCGACGATTGAAGTTGAAACCATTGATGGAACGCATCAAGTCGAGCTTCCNGCAGGAACGCAAACGAATGAGATTTTTAGCGTTGCAGGNGCAGGNCTTCCAGAACTCCGTTCAGGTAGGCGCGGGGACTTGGTTGTGATTGTCAAATTGATTGTGCCAAAGAAATTAAGTGAAGCGCAAAGAACATTGCTTGAGTCNTATGCAGAGACAGAGCATGTTCCAGTCAATGAACCCGAAACATCGTTTTGGGATAAAGTGAAAGATGTAGTAACAGGTGGCAAGAAAAGCCAATCTGAGGAATAACAGAATGATGACTGAAAAAAATGAAGAACAAGTTGAACAAGTCGTAGAAACTGAAGAAACGCTTTCTGAAGTAGATCAGTTAAAGGCAGAGCTTGCNGAGGCTAACGACGCAAAACTTCGAGCACTNGCAGACTTTAAAAACTTCCAACGCAGGAGCGTTGAAAACGAAATGCGAGCCGAAAATGGCGGCATTGCAAAGATTGTTCGTGCAATCATTCCNGCNATTGANCAGATGAANCTNGCNATTGNNCATGCTCAAGATGACGCAGTTGCAAAAGGGTTTGAGATGGCAAAAGATGAACTTGTCAAAGGGCTTTTAGATTGTGGNGTGACGACGATTTGCCCTGAAATTGGCGATAAACTTGANCCACTNCTTCATGAAGGAATGCTTCGACAAGAAACTGACGATTACGAATCAGACTACATCGTTCAAGTTTTGCAGCAAGGTTACCAGCTTGGTGACATTGTCATTTGTCCTGCAAAAGTNGCATTAAGCGCCTGACGAATGCCAACCTACGACTATCAATGCAAAGCNTGTGGACACGCATTTGAACTTTTTCAACAGATGTCAGATTCTGTCAAGAAGAAATGTCCAGAGTGCGGGAAACTTCAACTCAAGCGGCTCATAGGCTCCGGAGCTGGAGTGATGTTTAAAGGTAGCGGTTTTTATGAAACGGATTACCGTTCTGCTTCATACCAAAAGGACAAGAAGACGGCGGAATCTTCTAGTTCAACCGACACATCAAAAAAGCAAGATTCCAAAAAGGAATCGAAAAGCAACACGCCGTCACCTAAGAAAGATTAGCATTCAGTTATGCCAGCACGGTTTCNGAACCGAATCTTGGAGCACCTTTCACACAAGGGATATCGCCCTTCACTTCCTAAAGTGATTGCGAAAGAACTTCGTGTCGACCAAGACCTCAAAAATGTTTTTAAAGAAGCTGTGGAGCAAGCAGTTGAGGAAGGTCTCATCGAGATTGGGCGAGACGGCTGCATTCGATTACCAGTCTTGCCAGATGAACTCATTGGCAAATTCCGTTCAAACAAGAGGGGTTTCGGTTTTGTCAAACCATCTCAAAAATATCGTGAGGGCGATGTCTACATTCCCCGAGGCGGAGAAGGGGACGCAATAACTGGCGATATCGTTCGCGTCTCCATTTCACGAAGTGGAAAATGGAAGGGGAAGGGTGCTGCTGGGCGAATCATCGATGTCATCGAGAGAGCGAAGCACGATTTTGTCGGAACGCTCATGAAGCAAGGCAAGCAGTGGCTCGCAAAACCTGACGGCACAGAACTTCATGACCCAATCATCATTCGCGACGCAAGCGCGACGAACGCAAAGGCTGGAGACAAGGTTGCGTTTGAACTTATCCATTTCCCAGAGCGTGATTACTACGGTGAAGGCGTTATTACCAGAGTACTTGGCGACGCAGGTAAACCAGATGTCGAAACGCAAGCAGTCATCATGGCATTCGGATTGCANGATTCATTTGATGACGCATCACTTGAAGAAGCACGTGAAGTAACGGCAGACTTTGAACAAGGGTCTGATGAAGACAGAGAAGATTTAACAGAAGAACTCGTCTTTACGATTGACCCCCCAAATGCACGTGACTTTGATGANGCCATCAACATTTCGTACAACGATTCGGAGGGTGTNTGGGAACTTGGCGTTCACATNGCTGATGTTGCTAGTTTTGTGAAACAAGGTAGCAAACTTGACGCTAGTGCAGTTGAGCGTGGTAATAGTGTCTACTTACCACAGCACGTCGTGCCAATGCTTCCAGAGTTACTATCAAACGGTGTTTGCTCGCTTCAAGAGGGTGTAAGGCGCTGGGCAAAATCAGTTTTCATTCAATTCAACCGGAAAGGCAAGCCGATTGGTCACCGTCTTTCAAACACAGTGATTTGCTCAACCAAGAGACTAACTTATCTAGAAGCCCAAGCGTTAATCGATGGCGATGAGAAGCAAGCAAGAAAAGAGAGTGTTACCGGTGGTGCTTATTCAAGTGAGTTAGTAGAAGCACTTCAACTTGCAAACACACTCGCAAACACATTGTTAAAACGACGGCGTAGGGATGGCATGATCGAACTCAATTTGCCTGAAGTTGTGTTAGAGTTTGATGACGATGGTCACGTGAAAGACGCGCATCCAGAAGACGATGCGTTTACGCACAGAATCATTGAAATGTTTATGGTGGAAGCTAATGAAGCTCTTGCAAGGACATTTGCTGGTTTAGACATTCCAATCTTAAGGCGAACGCACCCCGAGCCAAAATTTGGTGACATGGAAGAACTTCGACTGTTTGCCCGTAGTGTTGGCGTTTCGATGCCCGAAGAGCCATCAAGAGAAGATTTACAAAGACTTCTCGTGGCAACAAAAGAAAGCGAATCAGCTCGCGCTGTTCACTTTGCAGTGTTGCGAACATTAACTCAAGCGACATACAGTCCAAATGAGATTGGTCACTTTGCACTTGCAAGTGACCACTATGCTCACTTTACAAGTCCAATTCGAAGATATCCAGATTTGACACTACACCGCGTCTTAAGCGCATATCTTGATCACACGGAAAATGGAACAAGCATCAAGGGCGGTAAACATAGAAGGGCACTCATTGAACGGCTGCAATCAGATTCAAGGGTGCTTGAAATGCAGGGGCTTGTCGATTTGGGTTACTACTGCTCCTCAACTGAACGAAATGCTGAGCAAGCTGAGCGTTCCCTACGTACATTCTTAGTCCTGCAATTCCTTTCTGAGCACCACATTGGTGATGAGTTTGAAGGCATCATTACAGGATTTTCGTCATCTGGATTTTTTGTCTCACTCGATCGATTTTTGATTGAAGGGCTAGGGCNATTTGATTTGTTAAAAAACAAATCGAACAGAATTGAACGTTGGGAACGCATTGATGGAACTGGCAGTATTGTGTCATCTCGTTCTGGTGCGATTCTTTCAATTGGCGATCCTGTCAAAGTGCAGATTGCAGCAATTGACTTGCCAACAAGACAATTGGAATTGAGAATCACGGCATTTCCTGAACCAAAAGAGCGGGAACATCAGCATGGCAAACGCGACAGACAATCGAAGCGTAGAAACGAACAGCGAACAAACCCAAAACGAAACTCGCGGAATCGCAGAAATCGCCGAAAGCGAAAGTAAATCGCATTAAGATGTGTTGATTGGAGAATCACACATGTCTGAACAAAGCAATATCGAATCNATTCTNACAGAGAGCAGAGTGTTTGACCCCCCTGAATCGTTTAATGAACGAATTGGCGGTGCCTTCATTCCATCGTTAGATGCATATGAAGAACTCTATCGACGATCGATTGAATCACCCAATGAGTTTTGGGCAGAAGTTGCAGATGAACTCGATTGGTTTGAACAATGGGACACAGTCTGTTCAAATGGCTTTCCAGATGTAAAGTGGTTTGAAGGTGGCAAAACAAACTTGTGCCACAACTGTGTAGACAGGCAAATCAACATGGGGCATGGCGATGATGTTGCAATTATCTGGGAAGGTGAGCCACATGACGGTGCGCCTGAAGTTAAAAAGTTAACGTATCANGATCTTCACGCAGAAGTCTGCAAGTGTGCGAACGCATTGAAAGAACTTGGCATTAAGAAGGGGGACGTTGTGACGATTTACATGGGCATGGTTCCAGAACTTGCAATCGCTGTTCTTGCATGCGCGCGCATCGGCGCACCACACTCGGTGATCTTTGGNGGGTTTTCTTCGCAAGCCATTGCAGATNGAGTTGAAGATGCAAAATCAAACATAGTCATTACATGCGATGGTTCATGGCGTAGAGGAAGCGTTGTTCCATTAAAAGCAAATGTTGATGCAGCGACNGAACTCACTGAGTTAATCGACACAGTACTTGTGTTAAAGCGTTGCAAAAACGACATTAGTTGGCAAGAAGATCGAGATGTTTGGTGGCACGATGTTTGTGACAAACAAGACGAAGATTGTCAATGTGAATCGATGGACGCCGAAGACATGCTCTTCTTACTCTACACAAGTGGTTCAACAGGAAAGCCAAAAGGCATCATGCATACAACTGGTGGATATATGGTTTACACATATCTCACAAGTAAATGGGTTTTCAACCTCATCCCAGACAAAGAACAAGTGTATTGGTGCACCGCAGATGTCGGCTGGATTACAGGACATAGTTACATCATCTATGGGCTACTTCCCAATAGGGTGCCAACGTTGATGTATGAGGGTGCTCCAAACTTCCCAGAGGCGGACCGGTTTTGGGATATCGTAGAAAGGCACAAAGTGACGCAGTTCTACACTGCTCCAACGGCGATTCGAGCGTTTATGAAGTGGGGCGATGAACATCCAAGCAAGCATGATTTGTCATCACTCAAAGTACTCGGGACAGTCGGCGAACCAATNAATCCNGAAGCGTGGATGTGGTACCGCGAAGTCATTGGTAACAATGAATGTCCAATTGTTGATACATGGTGGCAAACCGAAACGGGTGGCCACATGCTCACGCCGTTACCCGGTGCTACACCTACTACACCCGGTTCTTGCACAAGACCCTTCTTTGGTATCGATGCCGCTGTTGTCGATGATGACGGCAACGAAGTTAATGAGAATGCAGGCGGATTGCTTGTCGTTCGTAAGCCGTGGCCATCAACATTGCGTGGCGTGTATGGTGACAGAGAACGTTTCATTGACACGTATTTTGCAAGAGTTGATGGCATGTATCTCGCAGGCGACAGCGCAAGAAAAGATGAACGTGGCAACTTCTGGATTATGGGCCGAATTGATGATGTCATTAATGTTTCAGGACATCGCCTTGGCACAATGGAAGTTGAATCTTCACTTGTGAGCCATGATTCAGTCGTTGAAGCAGCTGTCGTTGGCGTACCCCATGAGATTAAGGGCACAGGCATTGCTGCGTTCTGCACACTTGCCTCAGATTGCAACCCAAGCGAAGAACTCAAAGATGCGCTTAGAAAACATGTTGGCGAAGAGATTGGGGCGATTGCAAAACCCGACATCTTGAAGTTCACTGATGCATTGCCAAAAACGCGCTCAGGAAAAATTATGAGGCGGCTCCTTCGCGATGTTGCTGCGGGCACCGATTCCAACCAAGATGTGACGACACTTGAGGACTTCACTGTGCTTGCCAAACTCCGCGACGAAGAGTGACGCAATTCCCTCCTGAATAGATATAGAAATCGCTACGATAGCCCTGTTACTGTTACAATGCGGAAATGAGCACATATACAACAGTTGAAAACGCACGCGTTGGCATTTTGATGGGAAGCGCATCCGATTGGCCAACGATGAAACGAGCTTCTGACACATTGAATTCCTTTGGCATTGCACACGAAGCCAANGCNCTTTCNGCNCATCGAAANGCTGAGATTCTNCGNGATTATCTNGCNGANGCTGANTCAAGAGGNGTNGANNTNTTCATCTGTGCAGCAGGGGGNGCNGCCCACCTNGCNGGNTGNGTAGCNGCNCANACNGANAAGCCAGTGCTTGGGTTGTCCAATGCANGCNTGGTCNCTNGATGGNCTTGATTCNCTNCTTTCNACGGTTCAAATGCCAAAAGGCATCCCAGTTGCGACNTTNGCNATNGGNGGTGCNGGNGCTACAAATGCGGCNATTTTTGCNGNTCAAATGCTGGCTATGGGCGATGAGGACCTAAAAAAGGCGATTTCAGACTTCAGAGCCAAACAGGCCTCAACCGTTNCTCCGCTTGAGTAATTTCAACTTTTGGGGTTGCAATTTCTACGTCCGAGAACCACAATAGTGGGCTCTTGGTTTCATTGTTTAGAGTGTAGTTTACGCGCTTGCCGATGCCCTCATTTCAGGCNAAAAACATTGAACCAAGTGCACATCTTCGTGCGTATTGAGAAGGAAAGAAAAGGACAACCTCAGNATGAANTCATTTTTANNAAGNAAGTCACTCCTGTTATCAGGNCTCATCG
>PBEX01000025.1:69887-153181 GCA_002718515.1 Phycisphaerae bacterium
TNGCAACAACANCGATNGANGCNGCNCCAAAGAAGTTTGATGANGTGAACAAGGGNTANNCNAGAGTCGTTTCGACGATCAATGGACAATCACCACTGTTTGACCTGTGGGCAAACTATAAAGAGAATCAACTACTTGCGGAACTTCCTCGTGGGTGGGAACGCAAGAAGTTTTTTATTGCAGTCACTCCATCAGCCGGGGNTATGTTTGCTGGTCTTCAGGGAAATGAAGCCTATGTATATTTCAAGAAATATGGNGATCGCATTGCAATTATTGAACCTGAGATATCAGTGCGTTCAAGCGGCGATAAAACATCTCAAGATGGAGTAGACACTATTTTTACTGATAGTGTTTTGATTGATGTTCCAATTATTGCTACTGGACCTAGTGGGCAGCCAGTAATAGATCTGGATTCGCTTCTGGTTAGCAACGCTTCTAAAGTTGCAGGTTCAGTTGCAAGTGGAGCGAATAGCAGGCTTGCAAGTATTTCTAAAGCAAAATCATTTCCGCAAAACATGGAAGTAGCCTTTGAAATGCCAACTTCCGGTGGTCAATATAAAACTATTCATTATTCAATTAGTGAAGTGCCTGAAAAGGGAAGTTATAAACCACGCAAAGCAGATACTCGTGTTGGTTACTTTACAACTTCATATAGAGACCTCAATCAGTTCCATGATGAGAACAAATGGGTTAGGTATATCAATCGTTGGGATTTGCAAAAACGCGATCCAAGTTTAACATTGAGCCCNCCAAAAGAACCAATTGTGTTTTATATAGAAAATACAGTCCCGGTTCGTTACCGTCGTTGGGTCCGGGACGGTGCTCTCTTTTGGAATAAAGCGTTTGAAAAAGTTGGCATTGATAATGCGATTGAAGTCTACTACCAAGATTCAGCAACAGGCGCGCATATGGACAAGGATCCAGAGGATGTGCGATACAACTTTATTCGATGGCTCCTCAATGATGTTGCAACAGCAATTGGTCCATCACGCGCTCACCCAATGACCGGTGAAATTCTTGATGCTGACATCGTGCTCACAGATGGTTGGATTCGTGCATTCTGGCGTTGGTATAACCAAACTCCGCTTTCAACAGAAGCAATGAGCGCGTTTACACCTGAAGATTTACAGTGGCTTGAAGAGAACCCGAGTTGGGATCCGCGTATCCGCATGGCGAGTCCTTCAGAAGCGAAGCAAATCCTTGCTGAGCGACAAAATCGCAAAAAAGATCCTTCTTATGATCCGGCAATTGAAACGTTAGATCCGATTTTAGCGAGCAATGAAGAGTTGGCTGAGATCGCTGGTTGGATTGGATGTGAGCATCACGGTTGTCTTGCAGCCTATCAATTGGCTAATCAAATGTCATTTGCTCGATTAACTCTTGAATCGCAAAATTTACTTGACTCTGATTCTTTTAATTCTACAAATAATCGTGTTACAGCAGATTCACTGGATGGAATTCCAGAATGGTTTATTGGACCGCTTCTTGCGGATTTAGTCTGTCACGAAGTTGGGCATACGCTTGGGCTTAGACACAACTTTAAAGCATCAAGTCTTTACACAATGGAAGAAATCAATTCGAATGCGTTGCTAGGTAATAAAGCATTTGCATCTTCAGTTATGGATTACATACCATTAAACTTCAATGCAGATACTGGTGAAGTNCANGGTGACTANGCNATGATTGANATTGGTCCATATGATTATTGGGCAATTGAGTATGGTTATACAACAGGNAATCTTGACGATGTATTAAAGAAAGCAAGTGATCCGGCTCATGCATATCTNACAGATGAAGACACAAGTGGTCCAGACCCACTTGCGAAGCGTTATGACTTTAGTAAAGAGCCTCTGACTTTTGCAGAGAATCAAATGCGAATTGTTAAGCAATTACGTGAAAGTTTACTTACTGATATCGTTAAAGAGGGTGATAGCTGGTCAAAAGCCAAACGTGGTTATGATTCAACTTTCCGCATGCAAACATCAATGGCGTCAATGCTCGCTGATTGGATTGGTGGCGCGCACATCAACCGAAACAAGAAGGGTGATTTTGGCGATGAAGGTCAAGCGCCTGTGACACCAGTTGCAGTTGAGCAACAACGTGCTGCACTCAACTTTATCATTGAAAACATCTTTGATGAANATGCATANGGNTTATCACCTGAACTNNTNANNCACTTCAATGTTGATAAGTGGTCAGACAGNGGAGGTGACCGAGGTGAAGCGACATGGCCAATCCATGACAAAATCTTAGGNGCNCANGCNTCNCTNCTTTCAGCAATCTTGTCACCNAGTCGNTTAGGNATGGTNTATGACAANGAGTTNNGNGTNCCNTCAAACGAAGANGCGCTCACNGTTGCTGANATTTTCAACACANTGACAACTTCAATTTATGNAGGNATTGANNANACTGNNGGTNCNTANACAAANCGTNANCCAATGATTTCATCAATGCGTCGNAACTTNCANGCNGAANTNGCTGANCGCCTTGTTGGACTNTCNACAGGNAAAGTGANCAATCAGTNGACCAGTNCGNACNCTTGCGTTGTATCACACACAGCAACTCTACGACCGAATCAGCAAGATTCTCAGTTCCGGTGCTGCAATCGATACATACACTCAAGCGCATCTTCAAGACATGCATGAACGTCTTGGCAACGCGCTTGACATCGTCTACACGATGTAAGTTTAAGTTGTAAACAACAATTCTTGCCGCCAAGTGCGTTGCGAAGGCCCCGTGTCTTTGCACGCTTTTGGCATGGCGAGGTGAAGTGATGCCGGATTTTTTAGTTCAATGGTGCCATCAACTTCATNCGCGCCCACGCGCATTGCATTGCCCGCCCAATCAACTTCCATTTGTCCACAACTTAGCCCCTCGTGCCTTCGCATTTCACCGCCATGACTTCTAGGATAATGACTCACTGCAACCATCTGAAGTCCAACAATCTCACCCTGTAAATGTTCTGGNACAAAGATCGGTTGATGAATGATGCCNACATCGCCTCCGCCAACTGTAAACGCAATGTGAACATCAGAGGCGTTCTCTATAACAACAAANGAATCAGTTGTTGGGCGCAAGTGCACAATCACTGAGGCGGGATTCTCAAAACGGTTTTGATAGTAGATTGANAGTTCAGGCCCTGCTTCAGGGTTTCGNATAACGGGAAAGATGCAAACGCCATCGGCTTCAAANTATTGTGANCCAATAATNTCACCTANATGGTCGGGTAGTTGATCTTCAAGCGTGAGCGCGTACGTTAACCATATTCCAAGTCCGAGCGTAATGAGCGGAGCAAGCGCTCTGAATAAAGTGATTCCCTCAGCGTCTGCGTACCACCATTCATAACCTGACCAGATNACGCCACACGTCAGCAAAATTACCAGAATAAAGTTTCGTTTTTCATGCATTGCAACACTCCTGTGCACGAACTAATCTGACAACTGTATTCTATGAGTAAATATTCCACTGAAGGATGAATATGCAACATGGATTTCAAAGCACCACCCTCATCACCCATTGAATCCGCAAAAACGTGGTTCATTGAAGCAGAAAAAGCTGTAACGACAGAAAATCCCTTAGCGATGACGCTGTCTACAAGTCTTTCTGATGGACATATCGCATCAAGAATTGTCCTCATGAAATCATTTTCTGAAGCTGGTGTACTCTTCTTTACAAACTACAACAGCGATAAAGCTGCTGAGATTTCGAANAACAACAACGTTGCTTTGTTGTTCCACTGGGATGTGCTTGCAAGGCANATTCGAATCANGGGTCGTGCTACTAAAGTAACAGATGNAGTTTCAGATNAATATTTTGCATCACGCCAGCGACTCAGTCANCTCGGCGCATGGGCAAGNGATCAATCTAAACCACTTGCAAATAGAGATGAACTCATGACACGCGTGTCAGAGTTGGATGCNAAGTGGGAAGGTGAACAGATTCCTAGACCACCGTTTTGGGGAGGCTATTGCGTTTCACTTGATTCGATTGAGTTTTGGCAGGGNGGAGATGGGCGTTTACACGACCGCTTGGTTTACACTTTTGACAAAGAGTGGTCGTTTACACGCTTGCAACCTTAAGGGTCTAGCAATTTGCGTGCTTCATCGATGAGAGATGAGGGCATGGCATCATCATTTTTAATCTCACGCTTCTTTGTTGATTTTTGTTCGGGAGTCATTGGTTCTGGTTCATCGACTTTACTTNTTCGNCTCAGGTGCAAGGGTAGTTCTGTATCACTTAAGTCATCAATGAGTGAGTCTTCGATANNAAAAATGGTTTTCCAATCGTTTGNGTGTTTCTCGGTGAGCCCNGANGGTCGCNNTGTTCGCTTCGACTCAGGCAGTCTGCTGTCTTCAANNAGCAACCTTAAGAAGTGTTGAGACTTCATGCACTGGGCGCCTGCTGTTCTTACTGCTTTTATGATGGCATTGTCACTTGAGATGACAAGGATATCCCGAGCGCCCGANGATGCCCTTACGCGTTCAATAATCTCGTCATCTGCGCTCTTGTGTGGTCCCGTAAAGATGCACATGATGTTTGGAGCGTTGATGGCTTCACTCACGTTGGTTCCATCACAGACCAGCGTCATTTGGCACGATTGAAACCGGCTTTTTTGNACTAAATTGGCCAGTCCGGGAATGCCAATTCCAGCGTTTTCAGGNGGTAAAACACCCGTTTGGTGGAGCACATTCCATGTATCAATCATTAGCCGCATNTGTTTGGCTAGGATACACGGTTTGAGAANCCGCGTAAGTNTTTATTAGAAAAAGAGTTACCNATAGTTCAATACCCATGGGTTACCCCCTTGCAATGTCGCCCGTGATGCGTTCTAATACGTGGCTCAAGACACTTTTTTACTGGTTGTAATACAAGGTACTTAAAACATATGGCGATACGGATTAAAGCACGACAAAATGAATCAGCAGGGCAGATGCTCCGCCGGTTTAAAAAACTTTGTGAGAAAGAAAATCTGACAAAGGACGTAAAGAAACGACAATACTTCGAGAAACCGTCTGAACGAAGACGTCGAGCTCGAAGAAAAGCAGAGTCACGCAGAATCCGTGAACAAGGCTTTATGCAACGAGGACGTTAAGTCCAACCATTACATTTACACATTCGTCTCTTCGCTGTGATTGACATTGCAGCAAAGACTTTTGAAAACTAGCGATGATGGCATCGCAACAACTCTCGGTTCAACGAAGAAACCGAAACTGGAGAATTTAAGATGAATCTTCTCATGCTCGCACAAGAAACAACAGCATCAGACCCATGGATGATTTGGTATCTAGCACCAGTAGGTGCGGTACTCGCGCTTTCAATGGCATTTATTTTTAGTCGGAATGTCATGGCTCAAAGTGAAGGCGATCCAGACATGATTNAAATCGCAGAGCACGTCCGTGCAGGTGCGATGGCGTATCTCGTCAGACAGTACAAAGTCGTCACAATCGTCTTTGTCGCACTNATTGCGATTCTCGCACTCTTGGGTTCAATGGACATTCAGCCAATCTGGTCTGCAGTTGGTGTTCCAATNGCTGGTCTCTTCTCAGGCCTTTGTGGTTGGTTCGGCATGAAGATGGCGACAAATGCATCAGCGCGTACAACAAACGCTGCTCGTAACTCACTCAATGANGGTCTCCGTGTTGCATTCCGNTCGGGTGCAGTCATGGGNCTCGTCGTTGTTGGTTTTGCACTTCTTGACACATCAGTNTGGTTCTATCTNTGGAANAAAGTGATGCCGGGCAAAGAACTNGTNGAAATNACNTCAATCATGTTGACATTCGGCATGGGTGCTTCAACACAAGCACTCTTCGCTCGTGTTGGTGGTGGTGTTTACACAAAGGCCGCTGACGTTGGCGCTGACCTCGTTGGTAAGGTTGAAGCNGGNATTCCTGAAGATGACCCACGCAANCCAGCAACAATCGCAGATAACGTTGGCGACAACGTTGGNGANGTTGCAGGCATGGGTGCTGACCTTTACGAAAGTTACTACGGTTCAATTCTTGCAACAATGGCACTTGGTGCTGCNGCAGCNATGGNANTCGGTTCAGATGAAGCAGGCATCCGTCTAGCAATTGCACCAATGGCACTNGCTGGTCTCGGCATCTTCTGCTCACTCGTAGGCGTGTTTGTTGTAAGAGCAAAAGAGAACGCATCATTNAGTGAACTCCTCAAAGGTCTTCACAAGGGTGTGTATGTTGCTTCATTCCTCATCACTGCACTCTGTGCAGGCCTNTTCTGGTACCTCTTCCAAGGGCTTGAAGGAACTGGCGTAAGCTGGCTTGGCATGTGGCTCGCGATTGTGACTGGTCTCATTTCAGGTCTCGTCATCGCATACGCAACTGAGTATTACACATCCTANGAACACAAACCGACTCAAGGTATTGCTGAACAAGCACAAACAGGTTCGGCAACAGTCATCATTGCTGGTATTGCTGAAGGCATGAAATCAACATGGGCACCACTCGTGGTCATCGTTGTTGCAATCANTGCTTCCTTTACATTCGCAGGTGGCAACGAGTCATTCCTTCTAGGTCTCTACGGCGTTGGTATTGCAGCNGTTGGCATGCTCAGCACACTCGGCATTACGCTCGCTACTGACGCATATGGCCCAATCGCTGACAACGCAGGNGGCAACGCTGAAATGACAGGTCAAGACCCAATCGTTCGCGAACGAACTGACATGCTTGACTCACTCGGTAACACAACTGCAGCAACTGGTAAAGGTTTCGCAATTGGCTCAGCAGCACTAACTGCTCTTGCTCTTCTTGCGGCATACGTATCAGTTGTCCAAACAAGTCTTGACCAGAAAATCACAAGTGATGAAAACATCGCGCTCGTNGCGGATAGTGAAGAGTCAGTCGCTTACCTTGGTAACGGCGAATTCATTGTCAANCATGGTGGCGAAGTATTCGGTGCTGTGCTTCTTGGCTCAGATGCTACTCAAGCAACGATTGATGATCTTGAATGGGCTGGCGCAACTGACGCAACATTCGAATGGGATGCAGATGAAAACNNTCACACNGTTNCATTCAGTGGTGAAGATGTNACNCTTGNTCCANCAGCNACNGCTGANATNAAGCAACTNCTTAACTTCTACAANGTCACAATCATGAACCCACGCGTNCTNGGTGGNTTGTTCCTCGGNGTCATGCTTGCATTNGTCTTCTGTGCNTTNACNATGAACGCAGTNGGTCGTGCGGCATACCAAATGATGTACGAATGTCGTCGTCAGTTTGGCNTTATGAAAGACGCATTCAAGAAGAATGGNATGAGCGACAATGAAATCGCTGATCCAATGAACTGGCCAAAAGAGCANATTGAAGTCGATGGCATTAAGTATCCAAACTACGGTGAGTGTGTAAACATCTCAACTGCGAGTGCTCAACGAGAAATGGTTGCACCTGCAATCCTAGCGATTTCAGCGCCAATCATCGTTGGTCTCATCTTGGGTATTGGTGGCGTCATGGGTCTGCTCGTTGGTGGTCTCACAAGTGGCTTCGCAGTTGCGATTTACATGGCAAANGCAGGTGGTGCTTGGGATAACGCAAAGAAGTACATTGAAGCTGACCACTTTGGTGGTAAGGGTTCAGATGCTCACAAAGCTGGCGTCGTTGGTGACACAGTTGGTGACCCATTCAAAGACACATCAGGTCCAGCACTNAACATTCTGATTAAGTTGATTGCAATCGTATCAGTCGTGTTTGCTGGTCTTGTCGTTAACTTTGGACCAGTTGTTTCTGGTGCACTCGGACTCTAAATGGCAAAATCTCATTCTGAAATTTCAACACCCGCTTCAGCAGCATTTGCTGCTGAAGCGGGATGTTTATTAAAAGANAGGCANTGNGAAGATGTCNTGCTNTTANATGTCACTGGCTTAAGTCAAGTTTGTGACTTTGTGCTTATTGCAACAGGCACCTCAGACAGACAGATGAAATCAGTTNCAGATGAAGTNGGCACACTCGGCAAGGAAAAGGATTTTCCAGCGTTCAGAACGAGCATTGACGCTTCTGCAACGTGGATTGTGGTCGACTTTATCTCAGTTGTTGTCCATCTGTTTGAACCACAACGCAGAGCATATTATGATTTAGAAGATTTATGGGCAGAAGCTAAGGTCGTNGACCTTCCTGAACCATCATCTTCTTGAAGAGAGGACACACTATGAANANAANGAAGCGAAGCATCACATCAGCACTGCTTCTGTTTTTTNCATGCACATTTTGCGTAAGTACATTNGCAGTTGCACAAACACTATCGATGCCGANTCCACNTGTTGAATCGCAAGATGCAACAATCTACACCGGCGAGATTCAAATTCCAGGCATGGGTGGTCTAGAGATTACGTTTAGTTTTNTTGAAGGTGAAGANGGAACGCAAACGTTGATGACGATTCCTGCACAAGCCGTTGAAGATGCGCCGCTCAACACNGTTTTCGGTAAAGATGGTGAGTTGATTGCGTCACTCGAAGAAGCAGGACTACAGTTTACGATTCGAAACTTTGACGGAAGAGATCATCTTGTTGCTGAAATGCAGCAAGGGGCATTCGAAACAACAATCGACTTAACATTAGTTGACGCGAAGCCTGAANTGAAACGTCCGCAACATCCAGTNGAACCCTATCCATATGAAACACGAGAGATTGTGTCGATGCATCCAGATGGNACGCATGTCCTCGCTGGCACGCTGACAGTTCCTGANGGCGATGGNCCCTTCCCGTGTGCGATTCTCATCTCTGGCTCTGGTCAACAAGACAGAGATGAATCNGTGTTTGGNCATAAACCATTCTTAGTGATTGCAGATTGGCTTACACGCAATGGGATCGCGGTNCTCAGGTACGACGACAGAGGCGTCGGTGGTTCAGAGATGAAAAGNCCTGCGGAATTNGCAAACATCACNNNTGCAACCAATGCAGAAGANACAGCAGTCATGGTAGCAGCAGCGNGAATGCATCCTGAGATTGATGATCGCCGTATTGGTCTCATTGGTCACAGTGAAGGCGGNCTNATNGCNCCNATGGTNGCNGTTGANGATCNAGANATTGCATTTATCGTCATGCTTGCTGGNCCAGGAATGTCAGGTGTTGANTTGCTCCCTCTGCAACAAGCGCTGATNTTAAGAGCGAGTGGTTCCTCNGAAGAACTCATCGAACGACAAGTGAACGCATCACTCAACGTGTTTGANCTAGTTGTTCAAGGTGCAAGTGATGAAGAACTCAGTGAACACATCGATGAACTTCTGCAAATCGCTGGAGAGCACACTGGACAATCACTCGAAGAGTTTACCGACGAAGACAGANCAGCAATTCTTGCAGAGATGACTTCGCCTTGGCTTCGCTACTTCCTAGCCCATGAACCCCTCATAACACTTGCCCAAGTTGAGTGCCCCGTNTTAGCAATGAACGGCACACTTGATTTGCAAGTCCCGTGCACAGAAAATTTAACACCCATTGAAGAAGTGATGAACAACGCAATGCGTGATATCACCATTATGGAGTTTGAAGGGCTCAACCACTTGTTCCAGCCAGCAGAAACAGGTGCACCAGACGAGTACATCACAATTGAAACAACATTTGACGAGTCAGTTTTACTTGCAATGACAGAATGGGTTCAAAATGTCACTGAAGAATGAGACAATTCTTGAAGACCTTGTCTTTGTAGGCTTTAACAAACAAGTCATCGCACTTGACCGATACACAGGAGATATCCGTTGGGATTGGAAAGCGCCACAGGGCAGTGGATTTCCAGNCATTCTTGTTGATGGTGATCGGATTGATTGTTTCNGTNCAGGGNTANACNTATTGNNTAGAACCAACCACGGGAAGCCAAGTTTGGTTTAACGAACTCAAAGGGAAGGGGACAGGTACGNCAAACCTTGCATCNCTAAGGGGTAATTCTTCACANATNGCNGCNCATGCNAAACTCGNNGCNGATGCAGCNGCNGCNTCGCAATCAACGACTACATGGGNNNGNNTACATGNGNTTTGGANTNTCACGCGGNAAAACNCTNGATGTNGGTGATGTTGGNATNAANCAACATANGNTNCCNTCACCAGANGANGGNCGCATTGACCCAAGGCAATGGTTTGTCAACAACGAATTGCCATTCCATATNGAAATCGGNTCAGGNAAAGGNACGTTNCTNATNCANGANGGCACNATNCACNNAGANACAAACTATCTNGGNTTTGAATGGGCTCAAGAGTTTTATCGCTACGCTGCAGATCGCATTCGTAGGCACCACNCNACGAACATCAAAATTATGAATGGCGACGCAACGGAGTTTCTAAAACATTGGTGTGTCAACTCTGTGGCGGATGTTATTCACCTCTACTTCAGCGATCCTTGGCCTAAGAAGCGGCACCATAAACGNCGCGTCATTCAAGACACCACGCTTGCTGAATTTCACCGTGTTCTAAAAGATGGNGGACTCGTCCACGTCGTGACAGACCACGAATCGCTTTGGCAATGGGACCTCGAACACTTTAAACGAAACAACCATTTGTTTGAGATGAAACCATTTACACCAGTTGCTTCAGCAGATGAACATGAACTCGTTGGGTCCAATTTTGAACGCAAGTACAAAAAAGAGGGACGCCNATTTTACGCAACAACATTATGCAGGATTGACGCATGCACCGCAAAGGAATGAATCCAGACAATGTAACACCCGATGATATCCTCTGTGATTATTGTGGAACTCCTGCGTGGGCAAACGACACGCCATGTGTAGAAGGCCACCAAGGNAGCATCATTTGCGGNAAATGTTTGACAGTCGCCTACGAGTTAGTCGTCAATCAGAAACATAGAGTNGAAACTGAAGACCAGTGCAGAATGTGTTTAGAACATCGAGATGAAAATGGTTGGCAAGGCGCATTTGAGCCTGTCGCTACCATTTGCGTTCGATGTGTAAAACAAGCTTCAGGAGCACTGAATAAATCAAAACATTGGGATTGGGTTAAACCAAGCGAGTCGTAACAGTCGTTATCTTGTGAGAGGTATGAAAACACGCGTCAGTCTAGTAAACAAGTGCCTAGCAATTTTTGGCGCAGCAATTGTGCTCATTATTGCTGGAACACTATCTGTGCCTTGGCAACGCTCATCGGCTCTTGTTCAAGATTATCAACTTGAAGTTGCAAGACAACTCGCAGACTTATGGCTCAATTCCATGTTTGAGTCAGATGGCTTTGAGGANGAAGGTGTACGCATCGATTTAGTTTGGGTTGACGAAGTCGGCAATGGCGATTCATTTGTCGAAAGGGCAAAAGAGTANTTCCTAAATGAAGACACACTCCCCAATGAGTTTTTTGACGGCTATGACCGTGATGAGCACAACTTCTTCTTGTATGCTCGCGCAATCACAAAATCTGAGATTGCATCAATTCGAAGAAGTGGGGTGACAGATTTTGGATCGGGCATTTTAGACCCGTCTTTATCCAACCCAACCGAGGCGATGCTCGTTGTACGAAGGAATACGACGTTTGCTCGTGATCAACTNGGTCTCAGTCGGACCTGGATTATTGTGTCGGGTGTCATTGCATGCCTGCTTGCAGCGCTTCTATTCTTNTTCTTACTAAAGCGGCTCATCTTCTCACCAGTTAGNAAACTAAGACGAGTCTCAGAACGCGTCCAGCAAGGTGATTTGACAGCGCGTTCAACAGTTGAAACGGGTGACGAGTTTGAGGAGTTAGCCGTTGCGTTTAACGAAATGCTCAACCGTATGGAGCAAGACCAAAAGAAGCTTGAAAAGATAAATGAGTCACTCGANCTTAAAGTTGAAGAGCTTGCTGAGGTGAATGTNGGATTGTTNGAATCGGGCAGACTTAAAAATGAGTTTCTCGCAAATGTCAGCCACGAACTCCGTACACCTTTNAACTCCATTATCGGTTTTGCGGAACTCCTCGAAAGCATGCCAATCGANGATGAAGAAGGGAAAGCAAAACGACTTCGTTATCTCAAAAACATTTTGTCGAGTGGTCACTCACTNCTTGGAATGATTAATGAACTACTCGATTTAGCGAAGATTGAGGCAGGTCGTATGGAAGTGAATCTTGAAGCAACAAACATAGAAGACTTGCTTGAAGGCCTTTGCAACATCATGCGACCTCAAGCTAAAGCCGCAAACATTACGCTTGAGATTAACATTGAAGGCGAATTGCCACTCGTTCAAACTGACCCGGGTAAGTTGCAACAGATTCTTTACAACTACTTATCTAATGCGATTAAGTTTTCACCAAAAGAATCAGTTGTGTCAATTGATGCAACCAANATCNTTGATGATTCGTATNCAACGGTAAGAATAGGAGTCATTGACAGGGGGCCAGGCATTCCAGACGATATGATTGACATGGTGTTTGAAAAGTTTAGACAAGTTGACGCAACACACACGCGAGAGCATGCTGGTACTGGTCTTGGCCTTGCTATTTGTAGAGAACTCGCCGAGTTGTTAAGAGCAGATTTGTCAGTCGCCTCCGAAGTAGGAAAAGGCGCNTCGTTTTATGTAGATGTTCCTGAAGTCTTCACTTCAGANGAACCCGAGGCATTGATGCCAGAATGATTTCNTTTGAAACGATACGACTTGGTCTTAAGAGTTTAAGACTCCATGCGCTCCGCTCNTTCTTAACGAGTCTNGGTATCATTCTCGGNGTTGCTTCAGTCATTGTGATGGTATCTATTGGTGAAGGGAACAAACAAGCGGCGCTGCGNGCCATTGAATCACTTGGTGCAACGAATATCATTGTCAGGTCGCAGCGTCCGCCAGAATCACAACANGTTNGTTCNCAACGCCGTTCGTTTGTTGCGAAGTTTGGAATGACACCTGAAGACCAACGTCGGCTTGAAAAGTTTGTAGACGCGACTCGAATCATCCCACTCAAAGCGGTTGGTTCTGAAGTTTCCAAAGGCGCAACAAGAATCACGAGTCAGGCATTCGGTACCGTTCCAGAATTGCAAGGGGCAGCCAATCTGCATGTGCAAGAGGGCGGCCGCTATNTATCATTTGGGGATATTGAACGCCGATCGCCTGTTGCTGTGATTGGTTCTGAGATTGCGAACTTGTTCTTCCCAATGTCAAATCCCGTTGGAGAGCAATTTAGAATTGATGACAGAGTACTTACGATTATTGGCGTCCTTGAACCNATTGGCCTTGCGGGAGGCACAGGCTCTGCGCTTGTTGGCCGAGATTTAAACCTTGACATTCATCTGCCACTTTCTACGGCAAAATTAGAGTTCGGCGACATCGTCGTACGAAGAGAATCTGGCTCTTTTAGTGGAGAAGAGNTCGAGATTTCGGAACTATACATCACAGCACCTTCCACAGATGATGTTGTGCCACTTGCAAAACATGTTCGCAGCGTCATGGAAGTTGGGCACAAAGGACTCAAAGATGTCACAATCATCGTGCCNTGGGAACTTCTAGAAAGCGTTCGCAAAACGACCGCAACGATGAATATTCTGCTCACTGCCATTGCAGCAATCAGTTTGCTTGTTGGAGGCATTGGCATCATGAANATCATGCTCGCAACTGTTGTTGAACGCACGAGAGAGATTGGCATCAGAAGGGCAGTTGGTGCAACGCGTAAGGATATCATCCTTCAATTCCTCGTTGAAACAGGAGCCCTTAGCGCAATTGGTGGCTTGCTCGGCATCTTGCTTGGCATTGGCATCTCAGTAGGGTTAGAGTCAGTACTNCCGTGGGTTCTAAGTCTGCCAGGCATTCGAGGCATGTTTGATATGTCTTCAGANATTGAAACTCAAATCACGACGTGGTCCATCGTGATTTCATTCCTAGTTGCATCTGGNACGGGTATCATCTTTGGCATTTACCCAGCGCTCATCGCAAGCAAACAAGACCCCATCGTTGCACTCAGGCACGATTAAGTCTCTCGTTACTGTTTAGGTTGAGGTGGGACAATCACTTTGGTCTTGTCATTTGAGTAACGCACACTTCGTTTGCGAAGATGTCTTGGTCGTACTGGGTCAAATGGATAGCCGCCGATTTGTCTATGGACAAAGTTTGGCGCTCGAATGAGTAACGTTTCATGATACGAATCGATGGTGCANTCACCGCCAGCATCATCCCATTGTTCAGGTTCAACAAATCGCTTTATGAGTTCAATGATTCGTTCAATGCGTTCTTCCTTAGAGAGTCGCTCAGGATCTTCACTTGGCGTGCCAAAGTTAAACCCGCCACCGCNACCGGAGTTGCCACCAGAGCCACCAGAGCCACCAGAGCCACCGGAGCCGCCACCAATTCCGCCGCCCGAACCACCNGAACCAGTTCCACCGCCTCCAGCACCGCCACCGCCAGCACCACCGGTGCCCATTTGCGGCGCATTATCGAAATCCCGCACCTCAAACAATAAATCATCTATTGGGTAAACAACAAGNCGTTGAGCGCGGCGCTTAGCAAACCGAGTTTTGAATCCAACTTCAATGACGCCATCCCGAATCTGCCATGTGCTATCTTCCATGTCACCAATTTGTTCTAGAACACGCTCAANGACGACTAATGCTGGTTGGTCTTTTAAGGNGAGGTGCACAGGGAAATCCCGTTCAAACCCTTCAGTCCGCTCTGTTTCCCAGTAAATCTGCATCAGAACGCCNAGTTCATCTTTGATATGGGAAAGCACTTCTTGAGCCGTTTCGCCCTCAAACTCTACAGACATATCTGTATAGACCAGCGCGCCGAGTAACTCTGCATCACTTTGAACGCGGTATTCNGCCTGAAGTGTTGATGAAACGCTAAGCAGGATGANGGCGATGAATTTCATATCCAAAGTATACGCAGGCACACTTAGANTCTTGCCGGAATAATCGGAGCAATTGAACGAACATGCCATTTTGAATCGAAATTGAGGTCTTCNACACAACAAAGAGGCGAAAAACTCGCAATAACAGTTTGCATTGCAAGAAAAAGAGTGCATCATTGATGCACCCCTTAACTTCAATAGAGAGCATTAAAAGAGCAGAGGTAAGAAGAGATGCGGTGTCTTCAGCACGCAACAGAATGGACNCAACACAGGCAAAAGATTGCCATCCTTGTTGTACTTTCNTTCATTGCTCTTTGCTAAGACGCAAGCCCATAGAGGAGAGAAGAGAAAAGCAGCCCGTCAACGAGTTGACGGGCTGCTCCTATTTTTGGGTTATATAAACCTTTGGGTGTTAGAACTGAATCTTATCGCTACCCATTGCACCGTGATCATCCATACCACCTCTTGATGGTGCTTCAGATTCAGGCATGTTTTGTTCCCAATNCTCTTCGCCCACATCTTCACCAGATTGTGCACGCTTTAAACTGAGNCCAATCTTGCGGTCATCTAAATCGACGCGGAGAATCTTAACGTTGACTTCTTCGCCAGGCTTGACGATGTCTTGTGGATTCTCAACTTTCTTATCAGCGAGTTCTGAGATATGAAGGAGACCTTCAAGGCCTTCTTCAAGTTCAACGAAGACGCCGAAGTTTGTNATCTTAGTGACTGCACCATGGACAACCATTCCTGGCTTATATGCCTCTGGAATTGCGTTTTGCCATGGGTCTTCAAGCATTTGCTTCATGCCCAGACTGATGCGTTGTTTTTCAAGGTCGATTTCAAGAACCATGCATTCAACTTCNTCACCCTTCTTGTATTTTTCATTTGGATGAGCAATCTTCTCAGTCCATGAAATGTCACTGACGTGAAGGAGACCATCAATGCCAGGTTCGATTTCAACGAACGCGCCATAGTTGGTGAGGTTTCGTACAGCACCTGAAACGACAGTACCGATTGGGTATTTCTCTGTAACGAGTTCCCAAGGGTTGTTTTCAACTTGCTTCATGCCAAGTGAAATCTCGTGTTTCTCTTTATCGATATCTAGAACGACAACTTCGATTTCGTCACCAGGTTGTACGATTTCGCTTGGGTGATTGACNCGTTTACGCCATGACATTTCTGAGACGTGAACNAGNCCCTCGACGCCATCTTCGAGGTGAATGAATGCACCATAACTGACAAGGTTGACAACTTTGCCTTTGACCTTTGTCTGGACTGGGAATCGACCTTCGATGTCGTCCCATGGTGACGCTTCTTTCTGNTTGAGGCCAAGAGCGATTTTCTCAGAGTCGAAATCGACTTTNAGTACTTTGACTTCTAACTCATCACCNATTTTGCAAATTTCGCTTGGATGCTTAATACGGCCCCAGCTCATGTCAGTCACATGGAGTAAGCCGTCGATACCACCAAGGTCAATGAACGCGCCGAATTCAGCAACGTTTGTCACTTGGCCGACGATGACATCGCCTTCATTAATNGTGTTGAGTAATCGCTGTTTCGCTTCATCACGCTCATTTTCAATGAGTGTTCTTCGGCTGACAACAATGTTGCGTCGTGGTTCATCAATCTTGATGATTTCTGCACGAATTGTTTTGCCAATAAACTGATTGACATCACCAGGACGACGGACGTCAATTTGTGATGCAGGGAGGAACGCAGGAACGCCAATGTCGATGAGCAANCCGCCTTTGATTCGNCGAATGCCTTTACCTTCGATAATGTCACCTTCGTTATANGTTTCAAGAACTTTCTTCCAGTTACGAATGCGATCCGCTTTTCGTTTTGAAAGTTTAACGATGCCATTCTCATCTTCTAAATCTTCAAGAATGACTTCGATTTCAGCACCTGATTCAAGTGTGTCCCAATCATCGAACTCACTTTTATGCACAAGACCTTCTGATTTCAAGCCAACGTCGATGACTGCATCATCACCAGCTTTACCAACAAAACGACCAACAAGAATATTGCCTGTTGTGTATTGCTGGAGATCACCGTCTAAAAGTGTTTCCATGTTGCCGTCAGCGATTGTCTCGCCGAGGGACTGCCTAATGAGANCATCTGCTTCGTTTGAATCGAGGTTCAAATCAGCGATTAAGTTATAGTCAACCATGTGGGGTTACGGCTCTTTAGTCTTGGCTGCGTTGCCGTNATCGCAGTTGCCTTCTGTGTTCCAAAATTAGTTGCAGAGCACCAGTTGCTCANCNTTCCTATTCTGGGGTNTCACAGGCCTGTGTTTCCATCAGGCGAGCCACGCATGATATCAGAAACGCCCCATCCACGAAGTTGTTAATCCTTGATTTTTTAGGCTTTACGCGCTCTAGCAAGCAGAATAAAGCCGATTCCGCCAATCGCTGAGCAAACCGCGCCTGTAACGAAAACAATGGNNCCAGCAGGGTAGCCGCTTGCNAGGAGACTTGTNTAGAGGAAGACGCCAAGGGCAGGNGCAAAGAGACCCCTGATGCCAGTNAGGGTGACNTGGAGCCCCATGTATTGTCCCGATTGCTCAACNGGTGCGTAATCTTGATGCCCTAGATTCCACGCAAGAACCCCGCCACCAAAGCCTAGGCCNCGAATTGATGCACCGGTCCACATGAGGGTCATATCCCGCATCAAAATGCCTACAGCAAAACAGAGTGACGAAGCGACGAAGAACCAACTGTGGAATGCGCGGAATGTCAGGATGTGCACGCGGTTTAACAGTTTTGCCCAAAGCGGTGTGCTGATTGGAATCATGAGGATTGGAATAATGGTGACGATAAGAATCTCACCCAAGTAATCAAGTGCAAAGTCATCATTNAAGACAATGACGAGTGGTGCTGTCAGCATTAAGTTTCCAACCCCAAGAATGAACTGGCATGNCATGTACTTGGCGAACTGAACATCTTCAAACAATAGATGGAATGTTTTCCATGGTTTGATTGAGACGAGTTCTGNTGACTGTTTCTCTTCGTGAAGTAATTGTTTATGACCTTTAACGCGAACCTTNGAATAGATTGCTGCGCCAATGATTCCAAAANTGGCTGCAATTGGATAAATCCATCGGAACGCANCTTCATTNTGGTCCATCGCTTGCCCAACACCAAANGCAACACTTGCAAGAACAAGTGATTGAATGGTCGCAATTNCGCCCGCAACNTTTGCTCGATTCTCTCTTGGGTAATTTGCTTGCCAAATTGTGGTCCGCAATGTGACAACACCCGTGTAGCACACGCGCGTTCCAACTACACAACATAAAAGCATGCCAAGACCAAATGGAGTAGTTGGAATGATGGTGACGAGCCCAACAAGNAGGACGCACATGACCTTCAGTGCGGTTACGAACTTGACTTTGTGTTTACCATGACTCACTGCAGCCCAAAAGAAACTCGANATGTTCGCAAAGCCTTGTGCNGCAGCAAGTGTTGCAACAGCCCAGTCTAGAATTGAGGCATCAACGACACCCTCAAAAAGCCGCTTGGTCAGCACGCCAACAACGCCACCTTCTATCGCACCCATCATCATTGGCAAGAATGNCCATGCAACAAGCTCTCTCTTGTAAGGGGAGCGAGAATTTTGGGTGTTTTGTTGAGAAGAAGGCAAATTCAATTTGGCAATCGCTTAGAAAGTGGTATTGTACTACTGACCCCGAAGTGGTTCATCGAATGTTGTGTNCAGCTCAAATGTGCTCAATCCTTTCGAATCCCCAAGGGATCGTGACAAGCTACATCGATAGTCAGGCCTCTATAAGTGGAAGACTTGGTATGACGGNACACGAGCCCACCTAGTTAGGTATTGGGTTCGAGTGCAAGTGCTGCACACCTCATAGACATTTGATTCCCTGCGGGGTTTTTTTATGTTTAGGTNCTTGTGAGTTGTTCCCACATCGTTTCGAGTGATGCAGGTATGACTCTCACATTTCCAACGGAAGCCATAAAGTTNGTATCACCGCTCCAGCGCGGGACGATGTGCACATGCAAATGTTGTGGCACGCCAGCGCCACTTGCTTGCCCTTCATTGATGCCNATATTCATGCCTTGCGGATTAAGTTTTGCTTTAAGAATGGATGATCCAATCTCAACAAGTTTCCAAAGAGCACTCCGCTGTTCTTCGTGATACGCAAGCAGTTCCGGCTTTGCTTCACCAAGTGCAACAAGCAAGTGACCATTGGCATAGGGGTATCTATTGAGAAAAACAATGCCATCATCGTTTCTGTANATGACGAGGTTATCCTTGTCTTGTTCTTGGGAATGAAAATACGAAGCAATAAAGTTAGCGTTGTTCCCATCGCTTTGATCCGTTTGCGNNGCGTCATNCAACTCNTNNCTTANNTTGCGAATGTATTCATACCGCCANGGNGACCACATGTTCTTGTTGTGCATNGNNNNATTGTANTCAAGCNCTCNNNGNGCACGCCTCGAATNCAATATGCGAATNCANTNTGTANGTNTNNTNGGTTAACTCCAGCGAATGCCAGTGTTCGCATCGACTGCGTGGAATGCAATGGTTCGCCCAATTGCNGGGTCAAGTTCAAAGGCTCTGCCAACNACAGGACTGNCAGCAGTCAATCGAGCAATTTNAATCACTTCGCCCTCAGGGGTTGTGCCATTGACGATGATTTCTTCACCTTCTTTGAGATCCATCGCGACGATGTACCCTTGACCAGTGCGTTCATTAATCGCAACTCGGATATAACCTGGTTCGTTGCTTTGTTCGCGTTCAAGTTGTTTGATGTAGCAGTATGGATTGCCAATAAATGAATTCAGGCCGGGACCAGCATGCTGTGAAAGTGAATCTGATGTTTCGGAATTCAACGCAATGACTGCCATGTTAGAGNCGCGACGCTGTGCGTCGACTGCGAGCATTGCGAGNACGACTGAAACGCCGAGCAGAACCATCGCAGCAGTTCTCCANAAGAGCGTTTGTTTTGAACTTGGAACATCTCGTCTTGAAGCGCTAGAACGTGCNCCAATCAGTGCGAGTGGTGCAAGCCGTTTNGCTTCTTGGTCTGCAGCATTTGAAACGGCATCGAGCACGCGTNGTTTTAATGTGNGAGATGGCATCTCTGCAGGAAGCAGTGATTCGTCAAGTGCAAGNGATTCTTGAAGTTGAATGATTTCTTCTTGAATTGCAACTGGCGCTTCATGGAAAGCTCTNTTGAACAAATCCGCTTCAATTGGTTCAAGCAAACCATATGCATCGAGCACTGAGAGCTCGATGAGTTGGTTATAGTTGTTGCTTGAATCGTTCATNAATGAATCCATCNTCAGTTTGTGACCCTTCTCACGATTGTAAAGGAGAAGAATNCTGTTTCCCTTGCTCCCTTAAACGAAGTAACCCGCGACTTAAAGCAGATTTAACTGTGCCGAGNGGAGCGTTNAGTTGNAGACTCACTTCACGTAAAGTGAACCCTTGAAAGTANGAGCGTTCGATGACTGTTCGCTGCATTTCAGGGAGNTCCTGAAGCGCATTCCACAACATTGAATTTCGCTCTAACGCCAACATATTCGATTCGTCAGGGGGAACGGTTGCGTTTTCTTCATTGTGTTCGCCAAGTTCTTGTTGTTTGGGCCGGACGGTTTTTCGCCGTATTTTGTCGATGAGGTGCCTTCTTGTGATCAACATGACCCATGTNACGAGCTTTGCTTTTCTTGAATCGAATCGGTCTGCAGTCTTCCAGAGNCGTACGAACACCTCTTGGACAGCGTCTTCTGCCTCTGCCTGATTCGATAGAAACTGATAGGCGAGTTTGAATACNAAAGCGCTGTAGCGGTCATAGAGCTCGCCTACAGCNTCTTCTTCACCAAGCGCAACGCGTCTCATGAGTCTGTAATCTGGTTCTTGGTCTGGCAAAAGCCCTCCTACAGCATTCCCTAAGCACCAATCAAAAACCTAACAAAAAAGGCATAAAATTGTGTGCCAATACGGAGTGTACCTAGAAAATGCNGAAGAATTCAACAAATTTGTCGCATTTAAAGGAATCTTCATTAGACTATGGATAGGGNTGTTTTTATCACCCCTATAGGTTTTTGAATAATGAGACGTATGACTGAGACAATTTACGTTCAGCAANATGTTGCACCCCAAGTGACTAAGCNTGGTCGCCGCGGCTTTAGTTTGCTTGAACTTATTGTCGTCATTAGTGTGACGTCACTTCTCGCAGGTTTGCTCATGCCAGCGCTATCTTCAGTNCGTGAAAATGCAAGGCGGGTCATGTGTGGTTCAAACCAACGACAGCTCGGTCAAGCCATCACAATGTATAGCGCTGANAGACGAAATCGGTTGCCTGTTGCTTCAGTGCTCGATAACCCGATGCCTGATCCAACAAAACTCGGACTCGTTCGTAACGAAATGGTTAGNGCAGATGTGATCTTCCTAATGGATGGTAAGAAGACTCGTTCAATTCCAAAACCGCTTCAAGATTCAACTTGGGATGGGCTTGGTCGATTATTCCAATGGCATTATTGCGATGCTCCGGAATGTTTCCACTGCCCAAGTCATGGTGGTGACAACTCTCATGANGAATGTAGGGATTCTTGGGAAGCGAAGAATATTGAAGAACCTCTCTACAGCAATTTCCACTATGTCGGTCACAAAGATTGGCGAACTGGAAGACGACGCTCACTGCTTCAAGGCAAAGATCTCGTTTTAACNACAGATGGTTTAAAATCAAGACATGATTACAACCACGGTGTTGGTTANAACGAACTCCGCGGAGATGGTTCTGTTGCNTGGATTGACGATGTCAAAATTNNAGCGAAGTTAAATGAAGTTGNACTTGGCGCAATGGGCATGCAGTTCCACGACGACTTGATNTACACCGTATTCTCAAAATAGAANGTTACGGGGACTTCTTCAATTCAATCCATTGAACTCGGTGGCGACCATGGTTTGGGTCTAGCAACTTGTACGATGTGACGTCAAGTGATTNAGAGANGAGCGTGTGGTCAATGAGATAGAGTGGAAAAACTCTAGGATACGAAGCCATGANTCCGCATCCGCCGAGTTGACTTGCATCTCTTAACNGTGGGAAGAGATAACGAATGGATGCACTATCCGTCGTCATATTGAAATCACCTGCAACNATATCCGGCGCACTCCATTCNATCTCAGAAAGTAATCGCTTTGAAGCCAAAGCAACTGCATATCGAGAACGAGCTAAACTTGAAGGGAAGTCNACAGCCCACAACACAGTATTGCGACCGAGTTCTTTCGTTGTGTCAAANGTAAACGAAACGATGTGAATGCTGTCAGATGCAATAAGCGGTTTAATTTCAATCGGGGGAACTTTGGTGAGGACGGTGAATGGGAACCGCACTAACTTTNTGCCTTTTTCACCGAGCCACTCNTCAATCTGTTCTTCGCCTCTGACATACCAACCATGCGAGAGTAATGTGATGTCNGCATCAAGATTNACAATGAACTCAGCGGACTCTTTTGCAAACTCCTTTTTAGAATGACTCATTGTCCACGCAGCGATCGTAAGATCGCCGCTTTCNCCACATGTCGCAATCAACTTGTTTTCATACAGTGAATACCAGAGTGAAACCGCAATGCACAAGCACGCAGGCAACATAAAGTATTTCCACGCACGCATACAGGCGAGCGNAATAGAAACAGTTACGAGCCAACCGAGTACTAACAGNGTNGGCATCCACTCTANCCATTGAGTGATGAAANATTGNTCTGAAAGCGCATTGCCAATGAGCCACAAGAGCACAGTTAGNAGCGCTCCAAAAAGTAAAATCAAACGAACGTTGAACNTCATGGTGTGAATGGGAAGACAATCGGCGCAACGATGACAGCAATCAATGCAACAAGCAGAGTNAGCGGAATACCAAGGCGCTGGAAGTCCGTAAAGTGGTAGCCGCCCGGGCCATACACCATGAGGTTTGTTTGATATGTGATTGGTGTTATGAAGTTACAACCTGCTGCAGTCATCATCGTGAATACGAATGGGTAGGGGCTGACATCAAGTCCATGTGCAGCNCCAATCACAATCGGGAACATNATGACGGCTGCACCAAAGTTGGTCATGAGTTGGGCTGCGATACTTGTCATTGCAAAGACAAGGAANAGCGTTCCATAATTCCCAACATTCATTGAGTGTGCAAGGTTGAGTAAATGTCCGCTCGCAAGTTCAGCAAGNCCACTTTGTTCAACGGCCTTACCGATACCCATCGCGGCTCCAATAACGATTAAGATTTGTATATTGATNGCTCTTCGTGCAGTAGGCCCATTGATACACCGCGTAGCAATCATTAACAAACCGCACAGCCAAATAGCNGCGACTCTGCCAATGAGGTTNGTCGTTAGTAAGAAAATCATGAGTGCAAGAATGCNAAGNGACATAAATGCGCGCTCATGAACAAGCGGCCTTGAGTTTTCAATCTCCGACACAAGATAGAAGTCGCCACTTTGCCTGTAATCCCGTAAAAAGTCATCATTTGANTCGACAAGTAACGTATCGCCTGCGTTCAATTTGATCTGACCAATCTTCCCCTCGATGTGATGTCCCTTCCTGTGAACAGCAAGGACAACTGCGTTGTATCTGGTTCTAAATTGCGATTCTTTAATGGTTTGGCTAATGAGAGGTGATGTCTCTGACACAACAACTTCAACGAGTCGCCGATTAAAACGATCACCCATCATGTATTCAAGTTCATCTGTTGCAGGAACAAGACCTCTAATTTTTCGTANGTCAATCACTGCGTCGACGTCACCAACAAAGATGAGTTTGTCATCATTNTGTAATGTCATTTGTGGTGATAGACCCGTGATGAGTTGATCATCTCTAACCATGGCATGCAAATACAAGTCAGGCAAGTTACGGAGGCCCGCGTCTGCAATGTTTTGCCCGATGATTGGTGAGTCAGCATTGACCCGCATTTTGATTTCATACTCTCTTTTAAATGCGTCCTCATGGTGGGGCGGGGTTCTGTCTGGAAGTAACCANTTAGAAGTCAGCAAAATGAACAACATGCCAAAGATAGCAACAGGAATACCNATCCAAGCAGNGCCCCACATCGAAACGGTGCCACTCGGGGCAGATANCCCGAGTTCAGTNACCCAAGNCGGTGGATGNTGCCACCACTCAATAAAGAGACCCATGATGATGAGGTTTGACCCAGTGCCAATCATCGTGCCTTGCCCACCAAGNATTGCNCCAAATGAAAGTGGCATGAGCATCTTTGAAACTGGAATCTTGAGCCGCTTTGCCCANTCTGAAACCATAGGCAGATACATCGCAACGATGGGGGTTGTGTTCATGAATGCTGACATCGCTGCAACAGGGACCATCATTCTCGCTTGAGCAGTCGTGAGCGAAGTTGGTCTACCTAACAGTTTTCTGCCAATGAGNTCAACGCCGCCTGTCTCTTGCAAACCAGCAGCAACAACAAACAGGCCTGCAATCATCAACATTGGTCTTTCAGCAAAACCTGCTACAGCGTCATGAAAAGAAACGACTCCACAAATCATNAGCACGACAAGACCGCCAGCCATAATGAGGTCTGGTCCAATGCGCTTCTTATTGACGAGCGCAATAATCACAATGANAATCGTGATTAAAGTTATCCAGCCATGCGGGGTCATTGTTTAATCCTGGCCAATTCCTAATTCGGTGATTGATTGAATGATTCGTTGTTGAAGACCGTCAATCGCGCAAATGACGCCACGATTCGCTTCAAGCCTTTTGCCGTGTGAAAAATCAAGTGGGGTTCCATGAACATCGCTGACAACAGCACCTGCTTCAATTGCAATACACATGCCTGCTGCGTGATCCCAAATTTTTTCGACGTACGTTTTACTCGTAGGGAGTCGCAAATATCCATCAGCTTGCCCTCTTGCGACAAGTGCGTATTTACATTGACTGTCCAAGCGTGCGGGTTCACCTTCTTCGCCGATGGAGTCGATGATTCGCCCGCTGTCGCCTCTGTTTGAATGTCCTTTTTCCGCAGACTCACAAAATCNAAGNNGTTTGTCTTCGATGTAACTTGAAGCGAGAATTCTCATCGGAGAAGCATCTGGATTACACGCAGCAAACTCCCATGCACCTGCACCCTCTGATGCAGCATAAACGACACCTTCTGGGTCGTTGATGTTTAGCGGGTGCCCTTGATCGGCTGACAAGTTGGGGCAACCCATGACGCCTGCGACAACATGTCCATGTTCAACACGNCCAAGTGCGATGGCATAATGTTGACCTCGTAAAAACCCCTTCGTGCCATCGACAGGGTCTAATGCCCAGAAGCCGTCTGCTGAACCATCGTGGTTACATGCATCGATTGCATCAAGTACGTCATCNNCACTNGCTTGAGGCCTCCACGANCGCACAGCCTCAACGACAGCGCTTCTGATGGATGCTTGCTCTTCAGTTCGTAACTCAGCAGCATCTTCTTCGCCGACGATAATGCAGTCACCCTCAGGCAGTANATCTCTGAGTACCATNGCGACGATGGCTTGAACTGCGTAATCCGCAACTGTCACTGGGGACCGATCGTCTTTGGTGACTTCCTTGATTTGCTCAAGGTTTTGCTGGATGGCGCGTGANATAGAGCANGCGCTACACACCGCTTGAATGGCAGCAGGGATTAATCGGTGCTGGGGGGAACTGTGGGTTTCTGTCGTTTCTGGGNTTTGCTCTCTCATATGCATATGCTTCCCTTAATCGGCATAAAACGGGGTTTNAGACCATAAATCAAATGNNGNTCTCTCAGGTCACATTTACGGCGTTGAAGAGCCCTAAGTTCGATGGATGACCATGAACCAAAAAAAAGCCCCACACCAATATGGTGCAGGGCTTTCAATGAATGCAATATTCGTTACACAGTGAAGGTGGCTTTGTAGTCACCAATCGCTGTGTTGAATTCGTCTTCAAGACCTTTGAAGGACTTGGATTCAACAAGCTTGTCTTTGGTTGCTTTTGCTGAACTGTTCATGTATTCAAGAAGTCCTTCCTCAAATGCGTGAACATGCTCAATGTCGACATCATCAAAGAAGCCCTTTGATGCAGCGTAAATTGCAATCGCTTGGTCAATCGCTTTGTACGGTGTGTACTGGCCTTGTTTCAAGAGTTCAACAAGTCGTGCACCACGGTCAAGTTGTTGTTGACTCGCAGCGTCAAGTTCCGTACCAAGTTGAGCAAACGCTTCAAGTTCACGGTATGCAGCGAGGTCGAGTCGCAGTGAACCCGCAACTTCTTTCATCGCTTTAATCTGAGCGTTACCACCCACACGTGAAACGGAGATACCCACGTTAATCGCAGGGCGGATACCAGCAGCAAAGAGTTCTGGCTGCAAGTAAATCTGACCATCCGTAATTGAAATCACGTTTGTTGGGATGTACGCTGAAACGTCAGCTTCTTGCGTTTCGATGATTGGTAGAGCAGTGAGTGAACCGCCACCGTTTTCATCGGAGAGTTTCGTTGCACGTTCAAGCAATCGACTGTGTAGGTAGAAGACGTCACCAGGGAATGCTTCACGTCCTGGAGGACGACGAAGAAGGAGTGACAACTGTCTGTACGCAGTCGCTTGTTTTGAAAGGTCATCGTAGATGCAGAGTGCGTGCTTCGGTGTTTTACCGTTTTTGCCTTCCCACATGAAGTACTCACCCATTGCACATCCTGCATAAGGAGCGATGTACTGAAGGGGAGCCGCAGTGGATGAACCCGCAACAACGACGATGGTGTATTCCATCGCACCTTGTTTCTTGAGGGTGTCGATCACAGCAGCAACTGTGGAGTCTTTTTGTCCAACTGCAACATAGATACAGACGACTGCTTCATCAGTGCCCCAGTATTGTTTCTGGTTAATGATGGTGTCAAGTGCGACTGCAGTTTTACCTGTTTTACGGTCACCAATGATGAGTTCGCGTTGACCGCGACCAATTGGAATCATGGAGTCAACCGCTTTGATACCAGTTTGCATTGGCTCAGTCACTGGCTGACGAGCAGCGATGCCAGGAGCAACGATGTCTAGTTTCGCAGTGCTTGATGCGTTGATTGGTGGTCCACCGTCAACTGGGTTACCCAGTGGGTCAACAACACGTCCGAGCATTTCAGGACCTGTTGGCACTTCAAGAAGGCGGTTTGTTGTGCGGACAGTGTTACCTTCTTCAACTGAGAGGTAATCACCGTAAATCACAGCACCAACGGTGTCTTCTTCAAGGTTCATGGCCTGTCCCATGACTACGCCATCTTTAGTTTCGAATTCAAGGAGTTCACCTGCCATGCAGTTTGAAAGACCATAAATTCGAGCGATACCGTCACCAACTTCGACCACTTGACCGACTTCTGAAATCTCAAGTTCACTTGTGAACTGTTCAATTTCTTGCTTGATGACTGATGTAATTTCGTCTGTTTTAATCTTCACTTTGTTTCTCGCCTACAAAAAAGGAGTTCGAGTTAGTTTGTTTCTTCCATATAAGACTCAATTCGTTCACGAATGGCTTTTGAGCCACCCGTTTGAATCTTGTCTGAAATACGACGGAGTTTGGTCTGTACGGAACCATCGATGAGCTGATCACCAATTCGCAATTTAAGTCCGCCAATCATTGCCTCATCAATGTAAGGGTGGATGACGGGTTCTTTGCCGAGTTTCGCTGCAATGCTATCTTTAAGCGTTTGAATCGAAGCAGCATCGATTGCAGTTGGTGTGAAGACATCAACTTCAACCTTGCCAAACGCTTCTTGCACGAGTTGGTCGTACGCTTTAGCAATTGATTCAAAACTGTTAAGACGCCCCTTGCTGTTGAGCACAAGCAAGAATCGAAGTGTCAAATCTGACACCTTGCCACTGAACATCGTTTTTAGCGATGTGTCGCGGCTGGCTTCATCAATGACAGGGGATGAGAAAAACAGACCAAGTGCTTTTTCTGTCGCTGTAAGCTCAACAAGTTGTTCGAGTTCATCAGCGATTTCGAGCACAACATCATTACCACCAGCGTCTGTTGCTAATTCAAACAGGCTTTTTGCATACACGGATGCGACTGGTGTGACTTGAGCGTCTGAAGTGTTACTCACGAGTTTGTTCCTGACATTTCTGCAAGCGATTCGTTGACAAGTTGTTGTTGATCACTCTCGGAAATCTCACGTTGCAAGATTTTTCCAGCGATCGCAACAGCTAAGGTGCTCGCTTCTGCGTGAAGCTCACCAATTGCTGCTTTCTTTGCTGATTCAATATCAGCAGCAGCAGCAGTTTTGAGTTCAGCGAGCTCGCGAGCATTGTTTGAGCGGAGTTCTTCGGCAGCCGCTTTCGCGTCTTGCCGAGCTTTGGCAATCATTTCACCAGCTTCAGCACGAGCCTTTTTGAGTTCTTCCTCATATTGAGTGAGCGCTTCTTTTGCTTGCTTGCGCGCTTCTTCAGCGGCTTCAAGGTCATCTCGAAGTTTTTGTTCTCGTTGTTCAAGACCACCAACAATGTGTGGCCAAACGAACTTAGATGCAAGCACAAAGAAGATGACGAACACAACGATTGTTGTGCCAAGTGTCAAAAGTTGCACGTCTACTGGGGAGTCAGAAGCAATGAACATATTCATTGGTAAAGGTCCTTCCATTGGTGAATGTTGATAAAAACTAGGGGAGTCCGAAGACTCCCCTAGGGGGTAAATCAACTTAGAGAGTGCCAAGCAAGCCGACAACGACTGCGAACAGTGCAACACCTTCAACAAGTGCAGCAGTAATAATCATGTTTGTACCAATTGAGCCAGCCATTTCTGGTTGACGTGCAATTGATTCAACAGCACTTCCGCCAATACGTCCGATGCCAAGACCAGCACCAACAGCGCCTAGACCAGCAGCAAGACCGCCACCGATCCCACCACCTGCAGCAGCAGCGCCTTCAGCAGCTACTGGAGCAGCAAGAGCAGTGTTAACATCGAACATCATGAGAGCCATTGAGGCTAGAGCAGTGAAAGCAAAAAGCTTTTTCATAGGGAAAATCCTATTCGTCTACAAGACTTAATTGCAGTGCCGTGGGAGCAATGCAGTGATTTATATTTCAAGGTCCATCCCACGTGGACCAGCGTTTAGTGTGCCGCCTCGGCATGTCCATGTTCATCATCATGGTGCGACATCTGACCGATGAAGACCGTCGTTAAGAACATGAAGATAAATGCCTGCAAAAAGGCGACGAACAATTCTAAGAAACTAATACAAACAGCGGCAATTGTTGAAATTAACTCAACGCCGCCAGTGAGTACCCAGTTGCCAGTTGCTTTGAACGCAAGCATACCGAACATCATGAGCACTGCAAGCATTGTGTGACCAGCGACCATGTTTGCAAACAAACGAATGGCAAGTGCTGCTGGTTTAATGAAAATCCCCATCAACTCGATTGGGAGCATAATTGGTAGCAAGTAGAGAGGTGCACCACCAGTTAAGTGGTGTGCCCATCCGCCAAGACCAAGTGATTTAAATGCGTGTATTTGGATGACAATGAAGGAAACAATGCCAAGACCAAGCGTGACGCCCAAGTTACTCGTTGCTGTACCGCCAAAGACAGCCCAATCAACTTCACTGCCCCAACCCAACTTTGCAGTGGTGACTTGCATGTCCATAAATGGAATCATGCCAAGTAAGTTGCACGTCAAGATAAAGAAGAAGAGTGAAAGTAAGTAGGGGAGAAACTTCGCAGTCTCATGCCCAAGCACAGGTTTAATGACGTTATCTCGCATGTAGAGCGAAATGACTTCGATGATTGAAGAGAGTTTGCCAGAAGTCAGGTACCTGTCAGTACCTTCTTCTTCACGACCAATCGCGATGTTCCTTGCAGCAATTCTCAGCACGATGAACGCGACGATTGCAGCAATGAGAAGGGAAACCATGTGAATCGTGATTGCTGGTTTTCCAAACAACGTAATGTGTTCTGCCCCTGACACTGGTTTGTCGAGGATATGGTGAATTGGGTTGTCTGCAGCTATAAATGGAATCATGATTCTCTGTTTACTCTGGGTTGTTTTGAGTGAATACTGTTAGGTATTGAGCGATGATTTTAGTTTCAAAAATGAGTAGTAAAATGGCATTCAAAAGGAACGAAAATAAGAGAGGACGAACCTCAAATCGAGCCACGTAGTATAGCAAGGAAGACGCTCCAAGTGCAGCAAAGAATCGAACAAACGAGGTCACAGACCATAAAGTTGCAAGGGTCGCAATAGGGCGTTTTTTACGCGGTGAAAACAGGGTTAAAAGTGTTACTGAGACGATAAAAATGACGCCAGATTCAAGGAGTCCAGCGCTGGTGATTTCAGCGTCCATTTTGAGGAGTTTCGTACCGCCAAGCCAAGCCAGCCCTGCTAGGGCGCAGGCGCAAAATTGGGCAACAATCAAACTCCGAAATGGGAGTCCACTGACGGGTTGGTCAATCATGAATCATCCTTTACTGCTCGCATTGCATCTCGGATAAAGTCAACTATGCCAACGACGATGCCGCAGACCGCGCCGGTAACAATAAATCCTTTCGATCCCACTGCAAAATCCTCAAAAATGAGTCCGCAACCCCAGTGAATACCGAGCCCGATGACACCGCCAGCAATGACCATCGAGATAAAGGTAAAGCCCATTGCCGAAAGACGCCATAATCGTTTAGATGCAGGTTCTTTTTCCATTTGGATATTGTATCTAGAGCAAGTCCTCTTCGTTCCTCTATAATCTCCCAAAACCTTTATGGTCAAAGAGAACGAACAATACATCGACGTCACACCCAAGCCGCTCAATAGTAGCGACTTCTTTTTCGTACCAGCAGTCCTAAGAGGGCTTGGAACGACATTGAAACACTGCCTTGGCAACATGGGTCGTGGCGGTTCAAACAAGAACAACATCTGGGTCGTTCAATATCCCGAGCAAAAGCGTGACCAGCGTGATGTCGTTGAGGGTGGTCAGGAACGCTCAGTCTTTAGAGGTGTCCATCGCCTCAATAAGGATGAACAGGGTAGAGAACGATGTGTGGCATGCTTCATGTGCTCGACAGCATGTCCAGCCGACTGTATTCACATTGTTGCTGAAGAAGCGCCGTGGGATGATCGGGAAAAACGTCCACTATCTTTCGACATCGACGAACTGCGATGCATTTTCTGTGGAATGTGCGAAGAAGCATGCCCGTGTGATGCGATTGAACTCACACCTCGCTACGAAGTCGTTGGCACATCTCGCGAAGAAATGTTCTTCAATAAAGAACGATTGCTTGAAGTATACGATTTAACGGTTGAAGAAAAGCCGATGTAATCAAACGCTCGCCATTTCTTCTATCCATCCAATAAAGAACCCAAACAGAATACACCCTGAGGCGATGACGATTAGTAGAGCAGTCAATAGTCCTCGCATGCGGGTTTTCTTTGAAGGGATGCCTGGGGAAGTCGTCCACTCTAGTTTGATTTCGCTACCGCATTCGGGGCAGTGTTTACTTTTGGGTGGCAGGAAAGACAAGTCATAATCGCATTGGCATCGCCAGCCCTCTTCTTCTTCAAAGGGGAATTGAAGGGATGCTGCGATGAAGATGAAGACCGCAGAGAGAAAAAAGAGCAAGGGGTTGGAGAGAATGAGCAATCGAGGGCTCAACGTCAGCAAGAACGGTAAAGTGGCAAGGAGTAACGCCACGCCGAGTGAGATGAGCGTCAGCCGTTTTCGTTTCATGTACTTCGCCAGAATCGCGGAGTGAACAATACCAGCACAGCGAAAATCTCAAGACGACCAATTGTCATCAAGATGCACATCAAGATTTTGGAGGCATCGCTGAACCAATTGAAGTTTTCAAGCGCTCCGACCTTTGCAAGCCCCGGACCAACTGTACAGACGCTTGAAAGCGATGCAGTTGCCGCTGTGGTGATGTCGCAATTTGGATTACCCGATTCAAGAATCATCAATGCAAGAGCGCCGAATGTAAAAATGATGAAGAGCCCTAAGACGTAGGAGATTGCCGCGAGTTTTACGCCTTCATCGATGGAACTCTTACCGATTTTGAGGGGCCTGACAAC
Source organism: Phycisphaerae bacterium (assembly GCA_002718515.1). Next base: position 101,635 of record PBEX01000025.1, read on the forward strand.
GTTCGGTCTAAACGCGCGTTCAAGTTGGTCGAGGAGCACTTTGATGGTAATCCAAATGCGAATGACTTTAACACCGCACGCAGTTGAGCCCGAGCATCCACCAACAAACATGAGGAAGACGATGACCGCTTTTGCTACAAATGGCCAGGTATCAAAATTACTGACGCAAAAACCGGTGCCCGTTTGCTGGGAGACGACGGTAAAGACGCCTTGCGTGATTGCTTCGCTAGCAGTGGGAGGCGTTGCCACGCCAGTTGTTGTGGCAAGGGGCTGCCCGCTTCCCATCAGAGATACCGTCACGATGATGCTGCCAATGACGAGCAGGGCGATGTAGCACCGAAATTCAGGATCTTCCCAGATTGTTCGTATCCGCCCCTGCAACGCTGCGAAATACAGTCCAAAGTTTGTTGCAGCAATCACAATAAATATAATTGCGATGATGTCGATGAGGTGTGAGTTAAATGACCCAATGCTTGCAGAGTGCGTACTGAAGCCGCCAGTAGCAAGTGTTGAGAAAGAATGGCAGACGGCGTCAAACCAAGACATGCCTGCAAACCCGTAACACAACACTAAGATTGCAGTCAAACAAACATAAAGGATCCATAACACTCGAGCAGTTTCTTTAATGCTTGGCTTAACACCAGATTGCCCTGGGGCAGATGCGCCTTCAACTCTAAAGAGTTTCCGTCCACCAGAGCCGAGCATCGGAAGGACTGCCACGAAGAGCACGATGATGCCGAGCCCGCCAAGCCATTGCAGTAACGCTCTCCAAAAGAGCAGTGGGTCTGGAAGTAAACTGATGTCTGCAAGAATTGTTGCGCCGGTTGTTGTGAGTCCGCTTGTTGCTTCAAATAAGCAGTTCACGCCAGATTGAAATGGATGGTTCTCGCCAGCACTTTCCTTTGCCCACAACCAAAATGGGAGCGCTGCAATGAAACCACCAACAATGTAACTTGAAGAACCTAAGAGTAAAGCCTCTCTTCGTCCCATCGAGTTAGAGGTTTGCTTTTGCTTACCGATCAGGATGAATACGATCGCAATGAGTGTACTGAGGCCCGCAGTTTCGAAGAGGTAGCGATGCGATGATAGCGCCGCGCCTATCGGCTCTTCGCCAAGCACATACGCACCAGCAAAGATGGCAATGAGCGTGACGCTCAAGACCAAGATCAGCGAACCAAGTTGTCGCAATACGAGGTGAAGGTTCATTGGTTACCTCACGGCGAAGAGTTTTCGCAAGTCTTTTTCGTAATCCTTGCGAACGACAACAAAGACGACATCACGCTCAGCAAGCACTTTGTGTGCGTCAGGAACAACCCCATGGTGCTCATCATGTTCGATGACAACAACCATGCAGTCAGGCATGAGATTGAGTTCAGAGAGCGGCTTGCCAGAAACAGGTGCTTCTTTGCCAACCCTTATACGGTAAATGGCAAGTTCATCCCCAGCGAGCGATGCGACCTTCGTGAGCTGCTTGCGTGCAAGTCGCTGTTGAATCTCCGCGACAGCAAGTTCCCTTGGACTGAACGCTTGCGTCATGTTCATTGCCCTGACGAATGGAGCGTAATCGGTTCTTGCAACCACTGGATACGTTTCCTTGACACCAAGTCCAGCAGCCCAAGCACAACTCAAAATATTGTGTTCATCGTGTGTTAAGGCAACAAAAGCATCTGCATTCTCGATGTGTTCATCCGTGAATACAGTTGGGTCAGTTGGGTCTGCTTGGATGACGGTGACCCACGGGAGTTTCTCAGCGAGTTCCTGAGCCCTGTTCTTTTCTGTCTCAAAAAGTCGAATTGAAAATCCTCTATTTTGTAGCGCTCGACAAAGCCAGACTGCAATTGGGGTTCCGCCCATAATGACAACTGATCGTCGGCCTGCATCTTTAGTTCTAAAGAACCTGCGTGCGTCATGGAAGACATCTGAGTTAGCGACGAGTAACACTTCATCACCTTCGTCAACGGTCGAATCACCGCTTGGCAAATAGGTCTCGCCATTGCGAATAATTGCAGCGAGCCGAGCACCGCCAGGGAGTTTGACGTCAGATAGATGTCGCCCAATACCTGGCGCACCTTTGGTTGCTTCAAACTGTTGAACTTCGATGGATTGACCAACGAGCCGTTCGACTTTCATTGCTGCAGGGTTCCGCAATCGAGATGCAATTGCTCTTGCTGTTGTATAAGAAGGACAGACCAAACTATCGATTGAAAAGATTTTTGAGTAGTCCATCACAGAACGATTGAGGAACGCGCTATGCGTTACCATCGCAAACGTCCTGTCCGCCCCTAGGTATGAGGCAGTAGATGCGCAAAGTAGATTGACTTCATCACTTTCAGTTGACGCGATGACGACATCAGCACCTTCGACACCTGCGTTCTGAAGAGCGTTTGCATCTGTAGGTTTACCGAAGACAAGTGCGACATCAAGGGTCTCTGAGAGCGCATCGAGAGCGCTCTGGTTGTTGTCTACAACCGTGACATTTGCGCCCTCAAGTGCGAGGACGCCAGCGGCATGTGCGCCAATTTTTCCTGCTCCACAAACAATAATATTCATGGTGATTTCCTATCTATCGACTATCAAGTCGGGCGGGAATGATACTCTCCTACTGGTTTAATCCAAAGTCTTTTTTGAATCTTATTTCTAAGAAAGCCCATTGCTGGGCAAAAAAGGGGTTTTTATTCAGGACCCTCATCAAAAAGAAGAGTAGAACCAGTAAAGAGACCAATCGTAACGCAGAAAAAAATTTTAAATCCATGCCGAATTGTTAGAAAAAGGTGCTTGACGATAACCATCGATTTCACCATACTGATTGATGGTACTTCGAGGGAAGTGCCCACGATTAAGAGAAGTCGTGTTGAGAGAAGTAGAAAATTGGAGAGTGAATGACCTTGATAACTTATTGCGAACTGATTGAGACGAGCAATAAGTTTATTTTTTAAGGTCAAGCTCTCTTAGAGAGATGGCTTGAGATCGACATGTTGGAGGGAGGCCCAACCGTCGCGCTCATTAAAGAGTTCAGAAGAACGGAAAGTGTAACTATCCATGACCACAACGACCAAGAAAGATCTGATTGATCGTATCGCAGACGAAACCAAGTACAAGCGAGGCGATGTACGTACTGTTGTTCAAGCATTTTTAGACAGTGTCATTTCAGAACTTGGCAAAGGCCATCGATTAGAGTTTAGAGATTTTGGTGTGTTCGAATTACGCGACCGCGCACCACGCATGGCACAAAACCCTCGCACACTCGAGCGAGTACCAGTTCCAGCAAGACGTACAGTTAAGTTTAAGATTGGTCGATTGATGAAAGAGGCAGTCGAACAGAGTATTGCTCAAGACCAAGAGATGCCTGTAGTCGAAACCAAATCCCCTGAACTTGTCACTTCTGAGGCGTAACCTCAGTACAAGTTGCGGGGATTCAGGTGGCGTCTGGGGGTGAGCCGAGGGAAAGACCGGGGGAAGTTAGTGGATAGTTTGTCGTTTCTCAATCAGTAATCAAGTTCTAGGTTAAGGTGCTGCTCAAGGATGGGCAAGAAAACAACCAATTCAACGACTGAAGCAAAAGTCAACACTACCGAAGCTCGCGTGCAGGGGAATCAACAATTAGGCAGATTAGTTGAGGGACTTCCGCCAAATGCGTTAGAAGCTGAAGGCAGTCTACTTGGCTCGATATTGATTGACCCATCTGTACTCAATGATGTTCAACTCATCATTCAGGGTGCCGATGATTTTTTTAAGAAAGCAAATGGGCTCATTTTTGAGGCAATGGTTGAGCTCTATAACAAGAGTTCAACAGTCGATTTAGTCCAGTTACAACAGCTCGTCTCAGACCGTAATCTCCTTGAGGCAGTTGGTGGGGTTGATTACCTTCTTGAAGTTGCACATGCTGTACCAAGCGCAGCGAGTGCGTCTCACTATGCTCGGCTTGTCAAAGATAAATCTGTTGTCCGTCAGCTTATTGCAGCAGCGGGAAACATCCTTCAAGACGCATACACAAAGCCCGAAGACCCACAAGAAATATTGAATGACGCTGAAAGCAGCATCTTTGCAATTGCACAACAATCCGAACAAAGGCATGCTGAAACGCTTGAGCAGTTATTGCGAGATGCGATTTTCCGATTAGAAGCAGACGAAGGTCGTTCGATTACAGGTGTCTCGACTGGTTATCCAAACCTTGATGAGATTACGAGTGGCTTGCAAAATGGCGAAATGATTATTGTTGCAGCAAGGCCGTCGATGGGTAAAACCGCACTTGCATTGAACATTGCTGAGAACATGGTTAGTCAAGGCACGCCCGTTGCCATCTTCAGTCTGGAGATGAGTCGTGAACAGTTAACACAGCGATTGCTTAGTTCACGCTCAAGAGTCTCAGGTCACAAGATTAGACGCAACATGCTCAGTAACAGCGACATGGACGCAATTATTGGCGCGGCAGATGAACTCATGAAAGTTCCGCTATACATAGACGATACGCCGGGCTTGTCAATCATGCAATTGCGTGCCAAGGCAAGGCGGCTCAAGCAGAAGCATGACATCGGCATTATCTTTATTGACTATTTACAGTTGATGACAAGCGGTAGGCGTGCTGAATCGCGTCAACAAGAAGTGAGTGAGATTAGCCGCGGTGTTAAAGCGCTCGCTCGCGAACTTAACGTTCCTGTTGTTTGCCTCAGTCAGTTAAACCGTGCTGCAGAACAGCGTGAAGGTCATAGACCTCGCATGAGTGACTTGCGGGAATCCGGTTCAATCGAACAAGACGCAGACGTTGTGGCGATGCTTCACCGCGAAGCGTATTACCATCTCAATGATGAGACCTGGAAGCAAGAAAATCCTGAGAAGGAATCACTTGCTGAACTCATCATTGCCAAACAGCGTAACGGTCCAACTGCGACTGTAAAACTCACTTGGGACAACGCTTGTACTCGGTTTTATGACTGGACGAACACTGACGCACCACAAGGCTCGAACTTCGCTGCGGTTGTGCCACCAAGTCCGCAAGACAATCCCTTTAGCAGTGACGACGACTTTAGCGACCTCGTGCTTTAAGAATCAAGTATTCAATAGGACGAGGGTGATGAGGAATACTGCGTAAAGCGTTAGCAAGACGCCACCTTCTATTGGTTTGACACGTTTGTTAAACGCGCAGATATAAGCAACTGCAGTGATGGTGCACATGGCAATGAGGTATACCCATATATCTGATGGGACGGCAATTGAGCCAAAGAAGAGCGAGATGGGCAGCACGAAAAGCATGTTGAACAAGTTAGAGCCAACAACGTTTCCAACGGCTAAGTCTGGGTGACCTTTTTTTGCTGCTATAACTGTTGTTACGACTTCTGGGAGACTTGTTGCGATGGCAACGACGGTCACACCAATGACTAACTGCGAGATACCCATTTTCGTTGCAGCGGTGACAGCACCAATTTCAGTCAGTTTGCCGCCAATCCCAAGAAGGAATAGACCGCCAGCGAGTAGCAAGCACCCCACCCAAACAGAGTGTGTATCACAATCTGTTAACTCCTCGGTCTCTCCAGCCATGACGGAAGACTTTGATTTACCCAAGCGAAACCAATTCCACATTGCAATCACAAACATAGCGATAAAGACACAAGCGTGCCATAGTTTGAGATCGGTTGTGTAATAGGTCAGGGCTGAAACAACAATCGTTGCAGCGATGAGTATAGGAAACTCAATCCTGACAACTTGACCCGTCACTGGAAGTTTACATATCAATGCTCCAATCCCAAGAACGAGTCCTAGGTTTGCGATGTTTGAGCCAAAGATGTTTCCTATGGCCAACTCGCCATTTCCATTCATTACTGCGATGACATTGAGCGCAAGTTCAGGAGAACTGGTGCTAAAGGCAACGACAGTAAGTCCAATGACGAGCGCGCTCACACCAAAGTGTTTAGCGACTGCGATGCCGCCATCAACGAGCATGTTCCCGCCAAAAATGAGCAGTGCAACCCCAATCAGAAGGGATAAAACAAACCAGTTTTCTGCAAATGTTGTGAAAGTATCCATCGTTTAGCGAAGTATTGTACGGTTCTTCATAAAAGATAGTCCCTTTACCCGATGCAATCTGTTAGGTTTTATAGCGTTAACCCTGAACTCTAAAGGGAGCAAGGCAAAGACTGCATGTCTATTGAACTAACCAAAGAAGAACTCCAAGGTTTGCTTGCGCAAGCTGCAAGCGGTGATGAATTTGCTTGGAAGCAAATTGTTGATGCCTATGCCTTCAGGGTCTTCGCACTTCTACGATCAAAGTGCATGAATGAAGATTTAGCGGAAGAGATTACGCAATCGACGTTTTGCACAGTTGCAGAGAAGTTGGCGGGGTACACCGAAAGCGGCAAGTTTGAGCCATGGCTGTTCCGAATTGCCATGAACAGGCTCCGTGATGAAATGAGGCGTCGAAAACGGCACGCTGTTCCAATGGAAAATGAAATGATCGGCATTCTGACCAAGGGAACCACCGATTCGGAGTCTGATAATAGTCCAGATGAATTAGCATTAAAACGCCTCAGAGAAGCTGTCCGCATGCTCCCAAGTTCCGACCAAGACATCATACATATGCGTCATTCAGCTGGAATGAGCTATAAGCAGATTGCTAGTGCGTTAGATGAGCCATTAGGGACGGTTTTGGCGAGACAACATAGAGCGCTTAAAAAATTACGAAGTTTGATGGAAACTGGGTTAGAACAAGAAAAAGGGGCAATTGAATCGAGTTAGGTTCGTTTGAGAGGAAGCACATGAATTACGAAGAATGTCATCAAGGTGAGCGTGATTGGACGCCTGAAGAACGCATGCTCGATGCATCGCTTTCTGAAGCAATGCAATCACCGCGTCCTCAGGGGTTAGAAGCGAGCGTGTTCAGTGCGTCTCGTTTACATTTGTCAAAACAAATTGACTGTAGCGATGAATCACTCGAGGCACTGCTCCATCATGCGTATGCAATGCAAGTTGATGATTCGATTGCCGACCGCGCGTTTAACGCGTCGGTTTCTTCATTACCGCTTTCCCAATCTGAGGTCGTCGCGACTATTGGAACAAGTTCAAAATGGCGCCAACTTGCAGCGGCAGCATGCTTGCTTCTTACCACAGTCATTGCAATTCGATTTGGAATGGTTGAGCGAGTTGAGCCCGTTCATCCCGAAACTCATTATGCATCTGTTGCACCTGCTTCAATTGAAGACAGCGAACGATATTTGCTCGATGAATTGCAATTAGAAGATTATTCACTCATTTCCGATTCGCAAGAACTCGCTTATGCAGACATTGCAAGCAGTTTCAATAGTCTTAGAGATGACATTGCACTATGGCAGTCAGGATTGCTCACTGAATAACTTGAAGGTGAAGGAGAAATCCATATGAGTATTTTGGCAACAATTTGCGGCTTGGGAATCTTGCTTGGCGCAACTCATCACGCGCCACAAGTCAGTTTACGTTCACCTCTGCACATGCATCATGTGTTGACGATACCGCCACCAATTGAGGTCACTATTCGCTCAACCACAGAACGAAGACGCCGCGATGGAAGAGGAATGCATCGCATGTTGGAGTTTGGTGATGCTGAAAGAGTTGACGTGTTAACTCCAGAGTATTGTGAACGAGTCATGGGCATTGCGGAAGAAATCGACCCCGCAATTGCGGCGTACCTTAAAACCATGTGCGAAGAAGATCCTGAAGGATTTGAGCGAGTCATTCACCGCCAAGGCGAACGGTTGGGTTCACTCATGCGATTAAAAGAAACAGATCCTGCACTGTATGACATTCACCTGACTGGACTTAAAACAGACGCAGAAATCATCCGTGTTTCGCAAGCACTGCAAGTGGCGGGACCAGATGATCCTCAACTTCAAGCAAACGCAGCAGAATTGAGGGCATTGATTGGCGCAAGAATTAAGAACGCAACAAGGGCGAAGGAACTTGATATCAAGCGACTTCAAAAGCACATCGAAAAACTAGAAGCAGAGATTGCTGAAACAGAAAGCCGTTTTGATGAACTCGTAGAAAAACGATTTAATCAATTGTTTGATGTCGTCCAAAATGCAAATTCAACGCCTAAAAGGGAGTGAACGGTTTAGTATGCGTATATGACACGCACGAAACAGACACGAAAAGGCATCCTCGCGGTGTTTTTTTTAGTTGTCATTGCTTTGTTTGTTGCTGGTGTCATCTGGGCGGCGCATGATGATGGGGGAGGTCGCAGATTTGAGCAAACCAATTTTGACGCGGCTTTACTTCCGCCTACATGGTTAGGGAGTGATTCAAGTGAACTTTATGTTTTTGGAACCGACCAACTTGGCAGGGACTTGTTTGCTCGATGTCTCGTAGGCGGAGCACTGAGTTTAGGTGTTGGCTTGTTCGCAGCGTTGATCGCAGTGTGTGTAGGGACACTTTGGGGGACGATTGCAGCTGTACGAGGGGGTTCGTGGGATGCGGCAATGATGCGACTCGTTGACATCTTGTATGGCCTGCCATCAATCATGCTTGTTGTGCTCATTTCAGTCGCTGCCTCGACGTTAGTCACTCAATCTAAGGACTCGTTGATTTCTGAAGAATTCGTAAATGTCGTCGCACTCTTTACGGCTATAGGCGTTGTGAGTTGGTTGACAGTCTCTCGCGTCATTCGTGGGCAAGTAAAGAGCGTGCTCACGCGACCTTCACTTCAAGCCTGCAAAGTGATTGGCGTTTCTCCATTACGGACATTTACCCATCACATTTTCCCAGCAATTCTTGGTCCCATCATCGTGTATGCGACGCTAACGATTCCTGCAGCGATGCTATCTGAAGCGTTCCTTAGTTTTCTTGGGATTGGTATACGAGAGCCACTTCCAAGTTGGGGCAATCTTGCCTCAGACGGTTTAAGTCAGTTAAACCCAGTTCAGTCTCGCTGGTGGTTATTGTTTTGGCCTAGCCTTTGCATTGCCTCAACATTGATTGTCATGAATTGGCTTGGGAACAAGTTGCGTGTTGGGCTTGATCCAACGTTGAGGATGTCTTCATGAGAGATGCGTTGTTATCTGTTTCAGATTTATCAATTGACATTGATGGGACTAGGCTCGTGCGTGGTGTTTCATTTTCAATAAAAAAACAGCAAACACTCGGTGTTGTAGGTGAGTCGGGGTCAGGCAAAAGTCTCACTGCACTTTCTCTCATTGGGTTACTACCAAAAGGGTCGACGCTCAGTGGCAACATTCATCTCGATGGTGAAGAGATTGCAAGTGCTCCCCAAAAACAGATGCGTTCGATTCGGGGGAAGCGCATTGCGATGATTTTCCAAGAACCAATGAGTTCGCTAAATCCAGTCTTCTCAGTTGGGCATCAATTAGAAGAGACGTTAATGGCGCATGAATCGTTGTCTAAGAAGTCTGCACGAAACAAATCAATCGACGCACTAAAAGCAGTTGGTATTGATTCAGATAAGTTTGCTGCATATCCACATGAATGCTCAGGGGGTATGCAGCAGCGAATCATGATTGCCATGGCGTTATTGTGCAACCCAGATTTACTGATTGCAGATGAGCCAACGACTGCACTTGACGCAACAACATCAAAGTCGATCATAAAGTTACTGAGTAAGTTGATCGAGGAGCGCGGGATGAGCATGCTCTTTATCTCGCATGACATTAACAGTGTTGCGATGATTGCAGATGAACTTTGCGTCATGTGGAAAGGCGAAATCGTTGATTCAGGGCAGACCCAAACGGTGCTCACCACGCCTACGCACAAGTACACAAAAGGGCTATTGGCGTGCAAACCCGCATTGGATAAGAAATTACGCAGGTTGCCAACGCTTGAAGAATCAATGCAAGCATAATTCAATAATTATGCTTTTTTGTTCGTTGAACTGAAAGTAATGCGCCTACGTACGGATTATGTAGGTAGAACCACAGCGATGGGCAAGCATTGGGCTGCTTCTCTTCTTCTCACCCAAATTTGACCCCTAATCCTTACCCCCTCGTTTCTGGTTCTAGTTTTGTTTTTTTGGGGTAGGCTGACTTGGATGGTCAGTTTCAATTGGCAGGAGCCCACTATGGTCAGAATCGAAACAACTACTTACGACCACGCAGTAGAACAACTGCATCAAACCGGAACGACTCAAGCGAGAAAACGCGTTTGGGACTTGATCAATTCACAGCCATCGTTGTACTTTGTGCAATGCGGCAGTGGTTCGAGTGTCGTCCCATGGGTAATGTTTGAAGGTGATGAACCAATGGCAATGGTATTCACTTCTTGGGAACGTGCAAAGCAAGCAGCAGCGTCATGTATTGAACAGAAGCATGAGATAAGGGTGGTAGGGCTTCCGACTAATGCTGCATCCATGTATATCAATGCAATTGCAGCGCAAGGCGTTCCAACTGTTTGCTTCAATCATGGTCCGCAGCGATTTGACGCACCAATGGATGAAGTACTCATCGCTGTAGGTTCGTTAACAAGACTTTGATTTGAAAGTCAGGGTTGTAACTCTCGACCCGTTTCTAAATCCATAACTGACCAATCGAATTGCTTGGCAATTCTCACAATAGGCAGCCAAGCAATTTCTTCTTCAACGATGTATAGCATCATTTGTTTGATTGGATCTTCATCTGGTGGAAGTTCTAGTCTTATGCCCGGTCCCCAAAGTTCGTTGCCACCCTCGACCTCTGCTTGCGTGTTAAACATTGCAAGTGAATTGACAATTTCACTTCGGCTGCCAAGTGGAACGCGCTGTCCATCTTTGTCAGCAGTTCGTGATTGGATGACAAAGTTTTTACTCATGCGTCTGGTTTGCTCTTTCTTCAAGTAAAGTAGAAACGCGGTTGATGAGTCTATCAAGACTTACAGGTTTATACAAATATTCTGATACGCCAAGTGATTGAGCATAAGCCATATGGCGTTTACCTTCATTTGCAGTCACCATGATGACAACTGGGGGCGAGTCAGTTTTCGTCAACTCTTCCAATACGAGGAATCCGGATCGTTTTGGAAGCATCATGTCAAGAATCACAGCATCTGGATTGACTCGTTCACTTTCTTGAACAGCTTCAGTTCCGTCTTCTGCGACGGCGGTTGTCGCACCTTCTGCACGCATGGCAAGTTCCATCGACTCAAGAATGTCGGGGTCGTCGTCAACAATCAGAATGGTGTATCCACTTAATCGAGTATCCATCGTTTGGGCATCTTAACACTCGATGAGGCGTGCTAGGTCGTCATCTGTGAGCCAAGGTAGGGATTCAAGTTGAGAAATGACTTTTTTAGGCATTGGTTTGCCTTTTTCTTCGTACGAGGGGCGACTCTTCCATCGTCTATGTAGCCAGAGGTACTGCTCTGGTGCACTTCTAATCATTGTTTCAATTGCGTGGTTGTATCGAGCAGTGATGTAGTACAACGGGTCTTCATGCTCTTGCCACTCTTCTGGAGTAATGAAATCAGTCGATGTCACTTCATATTTGAACTGACTTCCAATTCTTCTCGCATGAACGGCTGCGATTGGAATGTTGTATCGCATGGCGAGCAAACCAATAGATTTATATGTTGAGGCTAGGCGACCAAAGAACGGAACAAACATGCCTCTGTGTCCAGCATTCTGATCAGCTATAAATCCAACATTCACATTTTGCCCAATGAGTTCTTGAAGAATTGGAACGCCTCCCCATTTGGTCACGATTTGAAGTCCATACCTTTGACGAATCTTCAATACGTAATCATTGATGAGGGGATTATCAAGCGGTCTCGCGAGCGCAGCGATTGGATACCCTAAGACTGACAGTGCATAACCAAGAAGTTCCCAGTTGCCGCAGTGCCCAGTGATAAAAATTGTTGGTTGTTTATTCACGAGCCGTTCTGTAACGTGTTCAAGACCTTTAAATGAGATGTACTTGTCAATTGTTGTTGGGGTCACAAGGGATGGCATCTTCACTGCTTCCGCAGTAAAGAGTTGGAACATATATTCCATTGACTGTTTTGCTAATGAACGGACTTGTTGTTCAGAGTACTCAGGAAAACTAAGTCGAATGTTGTTCATCGCACGCTCGCGATGCCTTCGATCTAGCATGTAAAGAACATCACCAACACACTTCCCCGCGTGCATGTTGAATGACATTGGCAAACAATCAACGACTGACGCAAAAGCGCGCAGTGGTAAATATTGCGACCATTGAACAAGGGCTGATTGGTTACGTGCCATGACCCTGGGTCAGCCAGTTAAAAAGTTGTTTTACCGTTGACCAGTAAGGATGTGCAGTCGATTCGCGGTGAGCACTGGAACTTGAGCGGAACGAGCTTGCTCAAGAAGGTGTTCATAATCGAGGAATGCACGCTTTTGGCGAGCGTAGTCGTCGAGCATAGCTGGAGTCGCGCCATGTGGTGGTTTGCCAGCAGGTTCAACTGGTGCAATGCCAAGAACCAAGAAGTCAAGGTCACCAGGAAGTGCGCCGTTATCCGCTACAACTTTGCCACCCCAATGTCTAATCTGGTCTTGGATGAAGCCATTGTCTGCTTCAGGAATACCATCACCGTTTGCATCAAAGTTGCCATGCACGAGAAACGTGTAGTTGTACTCAGGGTCATAAATTGCGTTGACAAGAATATTGCTACGAACAATTGGTTGACTTGTTGTTGAACGAGTGATTTTAGCGGTTGAAGTTGTTTCGCCAACTTTGACTACTTCGATACTTGCTTTACCAGCGGGGAACTCGCCATCTTGGTCAAGTCGAAGTTGCGATGGTGAGTCATACACTTCAAATGTCATACCTAGAATGATGCGGTCATTTGCACCACGGTCAATGAACACTTCATCACCTGTGCTTACTTCGAGGACTGTTCCATCAACGAGCGTTGCAGGATTGACCTCGCCCATTTTTCCAAGGTCTACCTTGTCGCGTAACTCATCAATTGTGCTTTGGAGTCGTGCTCGCTCAATTCGTAGTTCGTCAACATCAGTTTCTAATTGCTGGATACGACCTTGGAATCCGCCACGAAGGCGTGAGTCTCTTTCTTCTCTTGTTGAGAAGTAGTCATTTGCCTTTGTGTTGAGTTGTGCAGATTCATCTTGAACATCTTGCCACTGATCCTTAACACTCTCAACTTCTGAAGCAGCAAACTCAACTTGTGATGCAAGTTGTTCTTCAAGCGATTGAATTTGTTGGTTCGCTTCATTGAGCGCGAGTAGGTTTGCGTTGATTTCTTCTTGTCTTGAATTCAATGATCGTTGAAGTTGGTCAACTGTGATTGCGAGTGGTGAGTTGTTGCCTAACACCGAACCAAGTTCAGTACGGATATCTTCAGTTGATGAAGAAGGGTTGCCAGTTATCATTCGATTACGATCTTCAACTTGACTGTTTAAGTAACTGGTAACAGACTGATTACTCTCTTTTGCAAGTGCAACAATCGTTTGGACTGCATCACTACTTTGTTCATTTGAAGTCGCAAAGACGTTGAGGTTTGCTTCAGCCGTGTTAACCAATTCCATTTGCTCTCGATTGCTTGCGTAAAACACAATGCTCAAGACCAACAAGAAGACTGTTGCAAGAACAAAAACTACTAAAGATACGATGACACCTGTTCCGGCGCCGCTACGAATAGCCATAGTGGAAACTCCAAAATGCCAATTGAGGTGACTCTTGACGTCCTCAAATTGGGGAAAGATATGCGGGGTAACGTCTTACCCTTCGATTTGATAAGACAGTGTCTTGATTTCTAGCGGTTTCGTCAAGGTCAAAGGGCATGGAATCGGAGATTCTTCGGCTTATCACAAGAAAAAAACGGTTTTAAACTGTTTAAAACCATGTCTCGTTTGGGAGTGCAAAAAAGGGGTTTTAGACACCTCCGAGCGGTGATACAATACGGTGCTTCAATGGAATTTAGCCCATTGATCAGATTCACAACAATTCCACTTGGATTGAGCAGGAAAGGTATCCAACATGTCAGTATCCCCAAATGATGTACGCGGCACTCTTGATAAACATCAACTCGTTGATGGCTATAACCTCGTCGTTGACTTAGACCAGTCAAAAGGGGTTTGGATTCACGATAGCGCAAGCGGAAAGCAGTATCTAGACGCATTCACCTGCTTCGCATCATGGCCACTTGGTTTTAATCACCCTGACATTACAAGCGACGCAGCATCAGCGGAACTATTGAAAGCTGCTCACAACAAAGTTGCAAATTCGGACTTGTATACCACTGAACTTGCTGAGTTCGTGGACACTTTTGGTTCCAAGGTTTCACCTGAAGGGTACAACCACCACTTTTGGGTATCTGGCGGCGCACTCGCAGTTGAAAATGCACTCAAGACGGCTTTCGACTGGAAAGCACGTAAACTAGGAAGAACAGACTTTAGTGATTGCGTTAATGATTTAGGAATATTGCACTTTAAACAGGCGTTCCACGGTAGAAGTGGTTACACAATGAGTTTGACAAATACGCTTCCTGACAAAGTTGGGTTGTTCCCTAAATTTGATTGGCCACGTGTTTCAAACCCATTCTGTGAGTTTGACCATGATGGAAACATTTGCAATGACATTGAAGCAGCAGAAGCAGCAGCATGTGCAGAGATTGAAGCGGCATTCGATCAATCCGGAAACAAAATTGCAGGCATCGTCATTGAGCCAATGCAAGGCGAAGGTGGTGACAACCACTTTAGACCAGAATTCCTCTCGAAACTACGTCAGTACGCAGATGAACGTGAAGCACTTCTCATCTTTGACGAAGTGCAAACGGGTTTTTATGGTTCAGGTAAACCTTGGTTCTGGCAAACAACTGGTGTGAAACCAGACGTCGTCTCATTCGGCAAGAAAACACAAACTTGCGGTATCTACGCAAACGATCGAGTGAATGAAGTTGCAGATAACGTCTTCAAAAAATCATCACGTATTAACTCAACATGGGGTGGTAACCTCGTTGACATGATTCGATGTAAGCAATTCATTAACATTATCGAGCGTGACAACATTGCTGACCACGTCACTGCTTTAGGAAATCATGTGATCGATGGCCTTCGTGATATTGCTCGTTCTACAGACGCTTTCTCAAGTGTTCGAGGTTGTGGTTCACTCATTGCATTCACCCTTCCAACACCTGATGCTCGTGGTGAAATGTTGAATGCTCTCATGGATAATGGCGTTATCGCTCTTCCATGTGGTACGCGTTCAGTACGCTTCAGATTGCCATTGATTATGACAATGGAAGAAGCTGGCACATTGCTTGAACGAACTGGAGAAGCAGTACACTCACAAGCAGCTACTGCATAACTCGTGCGTAGCTCTGCTGCAATAAGTGAACACTTAGACACGCGAACGGCTGCCATAGAAGTTGCAGGATTACTTGATTCTGCAATGGAAGGGCAGGTGGATCTCGTGCTTGTCTATGGCAGTTTTCATCACCGTGAATCATTTGAAGAAGCTGTTGCAGATATCAAACGCACATTGAACCCAAGTGTCATCATTGGCGTCACTGTTGAATCAGCTGTTGGCTGTGATTTAGAACTTGAAGGCGTCGCGGGTTTATCTGCACTTGCCATGCAACTTCCCGGTGTGACGCTGACGCCTTGGACAACCACTCCAAACAAACCTGTACCAATCTCTAAACCGGAACGAATCCCAGAGTGGATTGGCTTACAAGAAGACACAAAAGCAGTGTTTTTCTTTGCAGATCCGTTTTCAACGCCAATTACGCGTTTGCTTCCTGCTCTTGTCAATGCAGCAGGCGCAACAAATGAGATTCCAATCATTGGTGGCATGGCATCGGGAGCATCTCAGAAAGGCTTTAATCGCCTCATTCTTAATGACGAACTCATAACCGGTGGTGGAATTGGCTTGACGATGTCGGGCGATGTTCACATAGATTGCATCGTGAGCCAAGGGTGCAGACCAATTGGAGAACCCCTTGTCATTACAAACATCAAGGATAATGTCATCTTAGAACTTGGCGGGAAGCCTGCGCTAGATGTTTTAAAGGAACTCGCACAGTCCCTTTCGCCTGAAGAACGTCAAATGGTCAAGGAAGGCGTATTGCTTGGCGGCGTCATTGACGAACAGAAACGTCATTTTGGACGCGGCGACTTTCTCGTTCGTTCGATTTTAGGACTAGACCATAAACGAAAAGGAATTGCAGCAGGAGAGTTTTACAGGCTCGGGAAAACAGTCCAGTTTCACGTGCGTGATGCGCAAACTGCTGTTGAAGACTTGCAACTGCTTCTTGACACTCAAGAACTCGAAGATCAACCATTTGCGGGTCTTCTTGTGACATGTAATGGCCGCGGCAAGAAACTCTTCTTTGAGGAAGATTGTGATTTAACGATCATCAGAGAGCGNATCGGAGAAGTTCCNATTGCTGGATTTTTTGCAGCGGGTGAAATCGGTCCAATTGGAAATGAATCATTCCTGCACGGCCACACATCTTGCTTAACGCTTTTTAGAAGTTGAATATTATTGAATAGAGTCGAGCTTTACCAACTCGCCTTCTTTGACAAACTCGATTCGCTTAAACTGAAAATTGCCGAGCATGTTTGGGGAAAAATACATGACGATTCGATTCCCTTCTTGGTGAACTAATGTGTCGCCAAAAGTTCTGCTCTGCATCATTTTACGCATCGTTTTTGCAATCTCTAATCGGTTCGTATCAAAATATGATTCGAAGTAGGTGAGTTCTTCATCAACACCCTTGAAATAGCGCTGAGCGCCTGTACTTAGAACTTGACCATACAGTACGTGCCAATTACGATCTCGTAAACACACAAGCGCTTGTGACAGTANCTGCTCNGGCAACACTGCTTTGAGTGTGACTTCACCAGTCTCTTCGTCTTTGGCTTCTAACTCTACGGAGTTTAAATACTCTTGGACTGCATTGGAATTAGACCCGCCTAGTGTTGAGTAGACAACCTTCGTTTTGCCATCTTTTGAAGAGTTCTTTGGCAACTCTTTTCCCATTGCTAAATGCCAAGCCGGAACATGACGATGTTCAATCGTTTCTATTTGGCAACTTACAAGTGGGCTGTAAATCAGAAGGAGCAGGGCAGATCGCATTACTTCGAGTCATCCTTTTTTGCCCAATTCCAATTGTTAAATGTAAACGGCGCAACCCAGAGTTGACTTGTATCTGTACCACGTTTGCTTGTCCACATGAGCCACGAACCATCTGAATTAAACACAGGAAGTCCGTCGAATGATGGCGTGTGCGTCACACGCTGATGAGGCGCATCATCGCCTTCTTTCACGTGCTCAAGACTCGTGACATCAGCCATATAAACTTCATAGTTGTAATGTCCCATTTCACTTGTTGCGTACAACAACGCCTTGCCAGATGGATGCCAAAAAGGACCCCAATTGACGTGTTGGTTTGACGTGACTTGGTATTCTGTTTGGACACCAACAATTGTTCCATGCTCATCAAACTTTAAGTCTGAAACATAGAGTTGAAGCAAATCATTTTTAGCTCTGTCAGAACGGTATGTGATGCGTTTGCCATCCGGGGAGAAGAAGGGCCCCCCATCGTAGCCAGGTGCATGAACAAGATGCGTCGTGACGTTTCGTTCCAAGTCCTTAACGTATATGTCTCCATCGCCATCTTCAAGCGAACAGTAAAGAACATGACGTCCATCAGGACTCCAAGACCCCTCAGCGATGTAATGCTTATTGTCGACAATGAGCGGTTTTTGTAATGATGGATTCGTAAGTTCGCATTCAACTATGTTCATTTCAGGAGGAAACGCCCATCTGTAATCACCGCTATCTCTCTGATAACCAGGAACCTGTCCATCTTTTCGCTTAGTCGTTGTTGTTGCAAACAGAACGGTGTTATCTTTGAAAGGGTGAAACCAACCACATGTGTTTGCAGAACCATCATTACTAATCTTGACAACATTTTCGGTACCTGAAATCGCACCCTTCGCATCGAACGTTAAATCTGCGACATACATGCTGTAATCGTCACTGACAGTTTCACCATCTTTAGGGTGTTCGATTGCTTGGAAGACGATTCGCTTTGTTTGTGGGTCAAAATATGACTCGCCAGCTTTTACGAACATTGACGGAGATGTGAGCAATACTGGGGGCCCGAAGAACTTTGCTTCGTTGTTAGTGGCACTTGGTTGTATGAAACTCAATGAACAAATGATGTGTGCGATACAATGTAAAAACATAGGAAATGTCCTTGAATAGTAGAACAACACATCATACGCAACCTGAGCATTTGCCGCATGAAATTCCAGTGCTCTATCACGACGATTATCTTGTTGCGCTCGAAAAACCTTCAGGGTTGTTGAGCGTTAAGGGCATTGGAATCGACAAAATTGATTGCTTAGAAGTCAGAGCAGCATCAGCCATTGAAGGTTCGAGAATTGTCCACCGCCTCGATATGGATACATCTGGCGTCATCGTTTTAGCTCGTGATGCAGAGACACATCGAGAACTCAGCAGACAATTCCAAGACAGAGAAGTTCATAAAACATATGTTGCAGTCGTTGGCGGCTACATTCAAAATGATGCGGGGTCAATTGACATTCCGATTCGTAAGGACATGGACAATCCTCCCAAACAGTGTGTTGACTTTGAGCAGGGGAAACCATCCCTAACGCATTATGAAGTTATGGAGAGAGCCAATAACACCACACGCGTGTTGTTAAAACCAGTGACGGGGCGTTCACACCAACTGAGAATGCATTTAAAAGAGTTAGGGCATCCCATTTTGGGTGACAACTTATATGCTCCTGATGTAATGCGAAATGCGGCAGACCGCCTCTTACTTCATGCGGCAACACTCACGATTACACATCCAGCGACGAATGCATCGCTTACGTTTGAATCTTCGTGTCCTTTTTAAACATAAAAAAAGGCACGGACCGTAGTCCGTGCCTTGAGTGTATCAACTCACACTTGCTGATTCAGGTTCAGGTTCCTGCTTATCTTCACTCGTTGGAGTGAAGAACAGGTGTTCATCTCCGTCCTTGTGGGTGACAGAAAGGTGGTCACCTTCGTTGTAATCACCACTGAGGAGTGATTCAGCGAGTGGGTCTTCGATGTAAGTTCCAAGGGCTCTACGGAGCGGACGAGCACCAAAGTCGGGGTTGTAACCCTTCTCGATAAGGAAGTCCTTCGCCACTTGGTCGAGTGCCATTGTCATTCCTTTTGCTTTCAATCGTGAAACGATTTTCGCAAGTTCGATGTCAATGATGGAATACAAATCATCTTTTGTGAGTGGTCTAAAGACAATCACATCATCANGCCTGTTGATGAATTCTGGTCTGAAGAACTTCTCAGTTTCACTTAAAAGTTGTTTCTTTAACTTGTCATAATCAGCAACGTCTTCACGCTTACCAAAGCCGAATGACTGACCGCCTTTGATGAGGTCAGCACCTATGTTTGAAGTCAAAATCACGACTGTGTTTCTGAAGTCAACGTGACGACCGAACGAATCAGTTAATCGGCCTTCTTCCATGATTTGAAGAAGCATGTTGAACACATCGCCGTGTGCTTTCTCAACTTCGTCAAAGAGCACAACTGAGTATGGCTTGCGACGGACTTTCTCTGTGAGTTGTCCACCTTCTTCGTAGCCAACATAGCCGGGAGGGGCACCAACCAATCGCGAGACTGTGTGCTTCTCCATGTACTCTGACATATCGAGATAAACCATTGAGTCTGAATCACCAAACATAAACTCAGCAAGCGCTTTTGCAAGCAATGTCTTACCAACGCCTGTTGGGCCAAGGAACAAGAATGAACCCATAGGTCTGTTTGGATCTTTCAAGCCAGAGCGTGATTTACGAATTGCTTTTGCAATCTGTGTGATTGCTTCGTGCTGACTGATGACTGTTTGGTGAAGTTCATCTTCAAGTTGTAACAGTCGTTGTGACTCAGCTTCTTCAAGCCTTGTGAGTGGAACACCAGTCATGCTTGAGACAACAGCAGCAATTGCATCTTCATCAACAACGCTATTGACTTCGTTCATCTGCTCGCGCCATTCTTTTTGAGCGTCATCTTTCTTTGCACGAAGTTTTTCTGCTTCATCTCTGAGTGACGCTGCAGCTTCATAGTCTGCATTTTTGACGGCATCGTCTTTCTTGACTTTAAGAAGTTCAAGCTGTTCTTCGATGTCTGCCATTGATGGCGGTTTTGTCATTGATTGAAGACGAACACGCGCACCAGCCTCATCGATCACGTCGATGGATTTGTCTGGTTGAACTCGCTCAGTGATGTAACGGTTTGAAAGTTCCACGGCTGCTTTCACTGCTTCGTCAGTGATTTTGACGCGGTGGTGTTTTTCATAACGTTCTCTGAGTCCTTTTAGGATTTCGATCGCGTCTGCATCATTCGGTGGCTCAACAACAATGGATTGGAATCGTCGTTCAAGTGCGTTGTCTTTTTCGATGTACTTGCGATACTCATCAAATGTAGTTGCACCGATGCATTGGATTTCACCACGCGAAAGGGCAGGTTTCAATACGTTTGATGCGTCGATCGCACCTTCAGCCCCACCAGCACCGACGAGTGTGTGTAACTCATCAATGAAGAGCAAGATATTCTTTGCACGTCTTACTTCATTCATGACTGCTTTGATGCGCTCTTCAAACTGACCACGATACTTCGTGCCAGCAACCATCATCGCAAGGTCAAGAACGACAACACGTCGATCGTGAAGCAAGTCAGGCACTTCATTTGAGATAATGCGCTGTGCAAGACCTTCGATAATTGCAGTCTTGCCTACACCAGCTTCACCGAGCAGTACGGGGTTGTTCTTTGTTCGGCGGCACAAGATTTGAACAAGTCGTTCAATCTCATCGTGACGACCGATGACGGGATCAAGTTCATTTTTCTTAGCGAGTTCAGTTAAATCTCGACCAAAACTATCGAGTGCTGGAGTTTTGCTTTTGCCGCGTCTTGGTGATGGGCTTGGTGCTTCACCTGCTGATGGTTCCATGTCTTCTTCATCAATGTCATCAGCTTGACCAACGCTTGCGCCAAGAAGATTGAGTACTTCTTCGCGGACATCTTCAAGTTTCAAGTCAAGGTTCATGAGTACTTGAGCAGCAACTCCATCTTGCTCACGAAGCAATCCTAGAAGGAGGTGCTCAGTGCCAACATAGTTGTGGTTGAGTGAGCGAGNTTCTTCGATTGCGTACTCGATGACTTTCTTTGCTCTCGGTGTTTGAGGCAGTTTCCCCATCGTGACCATATCAGGACCACTCTTGACGAGTTTTTCAACTTCGAGTCGAACCTTACGAAGGTCGATTTCTAAGTGTTTTAATACATTCGCGCCAACGCCAGAGCCTTCCTTGACGAGGCCAAGAAGGATGTGTTCTGTCCCGATGTATTCATGGTTAAAGCGTTGAGCCTCTTGATTTGCAAGAGCCATGACTTTTCGGGCGCGATCTGTGAGTCGTTCAAACATAATTCAATTCTCCGTCCCGCTTGGACGCGGGAGTGTCTTCCATGAGGCACACATACTGTACCCCTTTATATATAACAATCGGTGCAAATGGCGTTCCATTTAAAGACTTCTGGACTTTTTTAAAAAAGGTCAGATAACTGCATTTTTCACGGTTTTTGACCACGTGAGCAGCGCTCTGTGACACCATGCTGAACACTTAGATGCCAAAGTGGCGGTTATTCAATAATCCCTCTGCGAAGATGGACCGTTTCCGTCCCTTGCGCAGCAATTGAGGGGTCATGTGTCACCATGACAATTGCCAGCCCATCTTGATGCAGTTCCTTCAGAACACCAAGAATTTCACCACCTGTTTCTTCATCGAGATTCCCTGTTGGCTCATCGGCGAGCAAAATGCTTGGCTCATTGACGAGCGCTCTTGCGATTGCAGTTCGTTGTCGTTCTCCACCAGATAACTCACGCGGCTTGTGGTGGAGACGGTGCGCTAATCCAAACCGTGTGAGAAGTTGCTCGGCTCGTTCTGCACCATCTTCATTCGCATTTCCAATCATCGCAGGCAGCGAGGCATTTTCTAACACAGTAAGTTCAGGGAGCAAGTGATAAAACTGAAACACGAAACCGATATCGTTGTTTCGATAAGCATTGATTGCTCGCTGAGATTGTTCCCAGACTGACCTGCCTTTGTATAGCACTTGCCCACTATCGGAGTCAGGACGATCAAGTCCTCCAAGTAGATGAAGAAGTGTTGATTTGCCAGAGCCACTTGAACCTAAGATGGAGACCCAGGACCCTTCGTCAACGCTAATAGAGGCGCCGTGCAAAACCGGCACTTCCGTCTTGCCAAGAATATATGTCTTTCGCAAATCATGACCTTGTAACAACATTACATCACTCATGTCTTAGCGCCTTCACTGGATCGATGTCTGCTGCTTTTGCAGATGGGATTGCAGCACCGATTAAACAGAATACGACTGCACCGATGTTCGTGACGATGGCAGCATTCCAATCAACATCGTTTGGAATATGTGAGAAGTAGTAGACGGATGCGTCCCAAATCACTAAACCACCCATTGCGCGAATGTCAAACACAACGAGTGCGATACAAGCAAAGAGTAAAACGCCAAGCGTGCCAAGCACAATTGGAAGGAAGTCACCATTTCTGCTTCGTTTAATCATCCATGCGACTGTTAGGCATCCAAGAATAATTGCGCCGATTGCAATTGATACAGGCGGATTTCCAAGTGCCTCATGGATGGCATTGATGTTTGTTGTGATGAGCCAGCCAAGGAATGAACCAAGAAGTGCGCCGGTCACTCCAATGACAAGTGCAAACTGAAGAAAGACCCACACAACACTGAGGCGAGATGCGCCAATGGAGCGGAGTATCCCAATGTCTTTCGTTTTCTCAAACACAATCGACCAGAAGATTGACAAGATGAGCGCTGCAACAACTAAGTAGATGATTGAAAACAGCGTACGCATAAGTTCACGTTCTTTTTCAACTGGGCCAGTGAAACTGCGTTGTTGATCTTCCCATGTTTGGATGACTAGCCCAGGGTCACCGAGTGGTGGTGGCATGACAAATGTCCCAATTGGCATCTCATCATAGAACTTCAAGTAACTCGATTGTACGATTGCTCTTAACTCATTTGCATCAACGCCTTCAACACCTCGTACAAGAACGCTTGTGACCCTAGCAGGGTCAACGCCAACAACCTCGGTGGGGTCGTCTTCATCAACGATCTCCGCTTCATCAAGGTGAAGCAATTGTTGAGCAACATGCAGAGGAACAAAAATCCTTGTGTCATCGATGATGTAAACACCAGACATGAATTCGTTTGCGAAGGGCATCACAACCGATTCCGGTTCAATGATTCCGCCTTGCGCGTCAACTGGAAGCATTGTGAGCGTGCCCGAATATCGCGGAAGCCACCAATAGTCATTTCTTATGACTTGATATGAGCCATCGTCTTGTCGTTCATTGCCTTCAGAAACATGTAAACCAGAAACAATTGCCGGTTTCCCATTTCGCTCAAGGGATAAGCCCTGAGTAAGGACATCACTCTCAGTTGTGAGTCGAGCGTCCAGCGAGAGAATGAAAGTCCAATCATCTGCAGGCAACTGCTTACTGAGCGTCTCAAACAAACCAACGGGTTCAAAGTTTAGAGTGCGTGCTGCATTGTTGACATGTTCGATGACGAACTCGCGGTCATCTTCACTGAGTTGTGCGAGTACGTCATGCTCATGTTCACGAATTGCATCGATGAGAAGCCAGTCTCGCTGGTTTTCTGAGACGGTTTTCCATTGCAAGGAATCCGCAAATTTCGTGACTTCAGCAAATGAATCTGGCTCTATACCCCAGACTTGGACAGTCTCGCTCTGTTTAGCGTCACGGTCTGGATATGGCATTCGAAGGAGCCCCCAGCCATCTACGATTGGTGTGACAGCCTCAACAGATGCGTGTTGTTTTAGCGTCTCCATCAGTTTGTCGTAATGGGGAATGCCCGACAAACCGTATGTAACAACAACATCGCCCATGAGGGTTCTCCCCGATGATTGCACCATATTCAAAAATCCTGTCATGACAGACACAACAACAATGACAAGGGCAACGCATAATGCAACTGCTGCAACGGCAATCAGGGGGATGAATCTGCTCGTCAAATACCGAACTGTAAGTCTGCTTTGGTACACAGACTGTGCATCGTACTCATTTCAACCGTCTTCCGTATTGTTCCTTGAGCACTTCGGGTCAACCAATATGCATGCATTGAATACCTTCCGCGATTGCCAAATAGAAAAAAACAGAGTTCATCCAACAGTTCTTGTCATAACAAACATGACGAATTCAGACCTTCAAAGGGGGGGGTTGATTTCATAACCGAGTACCATACGCCTTCATGTCACTTTTGGACATCACCTCACAGATTTTAGGCATCATCGTTGCTGGAACGCTTATCTTTTGGCTTGGTTTTTTCGTTCGTTTGTTGCGAATGACAAAAGGTAAGCCAACAATTCGCGAAGGACTTACACTGGACATTGATGCCTCCCCACTGGTCAGCATCATTGTGCCAGCACACAATGAAGAGCGCGTCATTGACCGATGTGCAAGCGCGCTCAGAGTGCAATCCTACAAGAACATCCAGATTGTGTTTGTGCTTGATCGTTGCACAGATGAGACTCTAAACATTCTCCAGAAGCACGCAGCGGAAGATTCGCGAGTTACGATTATTGAGAATCACAGTTGCCCTGATGATTGGGCAGGAAAATGTAATGCAGCACGTTTAGGTAGTGAATTCGCAACAGGGGATTGGTTACTGTTTACAGATGCAGACACAAAGTTTGACAAGGAACTTGTACGTTGCGCGATCGCTTCAGCAACGAAACGCGGGGCTGCTCTTTTAAGTTTGTTAAGTTCCCTAACAACTGAAAACTTTTTTGAGAAGGTTGTGCAACCAGTTGCCAGCACCTTTCTTGTTCGTTTGTATCCAGTTGATCGAGTCAATCGGAAAGAAAATCCTAGACCGTTTGCAAATGGCCAATTTTTGTTGTTTAAACGAGAAGCATATGAATCGATTGGTGGACACCATGCTGTTCACGAAGCGCTGCTCGAAGATATTGCGTTTGCACGGGCAATCCATAACGATGGAAACCGCGTACAGATTCTCTTTGCTGATGGCATGCTTGCTGTTACAATGTACGCAAACTATCAAGCATTCAAAGAAGGGTGGAAGCGAATCTACATCGAAGCATGTCACCGAAACGTGAAGCGTCTAAGAGAAAGTGCTTTGATTTCACTGCTTTTTAACATTGGCTTTCCGATGGCAGCAATTGCAGGCATTGTTGTTGGTCAATTGCATTCACCAATCTTGTTATGGACGTCAGTTGCTTCTTTGCTTATGTATGGCGTTAATGCCAGTTGGCTGTACAAAATGAACCATGCTTCCCCACTGCTTGTTCTGTTTGCGCCTTTTGGAGGCATTGCTGTCGCAGGCATTTTGTTTGGAGCAGCGCATATGTTGACACATCGAATCCCAATCAAGTGGGGGGGGCGGTCTTATATATTGGAGCCGACAAACAAATGAACATTTTGCTTACGAATGACGATGGTATCAGGGCTCCCGGAATAATCGCCCTGCACGAAGCGCTAGAGGGTTTGGGTAACATCGATGTGTTTGCACCAGAGACTGTTCAGTCTGCGATGAGTCATGGAATTACTTACACAAAGCCGCTCATGGTTCAAACGCTTGATGTCACGCCCTCAATGCGTGGTGTTGCGATCGATGGCCGGCCTGCAGATTGCGTCAAGCTCGCACTTCGTTCTTTGTGGGAAGAGAAGTATGGCAAGGGTACAAGACCAGATTTGACAATCAGCGGAATGAATAGCGGCGCAAATGTAGGCATTAATGTCATTTATTCCGGTACAGTTGCTGCTGCAATTGAGTCAGCCTTTTTAGGGGTTCCTGCAATTGCTGTGAGTTTGTATATCGGGAATCGCGACTCTGTTTGTTATCAACGAGCCGCTTTATTTGCGCGTTATGCTATTGACAAGATTCTTGAGCACGAAATTCTGCCGCACGAAGTGGTCAATCTAAACATTCCGATTTGCGAATCGAATGACATGCAACAGCCAGATTTACGAGTCGTAAACATGAACACTGCTGGCGACTTAGGCACTTACGACAAACGCACAAGTCCTGACGGACGGACGTATTACTGGGCTGCAGGAAGCGGNATGGAGTTTGCGCATACCACAGAGGGCAGTGACGTTGAAGTGCTTAAAGATGGCAAGATNACAGTGACNCCGCTTTCGTTTGATTTAACCGCTGATTCCNGAACGGAGTTTTGGAAGAGCGCTCTTGGCGTNACCTAGCNAANGTNAAGTGGACAACAATTTTAAACACATCNCCTTCTGTCATGGAGTCGATGTGTTCNCCGNTTGCTCGCCACCGATACAAACTTGCAATCAGCGTCCGATCTATGGAATGGCTTCCTGTGCCAACGAGGAGNACAACATCGCTTGGTTTACCGTCGCTGTCGATGTGCAGTTCAACNAGCAAATCACTTGGCGAGTTNGACACCATNTGTTGAGAAGTAAACGATGGCTTTCTAGGTTTGAGTATGACGCCCTCTCCTGCAAGCGGNTTTCCAGACTTCCACATNTCTTTATTGACTCTGATGATCGATGTAGGAATGGAATCGCTATCACTTTTAACGCCATCTTCATCGTTGTNTTCTTCAACAACTTCTATGACCTCTTCCTTTGGCACTTCAACAACTGGGGATTCAATTGGTGGCAATGATCGTGTTGGAATAGANATGTGCAGTTCACCGATGGCTTGTAAGAGTTGTTCAGCAAAAGAAGTAGCGGGCTCTTGAAGTTCTTGAAGCATGTCGAGCACGGCTGGGGTAGGTTNTGGTTGTGAAGTCGTCGTTGCAGCTTGTTCAACTGTTGAAACTTGAGCGCGATGAAGTTCATACTCTTCATAACCAATCCAAGTCAGCGTAGATGTTTTNGATTCATCGATTCCAAGTCGTTCTTCATCTTCCCNTTCAGGCGTTTCAAGGTGGGTGGACTTTGTTTGTTCTAATGCAGATGCTGAGATGCGATGTGCGAATATGTTTGGCACAAGTACGATNTGAATCACGATTGAGAGTACAAGCGCAACTAAAATTGTGAACCGCTCAGTTGTCATCGCTTTCNAGTACTTCCTTAGGATTCCCTACGAGGAAAATCTCAAGACCTTTAGCGCGAAGTTGGTCCCAAACGCTTGTCAAAATTGGCCCTCGGTCAATGACTGCTTCACCGTCCTCGACAACTAGATAGANGACTGCATTGGGTTGCGCTTCTTGCTTTGTTGTAATCGCTTCACCAAGTGCTTCAACTAGCACGGCGTCTTNACCTACATAGACGTGCCCATCAACACCAAGCGTGATTGAAATTGATGGTTTTGGTTCTGCTGGTGTGCTAGAGAAATAAGTTTCAAGGGGCACTGGCAATAGTTCGGCACGCACCATCAACACCATTGCGTAAATGAAAAAAGTTAACAGCAGAAAAACNACATCGATGAGCGGCATAATTTCCACTCTCGCATCATGCGTGGTTCTGCGTATGGCACGCATTTATTGTCCTATGAGCAGTAATGCCGTGGTNGTGTCTTCAATAAACTCAAAGACTTGGTCGAGCCCAGTTGCAAGCATCGATGACCAAATTGCGTCTGAGATNTTACAGACAACCATNCGCTTACCTCTTGCCTGNAGCAGTTTTTTGATTTCAACAAGCGCTCCAAGATTTGAGGAGTTTAGTTTTGTGACTTGTTGCAAATCAATGATGACATTGAATTCGATGGCTTCATCACTGCGAAGTTTGCTAAGGAGCGCATCTGTATCTTCAGAAAAGTCCGGCTCATTACACAGTTCAAGAATCAAAATCTCATCTGACCATTGATTTAATGTCATGCCCTCAGGATACTCGATTATGGTTCAGCGTGTTATTCGGCTGTTGTATTTTCTAGTTGGGAAGCCTCGTCNATGCCTTCAACTTTCGCTGCNGCGATGAGTCTGTCGCCATCTTTCAAATTCACAACTCGAACACCTTTGGTGTTCCGGCCAATAGTGCTAATGTCACCAGCAGAAATTCTTACAAGCATTCCATTTGCAGTGATAAACATCAAACTATCGTTGTCACGAACGGCGCGAATGTCTGCAACTCGACCATTTCGAGCATCAGTTTTGATATCTCTCCTGCCTTTACCGCCCCTTGATTGTGCTCTTGTTGAGCCATCTGAGCTTTGGACGAGATACTCAACCATCGGCGTTCGTTTGCCGTAGCCATTTTCAGTCATCGTGAGTAGTGCAGCGTCGTCTTCAGCGAGCACCATGCCAACAACATAATCACCNTCACCAAGTGAAATGCCCCGAACACCCGCTGCGGTTCGCCCCATGAGTCTGGCATCGTTCTCGTCAAAACGAATCGACATGCCATCTGCAGTTGCAATGAGCAAGTGGTGACTGCCATTCGTTTTAATGACGTCTACGAGTGCATCTCCATCATTGAGTTTAATCGCNTGGATACCCGCTTTGTTGACATTTCNATACTCTGAAACTTGCGTTCGTTTGACTCGACCGTTTGCAGTAGCAAAGACGAGGCAGTCATCGCAATTTTCAAACGCATGGATGTTTCTAAAGGTAATGATGCCTTCNCCTTCTTTTAGGTTCAGCAGATTCACAATNGCTCTACCGCGACTAGTGCGTGTTGCCTCTGGAATTTGGTACACCTTAATCTTGAAGACACGGCCCGTGTCTGTAAAGCAGAGCAGGTCGTCATGCGTTGAGGCAACAAAGATGTGTTCAATAAAGTCATCATCTTTTGTTTCNCCGCCTTTGATCCCTCGACCGCCGCGACCCTGTTCTTTGAACGTGTCGATTGGAAGTCGTTTGACNTANCCTTGGTGAGAAATNGTGACGCANACATCGTGNTCNGGNATGAGCGCGCCNAGGTCAAGATCTTCTTCTTCGCCTTCACCAAATGTCGTTAAGCGTTTTGCGGTGTATTTTGATTTGAGTTCTTCGCAATCATCACGAATGATGCCCAATATTTTTGCTTCACTACCGAGGATTGATTCGTATTCATCAATCTTCTCTAAGAGTTCACCATACTCACTCGTCAATTTTTCAATTTCAAGACCAACGAGTTGAATGAGACGTAATGCGCCAATGGCATCTGCTTGAAGTTTTGATAGTGAAACGCCATCTTTTGCTGCATCAATGAGACGNTCAGCAATAAATGTTGCGTATTCATGGTCTTTCGAAATACAAAACTCACGCGCCATGAGTTTTTCGATGGCTTCTTCGCGAGTCCTACACGCTCTAATGAGTGCAATCACTTCATCGATGTCACACACGGCATAGATCAANCCTTCAAGCCTGTGCGCTGCNCGTTTTGCTTCTTTGAGCAAGTGCTCTGTTCGTCTTCGGATGACGTCACGTCNATGGTCGACAAAACAGTCAATCATTGCCCTGAGGCTTAGCGTTTTTGGTCGTCCATTGACAAGTGCAATGTTGATCACCGAGACAGTNGATTGAAGGGGTGTATATTTATAGAGTTGTCTTTCAACGACTTCTGGGTCAGCNCCNCGTTTTAAATACACAACTATTCGTGTTCGCCACTTCTTACCTGAGAAGTTTTTAATGTCTGCGATGTCAGGAATACGNCCATTTTTTGCAGCATCGACGATTTTTTCGATGAGATTGTTTTGGACGATTTGATATGGAATCTCATCAATGACAATGGCTTCTCGTTTGCCAATTGTTTCATGATGAACCTTACCGCGAACTTTNAGTTTGCCTCTGCCAGAGGCATAGGCTTCATAGATGCCTTGTTTNCCAACGACAATGCCGCCAGTTGGGAAATCAGGGCCAGGAAGAATCTCTANCAGTTCATTGAATTCAATTTCGGGTCTGTCAATTGTTGCGATGATGGCGTCGCATACTTCGCCAACATTGTGTGGCGGAATAGAGCAAGACATACCAACAGCAATGCCGCTTGAACCATTGACAAGTAGATTCGGAAACTTACCAGGAAGAACCGTAGGTTCATTTCTNGTTTCGTCATAGTTAGGCTTGAAGTCAACAGTGTCAAGTTTGATGTCTTCAAGCATTGCAACNGCAGCATGCGTCATGCGCGCTTCTGTGTAACGCATCGCAGCAGGTGGGTCACCATCAATGGAACCGAAGTTGCCTTGTTTATCCACGAGCGTTACTCTTGTCTTCCAATCTTGACCCATGTTGACCAAGGTTGGGTAAATGACAGACTCGCCNTGAGGATGATAGTTACCCGAAGTGTCGCCAGCGATCTTTGCACACTTTCGGTGCTTGCGACCTGGCGACAAGTTTAAGTCGTGCATGGCAACAAGAATACGNCGCTGAGATGGCTTTAAACCATCGCGTACATCAGGAAGGGCACGATCCATAATTGTTGACATTGCGTACGTGAGATAACTGTCATGTAACTCACGTTCAATCAATTGGTCAACAACTGCGCCAATNTTGTTTGGCGTNTTATCTTCTGTGCTGCCTTCTGCACTTTCTTCCGCTTNGTTTTTTGGTTGTTCTTGTTCTTCGCTCATGCCGGTTTGGTAGCGTTGTATTGTACCTCACAAGCAGCAGATTCGCATGTCAATTGACGTTTTGAGAGCCCCTTAAGAGCAGTAAAATTTCACTATTTCCACCACCTTTTTTGCTCGATTTTTTACCCTTTATTGGGGATACAGTTTCACCCAAAATTTCNAGTCTTAAATCCGTGCAAGTCTTGCGGACTCGTGCCATGACACGCTCAATTGCGTCTTCTGAAAGACCTTCTCCAACCCGCTCGATTTGCTTCTCTTNTTCACTGAGTTCATAGTGTGGTTTNACAAGTGAAATGATTGTTCCTTTAGAAAGCCACCGCATCGCTGCAGGTAGCGCGACTTCTTGTTTCGTCCAGCCTAAATCGACGACAACTAAGTCAACNNGTTCTGGTGGTTCAACATGCAACGCATTCGTTCGCTCCATNGTCGTGACGCGTTCATCACTCCGNAATTTCCAAGCAAAGGTNCCGTAACCTGTGTCGANTGCATAGAGTTTTTGAGCACCTCTCTGAAGCAAACAGTCTGAGAAACCCCCNATGTTGCACCCGAGGTCTGCGCAACTTAGCCCGTTGACATCGAANTCAAATGTATCAAGTGCATGTTCAAGTTTGAGTCCCGCGCGAGAAACATAGGGGGAGTCAGACACGTTACGACGCAACTCCAACAAGCGCGATGNTTGCAGCGTCTGCTGCTTGAATCACTTCTGGGGCGTCAAGAAGTATGACTCGACCACTTCCAACTGCAATGCAGCCACAACCAGCATNTGCGCATTGATGAATCGTNTCAACACCAATGGATGGNACATCAGCTCGCATGTCGTGGTCATCTGCTGCTGTTTTGATCAGCGTCCAGCCTTTTCGCTTGCACAATGAACCTGCTCTCTCGATGAGGGCAGCCGTCCCTTCAATGGCTTCCACTGCAATGACATCGCCTTCGCGAACAGCCATTGATTGCCCAATGTGCAACCCAGCAGTNTTCGTGAGAAGNGGCCAACCAAATGCNATNTCGNTTTGNTGNTGCNNNCTNGGNTGAACANTGCCTAGTGTTTCAGGTCCTGCAAGGTGTTCCTTAATGTGCGTAGTTGAATCGATGAGTGTCACTCCTGAACGTGCAAGTTCATCAGCAATGGCTGACAAAACGGTTGCGTCACGACGGTCGTGACGCAGTGTTCGATACCAGAGTAACAGACCTTTGGCATCAGGCATGATTCTAAACAGTCTCAGTGGGTCGTGCATGACTTGCTTACCAACGCCGCCCACCATGACCGCGTCTTCGACATCCCATTTTTTAAGTTGCCGGACCCAAGAACCGATTTTTGCGAGTCCTACTTTTTTAAACGAGTCGCACTCACTTGGCAATTCAGCTCGAAANTGCTTNCTGAGNCCAACACAGCAGACTCTATAGCCTGCAGCCCTTGCGCCTCTCGCAACGAGAATTGGGAGAATGCCGTTCCCCGCAATCATTCCAATGATTGGTTGGTGACCAGTCATAGTTCTATTATCGAGAATCTCGGGTTGAATGCATTGGCAAAATGTCTTCAGGCGTTGGCTGCTGAACATCCTGCTTTAGAAAATAGTNGAAGACGCTTTCTACGGTTGAANCAATATGGATGAGGGTTTTGAGTGCAGGNCGCATAAATCCTCGTTCGATGCCGTGGTCGAGCATTGAGATGAGCGGGTCGAAATAGCCCTCGATGTTCAGAATCCCAATCGGCTTGGCNTGGTCATGAATNTGNCTNCCAACNAGGACTTCAAANAACTCCTCGTACGTGCCGATTCCGCCAGGAAGCATGAGNAACCCATCGCCATGCTCAATCATCATCGAGCGGCGNTCTTGCATCGTTTTCACAACAATGAGTTCATCACAATCATTGTTTGCTTGTTCAAGTTCGACAAACTTTTCAGTGATGACGCCGTGNACATGNGCGCCATTTTTTGACGCAGTTCGCGCAACAGTGCCCATGAGTCCTATTGACCCTCCACCATAGACAAGCGAGAGTTTGTTGGTTGCGATGTACTCTCCAACGCGCACAGCGGCATCATGAAACACGCTGTCAAGTGATGTCGAAGAACCGCAATAAACTGTGAGTGATTTCACTGAGCACCTTTTGCAGTTTGAACTGCATCCAAAATTTGTTCGACTGTGTAGAAGTCGCCTCTAAAGACTTCTTCGCCGTTGCCATCATTGATGATGAGCAGAGGNATGCGCAAGCCTCCAACATCATTAAGCAGTTGATTGCCAGACTCGTTGTTNCCAGTTAAGTCAACTTTGATTGGCGTGACATCTTCTTGTTTGAAGAGTTCAACAATTTCTTCTTGGTTGAGGACAGTGTTCTCAAGCAGTTTGCAGTTCAAGCACCACTCAGCAGTNAACTCAATNACTGTAACGTTNTTGTTGTCAATCTCTGCTGCAAGNACTTCTGGCGTGTAATAGTTCCAGTCAATNGGNCCCTTATCGGTGAGTTGGAAACCAGTTGCAATCGAAGCAACNGCAAGCAATGCGCCGATTGCAGCAAAAACTAGTTTTGGACCATTTCGTTTTGCAATCTTNAGCGTTCGTATGCANAACCAAACGCCAGAAGCAGCAACACANANCACGACAANCCAAAGGTAAACACGCGTCGGAGGNGCGCCTTCCTGCTGANAAATTCCACTGAAGCCAACACCAACAAAGTAGGCAGCAGCAGCAAGCATNAANAGCCCCATNACTTGTTTGATGAGTTCACTTGCTTCGCCTGCTCTTGGCATTTTCTCAACGAGTTTAGGGAACGCAGCAAGGACAAGGTAGGGCACTGCCATGCCAAATCCAATAGCGCCGAACACTGTCAATGTTAACCATTGTTCTTGCTTTGCTGCCCATGCAGCAGCAGCGCCCATAAACGGGGCNGTGCAAGGTGTTGATAAGACTGCTGTCATGATGCCAAACAAAAATGAACCAAGTGCAGAGTCATGCTTTGGATTGACTTTATANACGGCGTTGGGCAAGCGAATCGTGAATAGCCCGCCCATTCCAATTGCCATNATGCCAATAAAGAGTCCTAGGCAAATCGTAAATGATGGATATTGGAACAATTGATTGATTGCAGAAAACGAACTAATGCCTGCGATGGCAAAACCGATTGCGAGCCATAAGAACATGACGCCAAACATCATCCAGATTCCGAGGACAAGTGTTTTTGCTCGGCTTCCTGCACTTGCACTTAATCCCATGATTTTGATTGGAATAACTGGAAGGACACATGGCGTGAGGTTGAGCAAGAAACCGCCNCCCATCGCAACGAGTAGCAGTAAATACAAACCCGCAANGCCACTTGTGTCGATTGAGAATTTCAACCCGAACGCATCAAATGGAACNATGTTTTCCTCTGCACCTTTTTCACCTGCGTGAATCCGTGCAAAGACAGAACTGTCAAAAGAGTTAAACACGGGGTGNGTTTGCAAGGCAGCATTGCCTGCCTCGTCTGATGCAATGACTTCAATGTCAATTGGATACCCATACTCATCCCACCTACTTCCATCACCNGGTTTAGGCGTTGGGCGCATACAAGATGAGTCGTCGCACACTTGGAACACAGGTTTCAAGTTGATGGTGATNTTGCCAAGTGTGGCATCTGAATCGACAGTCAGTGGAACATAAATGATGGCTGTCCCATCGAACACATCGTAATCAACTGGGGAACTACCGAATCCAACATTGACTGTATGTGCTTTTGGCCACTGGATAAATCCATCATGGANGGTGACGCCAACGCCTTCTTCAACCTCGAAGTGAAGTCTCGTTGCAATGTAATCTTCTGCTGAGCCAAGCTCTGCTGGCACGACGGGGNTGTTTGTATGGGCATGCCATGTGTCTTCGTGTTCTAGGATGACAGCGAGAATGGCATCTCCACCTTGCGGGACCGCCGATTGGTCAAGCATCGTGGAAATTGTGACTTTGTCTCTCGAATCGTGGAATTTGCCAGGTTGTCCAAAAAGGTCATTTGGCAAAAACAGCGTNAGAANNACTAAAAATAGCGTTTTTAAGGGTTNCATTCCGTTAATTATAGAGAGTACTTGACGTCAGTGAGTTGCGTTTTATTGCCACTACGCGTACCCTGTACCGTTTCATGGCAGCAAACGGTTGCTGCCAACCCTGATCCACTGTGAAAGGAGTGATGTAATGATCCAAACTGGATCCTTACAACAAGTAAGCCATGACTGCTAATCGCAGTCATCCCGTGGCCACGCGTCTCCGCGAAAGGCATGCATGCCTGGAGGCAAGGGCGTGATCTGAGTCTGTGTACGAAGATCGATTGTGTCGTATGACACCCGTCAGTTACCTGACCACGGGACCGCTTGTCGGCCCCTTTTTTATTTTCTAAAGACAACTTAACAATCAAACAATTCAACAATTACAGAGATAGGAAGAACAAATGAACCAAGAAACAATCAGACTCATCGACTCAATTGCAAAACAGCGAAAGATTGACAAATCTGTCATCATTGCGGACCTTGANCAAGCGATGGTCAGTGCAGCACGCAAGCACTTCAACTCGCTCGATACNGAAGAGTTTTCGTGCAANATGGATCCAATGACTGGCGAAATTTGCATTTGGCGTCATTTAGATGAAGGTGCTGTGGAAGTTCCCCTTGAAGAGTTGGGTCGAATTCCAGCACAAACAGCAAAACAAGTCATGATTCAACGATTCAGAGAAGATGAACGCTCGGGTATTTTTGATGAGTACATNGACAAAGCAGGCGAACTCGTCACAGGCACTTGTAGCCGGTACGAAGGCGGCTCACTCATCGTGCAACTCGATAAGGGCGGTCGCGTTGAGGGGTTCATGCCGCGNAGCGAGCAGATTCCTGGAGAACAATTCAGNGCGGGCGATCGAGTTCGTTGTTACATCATCGATGTTCGCGATACTGGTAGCCAAATCAAAATCGTCTTATCTCGTAGCCACCATGACTTTATTAGACGGCTCTTTGAAGCAGAAGTTCCTGAAGTTCAAGAACATGTCATCGAGATTCATGCGATGTCACGCGAACCNGGCTTTAGAACCAAAATTGCGGTCACATCAAATGATTCAAAAGTTGACCCAGTTGGTGCATGTGTTGGTGTTCGCGGNTCGCGCATTCGCAACATCGTTGAAGAACTTGGNGGAGAAAAAATTGACATCGTTCGCTGGAACGAGTCAAGCCAAGTCTTGATTTCAAATGCACTCAAGCCAGCAGAAGTNGATGATGTGAGCCTATGCTTTGAGCTCGGNCGNGCAACNATCATTGTNCGTGANGATCAGTTATCACTNGCAATNGGTAGACGNGGNCANAACGTTCGACTTGCNGCGCGTTTAACTGGTTGGGACATCGANATNTTGACTCCAGAAGANTANCAGAAGGGTCTAGAAATCTTGTGGGATGCTTTAAAGCCAGTTGAAGGCGTTGAAGAAGAAATGCTTGACCGCATGGCNGCAATGGGCATNATCAGTATTTTCGATGTTGANGAAATCGGCAGAAACGTGCTTGAAGAAGACCTAGNGATTCCAAAGCAAGTTGCTGACAGAATCATCAACCAAGCCATTGANCGTTCTAAAGAAGTGACTGCTCAACAAGAAGCAGCGAAACTCGCTGAAGAAGCACTTCGTGCTGAAGAAGAAGCAGCAGCTGACGCAGTTCTCGCTGCAGCAACNGATGAAGACAGTGAAGCGGCAGCNGATTCAATTNTGANTTTNGGAAGTGACNNNNCAGNNGAGCCTNCANCAGANGNNGTNACTGAANCGGAAGAAGAAGCNCCTATTGTTGAAGATGTTCAAGAAGAAGTTGTAGAAGAAGTTTCGGCAACAGATGAAGAGCAACCTGAAGCGGCGACAACAGAACAGGAATAANCCCTNAACCCAACTATTGATTGGAGCACATACGTGGCAAAGAAAACATCGACAACCCGAGTCCACCAATTAGCCAAGAAACTTGGTGTTGGTTCCAAGGACATCGTTGCGAAATGTCAGAGTGAGGGGATTCCTGACATCACAAATCANATGTCAGCGGTTTCTGCTGGGTTGGCAGCAACGATTGGAGAGTGGTTTAGTGAAAGCGAAGGTCAATCTTCTGCNATTGAAACAGCTGAGAAAGTCAATATCGCTGCAGTAAAAGCGAAAGCGAAGAAAAAGACTAAGAAAAAGACGACTAAGAAATCGGGAGGTTCAAAGGCAGCNGAGAAGTCAGATGATGACTCCAAGGCAGAGCCAGTCAAGCCCGTTGGNCGCAANATGGATACNCCAGCNAAAGCNAAAATGGCTGGTCCNCGCGTNATCCGTATTGAAGAACCAGAGCCAGANCCAAAGCCACGACGCCCACGACAAGCNCCAACTGGGCCAGCGGCTCAAATGGGTGGCGGTGTTCGCATGCCAGAACAAATGCCTCCTCAAGAGGATGGCGGTAGAGGTTCAAGGCGAAACAAACGTCGAACAANCACAAGACAGCCTGAACGTGGCACGCGACAAAACCAACAACAAGATGACCGTAANAACTCAAACTGGCGTAAGCAAGATCTCCTTGAACGTGAAAATCGTNTAAGAAGAAGTGGNGGNTTCTTTAGGCAAGCACGTCGTGACAGTCAAAAGCGGTCAGACAAGCCAGCAGAACGAGCAAAAACACTTGCTCAAACGGGCGGCAAAGTTTCAATTTCTGAACCAATCTTTATTAAAGAACTTTCAGCAGTNACAGGCATCAAAGCNGCAGAGATTNTNAAGAAACTCATGCTCGATGGTGAAATGAAGACAGTCAATGACTCAATCGAAACAGAAACAGCAGTCGAAATGATGATGGAGTTCGGCATCGAACTCGAAGTCGTTGAAGCAAAAACTGCNGAAGATGTGATTGCTGAATCATTNTCAAGTCGTGAAGTGCANAATGAACAACCGCGGTCACCTGTTGTCACAATTNTAGGNCACGTTGACCACGGTAAAACGTCTCTGCTTGACACNATCCGTAGNGCNAATGTNGCAGANGGTGAAGCCGGCGGAATCACCCAGGCAACAAGTGCATTTAGAGTGCCAGTTGTCGCNGGTGAAACNGAACGGTTGGTGACATTCATCGANACNCCCGGCCACGAAGCGTTTACTGAAATGCGNGCNCGNGGTGCNAAGGTGACGGATGTTGTCGTTCTTGTTATTGCTGCAGACGANGGTGTNATGCCTCAAACAATNGAGTCNATNAATCACGCAAAAGCAGCNGGCGTTCCATTAGTCATTGCACTGAACAAGATTGACAAACAGCAAGCNACNGAAGAAAACATTC
Organism: Phycisphaerae bacterium; assembly: GCA_002718515.1. The sequence goes on from PBEX01000025.1 coordinate 139,400, forward strand.
AACGTATTCTTGGTCAACTTGCTGANCATGAACTCAACCCTGTTGATTGGGGCGGAGACATCGAAGTNATTAAGACAAGTGCAATCGAAAAAATCGGTATTCAAGATTTACTTGAAGTGCTCGATTACCAAGCAGAACTTCTCGAATTGAAAGCGGACTTTGAAGGTCCAGCTGAAGGCACGATNATTGAAGCGCATGTTGCAGAGGGTCGCGGNCCAGTTGCNAACATTCTNGTTCAGCAAGGTTGCCTAAAGAAAGGCGACTTNATCGTTGCTGGTCGTGGATACGGTCGTGTCCGTGCACTGATGAACGAGCAAGGCGAGCAAGTCGAAGAAGCATTGCCTTCAACGCCGCTCCAAGTTCTTGGCCTTTCAGAAGTGCCAGACGCTGGCGACAAGTTTTACATTGTGAAATCCCTCAAAGAAGCCGAAAGCGCAGCAAAAGAACGTGTTCAACAACTCAGACAAGCTGAACTTTCAAGAGAGAAAGTAACACTCGACAATATCTTCGATCAAATGAAGATTGCTGACCAGCGTGAACTTCCAGTCATCGTCAAGGGCGATGTTCAAGGTTCCATTGAAACGCTTCGTTCAACAATTGGAAANATTGGCAANGANGANGCNGTNATTGCNATTAAACACTCAGGTGTTGGAGGAATCAATGAGTCTGATGTGAATCTTGCAGAAGCAAGTGGCGCAATTATCGTTGGTTTTAATGTCACAAGTACTGCAAAAGCCCGCCGAANTGCGGAGCAAAAAGGCGTTGAGATTNGATACTACGATGTCATCTATGATTTAACTGATGACCTCACGAAAGCGCTTGAAGGTCTCCTTGATCCTGAGATTAAACTTGAAGTTCTTGGTCATGCAGAAGTCCGCGATGTCTTTAAGATTTCAAAGATTGGCATGATTGCAGGCTGTTACGTTACAGATGGAACCATCGAACGTCACCAACAAATTCGTGTGACAAGAGATGGAATCGTGATTGAAGCAGACCGGCGACTTGACCAACTTAAGCGGTTTAAGGATGACGCTAAAGAAGTCCGTTCAGGACAAGAGTGTGGCATGAATATCGAAGGGTATTCCGATATCAAAGTTGGCGACGTGATCGAATGTTACAAATCACTGGAGGTCAAGCGTTCGCTTGACGGCTAATTGATGACGCAGCGAACTGACCAAGTCAGTACAACCCTNCAAAGGGCAATACAAAATGTGTTGTCTAAGGGGCTTGCTGANCCACGGGTAAAAGGGCTCATTACTGTNACGAGAGTAGANGTTGCGCCTGATTTAACACAGGCAACGGTGTACTGNTCTGTAACGCCACACAAGTACAGCAAAATCTCGATGAGAGGTGTCTCATCTGCAGCAACTTGGATTCGTAGACAAGTTTCCGACAAAGTTCGNTTCAGAAAAATGCCCGCATTTACATTTAAGATCGATGAACAATTGTTGAAGCAACAAGAAGTGCTTTCTAGCATTGCTGAAGCAAGAGAAGAAGATGAGCGAAGAGCAAACTCAAATAATCAAAGGACAGAAGAGTGAAAGACGCAACTGCATTTGCAAAAAAGTTCAAAACGTTTAAGAANNAGTTGCCAACCGTAACAGTCATTGCAAATGATTACGGTGTGATTGGCGAAGTCATTTATTCACACCTTGTTTGGAATGCCAATGAAAAGGATGCTTCNGCAGCATTNAAAAGACTCGTNGCGGCATCAGTTGACTTAAACGATTTAAGAGTCAACATGATTGACGAATCAATCGAACGTGTTGGGGTTGATTATCCACTCGTCCGCGAACGCGTCAAANGNATGCACGCTGTTCTTAATGCGATTTATAACCGTGAGCACGGAATGCACATCGAGAGTTTGGACGGCGTAGGGAAGCGAGAGATTCGAGAGTACTTTGAAACACTCAAAGGGATTACGCCCTTTGTATGCCACCGTGTCATTTCAATTTGTTACAACGTCGCAGCAGTGCCAGTNGACGAACGAACNNTNGCAATNCTAAAAGTGAATAGCGTGGTTCATGACACTACAACAATCGAGGATGCTGCGTCATGGCTTGCTCGCCAAGTCAAAGCAGATGAAGTCGTAGATTTTCATGGAGGGTTGCAAGCGTGGGTAGAAGTTCAGCCAACNCCAAAAGAAGAACCAAAACCCACGAAACCCGCGAAGAAAAAACCTGCAAAGAAGGCAACTAAGAAAACTGCCTCGAAGAAGAAGGTGACAAAAAAGAAAGTCGCAAAGAAAAAGAAGGTTGCAAAGAAGAAGGTAGCNAAAAAGAAGGTTGCTAAAAAGACCGCAAAGAAAGCCGCAGCGAAGAAGAAGACGGCTAAGAAAAAAGTAGCGAAGAAGAAGACGGCTAAGAAAAAAGTAGCGAAGAAGACTGCGAAAAAGAAAGCAAAGAAAAAGACNACTAAGAAGAAGAAATGAACTTAGGGCTCAGCTTACTGTTAATGCTATGCGTGCAAGGGCAAACAGATGTCATTGCGCATGAAGATTTTCAAGAGTTGTTAAAAGANACTGCGGGTAAACGATTAGAAAGCCCTTCGCAGTACACAGTGCCTNCAGCAGCNAAGGCATATATTGAGGGGCGACACCTTGCAGCAAGGGATCAGCATGGTGCTGCGNTTGCTCACTTTAGAAACGCAGCAGAATTACACCCACAGGCATCTGCGCCATGGATTGGGATGGCAATCTCNCTCGCAGCAATTGGCAAGCAGCCNGCTGCANTGTCTGCATGGCATGAAGTGCTTCTTCGTGACCCAAACAANAGTCAGGCATTGCTCATTGTTGGATTAGATGAAGCAAGACGCGGCAATCATGAATCAGCANCAAAAATGCTGTCAAGAAGTTGGNTTGACCATGACGTGCTGCCTGAGGAATCATTGCTTCGATTTGCTGCACTAAGACAAAGTGCAATTGAACTTTCATTAAACGANTTAACCNATGCCATGGGTGGTTTTGAGAACGCATNGGTCGAAAATGCATTCGGTTCCCTCGTTCAGAAGGGCGCTGGAGAAATGTGGCGGNCTGTTATTCAGCAACTCGTTGATGTGCGGGCGTACTCAATTGCGCTTGATCTTGCACGTAANGGAATCTTGTCAACGTCGCACCAACTTAAAGGCTTCCTGCTCACAGCGTTGCCCGTACTTGAAGCNGCTGCTCAGGGTGATGGTCAAGTCACAATCAAAACATATAACGAAGCGATGGAACCAGATGGGTTGCCNCTTGGCCCAAAGTGGTATGAACCGGTGTCGCTCGCTGAAGGGTATTCCATGGCNGCGCAATCGATGTCGATGATTGGAGACAGGCAAGGGACAATCAATCTATATAGAGCNTCCATGTCNCTCTTTAGCGAAGACCCACTTGTGTTAAACAATTTAGCGTGGGCTTTGTTAAACACTGACGGCCCGACTGAAGAAGTTGAANCGTTGAGTTTGAAAGCGTACGAACTTGATGCTGAAGCGTCTTACATTCTTGACACACTTGGTTGGTTTTATTTTCAAAAGGGCGAGATGCCGCAAGCACTAGATTTTCTAGTNCGAGCATTGAGGGGCTCGNCTCAGCCAAGTCCAGAACTTTATGAACATATGGGTGATGCGTATTGGCAGTCAGGTCAAATTGAACCAGCCATTCGCGCGTGGAGTCATGGCTTATCCATCATGCATTCCGATGACTTTAAACGAAACGTAATTGAAGGGTTTGCAACGCTCAACTATTCAGTCTGGGGTATCGCTGTTGCATCACCTGAAAAATTGTATGATTTAGAAATGGGNGGAGTGTACGATCGACTTACAGAAAAGTTGTCCAAAGCACAGCAATCCCAATCGACTGAGTGANTTTAGAACGGAGCACTTCAACATGGCTGGCCATAGTAAATGGGCAAACATNAAACACCGAAAAGCACGCCAAGATGCGGTCAAGGGAAAAGCATGGTCAAAATGTAGCCGCGCAATCATGGTNGCGGTTAAAAATGGTGGGCCTGACCCTGAAACGAACCTCACGCTTCGATATGCCATCGAAGATGCAAAAGCTGTCAACATGGCGAAAGACACNATCGAAAAAGCCATCAAAAAGGCAAGCGGAGAAGGCAATGATNGCGTGACGTATGAAGAAGTTCGTTATGAGGGCTATGGTCCTTCAGGTGTTGCAATCATCGTTGATGTGTTGACTGACAACGTTAATCGAACAGCGCCTGAAATGCGNAAACTCTTTGAAAAAGGGAATGGCAATCTTGCTAAGCCCGGCTCNGTTGCGTTTGGCTTTACAAGTTCAGGCATCATTCTGATNGANTCAGAGCAAACCACGGAAGATGANTTGATGGAGGTCGCACTCGATGCTGGNGCAAATGACATTACATCAAGTGATGGTGGNTTTGAAGTCACATGCGAGCCTACAGATTTTCTCAATGTCAAGCAAGCCATCGAAGGCGCAGGCATTGCAATGGCTTCATCCGAAGTGACAATGGTTCCTTCAACGACCGTTGACTGTGATGTTGATACTGGCGAAAAAGTTCTACGTTTACTNGAGTCCCTTGAAGACCATGATGACGTNCAGAANGTGTATTCAAATGCAGANATTCCAGAAGAGGCAATGGGCGAATGAGAGTTGCAATNGCGATTNTATTGACTTGCATCTGTTTGCAGGCCTGCAGTTCACCAACACGAACNTGGGAAGCGCATTCTCCTGATGAAGTATGGACGGCGATGATTGCAGTTGCGCANGCACCAGAATATCAATCTGATAATCCACGNAAACGATGGCATGTCTTTGAGAATGATGTGGTTGTCGATCGTGATTCTGGTGAGATTCGCNTTCACCGAGTCCTGCGACGCTCAATGAAACTTCCTATGCAACCNGTTCAACGTGATGACCGAGAAATGATTTTTGAGATTTCNTTGAAGAANCAAATCCCACCAATCACTGAGTTTAAGGAACTCAGCACACAACTCGTTCCNGTTCGTACGCTCGATGAAGCAGAACGATACTTCAATCAAGTCGACGAATTGCTAAACATGCANTAAACAGAGTTGGCAAAAAAAAAGGCGCTTTTGCAAGCGCCTTTTTGATTNGGTTTACATTATCCCGCTTCAGCACGCGGATGAGCGTCGTCGTATGACTCGCGCATTCTCTTNGTTGTGAGATGCGTNTACACCTGTGTTGTTGACANTGATTGGTGTCCGAGTAACTCTTGAACNCTTCTGAGNTCTGCACCATTATCAAGCAGNTGGGTTGCAAAACTATGACGAAGCGTGTGCGGACTAATCGATGGGTCNAGACCAACTTGTTCAAGATACTTACTGACTTTACGTCTNACAGAACGAGTTGAGAGTCNGGTGTTATGCTTATTGATAAAGAGTGGATCTTCGTTGTCACTTGGAATGTGGTTCACTCTTAATGTTTCGATGTAGTGTGAAAGGGCAGTCATTGCATGTGTACCAAGNGGAACAATGCGTTCTTTGCGACCTTTGCCTCGAATGACNATNGCTTGACCTGTTTCGTCGATGTCGCCGAAGTTGATTCCAACAAGTTCGCTGACACGGATGCCTGTTGAATACAGTGTTTCAAGAATCGCTCTATCTCTAGAGCCAAGAAGCGTTTTGTCATTTGGTGCTGAGAGTAGTTTTTCAACTTGCTCAACATCNATNGCTTTTGGAAGCCGTTTCTTTTGCCGAGGTGTACGAATAAGCGTCATTGGNTTTGTGTCAATNACACCATTTCTCTCTAGCCATTTATAAAAACTGCGAAGCGTTGCAATCTTCCGAGCCATCGTGGCAGGGGAGTAACTTGATTCAGCAAGATAAGCAAGGAAACTTCTTAGATACTCTGTGTCAGCATTAACAAGGTGCTCAGTGATTGTTTCAGGACCAACATGTCCAGCAACTTCTTTTTNGCCTTGAGCAAATCGTTGCCATGCGGAAGATTCTGCTGGAATATCNAGTGTTAAGTTTTGTTCTTCAGTAATCCATACGAGGTATTGGCGAAGGTCTACGCCATAGCATCTACCTGTGTATGCGCTAAAAGCCCGCTCTTCGAGCAGGTATTCAAGGAAGGTCGTGATGATTGGTACGTTCTGTTCTATATTTTTATGCATTGCTTATTCCAATGTGCTTAGGCAGCTTTCGTTGACATCTTTGACATTTCATGACAAACCATCGCAGCATCAAACCAATCGAAATCAGTTTCGTTTGATTGTGCAATTTCGNTAATGACTTGGACAGTGCCTAATTCTTCACCATCTTGCCACTCAAACCGCCATTGGTGCTCGCCTTTGACGAATACNACGCGGTGGGGCTTCGTCTCTTGTTTGTCTGACATATGAAAGTTCTCGGTCATTAAATAACGCCTATTGAATAAATTTCGCACTTTTTGTTTAAATATCGGTCGTTCATTTGGTCTAAAAATTGAATNGTNCATTNGTCATACATACAACAGCAACAGCGCTGTTTTGTCGCTNGTCGTTCAACTCGTTNTCCANTGAGTCGACCGCTAATGGTTGGTGTNGGAAGCATTGGGTTCCACCCAATGNGTTATCTCGATACCTTCCTTATCGGACGAATTCGCNGNTTGGCTTGAACGAGCCAAGGACANTCAGAAAATCNCCTATNNAGCCANAACTTTTCAACAATTGCTCCCGATAACTTNNCCTTTCTTTTGAACAATACCCTTCAANGGGCTCTCAGATTGGGTAGAATGTGTCGTTTCTCGGTCGCGTAGCTCAGTTGGNAGAGCACCTGACTTTTAATCAGGCGGTCTTGGGTTCGAGTCCCAACGCGATCATTCATGTACACGGAGGTTCAATGTTCGTAATTCATGCCAACTGGACGGCTGGCAATCTTCATTTATGGGGTGAATCTCTTGAGACCTTTNCAGGTCTAACCACAAGAGGGAGAGAAGAAAANACNAACGNTCAANNNGTTGCAGTTGCTCAAGAAGCAGAAGTNCATCCATTTGCNCTTGNTGCTTCNANGTTACGTCAGCATCANTNNNTGAGGCNGGNNTCGANTGNNACGCNGAAGAATCTTNNTTTAGNNTNAGTTTGCCNCANGACTTNCTTGGACCNTGGCCAAGTGANCGCCTNATNAGNATNGTNGGNGANTACGAACCGAANNCCGATCCTCANCTNGGCGATTTNANAGTTCCAAGTTTNAAAGTNNCNCCNGCNGTNGCAANNCGACTNNTNGAACAACTCANCANTCATGAAAANGANGAACNGTTTGANNGNGGNTCNTCNGTNCGNTTTTGGACAAGTGCNTCNCGNNTATCGCGNGACCTCCTNATNGACCAACGNTTTGTGCCNACNCTCATGCANGTNGACCGAAAACATCTCANTGCAAAGTGGACNCCNTGGCTNCANGACGAAGAAGTCGTCAATCGNTTTGGATTNCTNCTTCAATCGATGCCNCCAATNGCNNGAGCAACTGACNCAANNGGNAGAGCNNTNCTTGAAGCNGCANTAGAAGATATGGCNGATGGANTCGTNNGGGAAATNCTCATCAGTGACGANTTNATTGATGCNGTNGANGNTTGGGACGNAANCANNGACGCACACGTTGCATGGCTCNGNGCANTGCTTGCATCGCAATATGACGTCGCAGGCAAACCAGACAGGNTGCTTGGTATTTTCACTGACGCGAGGCGCTGGCTTGGGCGTCTATANGATATTGGCGATGACCTTTCATGGCGTCTCATGCTTGATATCCATGAACCCGAAGATGATGATGCTTGGAAACTCGTCTTTGGATTGCGTTCAGCGGAAGACTCTTCAAGGGAAGTCTTAGCAGAAGATGTCTGGAACGGCACTGTTGGAGACGGCGGCCAAGGCGACCATCTACCCGACCTTATTCTCACTGAGATTGATAGAGCTGCAACGCTTTATCCAAAACTTGAAAAAGCGCTCGCAGAACAAGCTCCCACGCACATGGAACTCTCAAGTGCAGAAGCGCATTCATTCCTCGTTGAATACATGCCGCTACTTGAAGAGTCAGGTTTTATTGTCAGCGCGCCATCGTGGTGGGGCAGCGAGCAAAGCATATTATCTGCGACATTGCACATCGATTCGCCTTCACTTGAATCAGTTCTCAGCGAGCGACCTGAAGGCAACATCTCATCTTCAGCAATGCTTGGACTGAACGCGATTGTTGAATGTCAATGGAAAGTTTCCATTGGTGGGCATCTTCTAACTCGCGAAGAGTTTGAGCAACTATTGAAACAGAAACAGCCACTTGTCAAAGTCAACGGGCAATGGGTGCATCTTCAAAAAGGTGCAATCGAAGAAGCCAAAAAGTTGTTTGCAAATGGGGATGTCACAAACATGCCACTCGTTGAAGCGCTCCGCTTAGCACAAGGTGACAGTGACGCACTCAAGACGCTCACAATTGGCGGAATGACTGCAACGGGCTGGGTGAAGGAACTCATCGAGTCAACAACTGATAGCGAATCATTACCTGACATTGCTCAGCCGCCAAACTTTGAGGGGCAACTTCGTCCGTATCAATTGACTGGCCTGAGATGGCTTGCATTCCTATCAAAATTCGGTATTGGTTCATGCCTTGCTGATGACATGGGTCTTGGTAAAACAATTCAGCTCATTGCGCTCATGCAACATGAACGCCTTGAAACTCCGCATGTCATTGGCCCAACCTTGTTAGTTGTGCCAACATCCGTGATTGGGAACTGGGTGAGAGAAATTGATAAGTTCGCCCCAGAATTAACGGTTCATGTCCAACACGGTTCAGAACGCCCCCTTGGTGATGAATTCGCAGAAATTGTTGCAAACTCAGACATCGTCATTACCACTTATGGCCTTGTACACCGTGACCGAGAAACGCTTGGCAAAGTGTCGTGGTACCGCGTTGCACTTGATGAAGCGCAGTACATTAAGAATCCACCAACAAAACAGGCTCAAGCGATACGTGCGCTTCAAGCGTGGCACCGCGTAGCACTAACAGGTACACCTGTCGAAAACCGACTTGTCGAGTTGTGGTCCATCATGGAATTCCTAAACCCTGGTTACCTTGGTCCTGCAGCGACATTCAAACGAACTGTCGCAAGACCAATTGAACAAAGGCGAGACCCACGCAAAACGGAGCAACTCAGAAGCATGATTCAGCCATTTGTTTTGCGTCGGTTGAAAACAGACGCAACAGTTATTGACGACTTGCCTGATTGCGTTCAAACGAAAGAGTATGCCAATCTCACTAAAGAACAGGCGGGCATGTATGAGCAAGTTGTCAATAGGATGATGAGTGAAGTGGAGCGTTCCGAAGGCATTCAGCGCCGCGGACTCGTGCTCTCTACGCTTGTCAAACTAAAGCAAATTTGTAATCACCCAGCACACTACAGTCAAGCAGGGCACCAAGACGGTATCACGCAAAAAGACACAAGCGCTCTTGGTCTTCAATCTTTACGCTCTGGCAAAGCGCAACGACTCATGTCACTGCTTGAAGAAGTTGTTGCAACTGGGGAAAAAGCGCTTGTCTTTACGCAGTTTAGAGAAATGGGTCGCTTGCTCTCTGCCATGATTCAGCACGACCTCGATTGCGAGACCCTCTTTTTACATGGTGGCACACCCCCCAAACGAAGACAGCAATTCATCGATCGTTTCCAAGCAGATGATGGGAATGTTCCTGTGTTTATTCTCTCGCTCAAAGCAGGCGGTGTTGGTTTAAACCTAACTGCGGCAAACCACGTCTTCCACTTTGACAGATGGTGGAACCCGGCGATTGAAAATCAAGCAACTGACAGGGCGTTTAGAATTGGACAAAAACGAACGGTTCAAGTGCATAAGTTCGTTTGTACTGGCACGCTTGAAGAACGCATCGACCAAATGATTGAACAGAAGATGGAACTCGCTGAGAACATCGTTGGCTCAGGTGAGAATTGGATTTCAGACTTGTCAGTCGGACAACTGCGTGAAATGCTCGTCCTCAGAGAATCCGCTATGGAGAGTGACATATGAAACCAGTGATTCCACCAAAGAAGGGCAAAGCGAACATGAAACTCAAAACCGCAATGGAAGATTTGCGGCTTCATGCGCCTGCTTCATGGGTGATTGAGTCAATCGATGCAAACTTTTCCCCAGACCGAATGGTTGCGGGATTAACGTATGCAATGGACGGCCAAATCAGAACGCTTAAACTCAGTGAAGGTGAAATCTCAGCGAGCGTTCAGTGCACTGAAGAAAAGCCATTCAAGTTAACAATCAAAGTGCCAGTGCTCACTTCTGATGGCTGGATGAAAGTAGCGAAACTCATGGCGGTCGAAGCAAGGATGGCAGCGAGATTGTCAGCAGGACGTATTCCACCAACACTTGCCGCGATGCTCAGAGAATGTAACCAATCACCATTTATTGGTGACATCGAATCAAATTGCACTTGTAAAGATAAAAAACCATGCAAGCATGCCGCTGCAGCGCTCTTCCTCACAGCAGAGAGACTCCTTGCAACACCCCTTCGATATTTTGAGATGCGAGGAACAGGTAAGGACGACCTTCTTTTGAAACTTCGACAAGCACGAACGCTTGATGCAAAAGGACAAGCCAAAGCGCACAGTAGTGTTCGCGAAGACGTACTCCCTGAACTGGTTCCATTTGAATCTTGTCTTGAGGACTTCTGGCGTATGCCACGTTCACCGAAAGATGCAGACAGAGCACCAATGCCTCCACACCTACCTCACACACTTCTTCGCCGTCTTGGTATCTCTCCCATGGATGCAAAATTCCCTATGGTTGGGCTACTAGAGACGATTTACGACGAAGTTTCGCGGATTGCACGCGAGCAACGCCGAGATTCCTGAAAGAAAAGTGAAGTGGGGGACTTATCTCTCATGCACAGGGCATGTGTCGTTATTGGACGCAAAAATTTTCCAACTTACGCAAAAGTCACCCTGTATAGCAGTCGATAGGCATTTACCCACAATTGTGGGCATATGAGGTACACACCATGAATAATAGTCAAAACGCATCTGAACACGTAAGACCTATGCTCGCAGCAATGGCTCGCTCCATTGAGGCTGCTCGTGCAAAACGAAGCAAGCCACAGCAAAACTCATGGCATGGATCGTCGGAGGGGACGACCCCACTCTCACCTCAGTTCAAAATCGGTAGCCCGCTAGCCGAGAACGGTAAAGCGAAAGCAAAACCAAAGACAGCAGCGGGCTCATTTTTCAGAGATCGAGATTCCTACCGCAAGGCGGGCTAATCTCAGTGTATTTTGATCCATCCTGACAAAAGAAAAGAGCACTTCATTTGAAGTGCTCTTTTCTTTTTTATACTTTTTGGTTCTGAAACTTACGCGTTCTTAAGTCCACGTCGTTGATCACGAAGTCTACGTGACTTACCAACTCTGTCTCGCAAGTAGTACAGTTTCGCTCTTCGCGCATCACCACGGCGAACGACTTCGATTTTTGCAATACGAGGTGAGTGAAGTGGGAAAATCCGCTCTACACCTTCGTTGGCAACAATCCGTCTAACTGTGATTGTTTCGTTGACGCCGCGATTGTTGCGGCTAATGTATACACCTTGAAAAACCTGCACACGTTCTTTGTCGCCTTCGACAATTGTGTAGTGCACGTTGATTGTGTCGCCAATCGTGAAGTCTGGAAAGAAACCTACTTCGCGAAGTTGACCTTGTGTAACTGATTCAATGAGTTGTTGCGTACCCATGTGGTACTCCTTTTCATGTAGCCCTGTGCTGTTGCAACAGGTGTGACTTGAGTCTTGACTCAGGGGTCAACTTCCTCTGTTTTGAGCAAGTCAGGTCTTCGCACCGCTGTGCGTTTTCTTGATTGCTCTTGTCGCCAAGCGTCCACTGCGTCGTGGTCTCCGCTTAACAAAACTTCTGGCACTTCCATTTCATTCCAAACACGAGGACGTGTGTAGTGCGGGCAGTCGAGCACACGGTTTCCGTCTGCATCCCGCTGTGAAAAGGAATCCTCGGCTGCAGAATCTGCATGACCAAGAACGCCAGGGAGAAGTCTGACAACTGCGTCAACAAGAAGCAGTGCAGGGAGTTCTCCGCCACTGAGTACATAATCACCTGTACTCAGTTCGAGGGGTTCAAGCATCTCAATGACACGCTCGTCGATACCCTCATAGTGACCTGCAATGAGAAGTAAATGTTTCTCCTTTGCAAGTTGCTCAACTCGTTCTTGCGTGAGCGGTTCACCTTGCGGCGTAAAGTGCACACGCTGAGTTGGAATATTTGATTGTCGTTCAACCGCTTTGACTGCGTCGTAGAGTGGTTGACACATCATGACCATCCCTGGTCCACCACCAAACGGTCTGTCATCGACCTTTCGGTGTTTGTTTTCGGCCCAATCTCTGATGTCGAAGGTATTGATTTCGACATGTCCTGCATCTCGTGCACGTTTGACAATGCTCGTATCCAAAGTCGCTTCAAGCATCTCTGGAAATAATGTCAAAATGTCGATCCGCATCATTGGACCTTAAACGACTTGAGTAAGTCGCTCCCTTACCCTAGTTTTTTCCCAGGGGTTGGGTCAATGTCTGCTCGTTTAAGCAAACTCTTCACAGTGCTAGACGGTTGAGCGCCAACACTGAGCCAGTAATCGATTCGATCTGGCTTCAAGTTAAGTTGTTTATCTTCTGGTGCAATTGGGTCGTACCAACCAAGTTCTTCGATGACTCTGCCATCTCTTGGCGAACGTTTATCCATTGCATTTAACCGGTAAAACGGTCGATGACGTCGACCCATTCTCTTTAATCGCAATACAACCATCGTTGTACTCCTTCTGTTGGGCTTTGCTCGTGACTTCTAATGTCACTGCGTTCCGTAGAGCCGTTGAAGACCGTCAACAAGGGCCGTGCGGAGACGCTACACAAAGCGACTTTGCGAACGGAATATTGTATCAAAAAAGGTCTGAGCCGCAAAGATTACGATGAAAACAGCGTATACAAGATCCCTACATACGCTCCTGCGACCTGATGAGCGAGCATAAAGGCAAAAGAAGCCGCATTTGTCCAGATGAGGAAGAGTAAAAACAAGAGTCCAGCGATGCCCGCTTGGGGATGACTGTACCACCTCGCAACGGTTGGCGACAAGTTGGAAAGAATCACTGAGCCGTCTAAGGGGGGAATCGGAAGAAGATTAAATGCAAAGAGCACGAGGTTTAAAAACCCGCCCGTAAAGAGAAAAATCGTGAGGTCTGTTTGTTCGCCTTCCAAGTCAATGACAAACGCAAGAATGGTCAGCGTGATAAACGCAAGTACTAAGTTCATCACTGGTCCTGCAGCCGAAACCAATATGCGTCCCCATTTGCCATGCCTAAATCGGTACGGATTAATCGGCATGAGTCCCCACGCAATTCCAAGAAGTAGAAAGACGACAATCGAAGGAACGCCCATGTGCACAATCGGGTTTGCAGTCATGTGACCAGTAGTAATCGGTGTGTCATCACCTTCATAGATGGCAGCCCACCCGTGTGCGAGTTCGTGAAGTGTGATTGCCGCAATCACCCAGAAAATCCACGAAACAAGTTCAGTCCCTTGACCGTTTTGCCATAATTCGTGCACCCACCATCCTGTCACTCAATCACGCTCACTTTCTTCTTGATGTCACTGACACTTGGTAAACCATGAGACCAGTTTCTGCATGAGATTGACTTTGAATTGCTTGGTTCTAGACCGCACAAATCCTTACCTTGAACAAGAATTGTAGGCGCGCCCCATCCTAGTAGTCGATCGCCATCGCTAAGCGTCGTTAAATCAATGCGTTCGATGTGCGAATCCGGACATGCTTCGACCAGTCGCTCATACAGTA
>PBEX01000026.1 GCA_002718515.1 Phycisphaerae bacterium
TGGATTGATGTAATAACCAAGACTTGCTGCGGTGAGTTTATCTTGGACGATGGCTAACACGAATGTAATCCAATTGATCGCGATGAAGAATGTTGAACCCAGTAACAGCAAAAGCGTCCGTTTATCTTTGAGTGATTTAAAACACTGAACAACTTGCTTCTTTACTAAGAGAATACCGATGAGAATTGGCAAACCCGAGAGAATCCGCCAGATGACGAGCTCGATGAGCGGTACGGATGCGAGCCATTTGAAGTAGAGCGGAGTGACCGCAGCCCACCATGAATACGCAATAATCGCGCAGAGTACGCCGTAGGATGATTTGTTAGTTTCGTTCAAATGAGGTACCAGAGCGGGAAGAGGAAGATCCAAATCACGTCAACAATGTGCCAATACAGACCACCGCATTCAACGGCTGCATAGTATCGCTTGTTGAAATCTCCTCTTTGAAGTCGCCACATGAGCCAAAGAATCACGAGCATACCAATGATGACGTGAATACCGTGAAGGCCTGTCATCATGAAGTAAAGACCAAAGAACAGGTGCGCATTTGCAGGTCTATCTTTTGCAAGTTGTGGCACTTTTGGTTTTTCATGTGGTTTCGCAGGCAAGAAGACTGCCATTGTTTCGGCTTCTGTGTCGTCAACAGGCGCAAGTCCTGATGGTGCATTGTTTGCAAGCGGTACAGTTGAACGAGGAATATCGTCAATGAGTGACCCATTTGCAGGTGCAGCAGTGGCTGTTTTCACATCTGCAACTTGATGTGCACTTACTTCGACTGACTCAGTTTGTAGTGTTCTGAGATATGCGACAACGTCATACAAGTCCTGCTCTTTGAGCATCGGGTTTCCACCCTTCGCTGGCATCTCGAGTTTGGTAATGCTTGCTTCATCGCTCGCAGTACGCCCTTCTTCGATAAAGTGGACGAGTTCAGCGTCTGTGTGGTTATGGACATAAGGGCTTGTGTTAAGCGCTGTCCCCTGCCCAGGAACACCTTCACCCTGAGGACCGTGACATGAGCGACATGCAGCATCCCACCACTTCTTTCCAGCAGCAGCATCACCCGGTTCTAAGGCAACTGTTGGCTCGCCATGACCTTCACCGTGATCACTGACTTGATAGAAAGCAAGACCACCAAGCAGGTGTTCATGAAACTTATGTGAGTACTCAATCGACTTAATCACCATAAAGCCGCATGCGCAAAGAAGCGTGACGGTTAAGGAAATCATGGCCGCTCGTTTGCGTTCAAGTTGAACGTATGTGATTGCCATCGCCATCGTTAATGAACTAATGAGAAGCACTGCCGTGTTAAGTCCACCCCAGAATTCATCAAGGAATTGCTCGCCCCATTTAAAGAGTTCAGGATGGTTCCCCCTGAAAATAGCATAGCCACAAAACAAACCACCAAACAAAAGGACTTCTGTAGCAAGGAATAACCATATACCTAACTTCGCCGCATCATGTTGTTGAGCCATATCGCGGTAGTGATGTTGTAGGTTAAGTTCGTGGCTTTCTGCCATGGTTCGTTGCTCCAGAAGAGTCTAATGGTGAGGGGGCTAAACGATTTATAAAGCGGGCAGTATACCGTAGTTTATGCCGAAAAGAGGCATTTCAACCCCGGAGTTTCAGAGAGGATTTCATGGATTTTTGAGCCCTACTCATCGCGTGTTTCAAGGTCATTTCGTACCATAGTTTAAATGTCAATCATTGCTGTCATCCTTACACTCAATACTTTCATTGGTTTGGAGCCTGAAATGCCAACGTATTCCCGAACAGGGCACATCATCTCACCCCTCAGTGAAGATGAAAAGAAGCCCCTAGTAGCCAAACTCGATGCTGAAACCAAGCGAATTACACAACGTTCTGGAACTGAACGCCCATTTTGCGGAACACTGCTTGATAACAAGAAGAACGGGTTCTACGCTTGCGTAGTCTGTGGTCTACCATTGTTTGCCAGTGAACATAAGTTCAACTCAGGAACGGGTTGGCCAAGTTTCTTCTCCCCTTACGACCCAGAGCATATCACTACTGAATCTGATGAATCGCATGGCATGGTCCGAACAGAAATCTTATGTACTCGTTGCGATGCTCATCTTGGTCATGTCTTTGATGACGGACCGAAGCCAACAGGCAAACGATTTTGCCTAAACTCCGCCTCGCTTCATTTTTATGAAGACGGGGAAAATTTGCCTGATGCTTCAAAACCCGCTCAACTAGATACTGCCTACTTTGCAGGTGGTTGCTTCTGGGGAATCGAACACTACTTTCAAAAAGGGAATGGTGTGGTCAACGCAGAAAGCGGATACATGCAAGGTGAAAAAGAAGACCCAACTTATAAAGAAGTATGCAGTGGTCATTCAGGTCACGCTGAAGTTGTGAAAGTCCAGTTTGATCCCAACATCATTTCGTATGAACAGTTACTTGAAGCATTTTTCAAGATGCATGACCCAACGCAACTCAATAGGCAAGGGCCTGATATTGGCACCCAGTATCGTTCAGGCATCTACACAACATCGCAATCACAACTAGACGCTGCAAAAGCGTATATCAAAAAGTTAACTGCTGACAAAGCATTTGAAAAACCAATCGTCACAGAAGTTGAACCTGCTGAGGCATACTACCCTGCTGAAGAGGGCCATCAAGATTACATTGAACGAACTGGCAGAGCATGCCACGTTGCGAATCCTTGGGACGATTAAGTTTCTTCTTCTACTGACCGTCTAAGTAAAACAAGAATGATAAATGCAAGCAATGTGGCGCAGAATGCTAGGGTGTATTGACCTAAACCTACTGCTACACCGATTGCGGCAGTCATCCAAATACCAGAAGCAGTAGTCATCCCCTGAACCCTGCCTCTTGATTGAATGATTGCTCCAGCCCCAAGGAAGCCAATACCGCCAACGATCCCCGCAATCACTCTGCTTGTATCAAGCCGCAGCATCTGAGTGAGACCTGCTTCTTGTTCAGCAGTGACGAGTTGTAACATTGCTGATATGCCAACTAAAGTAAACGTCGCAGCACCCAAACTCACGAGTGACATTGTTCTGAGTCCCGCAGGTTTTGAATGAAGCCGTCTGTCTAGACCGATGAGTGCGCCGAGGACTGCAGCAAGTACTAGACGAATGATGATCTCCTGAGTCGTAACTGTCATGATTCCATTGTATCCCCACGTAACCGCATTAACTTTGACCGTTCTTCTAGAAACTCCTGTTCACGACTTGCGAGGTGCGATTTAATCGATTCAAGTTGTTTTTCTGCTTCGCGTTTTGCGATCCGACTATCCCCCCCATGCCTCGGATCTTCTTCAATCTGTTCCAAATCCATCGCCATCACTAACGCAACAAGTTCAGCATCAATGGTTGGCTCTCCTGCAGTTGCTGCAACTTTATCGAGGGCTTCAAGCTCTTCTAGGATTCGTTTGGTGACAACTTCAATATCTTCATGTGGACCAAACATCAAAAGCGACTCACGAGTTGTCATTCTTCGATACTCAATCGAGTCTTCTAACTCTTCAATCCGTGAATGAAGTTGTTTTGTTTCTTGGTCAACAGGCATAGGTGGGTTTGGCTCGATGAAATCATTGAGTTTCACTTTTGAGCCTCGCTTTACAATTTTGCAGAACCAACCCGATATCTTGTATGCCTCTTTTAATCTCCGCATTGCCGTTGGAACTGGCGTAGGGTTACCATGAACCGCGGCGTTTCCGTCTCTTCGAATTGCGTGCATACTGTCTGCTTGCCTTCGTGGCACGATTCCATTGCGTTCGAGTGCACCAAGCATCGAACCCAAATCTTGAGAGATGTCTTGACGCATCTGAAGTTTGGTTAACTTCTTAGCCATTGTTTCAATCATCAAACGAAGTTTAAACATGCAAGAATCTGGATCCGTGTGCACATACTCTTCTGCTTGCTTTGCAAGTTGAGCAACGCGTTTATCAAACCGCTCAAGAAACTGGAAATTAGTTTCTTGCTCTGTCAAGATTGACCCCCTTGTGGTCTGAGCATTGATGCAATGACCCTTGCGTTAACGCAACATTTTTGGAATTCATCTGGCGTCACTTCAATCGCAGACGCGAGCATCGATGCCCAGCGAACTTCAAGAGGCGTCATTGTTCGATCTGCGTAAGAAATCATCATGACGCCTGTGAGAATTTTCTCAGCAAGTTCTTTTGAGAGTTGGCGAACCCCTGAGAGGCAATCAATAAGTGTTTTGTTATCTATGTGCTGAGGCGATTTTGCTTGCTGACAATCATCTTCTGAAAACCCAAGAATTGCTTGTGCATAGAGACCTGTTGCGGCTTCTTGAACTGAGGGCAATTCACCCCCTGCAACTGCCATTGTTCTCGCAGCCAAAAACCAAAGTGTTGCAACATCTGATGATGGAGTTTGTTCAAGTTCACTCACAGGCATACAGTCTAATTCTTCTTATCTAAGAACGAAGGAAAAACATCCGATTTCGTTCTCATCTTTCTTGATTGCGTGCGTAGCAACTCGACCTGTTGTGGTAGTTGCAATGCTAGATTTGTTGATTCGGTTGGATCCTCCTCTAGGTTGTAAAGGTGAACATCAATTCCTTCCTTATTTTTAAACTCAAGTAGCTTCCAATCACCATTCCGAAACGCCATCGACTTTCCAAACTCCCAATAAAGTCCGCGCTGTTCAATGTCTACATCCTCTGTCAGGTTTTTTGTCAAATCGATTCCATCAAGATGGTCAGGCAGTGCGCACCCAGCAATTGATGCGAGTGTTGGGTACCAATCCCAAAATGCTGATGGCGTCTCAATCGTTTGCTGCTTAAAGTGATTCTTCCAATACAACACAGTTGGCACTTTGATACCGCCCTCCCACAATTGCGCCTTTCGACCTCGCAGTCCACCCTGACTTTCAAAGAAGTTCATGTCCACACCACCAACCCAACTTGGGCCGTTGTCTGATGTAATGACAATCAAAGTGTTATCCGCAATTCCATTTTTTTCTAAGGCCTCATACAAAGCACCAACTTCATGATCAAATCGAGTAATCATCGCGGCGTATGCGGCTCGCGGTCTTGGGTGCGGCAAATATCCTCTCTCACCAAGATAAGGCTCAGTATCCCACTCAGCGGGATATGCATCGAGTTCTTCATCAGGAACTTGAAGCGCAAGATGCGGAATGATGCTTGCGAAATACAGGAAGAACGGTTTCTCTGCATTGGAATCGATAAACGAAACTGCTTCATCCAAAATTACGCTTGGCGCGTAAGTATCCCCCGCAAACGCATCGTAAGAATCTGGCGGTGATTCAATTTTTTGATGCGCACTGAACCACTCTTCATTTCCTTGCAGAAGTTCCTTTTCATTGTTACGCCAAAGATGCGTTGGATAATAATTGTGTGCAACACGCTGACACAAGTAGCCGTAAAACGTATCAAACCCTTGGTTGTTTGGATGTCCAACAGTGTTTGGCCCACCGAGCCCCCACTTCCCAAATGCACCTGTTGCATAACCGCAAGATTGAAGCGTTCGCGCAATCGAATCGCAGTTCTCGCTAAGGGCTAGTTGCCCTTCTGTTTCATCAGGTCCCCATCCCCCCATTTCTCGATTATTGCGAACTTCAGCGTGACCTGTGTGTTTGCCTGTTAAGAGTGAGCATCTTGATGATGCACATACAGGGCTACCAGAATAGTGTTCAGTTAACACTGTGCCAAGAGTTGCAAGCCGGTCAATGTTTGGCGTTTGAATCTTCGATTGACCAAAACATCCAACTTCACCATATCCAAGATCATCTGCGAGGATGAAAATGATGTTAGGTTTGCGTTGCTTGGTCTGTGCTTGCGTTGGCTGAGCTGCTTTACATCCAGCAAACAACGCGAATATGAGAAAATAGGCAATTTTGAGCATCCATTCATCATACACCATCTCATTTTTTTGTGAAATTATGTGATTTTTGACTCGGGAGCAGGTCGCAATTCTCTACATTATGCATTGGAGAGAAGAGGATTGCCCTCTTTAAGAGAATAGAAAACTGCGTTTGGATAGACGCAAAAGGAAAGAGAGAGACTTATGTTTAAAACATTTACAGCACTCAGCGCACTTTGTGTAGCAACTTCTGTTGTTTCAGCAGGTGTTGAGTATGACTACACAGCTTCGTATGGTTGGGAAAATCCAAATGGTGGAACCATCCTCGGTTCATACGGCAACCTAGGGTATGCAGACATCGTCGATAACCCAATGGGCGAGGGCTCAGTGCTAGAACTTTTTGAAGACCCAGTAAGTGGTACACCACAAGCATACGTTGGATGGATCACAGGCCTAACTGACGGCGACTCAATCTACGCATCCTTTATGGCTCTCGGTCATAACGACCTTTCAAGTAGCAGTATCCGAATTTGGGCACACTACACGACAAACGATGACATTACAGATTATCAGGGCTCAGCAGGAGGCAACAACTCTTACAGTGGCGCAGATTGGACACTGCTCGATCATGACTGGACATTCGACAGTAATGATGGTGCTCGTGGAGGCCTAGTCATTGAAGCACGCATTTACACAACAAGTGGCGACAGTGGAGCTGCTTGGGTGGATGACCTGTTCATGGGTGTCACTGACCATGATGGTAGCGGTGGTGTAAACATCTTTACACCCGGCAATATCCCTGCTCCTGGCGCACTCGCACTGCTCGGACTTGCAGGACTCTCAAGACGCCGAAGAAACTAACTAGGTTTTAAAGAACTATCCAAACAAAAACGCCCGCAATCGCGGGCGTTTTTTTCTTTCCTCTCTCTTGTTGTTACGGACATGCACCCCAGTATGAAATGACAAGGATGAGGTCATCAACATTTACTGAGCCATCTTGATTGATGTCAGCAGCACAAGTTGCATCACAGATGACCTCAGAACATTCAACTGCTTCGCCACCATACTCACCTCCAGCACTTTCGCATTCCGATTCTGTTGTCATCATGCATACAGGCGTGACGCAGCATGAACCAAGTGCAACTGAGGCCTCACAAGAATCTACCAAACAGACGCTTCCGCCACCGAGGAATTCGCCTCCACCGTTTAAACAGTCAGCTTCTTCCATAACCCAGCATGCTGAACCACCACAACATGCGCCAGTTCCAACATCGCAACCACCGACTTCACCCTCAATAATGACAGCATCACCTGAAAAGTCATCAAGTTCACCGCATGCCATGTTCGCGCATGAAACTATATCTGTCACGGTCACTGTACTGTTGACGACGTCAATTGCACCGCCACTTCCTACACCGTCACAATCGCTATCTGCAATGTTTGAGTCGAATGATGTCAATGTAAATGAACACGTACTTGAACGGATTTCAGCCCCACCACCGACATCTGCTGCGCTATTGCCTTGCAAAATACCACCCTGCATCGTGACGTTTCCACCTGCGTATGTGAAAATTCCACCGCCTCTGTTCGCACTGTTTTGAGTGAGTTCAGAAGACTCTATATTCATTAAAGAGTTTTTGATGTAGATTGCACCACCATTGTTAACAGCGCTGTTATCGCTTAAATCTGAATCGATGACATCGATATCACCCTTAAGGTCTTTGACATAGATTGCACCACCATTTGATGCTAAGTTGTTGAACACTGATACATTGGTTAACACACAATCAGTCGCATAGCGGACATACAACCCGCCTCCACCACCGCCAGAAACATTGTCTGTAAATGTCACGTCATCCATTGTCATTGAGCCGCCATCAACGAATATTCCTGCACCATTGTTTGATGATTCATTATCTGATATGACACAATCTTGAAGTGATACTGTTGACTCAGAACTCTTGATTCCCCCACCAGTAACAGCGTCGCCATTTTTGATTGTTAGTCCTGAGATTGCTACGGCACTATTTTCGATAACTATTGCAGAACTGTTTGAGACGCTTGCATTGAGCGTTGTGTTTTCTGCTCCATCTAGACCAACGATCTCAATAGACTTGTCAATGATACTGAGCCCTTCATAGAATACGCCACCAGAAACAAGAATTCGGTCACCGTCATTCGCAGCACTGATTGCACCCTGAATAGCAAAATAATCTTCGGGAACATGGATGTCATCTGCAAAAACAGATTGACAACTTAAAACGCTGAGTAATGTTACAGCAACTCGAATCTTCATATTGATATCCTCAATTTTTCACCTGTTTAGACCTCACAACTATGAAACCTAATACTCTTTAGGCAAGTAAAAGCTTGCAAAAGTCACAGATTCTCATATCAGTGAGCCACAGATACGGAAAAATAAGGTGTGATAACTTACATATATCCAAAAGAACGCCTATCAAAAAATGAGTTTTTTGATAGCATGAGAGCAGATAGATGCGGTTTTTCTAGTCCTCACGGTCGATGAGATAGAAAACAGTCAAGGATGACATGAGCAACAAGAAAGGACTCGAACGCTTAAATGGATGCATTTAGAATTCACGGTGGTCAAAGACTCACGGGGACGATTTCTGTAGATGGTTCAAAGAACGCTGCATTGCCCCTTCTTGCTGCGGCATTGTTAACTGATGAAGTTGTCTCATTCAAAGGCATCCCAAATCTTTCTGACATCTCAAACATGTTGACGCTCCTCAAAGAGTTAGGATGTGATATCTCAGATGACAACGATGTCAAAACACTAAAAGTTACCGACAGTTCAAACACACACGCTCGCTATGACATCGTTCGAACAATGCGAGCAAGCGTGTGCGTCTTAGGACCACTCCTTGCAAAACGAGGCGTTGCAAAGGTATCGATGCCTGGTGGTTGTTCATTTGGAGATCGGCCCATTGATTTACACCTTCGTGGTCTTGAAGCGCTCGGTGCGAGAATCGAACTCGATGGTGGCGACATTATTGCCCACGCTGAAAAGTTGAGAGGCGCGACTATTTTCTTAGGTGGCCCGTTTGGTTCGACAGTTCTGGGCACTGCAAATGTCATGAGTGCGGCAACGCTTGCAAAGGGTACAACAATCATCGAATCCGCTGCTTGCGAGCCAGAGATTGTCGAATTAGCAAACTTGTTAAATGCAATGGGCGCAAAAATTTCAGGAGCAGGAACGCCTAGAATCACCATTGAAGGTGTTGACGAACTTGGCGGTACTGAACATGAAGTCATGCCAGACCGAATTGTCGCGGGAACTTGGGCTATTGCAGCAGCAATGACAAATGGTGACATAAAGATTGAACGCTTTCCGCTTAATCAACTTCTTGCAGTTAGAGATGTGCTTGAACATGTCGGGGTTCACATTCATCAACTCGACAATGAAGAAGACACAAATGCATGCCGTGTTCAGATTGTCACAGACAGAGTTCTCAAGCCTGTCATTTTCACCACACAGCCCTTCCCCGGATTCCCGACAGACTTGCAAGCCCAGATGATGGCACTCCTTTGCCTAGCAAGAGGCAATAGCATCATCACTGAAAAAATCTATCCAGAACGATTTATGCACGTCCCTGAGTTAAGTCGCATGGGTGCAAGACTTGTGCGTCAAGGTGCAACAGTCGTTGTTCAGGGCGTCGACCACCTAGTTGGTGCTCCCGTCATGGCAAGTGATTTGAGAGCTTCAGCATCGCTCGTTCTCGCTGGTCTAGCAGCAGAGGGTGAAACCATTGTCAGCAGGGTCTATCACCTAGATAGAGGATACGCCAATATGGAAGTTACTCTGAAGTCTCTTGGAGCAAACATTGAACGGCTTGCTTCAGAACATGTTGATGAAGGTCTACCGACTGTTGAGACGGTTGCGCAAAACCAAGTCGTACAAGCCAACAGCTGACGCAACACCCACATTGATAGACGGGACTGAAGCACTCATCGGAATCTCTGCAATCACATCGCACAGTTTTAGTGTTGCTGGCGATAAACCTGCTTTTTCTTCACCGACGATTATTCCACAATGCTCGCTGACATCAACTTCCCAAAGAGGCACTGCGTCTGGACCTGTTTCAAGCCCAATCAACTGCACGCCATACGTCTCTTTCAGTTGCTGAATTGAACTTTCCCAATCTTCAATCATAATCCAAGGGATTGAAAACACGTGTCCCATCGACACTCGAATTGATTTTCGATACAGCGGGTCACAACAAGTCCTACTCAGTAGCACGCCATCAACACCAAATGCTGTAGCGTTCCTAAAGAGTGAACCCATGTTGTCTATGTTTGTGATCCCCTCAGCAAGCAGTAACGAAGATGTTTGTTTGCGCTCGATGATGCTCTCTAATGACTGCTTCCTATAGTTACGCTGAACTGCCGCTAGCACTCCACGATGGATATGAAATCCCGTAACTTCTGACATCAGCGAAACATCTGCCACAAAGACATCAAGTGCTCGACCCTCAAGCACTGTAGCCAAACGCTCATGCTTTTGCGGTGATAACAAGATTGAATGAAGTGCCCAGTCTGAGTCAAGAAGACGCCTAACAGCCAATTCTGATTCAACCATACAGATGTTGTCACGCCCACGTAAATCAGCGTCTCTTACATTATGAAAAACCGCAATACGAGGGTCATTCAAAGATGAAATGGGAATAATGTTCGCCAATTATCTATTTGGGAAATCTTGTTGCATTTGCTGAAGCATCGCGCCTCTCGCTTGGTCAAAGCGAACCACAGCATCACGTAACAACTCAGTCAGTTCTTGTGCGCCTTCTGGCGCGACTGAGCTCTGCGAAAGTGATTCTAACTCACTCGTAACATCACTTAACTCCTGTAGCGAAGAAAGCAAATTCCATGATGCTGCGTTAAGTTGTTCGTACGCAATCTCTCTATCAGTTGGCCGATACAACAAGCGCCAAGGGCTTGCGGAAATTTCATCAATTGCTGCTTTTGCTCTTGAAGAAATGTTTTTAAAGTTCCGCAGTGTAGTTGACACATCAGTAGACCAACGCGGAGAACTACTTTTGAACTCTTCGCTCATCATCTCTAGATTCTGCATCGTACGATTGAGTGACTCCATTGCGATTTCTGCGTTTTTCAAGACTTCATTTTGCAGTTGCTGAATCACACCTTGAACACTCTGTAAAGTTGCCTTAACTTCAGCAGGTAACTGTTTTGCATCTTCAAGGATTAATGAAACTGAGGTCTGCCACTCTTCCCACTGCGCTTCAGTCATTTCTGCAATTGTTTCAACCGATGAGAGACTCGCTCTTGCTGAGTGTATTGCGGATTTGAGTGCTGCTGCATCTTCACTTCCAAGTAACGCGCCAATTGCGCCATCCTCTTCAGCGAGCGCTTCGCTGAGTCGCCTAAGTGCATCAAGCGACTTAGTGATGTTAATCTCTGCATCGTCTCCAAGAAGTTGCGTCACCATGCTTTGAGTAGTACCACTTAACACTGTGGACTCGCTTGCAAGAGAGCCAGATCCCACATTGACGATTGACAACCAAGAAGTTGAACCTAGCAAACCAGATTTAGCAAAAATGGTCGCGTTGTCATACAACTGAAAATCTTGTTCAATCTGGAACTTAATCTCGATGTTACTTGTGGGTTCTCCATCATTGACGATTGGAGTAACGCCCGTAACTGAACCAATAATGACTCCCCCTAGCCTAACTGGCGAACCGCTTGCTAGCGCCCCAACACCTTCTTCAACTGGAAAGACGACTACGTAAGAAGAAACACTCTTAAACATTCTATCCCATGCATTTGTCAGGATACTAAACACGGCAAAACCAAGAACGATTGAAACAGTTACGAAGACACCTGCTCGTACGTTGTTTTGCCGTTTGTTTCTTACTTGTGACATATACAGTTACTCCTTTGAGGAATGGATGGATGGCCCCTTTGTCAATCTTGGTGCACTTAATCCTAACAAATCTTCAGCATAACTCGTTGCTTCTTTTCTTCTTGTCAGGGGACCTTCTGCGTCCCCTCTTAAGAACTGTCTAATGAGTTGCTGCTTCTCATCAAGTTCATTGATTCTTTCAATCGGCCAATCTCGGATTTCTTCAAACACTTCTCGCTTGTCGACCATTAGCATCTTGCCCTTATCAAGCATTGCCATTCGGTCTGCAATCACAAAAGCAGAATCCATTTCGTGTGTGACAACAACACTCGTGACGCCCGCCTTCTTTGATAAGTCTAAAATTAACTGATCGATACTTGCACTTGTAACAGGGTCTAGCCCCGCTGAGGGCTCATCATAGAACAATAGTTTTGGGTCTAGTGCTAACGCTCTTGCTAAGCCCGCGCGTTTTTTCATGCCACCAGAAATTTCAGATGGAAACTTTTGTGCTGCTTCTCGCAGACCCACCTGTTCGAGTTTAATCTTGACAATAAACTCGATAATGTCTGGGTCTAAGTCTGTGTGTTCCCTTAAGGACAGAGCGACATTGTCAGCCACGCTCATTGAGTTAAATAATGCACCTGACTGAAATAGAATCCCAAAGTCTCGGCGAACTTGATTCATCCCGTCTTCATCAAGTTTGCCAATATCTTCACCAAAGACGGTCACAGTGCCCTCATCTGGTATGAATGTACCAATCAAATGTCTCAGCAATGTTGACTTACCTGAACCCGAACCACCCATGATGACGAGTACTTCGCCCTCAAGCACATCAAGGTTCACACCATCTAGAACAGTCTGCTCACCAAATCTGCAAACTAAATCCCGAGTTGAAATAATTGGCTGAGCATCCACTCGCTTCAAACACTCCTAATGCTTCGGTTGGGGATATCGTAAATCACCATGTGTCTTATCGGGAATCTCTACCCATTCAAATTTGTTCAAAAACTGATTTGTACCTTCTTTGTCTTCAAATAACTGATATTTAGCGATTATTGGGATTGATTCACCAGTTTGATTAAACATGAGATATGAGAGTGTGGCTTCTCTTGGGACCAATCCAAGAAACAAATCTGTTCCATCAATTGCATCTTCGCTCGTCTCAGGGTTCAACACACAATGCGTAATCATCCCATACCTCGAAGAGACCGCTTGTAAAAAACGGTGTGCCTCGTCTTCACTACTCGCGGAAGAAAAGAATTTTTCAAAGGAATCTAGGTGACCTGCTTGAGCAAGTTTGATTGCTTCTGCGGGTCCATGATTAATGACTGAACGGACATTCAAGTTCCACCAAACAAGACCGCCTGCCCAAATGCCAGTAATGAGTGTTCCTAACAACATCGCGACCCACGCAAGTTTGAGTCCGCGAGTCGTTTGGTTTGCTTTGATGTCTACGATTGCTCTAAAACCACAAAGGACTGACGCAATTGAAAACAAGGGGCACAAACCCACGGAACATAAGATGGCAACAACTGCCCAAGGATTGAGTGGCTTCTGTTGCAAGCGGTTACTCAGCTAACTGATTCCTTATCCATAGCAACGATATCTTGTGGAATTCCAAGAAACTCAATCATGTAATCTTCGTATGTTTTTTGATCTTCTTCTCGTGAAAAATCTAATCGAAGTTCATTGATTACTTTAGTGCCTTGACCAATCCAACCATTCCACTGCTCTTCATCAACATTTTCAAGAATCCATTTCCCGATTTCACCAGGCAATGGCGCGTCGCTAAGTGGTTTTCCAGATTTACCAGCAGTATCACACTGTTCAACTTCGGGAAGTGCTAAACCGGCCTCTTGCATGAGCGCTGAAATGCCGTCTTGTACTCTTTTCTCGCCTCTGTTGACAGCTTGCACATAGCCTTGCTCGAACAATGTCTTTGCTTCATCTACTTTCCCAATCTTNANNAANGATGNNCCNCCNAGTTCCATNGCNCTCGTCATATCNGGGTTTAATGCNATGCATCTNTTGAAACTNTTCGCNGCTTCTTCAAATCGTTCNGCATCAAAGTANGCNGANCCGAGACTAAAGTGAGCCATATCATTTGAGGGGTCAGCAACTGACATGTTCTCAAAACGTGCAATTCTGTCATCTAAATCTGTCATCCTGACCATTGTACCAATCTAGNCTTCATNTCTCTGCGTTATTGAACTCAAAATCGTTTATGATGTCATTCACATGACGGATCTCTCAGTGAAACTTGGAACTGAAACGCTCCGAAATCCAATCATTCTCGCTGCAGGCACTTGTGGTGTCATGGGAGAAATCAAGGACGCAATTGACCTTGGACAGATTGGTGCAATCACAACAAAATCGATTACCGATGAACCAAGGATTGGCAATGAGCCACATCGAGTTGNTGATTTACCCGCAGGCATGTTGAATGCGATTGGACTGGCAAACGAAGGCATCGACTCATTCATGGAACACCAAGCACCTATTGCAGCATCCATTGAGACAACAGTCATCGGTTCCGTTGCAGGCGAGTCAATCGAAGAATATGTCAAAGTAGCAAGTGNAATGTGCTCCTGTGAACATATCAAGATGATTGAATTGAATGTCTCTTGTCCTAATACAGATGATGGTCTTGAGTTTGGGGCATCACCACCACTTCTTCAAGAACTTGTAAACGCAGTTGTGGAAGCATGCAACAAACCCATCATCGTGAAACTTTCTGCTGCACCGGGCGATATCGTTGAGCACGCTTCTGCTGCAGTCAATGCTGGCGCGAGTGCACTTACTCTCATCAACACGATTCCAGCACTTGCAATTGATGTTCACACTAGAAAGACAAAGATTACAAGAGGAGTTGGGGGATTTAGTGGCGAAGGCATTCATCCAATTGCCGTTCGAGTTGTCCACCAAATTTACCAACACGTCTGCAAGGNAAAAAACATCCCTATCATTGGTACTGGCGGAGTCACCCACTGGGAAGACGCCGCAGAGTTTATATTGGCTGGCGCAACTTGCGTTGGCATCGGAACTGCGTCATATATCAATCCAACTATCTCAACGAAGATTAGTGCTCAACTTGCTTCTTGGGTGCAGAAACAAGACAAATCGCTTGATTCACTCGTTGGCGCAATGCATTGATTGAACGCGTTTGATGAATTGCAACCCTCGCTCTTCGTAGTTCTTGAATTGATCCCAACTNGCGCAACCGGGACTCAGCAGCAAACTGTCATTCGGCTTCATATCAATCATTGCCATTTCGATCGCTTGATCAAGTGTGTCTACAGCCTTACAGTTCTCCCCAGCAAGCGTTGCAATCTGGTCACGTGTTTCACCAATCGCGTACATGCAAGCAACTTTCTCAGACAACGAAGCAAGAAGTGATAAGTCTATCTTTTTGTCATAACCACCAACGATTAGCCTAATCCGTTCAGGGTGTTCAAATGCGTCAACAGCAAACGCTGTCGCCTCAGGAGTTGTTGACTTGGAATCATTTACCGCCCACGAGTTGACACGCTCAAGTCTGTGAGGCAATCCCTTAAAGGATTGAATTCCTGTTTTCGCAATGTCTGCATCAAGGCCGATTGCTTTAGCAGCAGTTAATGCGAACTGTGCATTTTGTTCATTGTGTTTGCCCATTACACAAAGATTCGTCACTCTTTCATCACCACACTTTGTTATTGCAACATCATCTTCACTTTGATGTTTAAAGATGACTTGTTTACATCTCTTGTAATCTTCAAATGAACCATGCCAATCAAGATGATTTGGCGAGATGTTTGTTAGCACACCGACATGCGGCGACCATCCNCCATTGTGTTGGTTAAGCCACCATAGCATTGCACTACTTAACTCTAATATGACAACATCATCACTTTGAATGTTGCCTAACTCGCTTAACAAACTACCACCAATGTTCCCGCCAAGCCATGCGTTAACCCCTGACTGTTCAAATGCTGCATAAATCATTGACGCTGTCGTTGATTTCCCCGCGCTCCCAGTTACCCCAATGATTTGTTCTCTGGGCAACTGTTCAACAAGTAAGCAAATCTCCGTTGTGAGGCGAGCCCCTGCTTTTTTTGCNACCTCTAAAAAGGGATTAGTTTTCGACATCGGAATCGACGGATTGACAACAACACATTCGATATCCATAAAATCTGACTCAACATGACCCCCAAGTGAGTAAGTCAAGTTTGGATGGTTGCCAATCTCCTTGATAGATGACTCTAATGCTTGCTCATCCTGCAAATCAGTCACACAAACTGTAACACCTTGCCGAAGGAGCCATTTGGTTACCCCCACACCCCCACCAAACTCTCCTAGACCCATCACAGTGACTTTTGAAGAAGAATCCATCATTGCATCCCCTCAAACATCGCCGTTTTCTTCCTCGCTCCGCCTACTTTTCGTTGATAAACACACCATTCGACTACCAGCACAATCAACACTGCACCGAGCGCCCACGGCCATAACGGAATAAACGATTGTCTTGATGTTCCACTACTGTCTACTGCAGTCGTTCCAATATGTATCGTCTCAACAGTCTGAATGAAAGATTCTCCATTTGGATGGGCGACATTTAANTGCCTTTGCTGTTGATCGAAACTAATTGTATACACACCTGATTCTACAAAAGGTCCCCAATTGAACGTCCCTTGTGTCAACACTGGGAACGTTTCTGTCACTCCAGCTGGCTTCTTAATCTGAACTTCGGTTGTATTCGCAGGCACACTCATTGAAAGTGAATCGCCAACGTCCATCATTTTCTCTGTTAATGANTTNCCATTACGACCGAGGAAGTGCAATGNGTTGTAGACAAAGAAAGGAAACGAGCGAAGATATGGCCAGTTACTCATCAATGGATCAAATGCAACATAGACAACTTCATGAGTTGGAGTTCTTGAGTAAAGCACAGCAGGCCACTTGCTGCCCTCAAGTAATGTTTGCGACGTGTCATCTGTCACGACATTGAACCCTTCAGAAACGAAAACTTCTTCATACCGAACAAATCGCATGACTGGATGCTCTTCCCTTGCAACCAACATCTCTTGCGCTTGCCCTTCTACGAACGTGTCAAATGCTGAAACTGGAGGAGGTTGACCAAAAATCAAGTATCGACCGTTAGGCAACTCATTTACCNTCACATCTCTTANNACGACAACNTCAANCGNTCTTGANACGTCTTGAAGTTCTTGCTCTATATCTTCAACAGGAATCTTCTTTAGGGATTGCAGAGGCATGCCCTCTAACACTGTTTGGATGATTGGCATATCTTGCTCNGCNTACAACACACTGAGTGTTTGTGGNGGAGAGACGATAACTGACGCCTCGTTATCTATTTGATATGCATCTTCCCCTGAAATCTTAACAGAGACAACGCCACCATTAGGAAGTGCAAATGGCATGAACACTACGTTGGTCGGAGTGGCTTTCTCATCGATGTAACTCGGTTGGATTTCNACTTGNGTGACATTGGTAGCAACGCCTTCAACAAAAAGCGTCACATCAGTGATGACTNTCTCACTTCCACTGTTAACGAGTGACAAAAAAGTTTGAATTTCATCACTTGACTCATTTAGACGGCTGACCGACAANTTATAGACGCCAACATTCGCTGTATCTGCTGAACCAATNGAGTGGTACACAATTGTTTCNCCGCGTTGTAAAGCNGAATCTGATAAGCCCTCAATTCTTCCATCACTAAACAGTTCTAACTGTGCAGATTCTGATGCAGAGAGCCCTGCTTCTTCAGGGTTGGTGTTGGTTGTATAAGCCCTTGCAAGCGTAAGGGCTTCAGACACTTCAGACGNCCCATGCGTTGGNTCTATTGATTCTATCGCGTTNACAAGTTGTTGTTTGGAATCTGAAAATGGAGAGACGACTATTGCGTTATCAGAGAACGCAATGACCATTGTTTTACCACCATCGCCAGCAAACAANCCTCCTCCATGAAGGGTTGTCACAAGCTCGACTGCTTGCTCTTTAGCAACATCCAATCTTNTTTTTCCATCATAATCTTTCGTCAACATTGAAGATGATGTGTCAATCAATACCACATGATTNCCTGCCTTGGGAGCAGCGCCCTTAATCTGGGGTTGCATGATTGCAAGAATGACTAAGATTAAAGCAAGTAGTTGTAGCAACAAAAGAGCACTGGGTCTGAGTCGTTGAAATGGCGTGTTTGCGTGCAAATCTTCAATCGATTGTTGCCANAGCATCGTTGATGGNACTTTCAAAGTCTGNCTTCTCAATCTNAGGAAATACAGNATCAATAGCACAGGAACAGNAANGGCTGCGAAGAACAAACCAGTCGTTGGCGTAATCCAGTTCAACGCAGAAGCCCCCTATTTCGCAGATACTCAACGAGCAACAATTCAATATCAATATCAGATGAAACCCGTACGTTTCCTGCACCGATTCGCGTGCATTGCAACCGAACTTCATCGCAGAATGCNGCTAAGTTTGTTTGATACTGCTCNACAAGTGGCGTTGTCACTGTNACTTCACAGGCCTCATTTGATTCCATNTTTACAAGTTTCAAATCCCCTTCCATGCCACACTCTAGAGGATNCAACTCTTCTGGCGAAAGCACTTGNATGACAAACACGTCCCATCCACTCCCAACCAAGTANTGAAGCCCTTTCTTNATCCCTCCTGANTCTAAACAGTCGCTGATGAGCACCAAAACTCCACGCCCCTGCCTTGAGGTTGANATGAACTTGCACGAATCCGTTAACTCGGTTGCACCAGATGGTTNAAGATTTAGNAACCACTCACCAACATCGCGCGTTCTTTTCTTTCCTCGCAAGCCTTGTCGCCGCTCAACTTTGCCATCGTTAAATGAAAACAATGACAGGCGATTGTGACTNCTTAGTGCGATATAACCGAGGGACATTGCTAGACGTCTCGCAAAGTCAAACTTGTTTGGATTCCCGTACTCCATAGATAAACTTGTATCGATTGCTATTCCAAGATTGAGCTCTTCTTCCTCNAGGAANATCTTCATAAACAACTTGTCTAAACGAGCGTAGACGTTCCAATCGATAAATCGAATGTCATCACCTGCTGTGTACTGCCTGTAATCGGCAAACTCAACACTNATACCACGGCGTTTAGACCGTCGCTCACCCTGTATCTTGCCTGANAAAATCTTGCGTGCAACAACATCCAAGCGATCGAGCGANGACATTAACTGCGAGCCAAGTAACTCGTCTACTTTNTTAGGTCGAGGATGCGTTGTCACGCCGAAACTACTCATTCCAGTCGTCCTTATACATCTCAACTTCATCAATCAAGCGCTCAATGATGCTTTGCTCTGNAACAAATGCNGTCTGGGCTTCGAATGTTCGTGTCATCCTGTGCTGAAGTGCTGAAACTGCAACTTTCTTGACATCATCAATCGAGACTGCATAACGACCGTTGATGACTGCAACCACCTTTGCACTTGAAACAATNGCTTGCGACGCTCTCGGCGANACCCCAATCTGAATCTCGTCTTTAATCCAANNAGGNGCGAACTCAGAATCCGCATGTGTTGCAAGAATCAAACGCGCTACGTAATCTTGCACATGCCCGCTAATCGTTATGTTTTTCAAAAACGATTGAGCATTTTTCACAAACTCCGCATCAATCACTGTGTTCGCATGTGTCGTACGCTCTGAAGTAGTGCGATTTAAAANTTCATTTANCTCTTCTTGATTAGAGTGCCCTACNTTGATTTTAAACATGAATCTGTCTAGTTGAGCTTCTGGNAGTGGNTACGTNCCTTCCTGTTCTATCGGATTTTGTGTTGCCATCACAAAAAAAGGNGAAGGCAAAGCGTGTGTCACGCCATCGATTGAGACCGACCGTTCTTGCATGGCTTCAAGAAGTGCCGACTGACATTTAGGCGTTGCACGATTGATTTCGTCAGCCAAAAGAAGTTGGCAAAAAACAGGNCCCCCTTCAAAACGGAACTCACGCTTTCCAGTTGACTCATGTTCGTCAACTATTGTTGTGCCGACAACATCTGCAGGCATCAGATCAGCGGTGCACTGAATTCTTGAATGAGAAAGTTTTAAGGTGCTACTTAGCGTCTCTACGAGAAGTGTTTTGCCTAATCCNGGNGGTCCCTCAAGCAACACATGACCATCNGCGAAGATTGCAACCAACACTAAATCAATGANTGAAGAGTTCCCAACGATGACGCTNTGCANCTCNTGCTTTAGTTGCTTGAATGACTCCCGAAAAATCTGGCANCTTTCTTTTACATCTGAAACAGAGTTACATTCAATNGGCATCTGGTTATTCATCATCAGACTCCATTGAACGCTTCTTCTTCAGCAGTTGTGCAAGACTATCTGTCTGTTCAGTTTCCTCTGGTTGCTGTTTTTCTGTTTGTTTTGCCTTCGACTTTTTCGGGACAATATGAACCTTNTTACTACGCGAACTTGATTCTTGAACTCGCCTCAGNGCTTCAACTGAAGATTGACTCGTTTGCTCAACTGCGACGAACATCGATTGAACNCTTTCTTTATCAATCCACAACCTTCGCACAGCAACATCAAGAATCAAAATACTAGCCGCTAGCATTGCAAGCAAATCCCAAACTGATGTTGGACTTTCAGGCATCATCAANCCCGTGTCATCGAAAAGTGTCTCAAGTTCAACATCATCTGGAGAAAGAAGTCGCCCACCTGTTTTTCTCGCGACCTCTTGTAACAAGNTTGTATTGTGCTGCGTAGTTGCAAACTCTTTATCAAATGGCATAGTCACAGCAGCAGGAACTCTACTGACGATGTCGCCTTCTTGATTTTGGAACACAACATTTACTAACCATGCCCCCTGCTCATCAACTTTAAACTCGGAGTTGTATCGCCCTGGTGCATGTTGTTGCAACTCAATTGTTTCCGATTGACCGCTTGGACTCACCAAGACTGCTTTAGAGCGCATGAAGTTGAGGTAACCCGAATCTCCTTCAAGTAGTTCGATGTCAATTCGTCCAACGTCTCCATCAATAGATGTAGTGACGAGTGAGTTGGGAGGATTTGAACTTCGCATCGTAAACCGAACACACCGTTCCCAGAAGCTCTGGAAGCCACTCCACCCTAGCCATGGAGATGCCCACCGCTGCCCTAAATCACTTGTAAATGCAACGCTCTTACCAAGACCATAATTCCACCATGCTAATAACGGGTCATCAGCGTCTTTCATAGGAATGAACCATGGTGTTTGAGCAAGTCCACTTTTCTTTCCTGTCACGACATAACCATTCACGGGTGGAATAGCATCAATACCCGTCACCGGACCACTCATTGATACCGTTTGCGAAGGAACATAATCTTTGCCTTCTTGCAGAAGTGAACGCGAATTCATTTGTGCTTCTTTGATAAAAATGTTTGGCAACTTGGAAGGGTCATTCACCATGTAAAAACGGCCGCCTGTGACTGTTGCGATGCCTTTCATTTTTTGCAAATCCATTGCAGAACCGTGACCACCGACCATTACAGCAGAAACAGTCACGCCTCCTTCTTGATACCCTTGGAGCAATTCCTGAGATGGTCCTATCGGATCCCCATCACTGATGATGATGACATGCCTTTGTGCTGCATTGACGCTTACTAATCCTTCAAGCGCTAACTCCATTGCAGAACTGAAGTCCTGCATATCCCCAAACACTAGACTATTCACCGCATTATGCGCTTCAGTTTTATCTCCTGCTAACTGAAGTGGCAATCTCCAACCAGAGTTGTTTCTTGTATTGGGTCCGCCATTCCAGTCGTACTCAATAATGCCTATGTAATCAAACTCACTTAATGAATCGACTGCAGCGGATGCCATCTGCTGCCCCCAGTAGTTTCCTTTTGGCATCTCACAAGAGTGCATAATGAGCGCCAATGCACCTCTTGGCAGCTCTCGTTTTTGTGGAGGTTCGCAATGGAGCGGCATCGCTTGTTCGAGTTGTGAACCAATCCATCCTCCTGCACCATATGCTTCAGGCCCTCCAACAAAAACAAGCCCGCCACCCAAGTCATGGATGAATGCATGGAGATGCCGCTCTTGCACATCATCGATTGCCCATCTCGGAATGTTATCTAAGATGATTGAGTCAATCGCTGTGTATCCAATGCTCGTCCGTGGAATCCCATCTGGTTGCGTAAACTCAACTTCGATTCCTGAGTCTTCTAACAACTCACCGAGATGTACCGTGCTTAACCCATTTTGAGAAACAACCAACACCTTGCCGTCAGAGTGCACAAATGAAACGCCAATACCTGAGTTATTCGCTGCAATAGTATCTTGTCCAACATCGGGAGACCATGTTGCTTCAAACTCCTGAGGCCCATTAGATCGTATTGGAATATCAAACACAAAAGCGTTTACGCCTGGATTTAACTGTAGTGGCAGACCAGTTTCCCCTTCAGTACTTGAAAGTAAAACTTCCTGCCCATTATGACTCAGGTGTAACACCCCTGACACTTGACCAACACTTCGAAGCACAATGCGAACAGGAATCGTTTGCCCTTCTCTTGTTTGAGCAGGAACGATAACACGCTCGACTAGAACTTCATGATCATGAGCATATTGGAGAGGCAACACATCGATTGGTATCTGATTTGCTGCAGCAATCGACGCCACATGAAGGATATCTCCTTCAGTTTCATTTCCATCTGTTACCAGAAGTATCCGACTTGCCGAATCGACGGGCTTTAATGCAAGTGCAAGCTGAACACCTTTACTTAAATTCGTTGCATTAAGAACTGGTTCATTTGAGGGTGGCTCAAACAAAGTCAACTCCGATGGCAGTGAGCCAACCACAGCATCCTTACCAACCGAGATAACACCTAACTTGTCATGCTCAGTCCTATGGGCAGGATCTGTCCACTCCGTTAAAAGCATTTGCGTGCTTTTTTGCAAACTCTGAGGAATTGATAGAGACCGGTCAACGACAGCAATAACAGCTACGCCTTCACCTTGTTGATTCCACACTGGCCGAGCAATCGCTACAGCAAGTAAACAGATGACGATCACTCTTAAAATTGTTGATGCAATTGCCCGGCTTCTTGAAGCAGATTTTGATAGACCATGCCTTGCGTAATAGATGATTGGCACAACGAGCAGACATAAAACTAACCAGCCGGGCCTGTCAAACTGAATCATTGCAAACATCAGTTGTCCATGATATCGGGGAGCGATTGAAGACGGTTGTTCCCAGTATCAGCAACTATCAATCCTTTTTTAATTTTTACGACTGACCATGGCGTTTTAAAGAGACCGCTTTCAATTCCTGCGCTACCGAGGAGCCCTCTGCTTTCGCCATCGACTGTGAATATTTGAAGCCGATTGTTCCCATATTCACAGACAACAAAGANGNCTTCATCAATAAAGTCTATTCCATATGGATAGAGCAATTCACCCTCGCTTCTACCAGCATTGCCAATTCTTCTGATCCACTCGCCTGACGAAGAGAATACATCAACGCAGTGATTGCCTGCGTTCGCAATATAGAGTTCGCCAGATANAGGATGNATAGCAATTGACTGGGGTCTTTTAAACTGACCNTCGCTTGGACCAATCAAACCAAATGCGTTTAGGAATTCACCATNACGTGTAAAGACTGACACNCGGTCATTTCCGCCATATTCAGAAACGTATACTTTGTCTTCCCAGAATGCAATATCAGTGGGGTACAAAAACTCCCCTTNGCTTACGCCATACGACCCAAAGGAGTTAAGCAATTCACCATCTTGAGTCAANACCAATATATTTTGATCATGCGTGTTAGAGANCCANATGTTTCCTTCNTCATCGAGCGTGACGCCAGTTGGATAACCCTTAGTTCCAATTGGCAATTCCCAAGAGTGTAAACAAGCACCATCATGACTCAANACTTGGCAACGCCGACTTTTATCAATCACAACAATAACTTCTTCATTTGCATCGATTGCTCTAGGCGTGACGAAACGNCCGTCGCTTAACCCAATTCCACCAATCACTTTTGCTGAGCTTACGGGTCTGGTTGAGTCAGATTCACATCCCAAACAACANATGAGACAAACGAAGAACAATGCACTTCGTTTAAAAACTAAANACACAAAGATGCCTAAGANTAACGCACTCAATTGAATAAAGACAAAAACGANCGTCACAAGTTCAGGCCTCTGGTAATGCATTGCGTTTAACAATGCGACTGCAATCGGCTGATGATTAGAAGGAGGCGTTAACTGAGCAGTTAATGATAAGTTGCTAAAAGAAAATGCCATTGAAAAGCAAAATACTAGAACCACACCTANTTTTAGTCTTGGCGCANAAATCTTGAACTTNCTAANGAAAGAATGAGAACGATCAAGAGTGCTCAGCGTGCATAGATGTTTTGATGACGCAATCCATTCGCCTATGAAGATTGCGATAAATGCAATCTTCANCGACTGTGCAATGATGAGCAATGCTGAGGATTGATACACCACATCAACTTGTAAGAACAAACTCCTTAAAGTCTCAGCGAGCAACGTACTTGGCATGAAGGCAATACACAAACAAACCACTTTTAAAACCAACATGAAAACGGGAGTTGACTTCAAGTGGAGCGTNTTTAACTGAAACGCAAAANATGTCAAAAGCGTCAAAACAACTGCAACTGCTAATCCTAACAAGACACTTTTAAGCAAGTCTTGTCTGTACACTTCTAGAAGTTTGAGTTCATTAACACTTATTGAGTTGAATGCACTGACCGCAACTGGAAGCACGGACAATAAAANCCAAACGACGATAAACAACGCTGGAGNTTTGAAATGGTCATTGNTAACCTCATAGTCTGTTTGTTTTANCTGAGCAACTAACGAACTTGCAAGAAGTGCAAGACATAAACTGGCGACCACTAACAATGGGTAACTTGATAGTGTCTGCCCAGTTGATGTGATGATTCGCATTTCATTTCCAATGGTGCGAATCTGAGCCAAGTCAAAACTCGTTGTGTTGGAAGCCGTGACAACAAAAATGATGATGAANGAAGTCATGAGCCCATAGAAGTAAGTTCTAAAGAACGAACCAACNCGAANCATAAAAGGTGGATGNTCAAGAAGTGTGAGCGAATGACAACTTGCTTGAATNTGATAAATCACTGACACTAANGTCGCAATGGGCCAAGACCAACCNACAAGTGCAAGAAGTAAACTCAGCGATANGCAAATCTGTTGTAATCCATTTTCAACAATCCAACTGTGAATCGATGTACCTGCGGGCCACATTTGCCACCAAGCATAAAAGATGGCATACGCAGGCGTAGTCATCACGACAATTCCCATCCCAACAATCATGCATTGATGCGTTTTGCTGACTCTTAAGAACAAGGAACCTAGTGGCCATCCAATAAAGATGCTGAGCACGCATACGATTGTGCTCCAAGCAAATGTTGTTCCTATGATTTCAAATTCNGTCAATACAACCCTCGCACTTAATCTTACACCTCATANTCTCACNGCCATAGTTTAGTGGTTTGTATTGAGTGACTGCATTAATGCTGAAATGACTTGTTCTTTAACTTCAAAAACGTCATTCCAATCCACAACCAATGGNTCAACCATTTGTAGTTCAGGGAACTCAGACTGAACACTTTGTTGAACCGGATAGTTTTTTGAATCCGAACGCGCAAGTATACGTGCGGCTTCATCGCTNAGCATGAAGTTTACAAAGGCTTCTGCTCCATCCTTGTGATCCGCCCCACGAATCACACAAACAACATTTGGGATATACAGTGTTCCACCACCACTCACATCATCATGCCTAGGTAGGATGAAATCGATTGANTNGCCACGTGCTTTTGCAGCAAAGACATCNTCGGAGTCTGTCATCGCAAACCGTGACCTGCCGTCAATCACTGCTTGNACCGTGGCTGCATTACCACCAAGCATTGGGGCACCNTTTAGACTTGACCGGAATCTCTGAAAACGATCTTCAAACATAGACATCGCTGCGAAGTGCGTCCCTGTCGTTCCAAATCTTGGGTCAGCAAAAGATGACGAAGCGTATGACCACCAATCAGTTGACAATTCATTTGNATTTTCTNTTTCTGGATTGAANGCAATGACTCTTGCTCGAGGCGAGAATGCAAACCAACGATTACCCTCNTCCTTTAGTGNGGNAGGCCACTGCTCTGTAACAGTTGATTGACACGGNTCTANGACATTNGCTGANTGCAATGCAAGGGCTCCCANAATGTCGGAAGACCAAAACACATCTGCCACAGGNTTATCTTTTTCCTGGATTAATCTTTGAACGAGCGCAGTCGTTTTAGAGGCCTCAGTGTCCCCGACCCAATTGACGACTATGCCAGTTTGCGCTGTAAACGCATCAAACACTTCTTTGGCTACATAGTCGTCTGCCGACACATACACAGTCAAAGCGTTGTCATCACGCTGAGCGCATGCCGAAACTATGCAACAAGAACACAAACAGAAAAATCGCCAACTGTGTTTAATTGCTGCCTTCAGTTTCTGTCAACTTTTCTAATTGACCGAAGTAGTGGCGTAGCAAATCATGATACTTGCGTGGCACTTGTTCTTCTGTGATTGCTTGCTCGGCCTCTTCTCTTGCATTTAACACTGCCTCGCGCAACTCAGCACTACTTTCACCGGCAGTTAACAAGCCGCCATTGAACAATTGCGACGCGATGATTGGACCATTTTCACTGTTGACTGGGGCACGCTCTGCAACTGTTGCGAATTCTGTTTCTTCGATGTTGTTCGCTCCACCATTCCCTTGCCCTTGTCCGCCAGTACCTTTCCCAGAACCTGGCTTTAAACACATTCCTGCACCAGCGTTTTGGCACTTGCTCTTGGATAACTCTGCTTCTTTTTTAAACATTTGCATCGCGCTTAACTTTGCCAACTCACTGTTTGAATTGCCTTTGCCACCCGCGCACTGTTTACAGTTTGATGATAACTGCTGACACATCTGTTGCGTGTTTTGCTGCTGCTTTATCATTTCGAGCAGTTTCTTTTTCTGCTCTTCATTCAATGTCTTAGATTGTTCAACAGCTTTCTTAGCGGCATCAAGATTATCTGCAAGAGAACCCNGCAGGCCAGCTGATGATAATGCCGAAGCCAGTTCCCCATTCATGTTGCTGAGTGCATTTAACTGTTGAGCTAACTCTTCTAGGGCTTCTCTTAAAGACGCTTTCTCCTCTTCACTCATTGAATCAGATTGAAGTTGTTCTTCCAACTTTTCAAACTCATCTTGAGCTTCCTTGAAATCTCCACTTTTGAGTGCAGCAACTAAAGGAAGGGTCTCTTTGTCTCTAGGCAATTCAAGTTGCGCCATTCTGTTCTGCAAACTTTCAAATGCAAGCAACTCTTCAGAATTCAGCATGTCATCAAGACGCTTTTGGATGTCCGTAATCTTACGGAGTGCTTCGTGCTGAAACTGTTCTGCAGAATCCATGTCTGACTCGCTCAGCAGTTGAAGGTCACTCAATTCTTGTTCAAGGGTGTCGCTGACTAATTGATTCTCTTCAATCTGAGCAANAATTTGTTGAATTGACTCTTCAATTTGATTTGCATCAGGCGCNTCTGGAGACGCACCAATGTGCGAGTCAGTGAACAGATTCCATTGACCTGTATTCATCACAACAAGAGTAGATGCAATCAAGGCAACTAGCCAGGGTGATGATTGAGGCGTATGTATTGGAAACTTTTGATTAAGGTTGCGCTGGACGTCGCTCTTGCGTACCGATTCGACAGCGTCTTGAATCACGACATCAGCAAAAGGCGAACCTTCCACAGTTAATGAAGTTGCCACCCTATCTTTCAATTCAAATCGTCTGTCGAGTTCAGTTGCTGCAACCATTGAGCCAATCTTCACGCTAAACCATGCTGCAATGACAACAACAACCAATGCACCGAACAGAACNTACGCTGTCAATTGCAAACTCAGTAAAGGTACAGCGAAAAAGCGGTCAATAACAGAAACCAACAAAACCCCGAGACTCGCAAAGCACATCCATCGACAAGCAATGCTTAAACATGCATCCGTTTTAAGACGCTGTTTCGTTCGATTTACTATGCTAGAAATGACATCCATGACAATACAATCTTCGTATGTATTGTAGAACGCAGTTGAATATATGGAATTACATTTTTCCAATCAAATCTAACAATTGCGATTTTACNTCTTCTAACGGGGCAAANACTCTTGCACCTGCGGCATGAATATGCCCTCCTCCGCCAAAATTCCTTGCAAGCGAATTGACATCAATCAAGGATTNAGGGTTTCCAGGCAATGCTGGCTTTGAACGGAAACTAATCTTAGTAACAGTTGGATCGGAATCAGTTAACAGTATTGAAGCTTGGATGTCAGCNAGTACGAGNGGCGTATTGACGAGCCCAACAATATCAGTACTTGAACCATTCGCCTCTCTAAAGTCTGCAGTTCTCAGCGACATGATTGCAACAGGACCAGCGTATTCAATACTCGCCAACATTTTTTCAAGCAAANTNATTCGTGCGGGCTGCGCGGTTTCTTCTAGTGCTCTATAGATCGAATAACGGTCAATGCCACACTCAAGCAATCGAGACACATCAGCAAAACACCTTGAATCAGCATTTGAAAATCTAAACCAGCCNGTATCTGTTCCTAAGCCAATGAAGATCGCTTCTGCGACAGACCCCTTGCCGTTGCCAAGCGGAATGTTCANCTCATCACAGAGCATCATGACAACTTGAGTACACGCAGCAGCCGAGACATCAACGATTCGAAGCTCTGCAACATCATCTCCGTTGGCGTGATGGTCAAGTCCAACAACTNTNTCTTTGTGTGTCTTNAGCCAATCTGAAATCGCTTCTAANTGNGACCACGCNCCAGTGTCGGCAACAATGATGAGGTCGGGCTCATCCGTTGGTGTCCCGTTCTCTTCAACAAGACGAATTGGAACATCCTCAACAATAAGTTTAAGTCCATGTTCAATTGGACCCATCAACAAGACTTCTACTTCCTTACCAATCGATTGGAGCCCTCGGTACAGCGCGACCACGGAACCCATCGCATCACCATCTGGTTTTCGATGTGTTGTAACGACAATCTTGTTAGATTGGTTTACTCGCTCGGCAATCTCTGCATAACTAGCAGTCGATTCATACTCAATACATTCGGAAGTCATACAA
Source organism: Phycisphaerae bacterium (assembly GCA_002718515.1). The sequence continues at coordinate 28,862 of PBEX01000026.1, forward strand.
CACTTTCTATATTCAACACTCGTTCAACATCTTTACCNATCGCTTCGANTAACGTTTCAATAGTGTCAAACTTCACTTGATTCCTAATCCAGGCATTTATGGTAACAGTCAAATCCCATTCATAGTGACCAATCTCACCGTCAAATCCAATGATATGNGCTTCACATGAAACNAACCCATNTTCAAATGTCGGCTTCGTTCCAATACTCAACGCGACAGGATATTCTTGCCCTTCAATTCTAGTCTTTCCAGCGTAAACGCCATCCATTGGTAACATCGTCTGTATGCNAGACATGTTTGCAGTCGGGAAACCAATCGTTCNTCCCCGTTGNTCCCCTTTGGAAACTGTTCCTGAAATGACATANGGACGGCCAAGCAAGGTTGACACATCCTCAACTCTCCCATGCTGAAGCAACCACCTCACATTTGAACTGCTTACTTGGACAACCGAGTGGTCTTTCATTGACCGTTCGACTTGTGCAACTGAGATGACTTNGAAACCATGTAACTCCCCAAGTGTTNGAAGGGTTTCAATTGTCCCTTCACGGCCCTTGCCAAATCTGAAATTTTCCCCCTCAACGATGACATCGGGCTGATGCTGTTTAACAAGGCCCATCACAAATGCTTCTGGCGTCATTTTGAGCAGTGCTTGAGATGGCTTAAGAACATTNACCTCGTCCACTCCGTAGGAGTTAAGCAATGCAACTCGATTGTCNATAGCAGTCAATCGATGGAATGGAAGAGACGGCTTTAGGACCGAAATTGGAGGAGGATCAAACGAATGAAACGCAACGACGCCTTGCTTACCGACTGCCTCACGAGCAGCTGCAATGATGGCCTGATGCCCGACGTGTATGGCATCAAAAGTNCCGATTGAGATGGCTTTCAAACTAGACATTTGGAGTGCAATAAAGTGTGCACGATATTCGGAAAACGCCTCTTCTGCTTCTTGTTTCTGTGAGCGGATGCGGTTCTAATACGCAGTTATGGCTACAACTCCCAAGCAACCAATCGGCTCCAAGCCAGAAAACGCTTCTACGGTGATNGATGAGGTCACAAACAGCCTCCGTACTACTGCAGANGGTGTTGTGCCGTGGTTTCTTGAGCAAATGCCGCTCATGTATTTTCAAGATACTGANAAGGAAACTCAACTCGCCCACTTAAAGGCAATCATTGCGGCAAGGGCCTCGGAAAGACCACTTGAACTGACGCTCAGGAATGAAGAGGGTTCACAGTGGACATGCATGAGACCACTTGACTATCCGGGCGTCCTTGCTGAAATCATGGAAGAACTGCCATGGGATCAGACCTTAAGGACTGCAAAAATCCACACTGCCACTGACGGCAACTTGGTTATCGACACGTTTGAATTCGGCGAAGCAGAACCGTTTAATCAAGAAGATGNCGAATCNANTAAGCGTGTTGATGAAGTCATTGAGTACGCAAACGAGAATAATCTCGATTGGTCGAGAGAAAATGTNTTGGCGTTTTTCAATACGTGTTCAGCAGAATATGTAAGAACAGTGACGCCACTTCGAATGGAAAAGCACTGGCANCTTGTCCAGCGGCTTACTGGAACAGATGGAACAACTGTCGCCCTTGAAGGCGAAAGTGACCCNCATTTATCCAGAATCATCGTCGCAGTCAGTAACTCAACAAGACGCTCGATGCTCCAGCGCATTGCAACTCGATTAAGCAAATCAAAGATTAACATTCACCGTGCATATTTAGACAGTGTCGATGATGGAGACAANGGNTGGATNACNCTCGTTGGNTGTGTTGTGCAAGGACCAGATGGCGGTCCAATTGAAGAAGACAGCGAGTTGTGGCAAGAAGTACGAAAAGACTTGCTCAGACTTAAGTGGCTTGATCCAAGAACTGTCAATCTCGGGTACAGCTTCCCTGAACTTGACTTGGAACGAGCAGAAATCATCACTGCCCTACTTGACCTCGTCTACCAATCACTTGTTAAACAAAACCCNTACGCNTTCAACCCGACGAGACTTGATNCGCTCACACGCGACAACATCTCAATCTCCAATTCCATCGCAGAACTGTTTAAGTCAAGATTCAATCCAGAATCTCCATTAAGTGATGAAGCATACGCCTCAACAAAACAGCAACTCATCGAAGACATTGAGAATAATGTCGACCTTGAAGATGCTCAAAGCTTGTTNTTTAAAATGATTGAAGCCATCGATGCNGTAAAACGAACGAACTTGTTTGTTGAACATCGGTATGCGCTTGGCATGCGAATCGACGCGTCTTTCCTTGCAACTGAAGAGCGAAATNAAATTCCATTCGGTGCATTCTTTGTCCACGGCCGCCAGTTCACTGGTTTCCATGTTCGATTCAGAGACATCTCACGTGGTGGCGTNCGAGCCATTTTCCCGCGTGGTGTAGAACAGTTCGCTCGAGAGCAAGAGCGGTTGTACGACGAAGCATACAACTTAGCTTTTGCTCAACAATTGAAGAATAAAGACATCCCAGAAGGTGGTTCAAAAGCAGCNATCCTCGTAAACCCTAAGGGNCGCATTTCTAGAAGCGTTAAAGCTTTCGTNAATTCAATACTTGACCTCATTACACCTGAACCATCAACTGTCAACCGAATTGTGGACCACCTCAATCACGAGGAACTGATCTACTTAGGACCAGATGAAAANATTACACCTGAACTCATTGACTGGGTCGTTGATAGAGCAAAGCGCCGAGGATACCCAATGTCAACAGCGCTCATGAGTTCTAAACCTGGTGCNGGAATCAACCATAAAGAATATGGTGTGACAAGTGAAGGTGTCATCGTTTTCCTTGACTCCGCCCTTCGTGCNGTTGGCGTGAATCCTGAAACAGATGANTTNACAGTNAANATNACAGGTGGCCCAGATGGTGATGTCGCAGGNAACGCGATTCGAATCTTGAATAGAGATTACGGCACAAAGGCAAAAATCGTTGGCATCGCTGATGGCTCAGGTTGCGGCGAAGANCCAGACGGGCTTGACCACACTGAACTNCTTAGNCTCTTTGAAGAAGCGTTACCAATTGCATCGTTTGATAGTTCCAAACTTGGTCCTAAGGGTTCTGTTACATCTGTTGATGACCCAGACGGCTTCCACTTACGAAACACGATGCATGACCGANTAATCTGCGATGCATTTATTCCTGCNGGCGGCAGACCAGCAACCATTCATGGCGGCAACTGGAAGAACTTCNTCACAGAAGACGGCANACCATCAGCAAAAGTTATCGTTGAAGGCGCTAACTTNTTCCTTACNCCAGACGCAAGACGCTCACTCTCAAATGAAGGCATCATTATCCTGAAAGATTCGTCTGCAAATAAATGCGGNGTCATCTGTTCAAGTTTTGANATNGGCGCATGNATGCTGCTTGATGAATCAGAATTCATGGACATCAAGGAAGTGTTTGTAGAGCAAGTCTTAACAAAANTNCGTGCACTTGCNNGNTCNGAAGCNGAACTNCTCGCANGACTNCANCAACATCANCCNCANTCACCANTACCTGAAATGAGTATTCAAATTTCNGAAGTCATGTCNAGAACTGCNGANGNAGTGATTAANCANTGGGACGANATGACNNNNGAACAACTTGAAAANNTAAANCTANTNGTNNTTGAACANTTNCCNGCNGTNTTGATTGAACNNGTNGGTGAANANNTGTGGGCAAAAATGCCAAGTACTTACTTGAAATGGATGATGGCAAAAACACTCGCTGCGAGGATTGTCTACAGAGAAGGTTTTGAATACTTAGAGACGATGGAGGATGATGACTTAGCAGTCGTTGCACTTCGCTATCTAGATTTAGAGCAACAACGAGCAACACTCATCGATGAGATCACAGCATCAAACTTAAATTCAAAAGAAATAGTTTCGACTCTGCTCCGTTATTCAGGCATATTCTCAACGATGGGAAGAAGAAAAAACAAATAACGTACTTACGCGACGTACTCCATGTACACTAGTTGAAGATTTTGGTCGAGGAGGCTGAAGAATGAATGGCGTATTAAAAACCTTTGTTTGCACATTGTCCCTGTGGATTCCAAACGCCCTGTTTGGTCAAGTCACATTAGATATCGAGTCAATTGACTCGAATTCCAAGGTCACAGCAGTAACACTTTACAGAGGTCGAGCTTCAGTGACTCGCAATGCTGAGTTACAACTTGAACCCGGCGCTTACGCACTGTACTTTTATGATTTGCCTCAATCTGCTCAACTCGATTCAATTCAGGCNCATGTCTCAGGAAATGCAAAGTTACTGAGTGTTGATACTGCTGAAATTCCAGTTGCTGTGTCAAACGTTGAAGTTCTTTCTGAAATCAACCATTCGATTGAAGTCCTAGAAGCCCAAGTGAAGTCGTTTTCAAGTAACGAAGATATTTTCAAACTTCAAACTGACTTGCTGACCACTCTGATTCAACAAAACATCAATTCGGAAACTGGGCCTGACTTAGAATCGATGGATGAGCAACTGCTGTATGTTCAAAAAACGATGAGTGAGATTTCTTCAAATAGGATTGCAAATGCAAATTTGCTTGAGGATGCCAACACTGAGTTACAAGCACTAAAACGACAACGATCGAACATCGCAAGTGACAATTCCATTCAACGAAATGCAGTCGTAGACATCGCAGTCCTAGGCAACAGCGTCGTGACAGTAGACCTAACATACCTCGTACGCAATGCTTCTTGGTCACCTACATATGCAATCCGCGCGAACAAAGATTCAACTGACATACAGATCGATTATGACGCAGAGATTTTTCAACGAACGGGTGAGGATTGGAATGACGTCTCAATCACGCTATCAACTGCTCAACCTCAAGATTCAGTTACTCCTCCAATGCCAAGACCATGGTTTGTTGATATCTATGAACCAGTTGTTATAGGCGCTGATTCAAAGATAGTAACAAATGCACCACCTACCCCATCTGCTAGCAGAGGAAGAAACGCATTAAGTCTTGGCGCCTCACATGCATACGATGAGATTGAAGCATATGCAGAGTTAACTGAGGCAGCCGGTGCTGCTACTGTTGAAGGTGGTGGACCAGCGGTAAACTTCGTGATTCCACGTACGCTCATCGTCCCATCAAACGCCAAGGAAAAAATCACAACTTCAATTGCTTCCATAGCAATGGAGTCTGACTCTTACCGCGTCGCAGTACCAATGCTGACTGATAAAGTCTTTATCCAAAGCGAAGTAAAGAACACAAGTGAGTTTATATTGCTTCCGGGACATGGTTCAATTTTCTATGGTTCTGACTATGTAGGCAAAACACATCTTGCAACCGTAACACCAAACGAAACGTTTGAAGTGAATTTGGGTGTTGATGAGATGATGTCTGCGCAACGCACATTAGTTGAGAAACAAACAGGTAACACTGGATTGTTTGGGAGTGGAAAACAAACGAAGTTCGATTACCGCATTGAGTTATCGAACGGCCATGACAACGCAATTGACACACGCGTTTGGGATCGCATGCCAGTCTCGCAAAATGAGAAGATTGAAATTGCGCTACTCNGTACTTCTTCGCCACTTTCCACAGATCAAAACTATCTTGACGATGAACGCAAGCAAGGCATTCTCAGATGGGATGTCAATATTCCCGCAAGCAGCACAGGGCAAAACGCATTCTCACTCACGTGGAGCGTTGAAGTCACGCGGAGTAAGGACATCGAAATTACCCCCCTCCCTGAATAATGATTCAGTTGCGCTTCATCTTTGCACTTTCGATTTCNCTTCTACTTGGAGTTGAATCCAATAGAGCCATTGTCGAAATCTCACGCGGCGTAGTTTTGACAGGAGATGTGATCAGGCAGGACGAGAACATCCTTGTTTTGCAAGACAGCGAGGGCAAGTTACACGTCATTGAATTAGATAAAACGCATCGTTTTGAGATTCTTGTTGATTCTGGCGAAGATAAGTTTGGGACAGTCATACTTAAAGACGGTCGAAGATTAAGGGGCACCATTCTCGAGAATGAGTTTGAGGAAGTGTTCGTTCGCATTAATGGTATTGAGTTGCGATTCGATCGAACCGAAGTTGAACAAGTCACATTAGACCCACCATTTGAAGAATCGTACAAGCGAATCATTGGAGATACTAATTTTGATGATGTGGATGAGTTTCGTTTTTTCGTCGAGTGGTTGATTTACAAAGACAAATTTGAGTTAGCAAAAAATCACCTTGATGATTGCGATTTGACATCACCACACATTGATTCATTAAAACGTCGAGTCGCACTGAAACTTAAGCCCATATTAGAAACAGAAGTTGATGTTCCCCCGACGCTGTCAACACCTTCAAAAGCACAAACTAAACTGAGAGTGTTAGAACCAGAAGAAGTCTCATTGATTCGGGCATACGAGTCAAACCTCAACTTGCTTCCGGATATGAACATCTCGGATAAAACTCGAAGAAAACTCATACAAGAATATGGCAATGACCCACTGTTTCAACGTGACCCGACATTACGGACCACCGTTTTAGATGGCGAAGACCATGTTGTGTTCAAGCTCATCCGTTACTTGAATGCTGAACACCTTTACGAGGATATCATTGAGATTGACGAACCTGTATCACTCAAACTGTTTAGAACTCGCGTTCATGATGATTGGCTTGTGAATCGATGCGGCACTACAGATTGCCACGGAGGCGCTAACAGCGGTCCGTTCTATTTGTTCCAAGAACCTAAACTAAGTGATCAGAGCAGGTATGCAAATTTGCTGACGCTTGAGAGGCTGAACATCAATCCCGAGTTGCCCCTTATCAATTATGACCAACCTAGGCAATCTCTGTTGATGCAATTCGGCCTTGACAGGGATGATGCCCAGCACCCTCATCCAATCGTCAAAGGGTGGAAGCCTGTGAAGGAATTACAGACTGAAGAAGGACGCAAAGCTGTGATTGAGTGGATTCAGTCGATGCGGCAGATGCCAAGACCGCAATATCCCATCGATTTTCCCCTTTTAGAAGTCAATTAGGCTCATTTACCCCCCTCGCCAACTTATGCACTGATTGGTACACTAGTAGGCTCAATCATTTCTCATTGCTCCTTGATTTTACAAGGACTTAAGGATTTTTAGGCCATGCATCGTTTTATCAACTGTTCAATCACACTTGTTTGTTTTTTCTCGCTCACGCTCATCGGGTGTGACTTGCTCGATGAAAATGAAAATGCCGTTCATGAAGAACTAAGTACGCTTCTAGTCGAGCTTGAATCTGCCACTGCTAGCGGTCAAGCAGAAGCGTTGACATCAGTTGTTTCTAAAGCCGAACGCGTTAAACCATACTCACCTTACCAAACCGACACAAAGAATTACATTCTTTCTACAGCTCAAGGCTCACTCGCCCAAGCACAGTTTATTGATTTGCAATCAAGGGCAAACCGAATCAGCAGCCTCTTTAAGATTGCTACGGAGCAAGCTCAACAAACCAATTTACTCCGAACACTTGCTGATGCTAGAGTGGTCAGTGACTCCGGAACCGAAAACATCATCCCTAGCACAGAACGCGCATACAAGGAAATGCAAAGCGAGTTTCAACAATCTCTTTCTGGATTGATGGCTGCAGTAGACAACCTTGATAACCAGCAGAGCCAAACTCAAAGTGAAGCAAACCTACTTAGGATTGAAGCAGAATCACTTTTTGATGACGCTGCATCAAAGGGAATCATCGAAGGTCATACAGACTTCAAAGATGGCGTAAAAGTCATGCGACTAGCACATGAGGAACAGCTCAAAGCGAGTGAGTTTCAGTTGCAAAACAAAATGGTTGCGGAACCAGCGCTAGACAATAGACGCGCTGAAATCGAAGCGGCTGCGTCAATCCTAAATGGCATCGAACATTCAAAGGAGTTACTTGCGGCAATGAAGTCTGCAGCATCTACAAATGCTTCACTGATCCGCGATGCGGCGTCTGAATTCGACAACACGACTGCAACAACGTTGCAGTCTGCATTAGAACGCTCTGGTGCTCTTATGGCAGAATGGGATGCATCTATTGCACTCATGCAAAAAGCACTTCAAAAATCGAGCCGTGCTCGAAGTGCAACAAGGGACATGCAAGAAGCAAGTGAAGCATGGAAGTTTGACATGGAACTCTCACTTGGTATGGCTGAAGAATCAAGAAGACGATTTTTAACAGCACAAGCAAATGCAGTGCAATCCATGATTAACAACAACATTGCAACTTCATCAACTAAATGGGCTGCTTTGGTGTCCTCAACAAAAGACGCTATTGAGCATGCAACAAGTGCTGCAATTGCTTCTTATGAAAACGCAAAACTCGTTACCCCAAGCAGTAGCAATGTTTCAATCGACCTCACGCAAGGCATCGACCAAAGGATTGCTGCCCTTCACGGCAACCCAATTGTGATTGAGGAAGCACCAACTGCAAATCCTACAAGCGGTATGACCGGTGCTGCTTCATCGAGCGGTTTCCAAACTGCAAGAGAACTGGTTGAGGCAATGAATGCTGTTCCGCAACTTGGTACTGAAGAAGCATTGACATCATATGTGTCAATCGCAGAGTTTTATGTCTCCAATGACGCAACGAGTCAACAAATGATTGACTTTATAGATGGCATGTATTCAGCTACCACAAATTTATTGACTGCAGTACAAACACATCTTGGACCAGAAGTCTACGAAGAAATGTTGAGGCAGCAAGGTTCAGGCGGTTTTGAGTTTAAGAGTCATCTAGACCCGTCAACTCTATCAGTCATGGGTGATACTGCGACTGTGATGAATGAAATGGGAAAAGAGAAAACGCTGATCAACACGCCAACTGGCTGGAAGATGCGAATGGATTCTCAAGGCGAAGATGCTCAAGTCGTTCTCATGATGGCTGAAATGCTTGGAGGATTGTCACAAGTCATGAATGATGCTGCAGAGCAAGTCAACAATGGCACGATTACATCCATTGAAGAACTCCAAGCGGCAATGATGTCAGCTGATCCCTTCTAATACAACTCTCGCAGTTTCTTGAACAATGGGGTGTTCGTCCTCGCAGAGCTCAATGACTGCTTGTCTGAGCTCCTTATTGTCCTCTATACGCAAAATATTGCCTGCGACGATGAGTGCATTTCTCTTAAACATATACAACTTCGCGCGTTTCATTGCACTGCCTATGAGCGCTTCCCTTCTGTCTTCTTCACTCCATTTCAGCACTTCAAGAAGGTTGAATGAAGTGCGACCTGAAACATAGGCACTGTTTGGAACGAATGTACTGCTGTTATGCGTAGGCTGATTGTGCGGGCAGACTTCCTGACAGATGTCACAACCAAAAAGCCAATTACCAATATGTTCATGGTACTTTTCGTCAATGTCAGAGCGATGNTCAATCGTGAGGTAACTGATACATTTAGTCGCATCTACACTAAATGGCGTTATTGCATCAGTTGGGCAAGCATCGATGCATTTAGTACAGGATTGACAGGGGTTAGAAGTGTTTGGCTTGCTAGGGGTCAACTTTGCGGTTGTCACAATTACGCCAATAAAAAACCAACTCCCTATCCCCTGTTCAAGGAGAAGTGTGTGTTTGCCAATGGCTCCAAGCCCAGCACTCGCTGCTATCTCGCGTTCAAGTATTGGCGCAGTATCAACACACGCTTTGTATGAATCCTCTGAAAACTCTGAGAGTGAATCGCAGATTCGATGTAACCGCTTCTTCATCTGTTTGTGATAATCGCTGCCAACTGCATAGCGAGCAATCCACCCATCTTGAGATTCGCGGTCGAAAGGGTTTGGGTCGCTATACCGATCGAGCACACAAATGAGTGATTGTGCCCCTTCAAGCAACTCTGATGGATTCATCCTGACGTGAACGTTTTCGCTCAGCCATGCCATCTCACCCTGCTTGCCTTCATCAATCCAATCTAAAAACTCTTGTTCAAACTTACTCGGGTTTACTGATGCGATTCCAGATGCTGAAAACCCTTCTCGCTTACATAGTTCATGCACAAACTCACTTGATAGCCCACTCATGTGTTAAAACTCTGGTGGTGTGTCGTGGTAATCAAACTCATCAACGATTTCAAGGTTTGCATATTCGAGAACGAGGTGTTTAACTGTCGTCGAGAATTGGACTGTCACAGTTGAGCCACGAGGTCTTCGCATGATTCTTTGGACCTTACCAATCCCAAACCTAGCGTGTCTCACGACGGAGCCGAGTTGAATCTCGCTCGATGTTTTCGACTCAATAGGCGCTTGCGAGTGCTTTACCACGACTTCTGTTTCACCAAAATCCACATGTTCCTCAGCAAGTTCTGAGAGGAACCTGCTCGTCACTGTTCGCTCTGTGAGCCCCCTGTGCATTCTTCTTCTTGCATTCGTTAACAGCAAGAGCTTTCTTGCTCTAGTCATGCCTACGAAACAGAGTCGACGCTCTTCTTCAAGCTGGTCCTCATCGTATTGAGCTCGTTGGTGTGGGAGCATGGACTCTTCTAGCCCAGCAATGGCGATGAAATCAAACTCCAGACCCTTTGATGCATGCAGGGTCATTAATGTCACAGCGCCTTGCTCAGGGTCAATAGCATCAGCATCACTGACAAGGGCGACCTGTTGCATGAACTCGCTTAACAGCACAAGTGGCGTTTGCGGTTCATCTTGCGTCTCAAGGTAGCGCTGTTCAAACTCAGCTGAAGCTGAAACAAGTTCTTCTAAGTTTTGAAGCCGTTCGAAATCTTCTTCTGTCGGGTTTGTTGAGTACAGTTTTTCTAATCCCGATTCACGTATGACGCGTTCGACGAGATCTGCAAGAGAAGCCGCAGCAGTCATAGACACCTCTGAATATGAGTCTTCCCTCCATTTCATACAGTTGTTTGCAAACTCAACCATTGCATTCAATGCACGTTTTGAAAATCCGTCTTCCTTAGTTACGGTAAGTGCTGCCTGAAGAAGACTCATTTGGTTTTGATAGGCAAACAGTTTTAACCGCTGGATTGAAGTTGCGCCNATGCCACGAGTTGGAACATTGATGACTCGCTCGCAAGCCATGTTGTCTTTTGGATTGAGGATAAGCGTTAAGTATGCAAGTGCATGTTTGACTTCTTTCCTGTCATAGAACGCTGTACCCCTTGCAACAGAATATGGCACGCCATTTCTTCTAAATCCATCCTCAAGAACGCGGCTAAGNGCATTGACGCGGTACAACACAGCCATCTCTTTATGAGGCACACCCCGTTTAATGAGTTTCATTGCTTCTGTAACAATGGTCTCAGCCTCTTCGTATTCATCCATGAGCGTTTTGACAACTGGCTTTTCGCCTTCCTCAAGTTCAGAATAAATCCTTTTGTCTTTGCGACTCTTGTTATGTGCAATCAGTGATGCCGCCGCATCAACGATATGCTGCGTACTTCTAAAGTTCTGACCAAGTGGAATCACAGCACAGTCAGAGAACTTCGCTTCAAAATCTAGAATGTTTGTAATGTCCGCTCCCCGCCACGCATAGATAGATTGGTCTGGATCACCGACAACGCAAAAATTACGGTGGTTTTTTGCAATCAAATTCGCAATGACGAACTGCGTGTGATTCGTGTCTTGGTACTCATCAACCATGAGGTATTGAAAACGTTCTTGGACATGTTCTCTCACTTCATCATCTTGCTGAAGGAGCATCGCAGTTAACATCAATAGATCATCAAAATCGACTGCGTCATTTTCATTCAGTATTGTCTGATACGCCGTATAGATTTTTGCAACATTCCTTGCATAAAAATCTGTAGCTTCTCTTGCAAATGATTCACAATCGATGAGTGCATTTTTTGCGTTACTTATTGCAGCAAGTGCAGAAGCGGGCTTCCAATTAGATGAACTTAACTCGCAACGTTTGATTGCTTCTTTGACTGCGCTCTTTTGATCTGCAGAATCGTAAATTGAAAACGAAGTTGTTCCAATGATTCGTTCACCCCACTGTCTTAAAAAACGTGCGCAAAAAGAGTGGAACGTAGAAACAGTTAATCCGCGAACAAGCGATTGTTCATGATTCAATTGCGCATGTACGCGTTCCTTCATCTCAGTCGCTGCTTTATTGGTAAACGTCAGCGCTAAAATTTGCCAAGGCGCAACGCCGTTTTCAATCAGTTTGGCAATGCGTTTTGTAACCACAGTTGTTTTGCCAGAACCCGGACCAGCAAGAACGAGCAATGGNCCTTGTTGGTGGTTGACAACTTTTTGCTGCGCTTCTGTGAGTCCGTTTTGAACCCTTCGTTTTGGCTCCATTTCAACAGTGTAATCTGAGGTTTGAGAATTCAATGATGTCCTTTCCTTTTTGGGGTAAAAAGTGTGGGATTTGAACCCAAAAAACACCTTTTGACAACCTATCCACACTCGTATTGGTCGTAAATTTAGTGGTAAGTACCGATATTTACTGCATTTAAAAACATTTTACACAAACCACTAGATTTTGCGGTCATCCCCATTGCAGACCCAAGATGTAGTAGTACGATAGACATTAGTGGGTATGCCTGTTTGTTCAGTGGGTGTAAAACGTGTTTTACACAGTAAAAAACAGCAAAAACTCACTTTGGAACGGTTTTTTAGATGAAAAACCAACGCAACTACAGAGGGCTGAGTAATCAGATGAATCAAAAGTTACACAACGCAGTCGGCACCACTTGGAGCAAGAACATGACTCCACCGTCACTGCACCTCTTGAATTGCACGCGTGGTAGGAACAGTANNAAGACAACAAAATAAAAACGGAAGCAGTTAGACAGAATGAAAATTGATAGACGATTTACAACAGCAGGCGAAAATGTTTGGGATACAGTTGAATGGGCAGTACGTTCAACCAANATTACAAATGCTGACGGTTCAATAGTGTTTGAAATGGAGAACGCGTCAGTTCCATCGAGTTGGAGTCAACTCGCAACTGACATNATGGTCAGCAAATACTTCCGCAAAGCTGGCGTTCCTCAATTCAATGAAGATGGCACCCCCGAACTCGATGCAGACGGGCAACCTGTCACAGGTCCAGAACGCTCAGCACGCCAAGTCATTCATAGACTTGTTGGCTGCTGGCGNAGCTGGGGTGAATCACATGGCTACTTTGACTCAACAGATGACGCTGAAGNCTTCTANGACGAACTCTGCTGGATGATGCTCAACCAAGTCTCTGCTCCAAACAGTCCGCAATGGTTTAACACAGGTTTGAACTGGGCGTACGGAATCTCAGGNCCTTCCCAGGGACACTTCATTCCAAATCCAGAAACNGGTGAAGTGACGCTTGCNGGTGATGCATACACGCACCCACAACCACANGCNTGCTTNATTCAATCCGTAGACGANGACCTTGTCAATGACGGNGGCATCATGGATCTTTGGATGCGAGAAGCTCGCCTCTTTAAATATGGCTCAGGCACTGGTTCAAACTTCTCGTCCCTTCGAGGAAACGACGAACCACTCTCAGGTGGCGGNAAATCAAGCGGCTTGATGAGNTTCCTNAAAATCGGCGACCGTGCAGCAGGTGCGATTAAATCTGGTGGCACAACACGTCGTGCTGCGAAAATGGTTTGCCTCGATGTTGACCANCCAGACATCGAGGAATTCGTAAACTGGAAAGTCCGTGANGAAATCAAAGTCGCAGCCCTCGTTGAAGGCATGAAAACCCTTTCNCCTGAACAACAAGAACGTGCCNCGAATCTTGGATTAACACTCGATTACGATTTCAATGGTGAAGCGTATCAAACCGTCTCAGGTCAAAACTCAAACAACTCAGTTCGACTCTCACATGACTTCTTTGAAGCCGTCNATAGAGAAGAAAACTGGGACCTCGTAAGACGGACTGACAACGAAGTCATGCGTTCCATCCCTGCAAGAGGGCTATGGAATCAGATTTGCGACGCTGCATGGCACTGTGCTGACCCTGGCGTTCAGTTTGATACTGCAATCAATGATTGGCACACCTGCCCAAACAGCGGACGCATCAACGCATCNAANCCATGCAGNGAATACATGTTCCTTGATGACACAGCGTGTAACCTCGCATCACTCAACCTCATCAAGTTCTACAACAACAAAACAAGAACNTTTGATGTCGANTCGTTTGAACACGCGATTCGTCTTTGGACAATCGTTCTTGAAATNTCCGTCCTTATGGCTGCCTTCCCCTCAGAAGCTATTGCACACAAGAGTTGGCGATACCGAACGCTCGGTCTTGGCTTNGCCAACCTCGGCGCAATGCTGATGCAAGCAGGTATTGCTTACGACAGCGAAGCTGGTCGAGCAGTCTGTGGTGCAATCACCTCAATTCTNACAGGCCGGTCATACGCAGTGAGTGCTGAGATGGCTTCCGAACTAGGACCATTTGATGGATTCGCAGATAACGCAGATNNCATGCTCCGCGTGATCCGCAACCACAGACACGCTGCTCATGGTGCAGCNAGAGATAGCGGCGAGTATGAAAAACTCCGCATCCCACCTGTGCCAATCAACCACCAACTATTCCTNGACGATGAAATCAACATTGCAAACGCTGGCGATTTGCTCGGCCGTGCAGTGCAGTCATGGGATGAAGCATACGACCTCGGCGAACGTCACGGTTACAGAAACGCTCAAGTTACAGTCATTGCACCAACAGGCACCATTGGTTTGTTGATGGATTGTGACACAACAGGCGTTGAGCCAGACTTCGCATTAACGAAGTTTAAGAAACTCGCAGGTGGCGGCTACTTCAAAATTGCAAACCAATCGCTAAAACCAGCGCTTGTCTCACTAGGCTACGCAGCGAATGAAGTTGACAGCATGATGCGATACGTCATGGGCACGCTTTCATTAAACACGCCTATGCATGAAGCGATTTCTGACAATGATGAAATTGTCATGTTCAACGAATTCCTCATTGAGAAGGGATTCTCTGAAGAAGACCTCGACGCGATTGAAGATTCGCTGCCAACTGTCTTTGAATTAGGTTTTGCATTCTCCGCATGGTCACTCCCCGAATCCGTACTTGAGGCGCACGGACTCACTCGCGACGATGCAACTGCAGACGCAAACTTCAACGGCCTTAAACTGCTCGGATTGTCTAGCGATGAAATCACATGCATCAATAGGCGTATTTGTGGCACAGGCACCATCGAAGGCGCACCTGAACTGAAGGAAGAACACCTCGCTGTGTTTGATTGTGCAAACCGTTGCGGTGAAACTGGCACACGGTATATCGCTCCTGAAGGTCACATCAGAATGATGGCTGCTTGCCAACCATTCATTACTGGTGCAATTTCAAAAACAATCAATCTACCTAACGAAGCGACGACTGATGACATCGCGAGCTCATACTGGCTAAGTTGGGAACTTGGACTCAAAGCAAACGCGCTTTATCGCGATGGTTGCAAGTTAAGCCAACCACTCAACGCAACATCTGACACCAAGCTTGAAGATGATGAAGATGAACTTGAACTCCAAGCAGCACAGCAAGAAGTCGCAACTGATGTTGTCACTGCTGCAGAGTTTGCCAAGGAGGGTCAGCCACAAGTCATTGAGAAGATCGTTGAGAAAATCATCGAACGCCCAATGAGAAGGCGGTTGCCTGATACACGCAGTAGTATCACCCACCATTTCAATGTGGCAGGTCACGAGGGTTACCTCACCGTTGGCATGTACGCAAATGGACAGCCAGGTGAACTATTCATCACCATGTCCAAGGAGGGATCAACAATCGGTGGTCTCATGGACAGCCTTGGTACTGCAATCAGTGTGGCGCTCCAATATGGCGTTCCTATTGAAAGTCTTGTAAGCAAGTTCGCTTACCAACGATTTGAGCCACAAGGCATCACAACCAATAGAGACATTCCGTTTGCAAAGAGTCTTGTTGACTACATCTTCCAATGGATGGGAATGCAATTCATCGAGGGTTACCGCGAAGCAAATCTTCCAAACCGACCTTCAACGCAATCAAGCGAAACAACAAGGACCACATCAGTCAAGGAGGACAAACGATGGTCAACAGATTCGAACGCTGGATCGACACCCCGAGATTCTTCGACCACATCACTTGGTGGAATCACACCGAAAGTCGATACCGCAAAGGCGAAGACAGAAACAGCAACTGCATTATTGTCTCGCAGCGTGACAACGAGCACAACCGAAAGCGGAGCTACAACGCTCGAAAAGCAAGAGTTGAAAGTTCAGTCGTCGCTTAGTCAATCAACAGCCCAAATGCAGGGTGATGCTCCCGCTTGCCCTAAATGCGGCCAAATCACAATCCGTAATGGCACGTGCTACAAGTGCGTCAATTGCGGTGAGTCACTTGGTTGCTCTTAAAAAGGAGAGAACTGGATGGGAGTTGATGTATTCCAGACACGGATGACTATGTGTGTAAAGCAAAAGGAAGGAACCCATTGCTTGAGCAGCGCCTCGATGGAACGAAGTACTGTTCACGGTGCAGCACCTGCTTCGCCAGCACACATAGAAGATTGGAATATCTCAATTGTGAACATATGCCATAGACATGGATGATCTACTGGCCCAAACTTGAAGAGCGTCTCGGTTGCGAGGCACCTTCTTCTCTTCCCTCCCCCCCGAGATGGACCCACCACCGTCTTGGGGGGTTTTTCAATCACAGCATCATCTTAGAGTCCCCCAAAATCGGATACACTACCTCTCACAATGGAATTCTCAAACTATCTTCCAGTCCTACTCATCATCATCATGGCTGTTGTCTTTGGTGTTGTGAATCTGCTTGCTTCAGGACTTCTCGGTCCAAAGCGAAGTGGAGAAGTCAAGGACTCAACNTACGANTCNGGNATGAATCCAATTGGAACTGCNAGNAAANGNTTCAATATCCGNTTTTACATTCTCGCGATGACATTTCTNGTCTTTGATATTGAGATTATNTTNCTCTACCCNTGGGCNGTCGATTTNACTCAACTNNCNCAAGGGTCATCAGAAGCCNCNTTATTCTTAGGTCGNATTCTCTTTTTCCTTGGNACNAGNNTNNTTGCNTANATNTATGCNTGGAAAAAGGGTGTCTTTGACTGGGACTAAANNCAGCAAATCANGTAAAATCCTCAGTCTCGCANTTGCGGGGTGTAGCTCAGCTTGGCAGAGCGCTTGTTTTGGGAACAAGAGGTCGCAGGTTCAAATCCTGTCACCCCGATTAACTGCTCATGTAGCAACATAAGCCACTTTTTTGAGTGGCTTTTATTTTTGAACGTTATTTTCGGACGTGAAACTAATAATAAAAAAAGAAATATATGAATTTAGATATTTTTGCCATCGATTAAAACAATATCCATGTCATAGTTATGTTTAGAGAGTTCAGCTAAATGAACAGGTATTTAAGGATTTTTCAATGCGCAGATTCTTGAGTTTATTTTTTTTGTACATAGTTACATCAATGTCCTATGCACAATGCCCCGGTGANGAATGCTCTTTTCCAATTCTGGCTTTTGAGGGATATACTTCTTTTGATACAACTTGTGCAACTGCTAGTAGTCCCTTNCCTAATGAAGCACAATGCCNCGATACCTTTTTGAATTGGACCACAAAAACACCAGATGTTTGGCTAGAGTTTACACCTGCGTATACTGGGACATACCAATTTTCTACATGTAACTCTAGTAGTTATGATACTTCAATAGTTCTATACCAAGGAGCATGCGGATCATTTCAACAAATTGCTTGCAATGGTGATAGTGAGGTAANCCAATCTGACTGTCAAGATTATTACTCCATGATTGAAATAACGCTTTCAGAGGGAATAAACTACTACCTCAGAGTAGGAGGTTACGAGGGAGATTCTGGAATAGGAACTTTGTTAATTACAGGGAGCACCTCAGGGGATCCCACCGTTTGGTATGTCAATCAAAATGCAAATGGACAAGGCTCGGGGACTTCATGGGTTAATGCATTTACACATCCTCAAGAAGCTCTTAATGTAGCAAGTTCGGGTGATCAGATATGGGTTGCGCAAGGAACTTATACNCCTACNGATCGTTTGCAATCACCCGANCCGAGNGAGTCCTCTTTTCGCATGGTAGGNAATGTGAATATATATGGTGGGTTTGAAGGTNTAGAAGAAAATTTAAGNGATAGAAATCCCGAGCCAATATATAACTATTCTCTCAGGTGATTTANATGATGATGATTCCACATCNGGTGATTTNTCCAACAACTCATATCATGTAGTTAGATTTGAAGATTTAACTGGCAGTGGAAGAGCGGTAATTGATGGTTTNGTTATAACTCAAGGCAATGCTGACAATAATCAATTNGGNGGAGGTATTTATATAAACAATGTAGATACTNNCTTCACAACATGTCCCTTAATCGATCAATGCAAGATTATTGGGAATTATGCTGATTATGGTGGCGGCGTTTATGTATCAGAAACTGCAGCAGTTTTAGTTAATCGATGCGTTTTGACACAAAACAATGCGCAAAACGCTGGCGGAGGGGCTTATACAAAAGGCTCAACTGCTCTTCAGAACTGCTTAGTTAATGCTAATCATTCAGATGGGGAAGGCGGGGCCATCCAGTGCATGTCAAATGGACAAGTTGCAATTCGTTCAACAACTATTGTGCAAAACACCGCAAATATTTTTGGCTGTTTAGGCAGTTCTTCTGCGAATATTAACTTTTATAACTCAATCTTATGGGGGAACAGAGATGTGAATGGCGGTAATCAACAGTTTGATATTCGCCAGGCAAATGTCAACTTTAACTACACCTGTGTTGAGTTTATCGGAGACCAGTTACCAGGAAATGGAAATACGGATTTAAACCCTCGCTTTCTAAGCGAATTTGGTAATGATGGTATTCCTTCTACTGGCGATGAAATTTTCAGACTTCTTCAGCAATCTCCATTGATTGATGCTGGAGACAACTCACAAGTATTCTCATTGATTGACTTAGCTGGTAATAATCGTCAAATAAATGACCCCTATATGCCTGATACAGGACCGGATGACTCAGGAGCACCAATTGTTGACTTCGGCTCATTTGAACATATGCCAAATTCAAACAATATTGGAATATGGAGCAATTCTGGATCAACCGATAATGATTTTAATAATCCTAAAAACTGGCTTCCGTTCGAGGTCCCTGATGTTGGTTGGACTGGACTTATAAATACAAATGAAGCTCGATTTATCAACTTATATAAAACATCATTTGCTGACAGATTGATAATTTCAAGTGGTTTAGTGACTTTTGATTTATCTAACCAATCACTCTACTTGGCAGCCAACTCTGACCCTCTTAAAGTTGAAAGTTATGATCAAAGATCTACTGCAGTATTTAAAGGACTTGGGGGTATCTTAAATATTTCTAGTTANTTAAATCTAAACAATGCTAATCTTATTTTCAAAGACAATTTAACTGTTAATGCAGCAAACATAAACATAAGAAACGATTCTGAATTTGGTTTTGATGGCTATCTATCAGGAAACATAAACAACTATGGGGGGAACCTACTTCCCGGATATAAATCAATTGGAAGAATATTCATTAATGGTTCACTTAACAGCAGAGAAAATCAAAATTCAAATCTAGATTTAGTTGGAAGAATGTCATTTGATATTCATGGCAGCAACTCAAATCTATATGATTCTATTGAAGTCACAAAGTCAATAAATGATTTAAACTCAATTGAATTGCAATGGAGCAATGATTATGTTCCTGCAGTTGGAGATTCATATAATATTTTAGATGTAAGTAGTTATGAAGCATCTACCACACTAGTGTTTGCAAGAGGACTTCCTAGAGGAATTTCTTGCCAATGGTCCCCGCCAAATAGCAGTGGAGTAATTGGTGGTGATGATGTCACAATTGAAACAACGGGTCCCGTTGAGTTTGATAGTGCATTAACTATGCCAATCGCTCTTAAACCAAATGCTTATACAGTGTTAGATGTTGATGGGTTAAATGGACCAGATTTGGCGATGACTTTAAGTTCAACTTTAGAAGGTGGTGATGGAGTAGTCGTTGTCCTCCTCAATAATGGTAGTTCAAATGGAGTATGGCAAGGATTTACACAACAGAGTGGCATTACTGTTGGCGTTGAACCAATGGATATTGAACACGCCGATTTCAACGGTGATGGAACAGCTAATGACCTTGTAGTTGCTAACCATGGTGATGATTCCGTAACCGNCCTTCTTAATGATGGTTCAGGAAATTTTTCACTCAGTGAAGTTTTAACTGATGCCTCACCGAGATACATAGCTGTTGGCGATTATGTAGAAGACGCAAACGATGTTGTTGACATTGCAGTTGCATGTGACTCATTCAATACAACAGTGTTACAAAACAACCCTGCTCTTGGAGCAATGGGTGCCACGTGGGCAAATGTTGGCTCGCTTTCAACACCACTTCCTGCTGACATCGATCCAAGTGATGTCAACAATGATAAGGATCTTGACTTCATCTTGTTGAACGGTTCAAGTGATGGAGTACGCGTCCTTGAAGGCAACGGTGCTGGCGGTGGTCCATTTGGTTTTGTTTTTGATGACGCTCTTGTAAGTGGCAGTGACGCGATTGAGTTAGAATTTGCAGACTTAAACGATGATGGTTTTGAAGACGCGATTACAGTGAACAATGGTAATGGCACAATGAGTGTCCTCTTAGGTGATGGCAGTGAACTCGGTCCGGCGTCATCCTTTGCTGTTGGAACAAGTCCTGAATCCACTACAGTTGCAGATTTTGATAACGATGGAGATCATGACCTTGTAGTCTCTGTTATAGGCGATGTGTCTGGGGAACGAGAGTTACAAGTTATAAGAAATGATACTGAGGCTGCCTTACTCCTTGTAGAGGATCAAATTACTGGTAGTGGCAACGAACCAGAAATGATTGAACATGGAGATTTTAATCAAGATGGACTGCTTGACATTGTTAGCATTGTTGAAATTGATCCAGTGACTGGAACCCTGCCTGGCGTTGGTGTATTTTTGAATATCACTACAGTTGTCAATGATTGCGAAGGCGACATAGATGGGAATGGCATCGTTGAAGTAACTGATCTGCTTGAAGTAATCGCGGCCTGGGGATCAAGTGATGTTAATGCAGACGTTGATGGAAGTGGAATTGTTGATGTATCAGATTTGCTATTGGTAGTAGCAAATTGGGGTACTTGCTAATAAATCAAGATTATCTTTGGGGCATCCTTTAATCATATAAACCTGAATCAGTTTTTGCCGTCATTCTCTTTACCCCATTTTGCTGCATTATCAGCGGATGGTCTCAAGCCAGGAATATCCTTTATCTGATCCTCACTTAGAATCATTCTCAGCATAAGTTGAGCGCGATCATAAAGTTCTTTTCTTTGGAATCGCAAAGTTTCTTTTTCAATTTCCCTTTGCATGTCTTGTTGATTCATCCAAGCATTGGACTGTGTTTGAGCTTCTGCGTTTGACTCATATAATCTAATCATGTCTTCACATAGATTCCAATAATCAAAACGATACTGTTCCGAATATTGTTTAAGTTGTGACATCTGCTCTGGAGTTAGACTTGGAATTGTTAGAGCAATTGCAATCATTTGACCAGCATCATCTGCACTTCTAAAAACATCCGGATAAGCCTCTCTTATGAATACCATCCGGACATTCCAATAATCATTTTCATTTATTGAAGTCAATAAATTCGAAATAATCTCTTGATTGGCTAGTAAGTATTGACGTTTAGAATCCCGGTTATTTGTAAAATCNTCAAGCCATCGNTCNCGCATCCTATCTGCAACCTCACCGCTAGGAGAAGCGCCTGAATCTCCATCGGTTCTCCATAACATTCTCATAGCATCTTGAGTTCTTTTAAATTTATCTGATGATTCGACATAATTTCNAAATGGACCATCAATATTTGAATGATAATCATTTAAAACTCTAAGAAGAGTGCCATATGTTTCATCTGAAACACTTNTTCTTAAATTTTGAGTTTTTCTAGAGAATAAATATAAATCAACTAAATCGACNGCTTTNGTTTCATCNCTATTAAAACCANACTGNCCTTGCTGATCAACANTCAAACGCTGCCTNTCNCGAAAACGNTTAAGCATAACCAAATTTTTATCTTCATTACTTATACCAGTTAGNGNTGTNAAATCCTCAAAAAAACGAATCTCTAATCTCTCCACAAACTCCATCGCCTGAGTATTAAGATCTTTAACTCTCTTATATATCTCCATTTCATCAGAATCAGACTCATCTAAAGTTATGCCAATCTCTCTNAGTTCACTATATTTCTCATTGTATTGATCACGATAGTCATCATAAAGTGCATTAATAGCNATNAGCCCAGCAGCATCTANCTTCAAAATTTCTGATGCTTGCTTTGGAAAAGCCGGACTTATTGCATNTGGCATTTGAAGAGCAGAGTTTTCCTCTGAAGCAGTTCTTCCTGAAACGGCATTAACTTGATTTATTTCTACACCGCCCTCCACCGAAGAATAAACAGAAACCGATTCTGTTTCGACTTCTAAGGTCTTCACTGCATCTCCATTTTGATTAGTAATAGTAATTGTCTGNTCACTAATTTCATAATTTTCTTCTGGCCCAANTTCAACAATGAAATTNTCATTTGCATCAACTATNTTCTGACCATTCCAATTACTAACATCAGGANTTTTTCCTGATGNNCCATCCTTAGTTGTAGCAGNCCCCTTGGCCTTANTTGCAGCAGTACNCTTGCCNTTAGCTGAACCACCACTTGACTTATTCCAATCCTTATTTTNNCCCTTCANTTCAGGNGCTAAATCACTGCCTAAAATAGAATCAATTCTTGNAATTGTTNTTTCAACTAAATCCNATCNTTCTTNATCAAATTGCANAAGNTCATCATTAAACTCGCTATCAATTTCNCCNAAAAACATACTCATNGTCTTCTTTTGCCGATCACGTCCTAGCATTTCAGCATGTTTNATTGAGCGGNTCTTCCATCGAGAGTTAAAAGAACTTTGNAATTCCTNTAAAGAAATTTGCTGATCTTCAGACAAGNCACTTAAATTCAACGCNCTATCAAAATACTTCTCTACTCTTGTTTCCCCTNGAACAGNTGNCCAGTAGGTTTTAGANAAAAATTGTTTGCGTAAAATATTTGAANCATCTTCTGGCAATAGNCCATCTAATTGTTTCCANGTNCGCCAATTTAACTGACTAATNTCATGTGCTTTTGNCTGCATTGGAACTATCAAAACATCTGCTTTTGCTTTTAACTGCTCAATTCTTTCTGGATTAGCAAATTGCATCATCATTGCGCGTTGATCCATTCCCCTAACTCCCATTTCGTCAATAACATCTAAAAGCGAATAAGCCATCTGCCTCATAAGTTCTAATGAAGAAAGACACTCTCGTAGATATTTATCGTCGTATGCAGAGAGAATCTCTTTAACCTCAGGGGTAATCTCTATATCAAATTGGTCAAAGATTGGAGTAAGCCTTATGCCCATACCACTGTTTAACTGGCTTAGCATTGGCAATAGGAAAATGTTGTAACTTGAAATTTGCCTTGAAGTTCTTAAATTCTTCAAAAGCGACCTTTGATTCTCGGTAAGAATTCCCTCAACCTCATCAAAAAACAAACTGTCTACTCTTTGTATTGCTTTTATTGACTTTAGTCCCTCAATTATCAGTCTCTCTAACTGTTCTCGAGGGGGAATATCAAAATTCATAAAACCAAACTGTTCTGCCAGACTTGTGAGTTCATCTTCAAAATCTTGAACATCACCTTTTCGAACTCTTTCAAAATCATTTAGGTATAAATCGTACAGTTCAAGAAAGGCCTGCATTTGAACTGCCGTTAAATCTAAATCTGATCCCATAACCTCAATTTCCCTAACCTTTATAGGATCATTAAAAACAGGTAAAGATTGAGCAGATGCTGAATTATGAACAATAAATTGACTAAAAAGTATGATTATGGTAAGTGTCAATTGTTGAATGTAATGCATTTTAAAACCCTTTCCAACTGCATATATTAACAAACAACGCAGCAAGGTCATAGACCTTGCTGCGATATCTATTTAATGCATTTTGAAATTTTTAAGCGGCTTTTGTCGAGATTGAACGACCGACTGTTCTCTGATCTTCCGGAGCTCTTCGCCCTGCTTCAGCAATGACCTTTTCTTTCAATTCTGAAGGTGAATTTGCCCAGAGATCTGCACCTATTTCTTCAGCAAGACCATCGACTCTGTTAAAGAGCCCACCGCCAACAACGATTTGAGTTTGCGGTGATGCGCCGATTGATTTAACCGTATCGATAATGTTACGAATGTGTGGAGCATCACTTGGAGCAGATGAGAACATACAAAGCGTATCTGGCTTGCTTTCATTTGTTTCTGCTAGAATTTCATCAGCAGGAACACCGCCGCCACCAAACTTTACTTCCCAACCATCTGCTTCACATAAATCTGCAACAATTTGTGCAGCAAGGTCATCGCCTTCACTTGGTCCACAGAACAACAGCATGTGTTTATTGTTTGATGATTTTTGTGTGTAACCAGCTTGGACTTGATCAACTAGGCTTCTAAGGAGACGTGTTGCATAATGATGTGCAACACTTGTCATCTGATCATTTCGGTAGAGCGTTTGAATTGATTCTAGAATTGGCCAAAAGCCATGCTCTGAAACTTCTTCTGGTGTCCATCCGCTTGTGATTGCTTCGCTAACACAAGATCTTGCTGATTTTCTGTCTCCAGTGATTAGGAGAGGAAATAGTTTTTCAATAAATGTTTCTGAATTCACGGCAAAACCCCTTTTGCGTTAAACGCCTCACATCCACGAGGCATGTTGAAACTGTCAAAGACAGCGTCCTTGGGCTGCCTTCATTGGCAACTGAACCAAGGACACTTCGATAATCGTTTGTTGGCGTCTGTGCGCTCGACAAATCTATGATTTCTTCCCATATCGGACGAGGGGTCGCCCCCTTCTCGGAGTTCCGATATGTAAAAACCGCTTTTTTGTGCTAAAAATCAGCGTTTCTAGGTGTTCTTGGGAACGGAATGACATCTCGGATATTCGTCATGCCAGTTGCATAAATAATCGTCCTCTCAAAACCCAGACCAAATCCAGCATGTGGAACAGTGCCATATTTGCGTAAATCTCGATACCACCAATAGGGCTCTGGCTCTAAACCACATTCAGCAATCCGAGCGTCGAGCACATCAAGTCGTTCCTCTCGCTGCGATCCACCAATGATTTCACCAATCCCAGGTGCGAGCACATCCATCGCTGCAACTGTTTTTTCATCATCGTTAAGTCGCATGTAAAACGCCTTAATGTCTTTCGGATAGTTCATCAACACAACAGGTCTGCCAACATGTTCTTCTGTGAGCCACCGTTCGTGTTCCGATTGCAAATCGCAACCCCATGACACAGGGAACTCAAACTTTTTGCCTTCGTCTTGTGCCTTCTCAAGTGCACTGATTGCATCAGTGTATTCCATTCTTTCAAAACTAGAGTTGATGAAACCTTCTAACCGTTCAATACAACCCTGATCGATTCGCTGTTGGAAAAACTCCATATCGTCTGGACGCTCATTGAGAAGGTCTGTAAAAATAGATTTTAAAAAGTCCTCAGCAAGATCTGCATCATCATTTAAGTCTGCAAATGCAATCTCTGGCTCAATCATCCAGAACTCTGACAAGTGCCTTGAGGTGTTTGAGTTTTCCGCTCTAAAGGTTGGACCAAATGTATAGACGCGACTCATCGAACACGCGTATGTTTCAACGTTGATTTGACCTGACACCGTGAGAAATGATTCTTTACCAAAGAAATCCTTGTCGAAGTCGACCTTGCCATCTTCATCTTTTGGCACATTCATCATGTCTAAAGTTGAAACTCTAAACATTTCGCCTGCACCTTCACAGTCGCTTGCTGTAATGATTGGCGTATGGACCCAGAGGAAACTGTTCTGATGAAAGTACCTGTGAACTGCCTGAGCGAGTGAATCTCTCACCCTCGCAATCGCAGCGAATGTGTTTGTTCGCGTGCGCAAGTGTGAAACCGTTCGCAAGTATTCAAATGTATGCCGTTTGGCAGCAACAGGATACGTGTCTGGATCTTCAACGAAACCAATGACTCTAATGGCAGAAGCTTGGATTTCTACAGATTGGCCCTTACCCTGAGACTCAACCACTTCTCCATCTACTTCAATTGAAGTCCCCGTTGTGACATTCAAAATTTCGCTTTCATAATTTGAAAGTTCATTCGACGCAACCACTTGCAGGGCATTGAAACATGACCCATCAGAGAGTTGAATGAAGGATAGACCCGCCTTTGAATCCCTCCGAGAACGGACCCATCCTTTGACGGTCACTTGGCTTCCAACAGGTGTTCTAGCACCCTCTTCGCCAGCCAAAATCGAGTGTATAAGTGTTGCATTTGTTAGGAATGTCATAAGTTGGAGAATCGTATCACTCCAAAGGCATTCATGCACCTGCCAAGACGGCAGTTTCACCTTCATTTTTATGCCTTGTGACAGGGGTTTGAACCCAAAAAAACGGCATACGGTTTGCGTATATGAAGAAAAGAGATGGGAAATTTAGACCACAACCAAGCCGATTTTGAACATACTCATGAGCGTTTAAACCTGCTTTTGACATGTGGTTCTTGGCGCAAAGATACCATGGTTAGACAGCTCCCCCGCTTGCTTGAACCCTTCGGAATCCGCAGTTTAAGGGCTGAAACAGGCGAAGAAGCGCTTCAGATGATTGATGAACAAGACATTCATATTGCAATCGTCGACCTCTCAATACCACTCAAGAGCGGTGAAGGCATCAAAAGACCAGGTGGTGAAAGAGTTCTTCAACTCCTTCGCAGAATGACCCCCCAACCGCCTACAATTGTCATTCGCCCACGACAATCGACTGCTCGAGAAAATGCCAGAAGTTTGGCACGCTCTCTGCAAGAAGGAGCATTTACAGTCGTCGATCGTCCGGCGATGTTAGAAACTTTGCTCGATGCACTTCATCGAGCCATGAAACGGCATTACGCAGGTCGCTGGCCTGCAACAACACGGTGGAATCCCACCACAAACGAAGAGGAGCACACTTCATGAACGTAAAACCACTAGGAGAGAAATTGATTGTTCAACGAGCGAGTGCTGTTGAGCAAACAGAAAGTGGAATCTACCTACCAGAGTCCGCAAAGGATAAGCCAAAAGAAGGCACAATCATTGCAGTTGGCAACGGTAGACTAAACCAAGAAACTGGAAATCGAATTCCGTTTACTGTAAAAGAGGGTGACAATGTCATTTTCTCATCGTACGCAGGAACAGAAATCAAAATCAATGACCAAGAATATCTCATCATGACTGAAGATGACATTCTTGGAGTGATTGAGTAACGATTTAAAACAAAGGTAAAGGAATCACAATGGAACGCGGACCATTAATGGAAGTCTTAAATGACATGGTTGGTACAGATAAAGAGCTGTCAATCATTTTGTGGGGAGAGGACTCACCACTGGAAATTCGAAACGTTGAGTTTGTTGAACAATTAACAAGTACTCAAGGTGTTCACGTTGTCACAAAACAAAACAATATCTGGATTGACAGTTCTCACGTCTCCGCTGCGTGGCAAGTTCGAGAAGATCTGTAATCAAAGGAATATAAAACTATGACTGCAAAACAAATTGCATTTGATATCGAAGCACGTGAGCAAATGCTCAAGGGCGTGCAAAAATTAGCAAAGGCCGTAAAGACAACACTTGGTCCATCAGGTCGTGTTGTCATTCTTGAAAAGTCATTTGGTGCTCCAAATGTCACTAAAGATGGCGTCACTGTTGCTAAAGAAATTGAACTTGAAGACGCATATGAAAATATGGGCGCACAAATGGTGAAGGAAGTTGCATCAAATTGCTCAAGAGAAGCAGGCGATGGCACAACAACTGCAACTGTCTATGCCGAAGCGATCTTTAAGGAAGGTCTCAAAAACATCACAGCCGGCGCGCATGCTAATCAAGTCAAACGAGGCATCGATCTTGGTGTTCAAGCAATTGTCGCTGAACTTCAATCAATGTCTAAGGAAGTTCAAGACTCAACCGAGATTGCTCAAGTTGGCACTTGTGCAGCAAACCAAGACAGCGAAATCGGTAGCATTATTGCAAAAGCAATGGATAAAGTTGGCAAAGATGGCGTCATCACTGTTGAAGAAGGTCAATCACTTGAAACAGATGTTGAACTTGTTGAAGGCATGCAGTTCGACAAGGGTTTCTTAAGCCCTCACTTCGTCACAGACACATCATCAATGGAAGCGATGCTTGATGATTGCTACATCCTCATCCACGAGAAGAAAATTAGTTCTGCAAAAGAACTCTTACCAGTACTAGGCAAGGTTGCTGAGTCAGGCAAGGCGCTTCTCATTGTTGCTGAAGATGTCGATGCCGAAGCGCTTGCGACACTCGTAGTAAACAAACTCCGTGGAACCATAAAAGTGTGTGCAGTGAAAGCGCCTGGCTTTGGCGACCGACGTAAAGCGATGCTCCAAGACATTGCAATCCTCACGGGTGGCGAGCCAGTCATGGAAGAACTCGGTATGAATGTTGAAAACATCGAACTTTCACAACTCGGTAGGGCTAAGAAAGTCGCGATCGATAAAGATTCAACAACGATTATTGAAGGCGCTGGTGAATCCAGTGACATCAAGGGTCGAATCGATCAAATTCGCGCACAGATTGAAAACTCAACTTCAGATTATGACTCAGAAAAACTGCAAGAGCGATTAGCGAAACTTGCTGGCGGAGTCGCACAAATTAATGTTGGCGCTGCAACTGAAGTTGAAATGAAAGAAAAGAAGGCACGAGTTGAAGACGCACTGCATGCATGTCGTGCTGCTGTCGAAGAAGGCATTCTTCCAGGTGGCGGAACTGCAGTGATTCGCGCACGCCGTGCATTGGATAAGGCCGCAGATAAAGCCCAAGGCGATGAAAAGATTGGTATTGATATTCTTTCAAGAGCCGTTATGGCACCAATCAAGCAAATCGCAGAAAACTGTGGCCTTGATGGTTCAATCATCGCCCAGAAAGTTGCTGACACAACTGACGATGCATTAGGATTCAACGGTCTCACTGGTGATGTAGAAAACCTCTTTAACGCAGGCGTGATTGTTCCAACTAAAGTGGAACGAGTTGCAATTCAAAATGCAGCAAGCATCAGTGGCTTACTGCTTACAACTGATTGTGCAATCTCTGACATCAAAGAAGATGCTCCTGCTGTCCCAGCAGGCATGGATGGCATGGGTTATTAACTCAGAATCACGATTCATCAATTGAAAGGAGCCCCGTTTGTCGGGGCTCCTTTTTTGATGACACACGACCACCTGGGTCAGCTTTCGCCTCCGCCTCGATGCGTGTCACCTCTTCTCTTCCCCTGTAATCCTTACGCAGAGACAGGGAAAATGGTTCCCTCCTGTTACCATATGAAAATGGGCTCGCAATTCTCCCACAGAAGAAAACACAGACAAAAGAGTCACTCCCAGTCACACGCAGAAGGCACAGTGTCTCCAGTTCTCCAAGGACACCCCCTCGTACCAACTGAAAAACACCAATTCATAGAGACGAATGCTGATCTTATTGCTCTATGCAACTCCGTACGCGAAGAACATGCCTTTGCATTTGACACCGAGTTTATTGGCGAAGATTCTTATTACGCGCACACGTGCCTCATTCAGATTGCAACGAAGCGTGGAGTGACCCTCATAGACCCATTTTCTGTCGATGATTTAACTCCCCTTTACGAACTGATCTGTGACCCTGACATCATCACAATTGTGCATGCGGGCATACAAGATTTCGAGCCAGTCATCAGATTACACAATGATTCCCCAAAGAACATTTTCGACACTCAAATTGCTGCGGGGTTTGTTGGATTGCCCTGGCCGCTCTCGCTCACAAAGACAATCGGAACAATCTTAAATCACACCGTTGGTGGTCATTTCACTTTCTCTCAGTGGGATGCTAGACCACTGACAAAACGTCAACTTCATTACGCCGCAGATGATGTCAGATACCTCATCGCAATTCACGACGATCTCCAAAACAAACTACGCGAGTTAGATAGAGAACAGTGGCTTCACTCCGAATGTCAAAAGTTCAGTAACGCTGACACGTTTGAGTTTAACACACGACAGGTTGTCAAGAAAATTTGCGGAACGAAGGTACCGAAAACGAGAGAACTCAAACGCATCCAAGCCCTAGCAGTACTCAGAAACTCAATTGCGAAAGAAAAAAACTTGCCACCGAAAGATGTGTATCCAAATGAATGCATTTGGCACTTAGCAAAGAACTTGATAAGTAACGCAAATCAACTGAGCGCCATTAGGGGATTCCCAAAACACATTGCAGTTCAGTTTGGCGAGAGAATCATTCAATGTTTAGAGGATTCTGAATCAGTTGATCCTGTGAAGTTGCGAAAACCACAAAAAATTGAATCCGAACCAAAAATGAGACAAGAACTCGACGGCGCGTGGTCACTCTTTAATGCGTTCTGTGTTGGTCAACAACTGGCTCCAGGACTTGTTTCTAATCGGCAATCCTTTACCGACTGGTATTTGTGGTTAAGAGAAGGTCGTGACATTTCTGCAAGTCCTCTAAGTCATGATTGGCGTGCGACATTCCTCACTGATTTCAGTGCGATGATCAATGACCAAGGATCACTTACATTCGCGTTTGACAATGGCTTGATGGTGAATAAAGCATCGTTGTGACGATAAGATTGTTGAGGCATTGTCATGACGCGAGAAAGAATTGTTTCACCACTAGAACAAAAAAATGATGTTGAAGTGCCCGGCTCATCTACGCCATCTGCTCGTCCTCAATCACTTGAGCACTATCTAGGGCAAACTGAGTTAAAGGAGCGTCTTGGCATTGCACTCCAAGCCGCAAAAGTCCGAAGTGGCCCAATGGAGCATACGCTTCTCTATGGTCCTCCTGGACTTGGTAAGACAACACTTGCGCACGTCATCGCAAATGAACTGGGCTCAAAGGCGTGGGTGACTTCAGGACCTGCACTAACGAAGGGAAGCGACCTTGTGGGCACGCTTACCCGAATGGAACCCCATGACGTTCTTTTCATCGATGAAATCCACCGGTTACCTGCTGCAGTTGAAGAATACATTTACCCCGCAATGGAAGATTACAAAATTGATTTCACGCTTGATTCAGGCATGCATGCAAGAGTCGTTTCTTATGCGCTGCAACCATTTACCCTCATCGGAGCAACAACACGAGCCGGACTTTTAACAGGCGCACTCCGAAGTCGATTTGGTCTTGTTCACAATATCCGTTACTACAATTGCGATGAACTCGCTGACATCCTAGAACAAGCCGTTTCAGTGATGAGTTACAACGAAATGAATCGAGATGCGTTAACTCGGATTGCTTCAAGAAGTAGAGGTACTCCACGAATCGCGCTTCGTTTACTGAGACGAGTTCAAGACTTTGCAATCGTAAAATCAAACGGCGAATGCACACTTGAAGTTGTCAATAATGCACTAGCCCTTGAAGGAATTGATGAAGCAGGTTTAGATCAACTCGACCGAATGTATTTACAAACGCTTGCAACGGTTTATGAGGGTGGCCCTGTTGGAGTCGAAGCTATTGCAGCGACAATGGGGGAAGATGCTGGCACCCTAGAAGATGTTGTTGAGCCATATCTCCTTCAAATTGGGCTTCTAGCAAGAACGCGACAAGGCAGAAAGCTGACCCAAGAAGGCAAGAAAATTGCCGAAGAACGCTGAATTTTGACCCCTAAAACAGCCAAAACTCCATTTTTCCTAATTTTTTAGGCAAAAATTGCTTGGCGAATCAAATATTTTCCTCAATCATACACTTGGTTGAACGAGCAAACATTGCCTCGTGGTATGCTGTAGGTCTCAACCGCATGTCTTCCGACCTGCAGAATGGCAGTTGATGGCGCTGTCGACAATTTTCACACAGAGGGCTGGAACTGTTGAATCCATCCCTCAAAGTTTGCGTATACCAATGAATGAATATATGAATACGCATTTAAAGGAACTTAGAATCATGGATAAGAAAAACAGACCCTTCGGTTTCACAATTGTAGAATTGCTCGTGGTCATCTCGATTATCGCGCTTCTCATTGGCATTTTGGTCCCAGCTGTTCAAAAAGCTCGTGACTCTGCCAAAGTAACACAATCAAAATCAAACTCACACCAAGTGATGATTGCTCTTGCGAACTACGCATCAGACCATAACGACAGAAACTTTAGTACAGCACCAGACAACCTTTCTAGTGGCAACAGAACTGGAATGGACATTGAAGATGCGATCGAAGAACTTGAAGGTCCGAATCCAATGGGTATCGAGTGTGGCGACTTTGCGATTCCTGGTTCAGCATCACCTTATGTTTTCTACATTGCGATGTTTACCAATGGCGGGAATGAAACAGGTGGCATTGCTCCATACTGCTTCAACTCAGGAAACACAACAAGCTCAACAGGCAAACGTGGCTACGGCACATGGCGATATCCAAACGCAGGTCAAGTGGCGGTTTACATGAATGGTCAACCACGTCACGCTGCATACTTTGCACCAAAAGATGTTGTTCCATTACGAGCAATGAAAGAAT
>PBEX01000027.1 GCA_002718515.1 Phycisphaerae bacterium
AAAATCCCAGTGTAAGTTGCAGGGTTTGAACGAGGCGTTCTTCCGATAGGAGACTGGTCGACTTCAATGAGTCTGTCGATGTGTTCTATGCCTTTGACTGACGCACAAAGTGAGCTGTCAATTGTTTCACCTTTCATCACACGCGTCACTTGCTTAAGCAAGACTTGATTCACAAGTGAAGATTTGCCGCTCCCTGAAACACCTGTAATGCAAGTTAACACATTCAAAGGCAATTCAACATCTACTTGCTTTAAGTTATTCTGAATTGCTTTTGAGATTGAGATTGCATCAACGAACGAAACGCCTCTTCGTTTATCTGGAGACGGAATTGTTAACGACCCATTTAAATACTTGCTTGTCAACGATTGTTTGTGCTTTAAGATCTTAGCAAGTGAACCTTGGCAAACAATGTTTCCGCCATGTAAACCCGCATGCGGTCCAACATCAACAATATGATCTGCACTTCTAATGATTTCTTCATCATGTTCAACAACGAGGACTGTATTACCAATCGTTGATAGATGATGCAGTGTTTTAAGCAACCGCTCATTGTCCCTTGCATGCAAACCAATCGTCGGTTCATCAAGAACATAGCAAACGCCAACCAATCCGGAACCCACCTGTGTTGCTAATCGAATTCTTTGAGATTCACCGCCCGAAAGGGTCGAACTTGTCCTATTCAGTGAGAGATAGTCCAACCCAACTGAGACAAGAAATGTCAACCGACTTTTAATCTCCTTAAGGATCGGCTCAGCAATCGCTGATTGTTCAGACGTCAACTCAATCGCATTGACGACATCAAGCAACTCAGCAATAGTCAATGAGGTTAACTGTGTAATTGAATAGTGCCGACCTGTGGATTCGACAGTTACTGACCTCGCTTCGATTCGCAACCGTTCGCCCAAACAAGAAGGGCACTGCATGTGCGTCATGCAAGTCATCAACCATGAACGGACATGGTCCGATTCTGTTTGCTTAAATCGCCTTTGGAGATTTGGAATCACCCCTTCAAACTTTGCTCTGGAACCTTTAGGAGAACCGCCTTCTACCAGCATCATTCGTTGCTTTTTGTTAAGTTCACCAAAAGTCGTTGTAGTGTCTATGCCATGCATGTCGCAAAACTTGCGAATCTTTCTTCCGTACTTCCGTCGCATTGCAGGTCCATACGCATGCCAAGGAACAATCGCACCTTTGTTCAGCGGAACAGTGTGGTCTGGAATAATCAATGCTGGGTCAAATTCATGCACACTTCCAAGACCATCACATTTTCTACACGCCCCGTAGTGAGAGTTAAATGAAAACAGTCGAGGTTCAAGTTCTGGCAAGTTACACTCGGGGTGTTTTGAACATGCAAAGTGCTCGCTGTATACATGTTCCTTCCAGTGACTTCCATCCTCTTCAAGGACAAGTAATGAACCTTCACCTAACTTGACTGCGACTTCGACAGAATCTGCAATGCGTTCACGTTGGTCTTCGTCAATAACGATTCGGTCGATGACTGCCTCAATTGTGTGCATTTCATACCGACCAAGACCAAGTGGATTATCAGATTCATTAAGCAATACCTCTCTGAGGTCTACGATGCCTCCGTTAACTCTCGCCCGAACGAAGCCTTCAGAACGAAGAGACTCTAATACAGTCCGGTGATATCCTTTTTTACCCGTCACAACTGGAGCACAGATCATCATCCTTGTGCCTGTTTTAAATGACATTAACACATCGATGATCTGAGTTACCGTTGTTGATTGAATTGGCAAGCCGCAGACTTCGCCCTTTGAAGAAAGGTGCCAACAGCGCGGCGTAGCACACCTCGCCATTAACAATCGCAAGTAATCATAAATCTCTGTTGTTGTTGCAACTGTCGAGCGAGGGTTATGTCCACTCGAACGCTGAGCGATTGCAATCGTCGGGGGCAATCCCTCAATCGACTCAACATTTGGCTTATCCATCTGATTTAAAAACTGGCGAGCGTAGGAACTCAGTGATTCCATGTACTTGCGTTGCCCTTCAGCAAAAATAGTGTCAAAGGCAAGTGAACTTTTTCCACTGCCCGAGACCCCTGTAATGACGACGAACTCATCCCGAGGGATTGACAGTGAAACTGATTTTAAGTTGTGTTCAGCAGCACCAATGACACGAATTGTTTTCGCATCAGTTGCCAATTGTTAATGTACTTCCCGTCTCTGGAACAAAACAATCCCAAGAGAGACTGCCGCAGTGATGTAGAGGAATCCATAGAAAAATGTCTTTGATAAATATCTATTTGGAATGACATTTTCTTGAGTGATTGCATCAGTTAGCCAAAGCACTTGGAAGTTAGGAACAACTGCAGAGCCAATCTTGCATGCAGTCCAGATTGGATACTCGTAACCTGTCGCATAAGAAGATAACGAAACGTCACTTGCTGGAACTCTGACTTCAGTGATGACTTCTTCGACATCTCCATTCGTTTTTTGCATGACGCGAGTTTCTTCGACAACTTCAACTTGACCTTCAATCGCAGCCCTGTCAAGCCATAACTCTTCAAGGTTATACATTGGCTTCCCGAACCAAGCATCAGACATCATGCCAATGAAGAAAATGATGATGGTGGCAAGCAGGGTGCCTAATTGGTTGAGTCTGGTCGACACTGCAATCGCAATGCTCGCAAGCATAACGACAGAAACCATGATTGCGAAAACAGCTTTCCACAAATCAAGTTTTAAGGCTGAAAGCATTGGTTGCGTGCTGAAATCTGGACCAAAGTTCAAGGACAGCAAATACGCAAGCACGATACAGGGCGTAGTGACGCATATCCAAGTACTCGAAAACACAAAGCCGTAGAAATAGTTACACCAGACTGCAGTGCCCGTCCCAATAGCAAATGCTAAAAATCCAAACAAGACCACAGGTAAGTGAACGGGTACCCGAACGGTCTGGAAGACCTCTTGAAGCTCTACGAGACCGAACACGATCGCCACATAGAATGTTGCGAGGCAGATGGCTGATGATGCGCCAATGAATTTTCCAATCAAAAACTGAGGTCGCCCAACTGGTTTCGAAACGACTGTGAGCGTTGTTTTGTTATGTATCTCTCGACCTAACACGTTGCTAGAAACGAAGATAGCAAGAAACATGCCAATCATGAAAATCGTTGCTAACCCTAAATCTAGGAGCATTCTCTGGTCATTCTCCATTGTGAACGCTGAGAGTGGTGACGCCAACAAGAGGAGCAGGGTCGCTGCAATCAAGAGCACGAGGACGATGGGTTGCCTTACGCTCTCAAAAAAGGCATTCTTAGCAATTGCAAAAGTCTGGGTAAACATAGTCTCTAGAAGGGTTAAAAAGAGGCAGATTACGGCATTTCATGTTAATCTGCCTACCCTTGAACGAACGAAATTGGCTTAAAGTTCGTATTCATCAAAGATTCGATTCACTTACAGTCATTTCACACATTTCTAATCTCATTTTTACACACGGTTTCGAAGGAAAAGAGGGCACAAACACAAGATGAGAGTTGATCATCACGCTTGCCAAAGGGCAACAACAACAGCTTTAACAGGGCTCATCCTACAGATTGTCATTGCGACAACGCTTCTAGTCTTTGGACTTGCGTTTGACAGCACGGCATTTATCTTCGGATCTCTGTTTGTTTGGATTGGCTCAGCTGTATGGATTGGGCTCATTATCCTCTTTTATCAAGAGAAGTTACAACTCCTAGAACAACTTGAGGAGTCTGAATTACTTGGCAATGATGCGACAACGATGTTTACTGGGTCAGGGGATGAAGTAAGACCAGCAGCAGCACGGCTGAAGTTTATTCACAAGTGGGTCATGCCCATCTTCAGTCTTTCAGTTTCTGGGGCATTGATATTCGCTGCATATCGAATTCTGCTCTTTCTTGACCACCTCGACCATTCCGATGACATTCTCCAAACCACGATTAGCCAAACATCATTAACTGGGTGGGCGCTTGCNGTTGCNCTNGGNTTTGCNCTCACTGCNTTCATTTACTCGAGGTTCATCTCGGGAATGGCAAAAATCAAGGTGTGGTCAAACCTCAGAGGCGGCTCTGCATGGATGGTTGGCAATGCAATCATCCTCATCGCAATNGCCGTCGGACTACTCTTTAGATTCTTTGACAACGANGCAGTCCTCACCGCGGTCTGTTGGNGCATCCCGATTTTCATGCTCTTCNTNGCAGCAGAAATTCTNGTCAACTTTATCCTCAACCTTTACAGACCACGAATTCAGGGCGAATCACCACGACCTGCGTTTGACTCAAAATCATTAAGCGTCTTTGCGTCACCTGATTCTCTCTTTAAATCAATCAATGAAGCAATCAATTATCAGTTTGGTTTTGACATTACGAGTTCATGGGGCTACCAACTCCTNATCCGTTCNTTTTCATCACTGATTGCTCTCGGCGTAATCGTTCTGCTTTTAATGAGNTCTTTCGTCGTCGTNGAACCAACTGANCAAGGCATAAGATTAAGGCAGGGTGCTATTGTTGGCGACGTTCATAAACCTGGCTTAATGCTGAAACTNCCTTGGCCAATCGAACAAAGCCAAGTNGTAGATGTCACACGCCAACGTGATTTACCTTTGACATTTAAATGGAAAAACCNTCGACATGTCATTTTGTGGACTGATGATTTCAGTCAACATTCCATCACAAGGCCGATGCCATTTATTGTCAATGACGCCCAGTTAACTTCTGAAACAATCACTGACGACTTACTCTCACTCATTGAAGTTNGAGCAGTCCTCAGATACACCATCGCCGAAGATGGTTTATTGAACTGGCTTCAGTTTGGTTCTGATGAAGTAGACCGACGCTCAAAGTTAACGCAACGAGAGTTATCCCTGCTTGCAATTGCTCAACGAACNTTGACCGAAATGTTCCAAGGACTTGAGTTNGACAANGTCATCGGTATCGAACGTGCAAACTTAACAAACTTAGCAACTTCAAGAGTCCAAGCAGCGCTCNATANGCAGCAAAGTGGNGTACACGTCGAATCCATCGATTTACCTCTGATAGCCCCAGCAGCTAGCGCTGCCCAAAGTTTCGAAGAACTGTCNGTCGCAAACCAAGGCGAAGCAAGACTTGTCTCCGCAGCTGANGGTCACGCNCAAACTTTACTCACAAGAACTGTGGGAGACCCTGANCTCGTTGATGTCGCAGTTGACGCTGTGAACGCATACAACGANGCAAGAGAAAAACTTGAACGGCTTCAAGATTCAAATGGCTCAAGTGTTGCCATTGAAAATGCTCAAAAACTGCTCACTGAGCATGAGTTAAATGCAGTCGCAACATTAGAAGCTGGCAATGGGCGAGCATCTGCCCAAATTCGAAGTGCAGAAGTCGAAAGATGGGTAACGCTCATGGATACGTGGGCGAGAGCAAGCCGAGTTAATGGTCAAATGCGTGCCTACCAAGTCGCACCAAACTTGTATATGCAACGGATGTATATGTCCGTTTTAGCAAAAAACTTACCTCACATTAGAAAGTATGTCATTGGCATTGACCCTGAGCGGGTCAACCTAGACGTTGAACTTCGATCAATCAATCCGCTGCTTAACTTTGCAGACGCGCTTGAAGACGATGAAGGAGATAATTGATATGAGACGCCCTATAGTCGTCGTCNCTGGAATTGTAATCTTGCTCATACTGGTNCTATTCAGTATGACTTACACCGTGTCATTNCACGAAGTTGGAATCAAGAGTCGTTTTGGACAAACGACAGAGGACAGTGTTGTTAGAGATGCTGGCCTTCACTTCAGGCTTCCATTCTTTGCTGATTCAGTCACGCTGCTTGACACACGATTAAAAATCCATCAATCACCACTGGAGATGCTTCAAACAGAAGACGGACAACAGATTGTTGTGAAGGCNTATCTTCTCTGGCAAATTGATGCAGAGGAAAGCGGNCCACTTAANTTCTACAGAGCATTTGGTTCAACAGATGCAGCGAAGAATACGATTGATGGNCAGTTTAGAGATGCGCTTTCTGCTCTAAGTGCATATTCCTTTGACTCTTTAACNGGTGCTACAAACGAACTCGCTAAAGCAGAACAATCTGTGCTAGACCGNCTTGATTCATTAAAAGATTCTGGCATNGTTCCAGTTTCAGTTGGTATNAACAGATTGCTCCTTCCNCCAAAAACNACGACNGCCGTGTTGCAAAGAATGCAAGCGCGAAGAGACACACTTGCTGAACAGCGCAAGGCGAAGGGGATGGCAGATGCTGAAGCAATCCGCGCAGAAGCAAAAGCAAAGCATGACAAAATCATGGCNTTCGCAGCNCAGCGTGCTGAAGACATTCGTGCAGAAGGCGAAATCCAAGCAGCTTCATACCTTCAGAAGATGAGCCAAGAAGAAGACCTCGCGATTTTCTTAGCATGGCTTGATGCCGTAAAGACGTCACTTTCTGAGAATACGACATTGATCCTTGAGTCTGATGTTGCTCCGTGGCATCTTCTNAACCTCGATAGCAAAACTGGTGAAAATGCAATTCCTGCTCCAGCAAAGGATGACGANGCAAAATGACAGANGACATCAATAAGTCTGACGCTCCTGAGCAAGAATCACGAAGGCAGGCATCTGCAAACTTCATCGTAAAGCAAGATGACAANTCTGCAATTGACTTGCGCGATGCAATGGATACTGCCCATCGNTCGCTGACTGAGTCACTTCAACTTAGTTTTCGCGCGCTCCAAGTCGTCATGCTCGTTCTCGTAGTCTTGTACCTCGTTTCAGGNTTCAGAACAGTTGAAGATTCACAAACAGGCGTTGCCACTATTTTTGGCTCGATTGTNGGCGACGAGGGGCTAGCACCTGGCTTGCAAACAAACTGGCCTGCGCCAATTGGCGGCTTTGAAGTATTCAATGCTCAAAACAGAGATGCAGATGTTGGCTACCTTTTTAAGCCACAAATCGACGCACGCTTATCCCAAGACCAACGCATCACTCGNGCAAGTTCCCGTGACGGACTTAGACCAGGAGTTGACGGTTCACTTCTTACAAGCGATGGTGATCTTGCACACATTGGNCTAGCNGCNGAATGGGAGATTGTTGACCCGCTTCAATACGCACACACGATTGTTGATATTGAAGGATCAGACTATGTGCAACTTGCACTTGAAACTGCTGCNGTACATGTCGTTGGACAAATCACACTNCAAGAGTTACTCGATAAACCGCTTGAAGAACTTCGCTCACTCATTCAACTTGAATCNCAAAGCATGCTTAATGANTTGCAATGCGGAATNCGTATTTCTGACATCATTATTCCAAGCGAGCCAGAACCACCGCTTTACATTCAGCAATCTTATGCAGCATTCGATAGCGCACGCATCAATGCTGAAACAAGCGTAGANATGGCTACNGCNGGTGCTCATGAAATGCTCATTCAAGCAGCAGGAAGCAATTACGAGGCGTTGCTTGAACTCATCACGCTTTATGAAGAAGCTACATTGAAGGGCGATGAANNAGGCGCTGAGAAACAACTTNCACTNATTACTGAANAGTTAAACTCNGATGAGATTTCAGGTGATGTCGCAAACACGATTTCAATGGCAGAAGGGTACCGTGCTCAAATTGAAACGACACTCGGGCAAGATTACCGCNGGTTTGAGTCTTTGTTACCAACATATCGAGAACATCCAGAACTTGTCATCAAGGACAAATGGCTTGACATGTATGCACATGTCCTAAGCGTCTCTGACGTAGAGCCAATTCTAGTTCCAGAATTTATTGCAAGTGTCAANATTGGAATAACTGGTCTTGAAGACATNGCACAACTCAGACATCGACAACAATTGAATCGCAAAGAAGCAGCGACNATGATTNAAGATGTAGACTTGCTCAACCCATGGATTCTCAAAGCTAGAGATATCAACATCGACGGNCCCTCAAGACAACTGAACATCACCGATGGCGTTGTGCACGGCAGACAGGAATAACCATGAGCGAAAACCGCGCACCACACACGGAATACGTTGTCGAAGCAGTTGGTCTAACAAAGATCTTCAAAGATTTTTGGATGAGAGCAAAAGCAACTGCTGTTGATGGTATTTCATTTAACATTAACCGCGGCGAACTCTTTGGCTTGCTTGGNCCTAATGGTTCAGGNAAGAGTACGACCATTAAACTAATCCTTGGTTTACTNAACAAGACACGGGGTCGCATTACNGTCTTTGGCAGAGAGCCACACGATGTCGCAACTAAAAAGTTCATTGGNTTTTTGCCAGAAGAGTCATACCTGTACCCGTATCTCAACTCTATTGAAACACTTGATTACTACGGCNGGTTGTACGGNATCGACGCAAAAACACGAAANAAACGAAGTGAAGAACTTCTTGANATGGTTGGACTTTCTCAAGTTGCACACAGACATGTNGGCGANTTTTCAAAAGGCATGATGAGACGGATTGGCATTGCCCAAGCACTCATTAACGACCCTGAATTCTTGATTCTTGATGAGCCGACGAGTGGCCTTGANCCAATTGGTACTCGCCAAGTNAAGGACTTACTACTTGAACTNAAGAAACGGGGCAAAACAATATTGCTTAGTTCNCATCTACTNTCTGATGTTGAAGATGTCTGTGATCGAATGACGATTTTGTATGGCGGTCGCATTCANGCAGAAGGNACTGCTGANGAGTTACTCGTTGACACGAATCACACGATTCTCAAAGTACCACGCGTCAAGAATGATGACACGATTCAAAAGATTGAACGCATCTTAGAAGAGAACGAGGGCACTTCTATTGACGCCGTTCAACAACCNAGNCAAAATCTTGANTCATTCTTCATTCAAATTGTAGACGCTGCTCGGGCNGCACACGTTGAAACAAGTGGTGCTCAGACTGGCGACACGGCAGCATTCCTCAAAGGCGATGAAACCGGTGATGANCTCATTGACAAGTTNATTGAGCAACCGGAAGGNAAGCAAGTCGCTGCAGTTGAAGAAACAAAAGAAGTTAAANCAGNTGTTCAAGACGACAAGGTGCTCGACGCATTAGTCAATTCTGAAGAAGANTCTGANGTCCGAGCAACTGAAGCGTCAACGGAAGCAAGCGCTCCAACAGATGCTGACGATTCAGTCATCGACGCACTGCTAAACAACGACGACGAGCAAAAAGAGTAATTTGACCTGTGACTATTTTTGCTGCAATTCATGATTGGATTCAACGATGGCAGGAGAAGAGAACTTCTCGCTACATTCTGTGCACAGTTCTAACTGGCATCGTTCTNTCNTACTTCGTTCCNCTCATCATGACGAGNTGGTCGCTGTATGAAAGCAGAACGATGTTGTTTGAGTTGCTCACNGGTCCTGAACAACATGTCGCAGCAATGCAACTCGAAGAGACTGGTTTTGTTGAAGTATCTGGCAAACAGTACGGTGACGAACGNCTCAAAGGGTTTCAGATACTTGATGATGACAATTACGTCATTGACCCTGCAAGTGCAACCGCACTTATTTTGTCGNGTGAAGTGCCAACATGGGCTCCAGCATGGCTATTGCAAAATCCAAACATGGCGATTGGTGTCACTGCGTTAGCCATNTTCTGGTGCATCATCTCAGTCTTCTTAGGGCTTTTCAGAACAATGCTNTACGCCGTCGTCATGGCTTGCTTCGCGTACCTGCTTTCACGACTTTTTGGTTTCCATAAACTTGCATTTACGCTCACATCTATTTGCGTTCTTGCGTATAGCTATCAACTNTGCTTAAAACTACTTCAATCCCTTCTCCGTTCTCCAAGACAAGTCCCGAGCGTTGCGAGNGGGGTTCTCGTTGAAGCAACTCGCACAAAACTATCACTCGCGTTCATCACATTACTCTTGGTNTTACTGCCAACAATCCCAGCACTCATTGATGCCGAATCTCCACTCCGCCATCAAATCCAAACGATGCTCAGCAGAAGTCTTGGCGTCTCATTTGGCATNGCCGCCTTTCTTACAGTGTTTCTNGGATGCGCGACAATTGCATTTGAAATTAGAGACAGACAANTTTGGCAAGTGCTTACTAANCCAGTTGGCAAATTCGGGTACATCTTTGGTAAATGGCTTGGAATAGCAACCCTCAACCTAGCCATTCTCACCATTGCTGGCATTTCGATTTTCCTCTACTTGCAGTTTCTNNGAACNGCNCCAGTTGCCCCAGGTGTTCAAGGCGAACTCGACCGATTAGCAGTGAANGAAGAAGTGCTCACTGCAAGGGTAGATGCAACTCCAATTTTTGAAGAGTTAACAAATGAGCAAGTTGCAGCAAGNGTGGAAGCGCTCATCGAAGCAGATCCAGACCTTCGAAATGAAGA
The DNA here is from genome assembly GCA_002718515.1 of Phycisphaerae bacterium. The sequence goes on from PBEX01000027.1 coordinate 10,303, forward strand.
GAGCATTCAAGTTCAACTTCGTCAAAAGTTACGTGAAGATGTGCAAGAGCAACATCTTGCNCAACAACGATCTATTCCGCCTATGCGAGGTGGCGTATACGCNCAGACCTACACATTTACTGNCTTAGAGCACGCTAAAAAAATGGGGACACCACTTNCTTTCAAATACAGGTTCCACATTGGNCAATCAGATGANCATGAAACGTACGAAGCTGGTTTTGCTTACAACGGCGACATGGGNACGAGGCACTCCGTTCGATACATTCCAACAATGACGCATGTCACGATGATCCCAGCGGAATACATCAAAGANGATGGNACGTTGGATATCTCCGTCTATAACTTATACGAGCCGCCCCCAACATACACGGGCAAAGGCACAATGAGTTTTGATAANGGNGGGATACAGTTNCTTTACAGAGTTGGCGATTTTGAAGGCAACTTCTTCAGNNCGATCATCGTCCTTTGGATTAAACTTGCGTTTCTAGCGGCACTTGCGCTCTCCGCGTCAACGTTCCTTAGTTTCCCCGTCGCATGCATGGTGACCTTAACNATTTTTGTAAGCGGAACATTAGCCCCATTCTTAGCAGAATCTTTAGAAGCGTATTTCCCNCCAGCAACAGACAAAGTCGACTTTGGCAATCTTGCACATATCATCGANTGGAGTTTTGAAAATGTAATCAATGCGATTGCAAATGTTATCGTTTGGTTACTTGATGGTTTTGGCACGCTTAGACCCACGGACAATCTCGTCAATGGCATGCTTGTGTCATGGAGTGCTGTTCTCAAAGGGTTCCTTTCTATTGGTCTCGCGTGGTCTGGCGGAGCACTCNTCATTGGAACAATTGTTCTTCGCAAACGCCAGTTAGCAATCTATAGCGGGAACGGGTAAACAAATGAGTAGAGATCGAATCGTACAACTCATTGCCGTTTTNATCACCGCAGTCTCAATGACGGTAGGCGGGTTCATGCTTCCAAACATTNTGNAAGATGCTGANAANAGCACCCTCAGATATACCAACAATGTCGTCGAAGGCGCNCCAGACTGGATCAACACCATTGGCATGTCAATCGGCGCACTGCGTGGACTGCTCGTAGATTACTTATGGATTAAGGTTCANCAAATGCAACAAGATGGTCTCTTCTTTGAGGTCATGGCAGATGCAGATTTGATTACAAAACTCCAACCCCGATTCCCNCAAGTTTGGATNTTCCATGCNCATAACATGGCGTACAACATCTCAGTTGCGACGCATACGATTGAAGAGCGGTGGGAATGGGTCAATGAAGGCATTCGNCTTCTAAGAGAAAAAGGGCTTCGNGCAAATCCTGACGATATGGTTCTTCATAAAGAACTNGCCTTCTTCTTCATGCATAAACTCAATGGCAANACCGANGANGCNCATTTGTTNTACAAAAGAAAGTTTGCAGAANGGTGGCACAATATTCTTGGAGAACCGCCGGTGGGCTGGCAAGACCGCGTTGAGTGGATCAAAGAGATTGCAGATGCNCCTCGCACTNTTCAAGACGCTGAGCAGANAAACCCGCTCGTCAAACCNCTTCTTGANAAGTTAGANAAAGATTACGCTGACTTTGTTACNGATGCAGAACCACTCANACCAGAAGACGTGCTTACTCAAGTTGCTCANATTGANTCNATTACGCAATTCTCAACAGTCGCTCAAGAAGTAGGACTNGCTGACTCGCTTAAGAATGAATCCCCATACTTCAATCAGTTGCTCTCNCTGTATAACGACCCTGANTACAAAANCGCGTGGAAACTGCTACTTGCGACATTCAGAAAACAAGTCCTTAAAGACGAATACAACATGGACCCACAACTCATGTATGAATACACAAGAGATGTCGGNCCACTNGATTGGCGACACCCACAGACACATTCACTNTATTGGGCAAGGCGCGGNGGAGAAGTTGGCAAAGGCAGACTCAAGGCAGATGACATCTACAANGTGCTCAANACNGATCGAGTTCAATTGCAAGCATTACAAGGTCTCGCACGCTCAGGNCGAATNAGTTTTGATCCGTTTTCACANGAAGTTCCCGGCCGGTTCCCAGACCCTCGNTTCATTGACNCAATCATNGGAGATGAAAACCGCGANGGGTTGTGGAATGAACTCTACAAGAAACATTACTTCGTCCGCGGCGCAGGTGCAGACACNTTTAACACCTTCCTGCANAACTTTCTTGGCTCTGCTGTAAGAGAATGGTATAGACAGGGTGAACTTGANCGNGCTCAAGCGCTNTTAGACAAGCTCGACCAGTTCTACGGCACNGGNGCAACCCCGCCAAACAACGCATATAAACTGCCACTTGATGTCTGGGCNAGAGAACAAGCAAAAGGGGAGTANGAAAGACTTCCAGCNATCGCAATCAGCGACGTCACATCTGCGCTTCGATANGCCTATCGAGTTGGAGTTGGACAAAACAGACCNGAACTNTTCAAAGAAGCGCTTAAGTTTGCTGACCAAGTGACAACAGAGTTTAAGACTAACGAGTACAACAACTANACAACTAAGTTTGGNTCTGGCAGAATNAAAGACCTCATTGGCGTTCTTGAATCAAGTGCCATTATCACCTTTGAACAACTCATGACAGACCCAACCGTTCCAATCGAAGAACGGATGGCGATTTGGGCGGGTGTTGANGCACTTGAGCAAGGGATTCGCCCTCGGGTGTATGACCACATGGTTCCTGTACTTAAGCANCAGTTTGCACGTAATCCAATCAGCAGAGTCAAGAGTTTCAANGACGCCTTCCCACAACCACCGGGCCTTGAAGCGTGGCGCCAACACATGGCTAAAGAAGCTGAAAAGAACGCGAACAAAGAAAACAACCCAAGTACTTCAGTCGAAAGGCAGTGATGATGCAAACGCCACCTGCAATCTTATGCATTGGTCAAAACTACNCAGAACATGCAACTGAAATGGGNCAGGAAGGCGCAACTGAGCTTGTCCTGTTTATGAAAAACCCTGCAACGGTTATTGCAAATGGCGATTCAATTGTCATACCGAGTTGTTGTGANCACGAAGTTGACTATGAAGGCGAACTCGCGGTTTTCATTGGTGAGGANTGCAAGGATGTTTCAGTCGATGCCGCAATGAACTATGTTGCTGGCTACGCCGTTGCAAACGATGTCTCTGCACGCGTGTGGCAAAAGCAAAAGAATGGCGGNCAGTTTATTCGCGGCAAGAGTTTTGATACNTTTTGCCCNTTGACGCAGATGGTCGNTGCTAAAGAAATCGNAGACCCTCAANCGCTCATGATTAAAACAACGCTTAATGGNNCNGNNATGCAAGAAAGTTCNACNGNNTGCATGATNAGNGGCGTTGCTGAACTCATNNNNGANNTNTCNACAGACATGACNCTACTCAANGGCACAATNCTNCTNACNGGNACNCCAAGNGGNGTTGGCATNGCAAGAACGCCGCANGTNTTCTTGCANGATGGNGATGAAGTNACNGTNGAGATTGAGGGTGTTGGNACNCTNACAAACNGNGTTNTCAAAAAGTGAATTGNNCTTCAACTTACGGNGGGTCNTAGCCACATCCTCCNAANGGATGNCACCTCAGTAATCTCCAAACTGTTTTCCANCCNCCNTTGATTGCNCCATACTTTCGCANCGCTTCGATNGANTAATCTGAACANGTTGGNTGAAANCGNCAGAACCCNCCAACAAATGGTCTCAAGGTGATCTGGTACAGCCTTACAAACAAGATAAACAACATTGCAAGGGGGGAAACTTTCACTTTATGCNAACTCCTGAGGCGATGAGTTCTTGATACTCCTCAACGCTTAGCACNTCATGTGGACGAACCGACAANACGATGTCGAGATTCGATGGAAGTGTGGNTTTCATCAGNCGAAAGGCTTCACGGCACCTTCTTCTAATCTTGTTTCGCTTAACGGCATTGCCAACTCGCTTCGGAATCGAAAAACCNATTCTAGGGTGAGGGAATTCNGAATCTACTGTATANATGAGAAGGGGGCCAACTGTTCTTCTCTTTCCCTTCTTGAATGCTCGTTCAAACTCAGCACTNTTACGAATTCGTTCATTTGATGTCAGTGAAAACAGAACCATCAACNATCCTCATCGAGTGCTTTTTGATATCGCTTCATCAACTCTGCACGCGTCATCACNCCGAGAATCACATCTAAACTATTGACAACGGCAAGCGACTGAACATCTTTCTTTGAGAACTTGTCTAGCACGACATCGAGCGGCTCATCCATTTGAATTGTTGGCAAGTCNGAGCGTTGCAACTCTGATACTTGAAGCAGAGGAATGGCTTCTCTGTANACAAGTGCAGAACGCAAATCTTCGCTCGTCACCATACCACTGTACTTTTGATGCGCATCGGTGACGACAAAGTCTGAAGCGCCTTCTGATTCCATNAACTCNACGAGTCGNTGTGCAGACTCTTGTGANGAGACGAGGGCAGGCTTTGNGATACGAACATCTGCTGGCGTTAACCGCCTAAGCACAGTCAAGTCGCTCATCGCCCCNAGACGAACGCCAAGTTGTGACAGTTTATATGTATAGACACTTTCCTTACAGACAAATCGAGCGACNACTGTNCTCACTACNGCAGCAAACATGAGCGGCAGAATCAACTCGTAACTTTGGGTGACTTCATACACAATTAAGATTGCAGTTAAAGGNGCGTGCGTTGTCGCAGCAACAGTTGCTGCCATACCTACAAGTGCAAAGTAGNTNGGAGAGGTGTCTGGGAANAACCCAAACAGATGAATGACATAACCAACACAACCGCCGGTNGCNGAACCAACCAATAGCGATGGCGCGAACAAGCCGCCGGCTCCNCCCGAACCCACCGTGACGCTCGTNGCAATGATTTTGATTACGGCAAGGCCAAGTAAGCCCCANAGAATNNTCGTTGCGCTGACAAGTTCGTCTCCAGATCCAGAATANTATGTTGCTGGGTGNAGNATTGTNTTNATTGCNGGATANCCGTTTCCATANAANGCAGGAACACNCTTNGNTGNNCCNANCCANAANACANNNAGNCCAATGATGCCNAGNATAANNGCNCCAAGAACGGGTCTCATTGAAACGGGCAATCGTGTTGCAGTAAAAGCACGCTCTGAGAATGANAGGCATTTAACGAAGAACGCGCCAATCACTCCGCAGCACAAGCCAAGGAGCAGGTACACAGGCAGTTGGTACACGCTAAAGTTACCACCNTCATGAAAATACTCATCACTGACATCGAAAAGNACTGAGTCTCCTAACACACCTTGNGTTGTTGCTGATGAAACAACTGCTGCGATGACAATNGGTGTAAATGTCTTGAGTGAAAAATCTCTGAGCAATAGCTCCATGACAAAGAAGATGCCTGCGATNGGAGCNTTAAACACAGAAGCAATCCCTGCTGCAGCACCGCAACCNAGGAGTGTTCCTGTGTGNTGAGAACCAACGCCAAGAACTCGAGCGACCCAAGAGCCTACAACTGCACCAATCGTNACAATTGGACCCTCAGCACCCGCTGAACCNCCNGAGCCAATCGTCGCAGTNGATGCGAGCCATTTTCGGATGCCAAGCCGCCANGGCAACATGCCTTTCTTTCGCTGGACTGCGTACATCACTGANGTGACGCCTGGCCCAACGCCANCTGCNTTAAGGAGTGCAATGAGAATGCCCGTCACAACACCGCCTGCGATCGGTGCTCCAAGGATGAGTAACCAGAGCCAAGATGAGCCGGACGTATCGTCTGCAAACCCCTCAATNGCCCTGAGGGGNAGAATNAACGCCACTGCNGCATAGCCCATNACAAGGCCAATAAAGGTTGCGACAAGATAGAGATACCAATCTTGTTCAAAGCCAAGCTTGAGAACNAGTCGTCGCAATCGTACTGCAGTGCGTTTTCTCATGGTGGTCATCCTACGTAGGGGCAGTTCCCCTTTGATTAACCGTAGCAATAGGGGGGAAGTGTAACACAGGCATCTTTAGACTCATTAGACGAGAGGGCTGTTATTTTGTATAATTGACCATTCGGCTCAGAAAATANCCCAGAATCGTCACATTCTGAGTTNAAACCACCAGATTCAAGGAGAAGCCAAATGATCGAAGCCCTACNAAGTGATGAAATTGTACGTAAATGCGGTGGACGCTTTAAGTTAACTGCACTTATCCAACATCGTCTGAAGGAACTCATTGTTGATGGTGCTAGACCTCTCGTTGACACTGAAGGCAAGACCAACATGGANATTGTCATCGACGAGATTCTTGAAGAGAAGATTACAGCGGACTACGCTGNCACTGGGTACGAAATNNAAAAACCGGTCGGTGGCTAACANAGCACCACTCATCGGTNAGGTGATGAACGGCGTACATATAGGCATTGGTGTATCGGGTGGAATCGCAGCTTACAAAGTTGCTGGNCTTGTCAGTTCGCTTGTCCAAGAAGGCGCAATTGTTGATGTCNTCATGACGGATGCTGCAACGANGTTTGTCACACCACTGACNTTCAGTTCACTNACCGCAAGACCAGTGTTCGATGACCAGTGGTCGCAAATCGATGGCCATGAGCCTCAACACATCAANATTGCACAATCACTGTCCATGCTATTGGTTGCACCATGCACAATGGACATGCTCGCCAAACTGAATCATGGCAGAACAAATGACCCTGTCAGTCTTGTTGTGTCCGCAATTGACCGAGATACAACACCTGTCATNCTTGCACCATCGATGAANGCTGTCATGATGAAACAACCTGCAACNCAACGAAACATTGAAATGCTCAAAGATGATGGGTTNACTGTNCTCGATAGTNCATACGGCTGGCAGGCATGCAGGGCTGTTGGTGAAGGCAGAATGCCAGAACAAGAAGCGCTTNTAGAGGTCATCAAACAGACCCTTTCAGCGAAAAACNCAATTTCTTATTGACTTCCGGCACTTTCAGAGCAAAAATTGAATATCCAAAGGAGTCACGATGTTCACATCTGCTGTTCTATCAATCTGTTTAACCCAATCTNTACCNNACGCTGACGNAAGCAAAGTCACNCGAGNTATCGANATTCCACATCGAATCTCAGNACCGGTATCACTACAAGTAAAGATGACGCCGGTTGATTTATCAAACGCTACAGTTCAAATGATGGGCGCATGCCCAGAACAAGAAGTTACGTTAACTGACAGTGACTTTGGCCCNGGAACTTATGTTGTTCAAGCAGGATTTGAAGAAGGGGAGTCCCTTGGGGCTGAATACNTTGTTCCTGAAATTGAATTCCCCATTCGCGTCGACCGCATGGAAGTGATGTTTGCTACNAGTAATGCAACTGTNTCAACAACAACAAGGTGGTCGGTCACGGTNTGGGATGGAACGCCGATGGAAGGTTCTCAAGTTGCATCATTTGNCAGTGACGGAAAAATCATTCCGCACCTAGTCATGCCGCCAGGAACTTCTGGAACTATTATTCAAGTTGTTGTTGACCCAGATGATGCTGAACAAATTTATGTTTACAACGANAGTGGAATGAACTCTTATTCCGTTACTTTTTCAATCGTCGAACACAACAGCCCNGGGTCGCCTTGCTTGNCAGCGCCTCCNTCATACGCAAACGCTTTTCCTTGTACTGACACGAGNGGTCTTCAATTCCCAGGTGAAAACCTGATCAACGCAATTGATGGAACCCTCTGCGTGTGTGGCAGTGGTTGGTTCACTTTTGCATCGTTTCCGAGCATTTGCACACCAAGCGGCGACTGGGTTATGCGTTCTGCATACACACCAGTTAACTGCTCTGGTGATGACGCAGCATGTTGTTTTGAAAATGANACCTGTATGGATTTAACGCCTATTGAATGCGCTTCTTTTGGTGGCGAAGCACAAGACCCNTGGACCAGTTGTAAAACNACTTCGTGCCTCAGTGGAGCTGGTGCATGCTGCATCCCATCAACTGACAATTGCGTCGAGTTTGATGAGTCGCANTGTGACACCGTANGNGGCGTCTACATGGGCGAGGGAACGAATTGCANTGATACCGANTGTTTCCCTGAGGGTGCATGCTGTTTGCCAAATGGCGCCTGCATTGGACCCGTTTCACCTGATGACTGCACAGTCGTTGATGGCGTCTTTAGAGGCAATGATACTGACTGCGCAACTGAATCNTGCCCACAACCACTTGGAGCGTGCTGTGGTGATTCATGGTGCTTAGACATCNCAGAATCCGACTGTTCTGCAGTTGGNGGTNCATGGTCAGGNGCTCTGACAATGTGTGACAATGTCGACTGTGCATCATGCCCTGAAGACATNAATGGAGANGGCGANATCAATGTCAGCGACCTGCTTGTCGTTGTCGCAGATTGGGGCTCCTCAGGCAGTCCTGCAGANGTAGATGNCTCTGGCACAGTNGATATGCCCGATTTGCTCGCCATTATTGCTNCATGGGGCGAGTGCGAGTAATCTACGCTCCATGTTTAATATTGACACGTGCACAGTCTATAACTTCCATCTTCCCGACCACCCTGGGGTTCTTCTCGCATTTGCCAACCGACTAAGAACTGCTGACATTCCCCTCAAGGCGCTGTGGGCTCAGGGGAAGTCTAAAGTGGATGCTCGGATCAGGTGCATTCCAGAACGAGATCCCCAATTCAGAGATTTCGCACAATCAGCCGAGTTAGAACTCAACGAAGAAATCGTTGTGTATATCACCGCAATTGACAGCGGGGGTGAGTTTCACAAACTGCTTGAACGCATTGCGTCTGCCAACATCAACATCAATGAGATGCAAGCGGTCAATTTTGGCGGCGAAACTGGCTGGATGATTTGGACCGATGAGGAGCAAATTGAGCCCCTCATCGAATCCATTCGTTAATCATTCTTCGCCTTCTTCATGCTGATCAATAAAGCTCGATAGCCGGCGCCGTCTCACAGGATGCTGCAGTTTTCGAATGGCTTTTGATTCTACTTGACGTACACGCTCACGTGTCACCTTAAAGATTCTTCCGACTTCTTCTAGCGTGTATGTGTATCCATCACCAATCCCGTAACGGAGTTTTAGAATCTCACGCTCTCTGTAAGTCAGCGTCTTCAAGACATCATTAATTCGCGAACGAAGCATTTCGCTTGTTGCTGTTTCTGATGGAGCTTGTTGTCTTTCATCTTCAATGAAGTCACCGAACTGCGAATCTTCAGATTCGCCTACAGGCCGATCGAGACTGATTGGGTGACGCGAAATTTTCATGACACGCTTTGTCTCTTCAATCGTCATGTCTGCAACTTCCGCAATCTCTTCAAGTGTTGGCTCACGACCAATGTCTTGAAGCAGACGCTTCTGGATTCCACGAAGTTTTGACATCGTTTCAATCATATGGACAGGGACGCGAATCGTTCTTGCATGGTCTGCAATAGCACGTGTAATCGCCTGTCTAATCCACCATGTTGCATACGTTGAGAATTTATAACCACGACGATACTCATACTTATCAACCGCACGCATAAGCCCTGTGTTGCCTTCTTGAATGATGTCAAGGAATGGCAATCCACGGTTTCGGTATTTCTTCGCGATGGAGACGACCAATCGAAGGTTACCTCCAGATAAGTCTCGCTTGCCTTGGTCGTACTCTTCGAAGACGACTGCAATTCGTTTTAGTCGTGCTTCAAGTTGTTCAGGTGACTCTAAAACAAGGCGTCTTAGACCAGCCATTTCTTCTTGCATGACGATGATGTCATCAGGGTCAACTTGGGACTTATGCTTCTTCGCATAGGCCATATCACGTTCAATCTGCTTAAACTTCTTCGAGATGGATTGGAGTTTTCGGAGAAGCGGCTGAATCTTCGCAGTTCTTAAACAGCACTCTTCAAGGAGCGTTGCAATTTTGCGTCTTCGTGATTGCATCGTTTGAAGGACATCTTCACGCTCTTTCTTTTCTAAACCACCATCTTCACAGCGTTCCCAATCGGCTTCATTTGCCGCAAGAAGTGTCTTGATTGTTTTTACGTTTACTGGAATTCGGCTTGCGACTTTTTGTTTCGCATTCTCTTCAGCAGTTGAAATCCGCATCGTTCGGTCAAATGGCAGTTTACCTTCGTGGACGAGTTCTAGGATTTCAATGGCTTGTCTTGCTGCATAATCTGATTCAAGGATGAAACGTCTAAACACGAAACGTGTTGATTCAATCTTCTTCGCAAGTCGAATTTCTTCTTCTCGCGTGAGAAGAGAAATGCTACCCATCTGAGTCAAGTACATACGAATCGGGTCATCGATTCGACGCGATGATGCTTCCGCAAGCGCTTCAGCGATGACTGCTTGCGCTTCGCCTTCATCAAGCAAATCGTCATCTTCGTGGAGATGAATTTCGTTCTTATCATCATTTTCTTTCTCATCAGCCAAAACTTCAGCGGAGTCTTTCCACGGCGTGTCACGCTTAAACTTCAAGTTCGTTTGTAGTGGAACAAAATATTGGTCCCATCCACGACGCATTCTTAGGTCTTCTCCAATGAGTTCAACATTTAATGCATAAACCAAGCAGAGCAACTCATCAATCTTCTCTGGAGTTAAAAACTCGTCAGGAAGCGCTGAATTGATTTCTTCATAACAAATCCAACCGCGATCAACGCTGACGTTGAGCAGGCCATGCAAGCTTGGGTGCATTGCAGGGATTACTGGCTTAACGCTCGTCTTTACAGTTAATGTCATTTCCATGTACTCCTTCTAAAATCCTTCAATAAACGGCTCTTCATGTTTCATCAAGAGACGCTCTTAATCTTCTTCTTTCGCATTGCTTCAATCGCCTGTTGAGCTGCCTTGGCTTTTTCAACAGGGTCTTCTACTTGTTTAATATTCTTTATCTCTTGCGTCAGGGCTCGCTGGTCAATCGTGTCGAAAAACGCCTTAAGAGATGTATTCATTGCACTCATCACGCTTCCCTCGTTTTCACAAAGTCGTTCTCCGTGGAAGAACAAAAGCGATGCTTCCGAACGCAGTTCTGGGTTCAACTCGTCGAGAATTTCTGGCATCGTAAATGTCAACCCAGTCATCAGCTTTGGCAAGATTAGCGACACGACAGTATTCGAAAGGGGGTCGACAAAATCTTCAGTCGTAATTTTTCTCTCGGTTTCTCTTAACACACCAGAAGCTTCATTTGGGTCATACAAACAAACACCAATGAGTTCTTGTTCTGCTTTTTGACGTTTCGTTGACACATTGCCTATGGCAATTGGGGCTGGTTCGCTTACAGACTGATTGGTTGGCGTAACTGCAGCAGGGCGATTCGGCAACTGGGCGTTCATGAGTTGTTCGACATCAGTCATTGGCATTGATAAGAGTTGGCCTAGTCGTTCGTATACAAATCGCTTTCTTAACCCAGACATTGAGTCGAAACCGAGCTGAGCAAGTGATTGTAAAAAGGCATGAACGACAGTCGTTTGACCTGTCGTCGTTGTTTCGCCATCTAACTCCAATTGCAAGCGGTTAAGTTTGTATGTCAACGCATCTGTTGCACTTTCAACAAAACCTTCAAATGACGCTTTATCAGTTGCGACATCTGCAGGGTCTTTACCTTCCGGAAGAACGCAAACACGAACATCAACTGGTGTATTGAAGAAGATGTCGATTGCACGGTCGGCTGCTTTTTGACCTGAAGCATCTCCATCAAAGACGAGAACGACTTCATTGCACAACCGCGAGAGCATTGTTGCATGTTCTTTTGTAAACGCTGTCCCAAGCGTTCCTACAACATGCTCGACACCCGCTTGGTGACAGGCAATCACATCTGTGTAACCTTCAACGACAATTGCCAATTTTGCATCACGAATCGATTTTTGTGCAAGGTGCATGCCGTACAGTGTTTTTGATTTGTGGAATAATTCTGTTTCAGGACTATTCAAGTATTTTGGTTCAGCTTCTTCGTTGATACGGCGAGCACCGAAAGCAATCGTCTTGCCAAATGCATCCCAAATCGGGAACATGATTCGGTTTCTAAAAGTGTCATAAACATGCGTTTCATGCCCGCTTTGCTTTTCTTTCAGAAGTCCAACATCTTTTGCTTTTTGAATACGTGCGTCATTGCCCCGCAAGTTCGCCGCAATAAAATCCCACGCATCTGGGGCAACACCAAGTTCAAACTTCTGAATTGTTTCTTCAGAAAAACCGCGCCCATTAAGAATGTCAATCGCTTGTTTGCCCTCCGCAGAATCTTGCAATGTTGTTACGTATTTTTGTTTCGCCCAATTAGCGACATCTTGCAACACACGTTTCGTTGAAACTGCTTCTTCTTGCTGCTTCGTTCTGCCCTCAAGTTCAATGCCTTCGCGTTCTGCGAGCATCCGCAATGCTTCTCCAAAACTCATATTCAGATACTTCTCAAGAAACGTAAAGCATGAGCCCGTTGCACCACAAGAGAAGCAGTGATAGAACGCGTTTTCTCGATGCGTCACGACCGACATTGAAGGGCGGTTATCGTCGTGAAATGGACAAACACCGACCCATTCACGCCCTTTGGGCTGAAGTGGCACATATTCATTGATGAGTGCGACAAGATCGACTGCATCTCTCACACGTTGAATATCATTGGACATGAATGTGTTGACTCATAAACGGCAATTAGACAGCATGAAAAAAGAAGAACAAAGCAGAGGCAATGTTAAAACGAAAAGGATTGTTAAGTTGTCGTGGCCCGTTGCACGGTTTTGAGTTCGGAGTGCTCAGACATTCAAAATGCTGGTTCACTCCCATTTAGGGGTGCTTTTGCCTGTATGTGGACTCTCTAAGAATACGCAAGAAACTTGGGGCGTCAACCAAAAGAGCGTTTTTTTCGGACGTTATCGCTGAAAAAAAGCGAAAAATTGAAAAATTTCTCCAAAAAAAGGAGGTTCTGCAGAAAAACAGCCTGGTTTAACCAGCTGCTTGTAATTTTTGATCTCTCGTATAGCCGTATTTACGCTTAAGCGGCTTAACGACTAATCCTTGCTTGATTGCTTTTGCGGAGACTTTGATGCGTTGCGGAACGCCATCAACAATCGCGCGAACATTGTGCAAATTCGCTTTAAAACGGCGTTTATCGTTCGCAGTGACCTTTAAACCAATACCGCCTTGATACTTCGGCTTACCGCGGTATCTGATTTTGCGACCAACAGTTGTCTTTCGACCAGTAAAGTGACATACTCGAGGCATTGATAAATCTCCTACATCGCATTTTGATGCGAATTGACCATTATACCACAAGAAGGGGCTTTAATGCAATCCGATCAATTGGTCTAAGGTTATGCCGATTCTTTGGCTTTGGAGTCTGGGACACGCAATGTATCAAGGTCTAAGCCATTTTCAATTGCAGCTGCAGTGATGCGGTACACGATGTTCTCATTATCCTTGTCAGGAAGGTCATACATGACGTCTATCATGAAGTTGTCGATGACCGCTCTGAGTGCTCTCGCACCCGTTCCACGTTCCATCGCCCGTTTAGCAATGAGATGCAGCGCATCATCCGTAAACTCCAGCTTTGCTGCCTCAAGCGAGAAGAGGTGCTGATATTGCCTAATGATGGCGTTGCGAGGCTCTGTCAAAATCCTCACCATCGCGTCTTCTGTAAGTGGCATGAGCGGCGTCACAATCGGTAATCGGCCAAGAAGTTCAGGAATCAAACCAAACTGCAGGATGTCTTCGTTGTTCACGAGATCTAGCAACTTCATCTCTTGCTCTTGCTCTGTGAGCTTCGATTCGTCTGCTGAGGAGCCACCAAAACCAATTCTAGCCTTACCAATTCGCTTAGAGATAATCTCTGAAATGCCATCGAATGAACCACCACAGATGAAGAGAATATTCTTCGTGTCCATCTGAATATATTGCTGCTCAGGGTGTTTTCGCCCACCTTGTGGTGGAATGTTTGCAACAACGCCTTCTAGCATTTTGAGCAGTGATTGTTGAACGCCTTCACCAGAAACATCACGAGTAATCGATACGTTCTGTGTGGTTCTGCCAATCTTGTCAATCTCATCGATATAGATAATGCCACGTTGAGCAGCATCCAAATCGAAGTCTGCGGCTTGGAGCAGTTTAAGTAACAAGTTTTCTACGTCTTCACCAACATAACCTGCCTCTGTTAATGTCGTTGCATCAGCAATCGCAAACGGAACATTCAGAATCCTTGACAAAGTCTTTGCAAGAAGTGTTTTGCCAGTTCCGGTAGGACCAAGGAGTAACACGTTTGATTTATCAAGTTCAACATCTCGGTCAGCGTTTTCGAGTTGAGACAACCGTTTGTAATGGTTGTGTACAGCGACTGCTAATGAACGCTTTGCTCGGTCTTGACCGATGACATATTGATCTAAGTATTCATTAATCTGCCGTGGCGTGAGAATCGATGTAAACATCGGNTGCGACGCGCTAATTCTTCTTCGCTCTTGCTTAAANATGTTTTGGCATAAGTCTGTGCAGTTNGAACAGACATAGATTTCATTTGGACCTTCAACCATTGGTCCAACTTCTCGTGAAGTNTTCCCACANAATGAACATACAGTGACGCGTCTACCACGAAAACCGCCGTCATCCCCACCTGAACCACCAGAACCGCCCGCGCCTGAACCACCATCATCATGACCACCGCCATGACCTCCATCTCCAAAGTCGCCATCAAATGGAGTGCCTTGCCTTGCGATTGGCTCAGGTTTCAACTTCCCNTTCATTTTCTTTTTGCTATCTCTTCGACTCATAAACTGCGTCTATCTTTCCTTCATTTGCGGTGCTTCTCACCACGACTTTATTGTGGCACAAATAACGGCCATTGACCATAGAAAGTCCTCTTTTTTTGAACGATAGGGGTTATAAATCGCTCTTTTCAGGAATATCGGAAGTCATTTTCTTCGCAGCATCAATGATTGATTGTCGAGCACGCTCGTACTCNTCCTCACTCATTTGACCTTCNTCTCTGAGCCGTTCAATATCACGAAGAGAAAAAGTNGTCGTTTGTTCTGGAGTNCTGTTCATCGACTTCTTCAATTTCATCAAAATGATAAAACCGACAACGGTAATCGCAATCAACAATAGAGTTGCAGGGATGACTTCAGTTAGAGCACTCGCAAGAAGCACTATGACTTCTCAGNTGACTTCTTAGTAGACTTTTTNGTAGTCTTCTTTTTAGTCTTCTTCTTTGAAGCAGTCTTTTTACTNCTCTTCTTCTTGGTCTTCTTAGGTGTAGGTNCACCTTCGATGCCCTGCGATGCTTGCCACTCTTCAAGTGGNACTTCCTTCACAGTACATGCNGCAACNAGNTGGTCTGCTGCCTTGTCCTCTTTAACCACGATTTGAATTTGTGGAAGTTGACCTTGTTCAGCAAGTCTTGACCGCATTTCTTCTGGACGCATGCCATTTTGCATTGCAATCTCAGCAATACGAGCATTCACCTCGTGCTCGCCAACAGTNACATGGAAATGCTCAGCGAGTTTTGCCAAAATNAAGAAGTTTTTTAATCGCTCTTTGGATTGTTCAGTTGAACCACTGCGAGCTTTAGCAACTTCGGCTTCGACTTCATCNAGACTGAGTTTACCGCTCGACTGAAGTTCNGTTCGCATNCGTTGCAAATCTCGCTCTGCCTGCATCGCAGTCGTTTTCTCAGGGAGTTCCATCTCAACGAGAGCAGANACCTTATCAACTGCTTGTTTACGGAGTACAGAAGCTTGGTCTTGATCTCTGCGTAGTTCAAGCGCGAGTTTCAACTGTTCCTTTAACGCATCTTCGTTTTCAAGTCCAAAGAGNTTGTACAACTCTTCGTTTGTCAATGGTTTGACTCGAACTGATTGGACGACATTGAATGTGATTTCAACCTTAGAACCNCGNACTTCTTCTAACTCGTGTTCTTCTGGACCAGTCGTTGTNATCACAATCTCATCNCCAACNTTTGCACCGGTCACGAGTTTGCCCAAATCTTCGATGTGGACTCCAAGCACTTGTCCTGANCCATCACTNGCTGGAACGCTAATGCGTGTTTGTTCNGTTTTAAAGAATGTCTCATCNCCATCGTTGAGAATNACGCTNGCNGGACCAATNANNGANTCGCCTTCTTCTGCGCCNCCTTCAACATCTTCCAAATTGCCATGTCTAATGGTTTGTCTGACGACCTCTTCTTCAATATGCTCATCGGTGACTTCAACAATTGGTTTTTGCAATTCGATTGCATCGAACTCAGGAAGTTCNAATGTTGGCATGACTTCGACTTCAACAGCAAACTCAAGCGGTTTTCCGCTTTCAAGCGTGAGTTCAGCAGGGTCACCAACTGGCTCTGGGTCACCTAGGGGTTTTAAATCGTGTTCTTCACGGGCTTGGTTCCAGGCCTCTGCAATGAGTTCATTGCGAGCTTCTTGGCGGATNGAGTCGCCAAATCGTTTCTCAAGGATATGTTGAGGGATTTTGCCTTTACGAAAACCCGGCAACTGCACCTGCTGCTTGAGCATGCCAACAGCAGAAGTGAGTTTACTGTCGATGGTTTCAACTGGAACAGCGATTGAGACCTTGACTCGAGCTGGTCCAGCTGGCTCTACAGTAATGTTGTATTGATTCGTAGCAGTTGCGTTCATGTCTTGATTTTCCTTCTTTCAGGCCACATAGTGNTCCCAATGACGACGAGACCGTGTGCTTTTTCCAAGTCCNGTAGGATACCCGAAAACGCGNTTGAAAACTAGTCAGCGTTTCAAAAAGGGGAGTAACGAATTCGCTACAAATCGTGCTTACTTAGCGAACAAANAGCATCTCTGTGTATGAAGGCAGTGGCCAGATGTCATCTGGAACAAGCATTTCAAGTTGATCCGATACTTCGCGGGCAACAGTCATCGCTGGGATGATTGAATCTCGAACATANGCTGAATGAGCGAGGGTTGACTCATGTTCCTTGGCAACTGCTGTTTGCAGCGTTTCNATCGACTCTTGCATTGCTTCAGNNANNGCNGANACNTCAGTNAATCGNGCCANNGNTCTCNGGCANTTNANNGAGACNTCTTGNGANGCTTTCACTTGTGCTGCAAGTTCATACTGATACCTAAGTGCAGCAGGCAAAATTTGCGTTGAAAGCATGTTCACNAGCGTTCGAGTTTCGATGCTNACNATCGTGCAATATTGCTCAAGCAANACTTCCTCACGAGCGTGAAGTTCACGGGCTGATAAGACGTTAAATCGACTAAAGAGTTCACTTGCGACATCACTACCAAAGGCNGGTANTGCATCNGCTGCAGTTCTTAGGTTTGGCAGACCTCTCGCTTCCGCTTCAGCATGCCATTCTGCAGAATAGTTGTCACCATCGAAGACCACTCGCTTATGGTTTTTGACAATGTCTTTAAGCAGGGCTCTCACTGCTGTTTCTTTCTGTTCGCCAGAAGAACTGCCAGCGAGTTCNGCTTCAAGCGTTGTTGCGATGTAATCGATTGANTCTGCAATGATTGTATTGAGGATCGTGTTTGGCCAAGCAACNGAAGATGTTGAACCGACTGCTCGGAATTCAAACTTGTTACCAGTGAATGCAAATGGGCTCGTTCGGTTACGGTCACCACTGTGTCTGCTGACNAGTGGCATNGTNGCNGCNCCNAAATCNAGNGTGCCACCATCTTTTGCACTCCTTGGCTCATCTGACTCAATTTGCTCGAGGATGTCACTTAACATTTGACCCAAGTAAATTGAGATGATTGCAGGTGGCGCTTCNTTCGCACCTAGNCTGTGATCATTGGCTGCGGATGCAATCGACGCACGAAGCAAGTCAGCGTGTAAGTCAACGGCTCGGATGACGGCACATAGGAAGGTGAGGAATTGCCAGTGTGTTTGTGGCTCTGAACCAGGATTGAGCAAGTTGACACCGGTATCAGTTGCGATTGACCAGTTATTGTGTTTNCCTGAACCATTTACGCCTGCAAAAGGCTTCTCGTGCATAAGACATGCAAAACCGTGTGCNGCNGCAGTAGACTTGAGGACTTGCATCAAGAGCATTTGNTGGTCNGTTGCNACATTNGCATTTTCAAACGTNGGNGCAANCTCATANTGACCCGGCGCAACTTCATTATGTCGNGTCTTCACAGGAATNCCTAACTCATAGAGTTGNCGTTCAGCATCATCCATAAACGCGAGAACGCGTTCAGGAATCTTCCCGAAGTAGTGGTCATCAAGTTGGTGACCTTTTGGNGGCATCGCACCNANNAGNGTTCGNCCACANATNAGNAGNTCTTGNCGNTCTGCAACNAATGCTTCATCAACTAAGAAATATTCTTGTTCTGAACCAAGTGTTGTTTCAACGCGAGTCACNCCTTCATCTGTTCCGAAGAATTTGAGAAGNCGCATTGCCTGTTGGTTGACNGCGTCAATTGAACGGAGCAGGGGCGTCTTCTTATCGAGCGCTTCACCCGTCCACGAAACAAACGCNGTTGGAATACAGAGTGTTCCGCCTTCTTCGTTTGGAAGAATAAAGGCAGGACTTGTTGCATCCCAAGCGGTGTAACCCCGTGCTTCCCAAGTGTCACGTATGCCACCCGATGGAAAACTTGACGCATCTGGCTCACCACGGATGAGCATGTCACCTTTGAATTCTGCAATAGCGCCNGTGCCTTTTGGCTCAAGGAATCCATCATGCTTTTCAGCAGTCGCACCNGTNAGCGGCTGGAACCAGTGTGTGTAATGCGTGCAACCATTTTCGATTGCCCATTCCATCATTGCGTGCGCCACACTGTTTGCAATCGCTGGATCAAGGGGCTTGCCCTTCTTCATCGTTTCCTGAAGTGATTCATANACTTCTGGTTCAAGGAACCGAAGCATCACATCTCCAGAAAAAGTGTTACATCCGTAACGGTCACAGTAGTCAGTTGCGTGCACGTCCATTGCTTGTGTCATAGTGTTAGTTTCCATGAATGAGGGCCTCCTGCCAATTCACTCNCAGTATCTAACATTGTCACTTTTGTTTCAAGTCTATTTCAAGAAATTTCAAGAACAAAGTGTTTTGCTGTTTCGGAGGGGTGTTCACTCTCATTCATTCGCCTGACTAATGCAGAGCCAACGATGGCAGCGTCTGCATGTTGATGGACCTGAGCCACTTGCTCCCTGGTNGAGATGCCAAACCCAACTGCAATTGGAAGGTCCGTCACAGTTCGGAGTTTGGCGATACGGNCTTCGAGGTCAGGCAACTCACTTTGCTCTCCTGTGAGACCCACTCTAGCAAGTAGATAGAGGAATCCTGATGAAAGNGAAACGAGTTCGTTCAATCTCNCTTCTGTCGTCGTTGGTGCGATGAGCATCGTGAAGGTNAGTCCAATCGATTGGCAATAGGAACTGAGTTCTTTGGCTTCTTCGACGTCGATATCAGGAATGATGACCCCATCAAAGCCAGCGGTTTTTAAATCGTCGATGAAAGCAGTTGAACCGCATTTCTTGACGATTGAATAACTCACCATTGCAATGAGNGCTGCNGANACNTNNNCNCTNANGCNCTNNACCATTTCCATGATGTTGCTTGGTGNCACGCCTCTTTCAAGCACCTCATGCATGGCNNCNGANATCACAGGNCCATCAGCGATTGGGTCNGAAAAGGGGATNCCAANNTCGATGACATCTGCNCCTTNNTCNCTCATNNANTTNATGGCTTCTGCNGTATCGNTCAAGCGTNGGATGNCCNGCNACNANAAANGGCATGATTGCCTTTTTGCNNTCTTGCTCTTAACGNTGAAAAAATCGANTCNACTCTATTCATTTTTCTCCAGNAGGNCCGCCNNCTTNNATGTACTTNTNANGNANNGCTTCNGNNAGNTCNACNCCAGTGATNTTNGCTAGCGTNGTCACCCANGCGATGACGTCNGCGAANTCNTCTTGCAAGATTNTCCATATCNCCATCNCCNCGCTGCCACTTGCCNAGNGCGTGNGCGAGNTCNCCNAANTCTTCNGAGAGCCATAAAAATGTCCCNCCNACNCCTCTNTCAGAGTCNGTTTTGANATANCGGTCNCGAATCAACGNTTGAAAAGTTTGAATTGTTAGTTCNTCNGGCATAGTGTGGTGAAGGATAGCAGTTAAACTATATGAAGTCACANTTAGNGACTANCCATTTCTTCACTCTTTCCTGATAGGATATGAAATCATGAAAAACAAAGCAGTTTTATTATTAGGTAGTGGTCTCGTTCTCAGCATGACAGCATGCTCACCAACAACAACGACCGATTCNCANTCCAAGNCCATCCTTTCAGATTTGACACCAAACATGAGAGGTCTCGCTGAAAACAGCCAAACNGAACGTGCTGGCATCGTCGTTGTCAATAACGCCAATGACCGCCAATACATCGATGACTGGCGAAGAGCACTCCTTTTGGATAAACCATCAGTGCTCTCACCATATCCAGTGATTGACCACTAAAGAGCAACGCAATCAACCCTTCAAAGCCCATCAAAGAATTGATGGGCTTTTTTCATATTTGATGAAAAGCAGAGCCCCTGAATGGATTATCTGCAAAACAACGAACTACGCACCTGGAGGCCGTGCTGTGATTGCTTACAACTTTATGGGTGGAACCCCATCAGAAGAGCCATCTTCATTTGTCATCTCAACTGATTCCCCAAACGAATACGCTGTCGTCATCGGGGGCGATTTAACGAACATTGAATACGTCAGGGGATTCTGGCAATCNGTGTTACAAACATTAGAACNAAGCCCAGACACGATTTGGCTTAATCTCACTCAAGTCAACTGTGCTGACACAAAACTCGCTGCATGTTTAGTTGCGATTTTAAGAAGGGCAGATTCAATNGGAACNAGCGTCCATATCGTTGGGTCAGCCGAGGTGGATGAAGTCATGGCGNTATGCAAGGTNCCNCCTCTGAAACANTTCACACATGTACGAAAAGCGGCTTAGGGATAAAGTACAAACTCGGGGCTTTTNACTTCCGCGGGCCCATTTTGANAAACAACATAGGTGAANCCATNGCGAAGAGCNCCACCTGCGAATTGNCCNTCTGNAGTCAGGGCTATGCACGCAACTTGATGTTCNNTTTCAATGTCATAACTGTGATCCACCCGTTCTAACATTTCTTGAATNGCTTCGATTGGCGATGCACCTCTNCCCATNAATTCCACNACGAGAAANGAACTGCACACTCCACTGATGAGTTCTCCATGACCCGTTGCGGTTGCTGCGCCTCNTTTGGGATCGACATANAGTCCATGNCCGATGATTGGNGAATCNCCNACTCTTCCAGGGACTTTCCANGCCATNCCACTCGTACTGCATGNGCCTGCCATCGTTCCACNNGCNTCNANTGCNAGCGTTCCAATTGTGTCGTGGTTACCAAAGAGTTTNCCCGTTCCAGTGTCATACGGNGCNAGCGTCTCANTCGGCTGATGGTCATCTTTCCACTTCAACCATTTCTCTTTAGATGCCTGAGCGAGAATGTCAACTGATTCCAAGCCGTGTTCATCAGCAAAGGCATCTGCAAGGGGACCGGCAAGAAGCGTGTGACTTGTTTGCTCCATCACGAGCCGTGCGACTGACACGGCATGCTTGTGGCGTTCAATTGCACATACTCCGCCACTTTGGCTAGGCGAGAGCATCACTGCTGCGTCAAACGTACAGCGCCCATCAGCATCTGGGTATCCGCCAACACCAACTGAGTCGATCGATTCATCTGCTTCCGCCATTTTTGCGCATGCTTCGACTAAATCAAGTGCATTTGCACTGTCGCCAAGTGTTGAAGCAACCGCATTGAGAATAGATTCGCTGAATGACCAAGTTGAAAGGAGCATGTTCATCACAATTTTTACGGTATACTTTTTTTTATGTCAATACCAGTTTCAACAACGTTTAATTTTGATGGACATGAAATTGTCGAATACAAAGGCATCGTAAGAGGCATTGTGGTGAGGTCGCCCACCATTATTCAAGGCATCATGGGTGGTCTTAAAAATATCATTGGCGGCAAAATTGGCGCATACACTGAAATGTGTGAACAAACTCGCCAAGATGCTTATCAACATCTGCTTAAACACGCTGAGCAACTCGGCGCGAATGCAGTTGTTGGTTTCAGGTACGATTCTTCAGACCTTCAAGACGCTGCAACCGAAGTTCTTTGTTACGGCACAGCAGTTGTGATTAAGAAAACCTAATGGGTCTCATTGAACTCATTATTGTTCTCGTTGGCGTTGCCATATGGTCGTCGGCGAATCAAATGCGTATTCAGATGCATACCGAATCTGTTTCGCAGCAACTTTCATTCATGTCGTGATTGGAATCGTTGTTCCAAAGTTCTTAGGCGCGTCAATCATCTGGGACATTCTTGGTCCACTCTCAGCAGTTTGCCTTATGACGTACTTCATCGCTAAAGATCTTGGCGATTTGAAGAAGTCCCTCATTATTGCGCTCGTTCTAGAGGGCATTACGTTCGGTCTTACGTTAGCCCTTGCTGTGCTTGTTTTCGCAACAGCAGTTGTTGCAGCTTAAGTTTCGTGCCCTAGTTCTCTACGTGTTTGATGCACATCAATAAACGGGAAGAGCACGACGACAATGAATTGAAGGATGCCAACGCACACGAAAATTGTTGGCACAGTCATGTGTTCGCTCAAGAATCCAGAGACTTTAAGACCTGTCGAAGTCGACAAGTTTAAGATTGCCATGTACGCAGTGAACTGCGTTGCAGCAATCTTCGGCCACGAGACAGTCATACACATTGCAAACAGACTCGCTGAGATCATCGACTCCATCCATGTTGACACGAGGATGTATGAATAAACAAACGAATTGTCATACCAATCAAACCAAAGAATGCCTGTCTCTGGGGACGACAATCCAAATGTCATATACAGCGATGCAAGAATGACTGAGCCAATCGTTGCAACACGCTTGGGTCCAAACTTATCCGCGAGTATGCCGCCAAACATTGCGCCTGCGAGACCACAGAAAACACCGTATCCACCTTCAATGTCAGTGAGTTGAATGCGCTCCCAACCCAAATCTTGAATGAAGAGCACTTTCGTAATGGGGGAAAGAACGCCACTTGCAATAAACATGAACAATCCTACTAATCCCGTGAGAATTGTTGCGCGAAGTGAAAACGCTTTCTTGAGATAGCCGAATAGTTTGAAGGCGTTATCTGCAAGTTGCTCAGATGGCTTAAGTTGGATTGAGCCCTTTGTCCACGGCAGCAACTTTTCGCCTGCTCGCTCGCGCAAAAACAATGGAAAGAGCAAGATCGCAATGAGTAGTGCGATTTGGATTGTGAAAGCAAGTGACATGCCTGTGTCAACAAATCGTGATAAGAATGCGCCGCCAAGAAATATGCCAAAATATTTTGAGCCATACATAAAACCATTGACTCTGCCTCTTTCAGACTCTCGAAGCAAATCAACTGCAAGTGCATCTACAGAAACATCTTGAAGAGAGTTAAAGATGTTATGTAGAAATACCAGCCATCCAAGTAAAACTAATTTGGATTGAGGCTCAGGAATCATTGCCATCGCACATATAGTGAGAATCATTCCTAGTTGCGCAAGCAAAATCCAAGGTCTTCGCCTTCCCATTGAAGGGATACCAAATCGGTCAATCAATGGCCCCCAAAGCCACTTGAAGGTCCATGGAAGCGTTGACATGGCAGTTAGTGTTCCAATAGCCTCTACACTTTTGCCTTGCTCAGCAAGATATGCCGCAAAAGTAACCGTTACAAAACCATATGGGATACCTTGCGCTACATAAAGAATGCAGAGAGTAACAAGTCGAATGAAGGGACGCTCAGATAAAGACATAAAGTAAATTGCTATTTTACCTTTTTACTTTTAGCTCACTGATGATAAAGTATGTCAGATAGGAGAAACTTATGAGTTTATCAATTAGTTCGATCGCTATGCTTTCCGCATTTTTTAGTTCTAACGGAACACACTATTACACTTACTTTGACGAAACCCAAAACTTGTCAATTGACCACACGATGATTGTCGTTTATGACAAGAATAATTCACCTGAGGTTCCAAGATTTGTCCAAGACATTAACAGTGAATATGCACTGAGTTCAGTTCCTGGATTTGCATATGTCAAAGTTGATGCTAACTCGTTCCAATCGATTTCAAATATAGTTGAGAAACTACATGATTCCAAGCGGTATGATTTTGTTTCGCCTGTCTTTTTAAGCAATGACAACCTACCCTACATACCAACTCAACATTTAATGGCAAGAGTTGCAAGCAATGCTAATCCAATTGAAGCAGAGCAATTACTTCTGAAATTAGGCACTATTGAAAAGAACTATTCAGGTATTGATAACTTATATAGAGTCAAAACAACAATCACTTCTGGTCTCGAAATTTTAGATATGTCAAATGAATTAGCATCAATGCCAATATTTGAATTTGTAGAACCTGATGCTATTTCATGGAAAAAGAGTTACTACATTCCAAATGATCCTGAATTTGCGCAGCAGTGGGGACTAAGTCAATCAAATAATCATGATATGGATGCTGTTGAAGCGTGGGACATTACATTTGGCAATGAAGATGTTACTGTGGTCATCCTCGATTCAGGAATTGATCAAAATCACACTGATATCAATCAACTGCCAGGTCAAACATTTACTGGAGCAAGTGAAGGCGGGGACCCGTCAAACAGTTGCGATAATCATGGCACTGCAGTTGCAGGATGCGTTTCAGCAATAATCGATAATAATGTTGGTGTGGTAGGTGTTGCACCTCATTGCACTGTAAGAGCAGGCAAGATATTTAATGAAATTAGCATCTTTGGATTCTGCTTAGGCTTTCTTGAATCTCAAGATAGCTGGACAGTTAATGGCATCACTTGGTCCGCTGACGTAGGTGCAAAAGTGACAAATTCAAGTTGGGGTGGCGGGTCAGGATCTGCTTCAATTTCAACTGCATTTAATGAAACAAGAGCACAAGGCGTACTTCATATTGCTGCAGCTGGCAATGACGGAAGCACAAATATTGGCTGGCCTGCAAACTTGAGTAGTGTGAATGCTGTTGCTGCAATGGCATCAAATGGCAATCTTGCTGATTTTAGCACTTCTGGCAATGGCCTATTCATATCAGCACCTGGCGCGAGCATCCGAACTACTGATCGTATGGGTGGTGATGGTTATGGCACAGGTAATACAACGACAATCGATGGAACTTCATTCGCCTCACCATATGTTGCAGGTGTTGCGGCGCTCGTATTTTCTATGGACAACAGCTTGTCTCCAGATGATGTTGAAAATGCTCTTGCCACAACAGCAATTGATTATGGGTCAACTGGATATGACACGACCTATGG
>PBEX01000028.1 GCA_002718515.1 Phycisphaerae bacterium
GAGTGATAGCATCAATGCTCAGACCACAAGGGGGTCAATCTTGACCCACCAAGAGACGAATTTTCAGTTCCTTGAGCGGTTTGATAAACGAGTTGCTCAGCTTGCCAAGCAAGCGGAGGAGTATGTGCACTCTGATCCAGACTCTTGCATGTTTAAACTTCGCTTGATGATAGAAACGATGGCAAAGAAGTTGACAAAACTTCAGATGAGACAAGATATTTCTCAAGACTTGGGGTCGATGCTTGGTGCACTTGAACGTAACGGCATTGTTCCAAGAAGACAGGCAGACAGCATGCATGCAATTCGAAGAGATGGGAATGCTGCTGTTCATGGGAATCCAACTCCAGTTCCAACAGCGATGCGACGTTTGAAAGAAGCGTACAAAATCTCAGGATGGTTTTGCAAAATCGTTAAGCGGGGGTCCAAAGTAAAGTTGGATGAGTTTGTCGAGCCAATTCCCCCAATACCGATTGACCAAGAAACAGAGCAACTCCACACGAGAATCGAACAGTTAGAGGACTCAATTGAAAAGCGACGTTTGACAACTCGCGAGTCGCTTTTGATGTTTGGTCCACATGAAGATATCGAAGTTGTCACAAAACGAATTCATGAAGAACTTGAAGCACTTGATAAGGTTGCAGCAACTGCAGGGGAGCCGACTATCGATGCCGAACTCGTAGCGCTTGTGATGGCGATGGACTTAGAACAAATTGAAGAAGATCCACGCCATGGAGGTGACAGTCGAGTTGCTAAGCGGGAAGCGGAAAAGCAACTTGAAGCGATTAAATCGCACCTTGCAAGTCGCGAAGAAGAGTTTCTAGAGGAGCGGTCAAAGTTAATGCGCCTCCGCGGAGATACAATGGACTCATGACAATCACGACGCAAGAACTCATCATACGACTGGTCCTTGCTGCTATTCTTGGCGCAATCATTGGACTCGATAGACGACTTCATTCAAAGCCAGCAGGACTCAGAACAATGTCACTTGTAAGTTTGGGTGCTGCAACGTTTACGCTCGTTGGAATTTCTGCGATGTTGCAACTCGTCAACGCTGAGCAAGAAGCAGGGCTTCAGCAAATGTTACGCCTTGATACAAGCCGTGTTATTGCTGGCATAGTGGGGGGCATTGGTTTTCTTGGTGCTGGAGCAATCATTCAGTCAAGAGGTCGAGTTCAAGGCATGACTACTGCTTCTGGCATTTGGATGACGGCTGCAATAGGTGTTGCCGTTGGACTCGGTCAGTACGCACTTGCATTTTGCGCGACATTTCTAGCGTTTGTCATTCTCGTACTGCTTAAGCGCTCAGTTGAAGAAGATAGTTAGTTTTTCCATGGGTCGGTGACATGGCATGCTCTGCCAGTTCGCTCGATGTAATCTTGGTGTCCCTCTTCCGCAGGATGGAACTTCTTCGCTGGTTCAACTTCAGTGACAATTGGTTTGTCGTATTGTTTTTCTGCAGTTAACTTTTCGATGTACGTTTTTGCTACATCGAACTGAGATTGTGAAGTCGTAAAAATGCCCGAACGATATTGGCTTCCAATATCAGGACCTTGCCTGTTTAACTGAGTTGGGTCATGCATCTTGAAAAACGCTTCCACAAGTTCAGGATAAGAAATGATGTTTGGATCGAATTGCACCATCACGACTTCAGCGTGTCCCGATGTACCGCTGCAGACATCTTTATATGTTGGGTCTTCTGAGTCACCTTGCATGTAACCACTCACTGCGTTGACTACACCATTGCCTTTTTGGAAGTAGTGTTCAATACCCCAAAAACACCCGCCGGCAAAATATGCTGTTTCAAGTTCAGCGGGCCTTGAAGCATCAGGCAATTCTTCGCCCTCTTCATAAAAATGGAGTGAAGCGGAGTTTAGGCAAAACCGTTTGCCCGTTGGCTTAGGACCATCATCAAAGACATGTCCCAAATGAGCATCGCATCGCGTGCATAAGATTTCTGTTCTGACCATGCCATGAGATTCGTCAGATTCAGTCGTGACATGTTCGGGGTCGTAAGGGGAGAAAAAACTAGGCCAGCCGGTTCCTGAGTTGAACTTATGTTCACTTGCAAATAGTGGAAGTCCGCACACCACACAGGCATAAAAGCCATCTTTCTTGTTATCTAGCAAAGTGCCACAAAATGGCCGTTCCGTTCCAGAACGTTGGGTGATTCGCTTTGTTTCTGCATCAAGTTTGGCGACTAAGGGCTTCTTTTCTTCTTCGCTCAGTGGCGTGATGATGTGTCCCGATCGAGAATACGTTGGCATTTCGGTCTCCGAACCAATACATGTGATAAGAATGAGGATGACAGTGATAAACGGCATTCCATCTATGGTACGAAATGACGCATCCAACCGCCTTCTATTACTCTCAAAAAACATCAAAATCCACCGCCAATCTCAACGATTTAGTGGTCTCTTTGAGGCATAAACTACGGTATACTCCGCTTTCATTATCGTTAAGCCCACTCACCATTAGATACATCTGGAGCAACGACCCATGGCAGAGAGCCACGAACTAAACCTTCAACATCACTACCGCGATATGGCACAACAGCATGATGCGGCGAAGTTGGGTATTTGGTTGTTCTTAGCGACTGAGGTTCTATTGTTTGGCGGCCTCTTCTGCGGGTATGCAATCTTCAGAGGAAACCACCCTGAACTCTTTAAATGGGGTGAACAATTCCTAGACGAGTTTTGGGGCGGACTCAATACGGCTGTACTACTCATCAGTTCATTAACGATGGCGATGGCAATCACATATGTTCAACTTGAACGTAAACGTGCTGCAATGATTTCATTGACTGTTACGCTTTTATGTGCGTGCGGTTTTATGGTGATTAAGTCAATTGAATACTCACATAAGTTCCATGAGCATTTGCTTGGCGGACTTGCGTTTTATCAAGTCAGTGACCATGGAGAGGGTCATGGAGAACCAACTGTTGCTTTGGAACCGGGCGATGCTGCAGCAGGTAAAAAGTGGTGGGACGCTGCATGCCGTTCATGCCACGGGCCAAACGGTGAAGGCGTCCCCGGACAAGGAACAGCGCTCAACACAAGCCCATATGTTCATAACCATTCCGATGCCGAACTCGTCAAATTTATTGAAGTCGGTCGAACAGCAAGTGATGAAGCAAGCATTACAAAACTTGAAATGCCAGCAAAAGGTGGAAACCCGATGCTCAAAGAACAAGATTTGTATGACGTTGTTGCATATCTGAGAACACTACAAACGGAACCAGTTGAAGTTGGCTCTCATCAAGTTTCTGAGGTAAAGACAACCGCTGCACCTGCAACGGGCTTACTTATTGATGATATCCCTCGTTCAACTGTTCCTCTTGCAAACAGTGCACCTTCTGGACTTGCGCCAATAGATGACACTGAGGCCGAAACGATGGCGGTCTTTTTGCCTGCGAAGAAGCATGAAAAACCAAAAGTGCCACAACTCGCAAAAGATAGACCTGCAAACGCGCACCTCTTCTTTGGTCTTTACTTCATGATGACAGGTCTTCACGGAATCCACGTCATCATTGGTATGCTCGTGATTCTTTGGCTTATGTGGCGACTCCAAAGAGGAGATTTCAACAAGCGCTATTATGCTGCTGTTGAATGCGGTGGTCTGTACTGGCACATCGTTGACGTGATTTGGATATTCCTCTTCCCGCTCTGGTACCTCATTTGAACGAATCCAACAAATCATCCTACGGCGTAATCTGCGCGATCATTGCGTATTCGTGGTGGGCAGCAGTTACACCTCTTTACTTCAAATGGCTTGCAAGTGTTCCATTGATTGAACTTGTCATTTGGCGAATTCTTTCAGGCCTACCGATTTTGATTGGCATCCTACTAGTTAGGAAGCAAGCCCTTCAGTGTTTTAAATCACTGAAAGATAAACGCACGCTCTTCCTGTTACTTGGTTCGACGTTTTTCATCGCTATTAACTGGATTACGTTCGTGTTAGCGATTGTTCAAGACAAACTCACCGCAGCAAGTCTTGGGTATTACATCAACCCGCTCGTGACTGTAGCGCTTGGTTTTGTAATCCTCAAAGAGCGAATTAGGCCACTTCAATTTGTTGCTGTTTGTTTAGCCATTACAGGCGTTATCTTTTTGACAATTGAACAGGGTGAACTCCCTTGGATATCACTTGCTCTTGCAGGTACCTTTGCAATGTATGGGCTTCTTCGCAAGATTGTTGCAGTTGGTTCTATTGAGGGCTTAACTGTAGAAATGACATTTGCATATCCAATATGCTTGGCGTTTCAATGGTATGCATTATCAACAGAGCAGACCATCTTCTATAAGTTTAATGGTTGGCACATGTTTGGTCTTGCGCTCGGCGGCATCATGACCATTATCCCATTAGTACTCTTTACAATTGGAGCTAGAAGGGTGCAGTTGTCAACAATGGGCATTCTTCAGTACATCGCACCAACTGGACAACTGCTTTTAGCCGTTCTGCTCTTTAATGAGCCCTTTGAACAAACGCAGCTCATTGTGTTTTCATTGATTTGGGCAGCAGTCTTGCTCTATTCATTTGACTCAATTCGCGCAGAACGAATAAAGTCCAGCACCTAGGTACTGGACTTTTTCTGTATTGAAGGGTGAGTGAGTGATTAATCGTAGATTACGACTTCGCCGAATCGTTTGCAGTTGCAAGTGCATTCGCAGCCATCGTCTGACCACTCGTCATAACTTCTATCTTGGCCATCTTTGTTATCGCATGAGCCGCCTCGTTTTTTGCGGTCATTTTGCTTACCTTGGTTAGTTGATTCCCTGTCATCATTACCGCGACCACAAGGGACGTCTTCGTAACCGTTTTGGTCGTCCTTGCCTGTTGAACTGTACCGGTCATCTGACTGATTACCATACTTGCCGCATGAGCCGTTAGAGTCGCCATTTGATGTTGAGTCATCATAAATGTCGTCCCAATCATCTGAGTTTGTAGTCAAATCAATTGAATCGCCTTTTGATAAATGGCAGCAACAATCACACGCGTAACTTCTTGGGTAGGTGACTTGATCATCAAATGATGGATGACCCTTTGGTTGTTGCGATGTTGAAGTTCCATTTGGACAATCGCCACGTAATACAAAACGTTTTCTTTGTGGTTTTGGTTTTACGAGTTTCGTTCGTGGTGAGCCTTCTACTTTTTCATTTGTTCTTGCAGTGTAAATCCAACTATTGTCTGGATTAGCTAGCGAGAGCCATGACTTGGTGATATCGAATACAGAGATGTTTTGTTTGGGAACGACTTGTTGGTCGTCGCCAGAAGGGTTTACGACTTCGTCTTGTTTAGAAGAACCGACGGGTTCATCTTGTGAACCTTCATCATGGTGCCCATTGTTTGGATTGGCTTCTTCATTATTGTTGTCGCCAGGGCAATCATTTTGTTGTTCTTCTTTAGGAACGTCGACGTCTACCCCCCCGAATCCAGAAGAGCCGCCCCCCATACCGGACATGACAGTTTCCTGACTAAAAGAGATTGTTGTGAGAGTGAGTACCGAACAGATTGAGAGAAGAGATGTGTATTTCATGCCATACTTGTCGTTGGTTCATCGCTCTATCATCAATGCAAACAAGAGATTAAGTCCGATTATTCACTTCATTCAGTTCATGCAACCGACTAGTTAGAACATCGAAAACACACTGATATCAGGGATTCAGGCAAATGAGTCTCAGACTTAGACTCATTTTAACGACCGAGTTGGTCGTATTTTTCTCTGTACTTATCGTTGAGTTCAGTGTGTCTGCTTTCAAGAGAAATCTCACGACCATCAATCCATGCTTTATAAACTTTAGTGCGGATATCTATGGGAGAGCCATCTGTGAGTATGAGCGTTGCTGATTTGCCTGACTCAATGGTCCCATGCGAATCACCTAAACCACAAATGCTCGCAGCATGCTTAGAAATCGCTTCAATTGCAACATCTTCTGGCAATCCATATGCGACTGCTTTACCTGCATGAAATGGCAATCTGCGTTCATGAGCACCATTGCCACCAGTTGCAATACAGAAATTAATGCCCGAATCATGAAGGCGTTTTGGCAAGGTGTACTGTTGGTCAAATGGCAAATCACGCCTGCTTGGAAGTGACATGACGCCATTGCAAACGACAGGTACATTTTCACTAATCAATAACTCAGCACATTCTGGGGCGTTTGCTCCACCTACGATGATGGGGTTGAGCCCATGGCGCTTCGCCCATGCAACTGCTGAGTTTATCTGTTGGATGGTTTGCGCTTTGATGTACACAGGAACTGAACCACTCAGTACTTTTTGCATTGCGCTCATTGCTAGATCATGGTCACGTTCGCCAGCGTCGTAGGCTTGTTTCCAGTCTCTTGCTTGTTCGATGAGATCATCAAGTTCGTCTGTTGAAGCATCTTCTGCAGATTCGCTGTACCCAAAAGGTCCACCTCTTGAACTTCTTCGTACGTTGTTTGGCCAATCGATGACAAGCCCAGCGTCATCCAAGATAGTGAGGTCTTCATTTGTCCACCCATCAAGCCGGATTGCTGATGATCGTCCAGGGACTCGGCCACCGCTTGGAAAGATGACTGCAGTCAATATCCCCGTGTCTCTGGTAACTGGAAGGTGGTCACTGTCTGGATTGACTGCAACAACCGCTTTGACTTCTGGGGTCATATCACCTAACTCGTTATGGTCGTGTGTCACATCAGTTGCACCTGTTTCAAGAAGCCCAAGTTGCGTTCCGATAGAAACAAGTCCTGGGTAGATGTGTTTGCCTTTCGCATCGATAAAGTGAACATCATCAGCAATAGGAGGGGAACCCTGACCAACAAGTTGGATGTTGCCGTCCATGATGATGACATATCCATCATCAATCGTTTCACCAGCAAGTGTGTGAACAGTTGCTCCGTGAATTGCAATTGGAACAGTTTGCTTTGGTGCAGGAATCTGCCTTGATTGTGCAGAACAAAGTGAAGCAATACAGAGTGATGCTAGAAGTGCAATTAGTGGTGCTGGCATGTATACTCCTCCTCAGCAATTTCTACTGGTGCAGCGGCTTGTTCTGGTGGTGCGAGATCACCATACGCTGCAGCTAACGCAAGTTCAATGAGCCGAGTTCGCTCATTGAGTGCTTCCTCTCTTAACAACTCATCTTCCTTTAAATCAAAATATCTGGCGCCTTCAATCCAAGTTTGCAAGCAAAGAGATGTAGTCGCAAGTGGATCACCATTCCAAACAGCGATGTCTGCTTGTTTGCCTTTTTCAAGTGATCCCACATCGCCATCGATGTGTAGTTGTTTGGCTGGATTGATTGTGACAAGGGCTAAGGCATCCTCTGAACTTAAATCACCCCAGCGAACGCCTTTGGCGGCCTCAGTGTTCATTCGTCTCGCCTGGTCATTTGAATCGCTGTTGAATGAAACAACTGCGCCAACATCATGCATGATTGCGCCGTTATGAGGAATTGCATCCATGACTTCTTCTTTATACGCCCACCAATCGCTAAAGCAACTTGCCCCAGCCCCGTGATCAGCAATAATCTCTGCAACTTTGTAACCCTCTAGGACGTGTTGAAGTGTGCCAATTGTGAATCCAAGTTCTTCAGCAAGTCGAAGGAGCATGAGAATTTCATCTTGTCTATAACTGTGACAATGGATGAGTCGGTCCCCATTTAGAATTTCAACAAGCGTATCTAGTTCCAAATCCTTTCGTGGCATGACGGTTCGGTGTTGCGTGTATTCAGGTGTGTTGTTCCATTCATCCCAAGCATCTTCATAATCTTGAGCGGCAAGGAATGCATCGCGGATAAATGCCTCAACACCCATTCGAGTATCTGGATATCTACCGGAGGACCGCTTCACATTCTCACCAAGTGCAAACTTAATGCCTGATTTTGCTTGCGGGAAGTGCATCGCATCAGAGTCATCGCCCCATCGAATTGAGACGACACTGTTTTGACCTCCGATTGGATTTGCAGAGCCGTGCAACTGATTTGCTGCTGTTAGACCTCCTGCGAGTTGCCTGTACCAATCAACGTCATCAGGATCGATGACATCTTCCATTCTCACTTCCGCAGTATTTGCTTCAGTCCACTCATTGACTCCGCCGCGAAGTCCAGTGTGACTATGGCAGTCGATGAGTCCAGGTGTCAGGTGAAGTCCCTTAGCAACGAAAACATTTTCGCCAAATCGTGTTGGAGGTGCTTCATTCATAGAACCCACAAAGTCAATCTTTCCATCCCGAATGATGAGACAACCATCTTCAATGATGCCATCTTCAGCACAAGTCCATACAGTGACATGTTCAAATCGAATGTCTTGTTTGGATGGGGGAGATAACTTGCCGTACGACCCAAAGGGTACAGGGAGGGGCTCGATGACGAATTGCTCATCTTCAAACTCCTCTGGTTGTTCATCGCCTAACTTTAAATACAGAGTTGAATCGGTTGGCCCGCCAGTGAGTGTGCCACGGAGTACGGTTCCATCAAGCGTTGCATCGAACTCTCTTCTTGAACCATCACGACTTTCAATCCATCCGCTCATCTTCCCAGTAGACGCATCAATGAAGTATTCATTTATTGTTTTATCCTGAGAGCCGATGTTAAAGATTGCCGCACTGCCCTCTACAGCAGGGATGACAATAGAAATGTCTAGTTTGGTCGGCCCAACATCTAACTTACCTGTGTAACACGTTCCAGTTTGTTCTTCGTTGTATTCTTCAATTGGTTCGCCCCAGACGGCCAAACGATCTCCATTTGCAAGAGTTAATGAACCAGTTAAGTTGTCACCAACTGCAACGAGAATCAATGACCCCCAGCCACTTTGTCCAATAGATGTAGCGTCCATCGTTGCGGTGATTCCATCTCGGTTGATGCTTGTATTTCTCAGGGTGATTCGCTGTTCTTCATTATCAGCAAGTGAAAACCGCTTCTTCTCTTGGTCTATGTTTGCTTCAACCATCTCATCACCAATATGCAGAGCGAAAGAGTTTGCGCCGCTTGGGACTCGGTCACGTTCTAATCGATGTCGATTGCCATTAATCCAGATATCTCGGAGGGTTCGATCAGGGTCGAGAATATCCCCATCGATGAGTTGAATGTTTGCGTATGCGCCCTGCGTAATGGTGCCGAGCCGTTCCTTTAATCCCATCATTTCTGCAGGCACAGTAGTCAGTGAAGCGAGTGCTTCTTCCTCACTCAGCCCCTTATCGATGGACTTTTCAATATTACGTAGAAACTCGCTTCCGTGATTGCAACCATCCATTGTGATTGCAACCGGTAAACCCTCATTCATTAGACGCTTTGGATTAGTTGGTGCTTGTTCCCAATCCATGAGTGTTCGCAAACTCAAATTGTCAATCTTATCTGGCGTCGAGACATCAGGGCGTCTCGGAAAATTAACTGGAACGACTATCGGCTTCCCTAAGCGAGCAATCTCTTTTGTTCGTCGATACTCTTTACCGCAACCAAGAAACGCATAATCAAATCCAAACTCATTAGCTAAATCGCGTGCCCTAAACACATCAGATTCATGTTTCAAATCAAACAAAACGCTTTGGTTTCCTTCAACTACATCTTTCAATGCGACGAATGCTACGCTTGGCATCGGCGGAATAGCCAAACCCTGATTTGCAACATCTACATTATGAGCATGCCAGATTGAGTCGTACAATGTTTGACGCATGAGTGCAACGGACCCGCAGAGTGCGCCGGGATATGAAGCGCTTCCCCACGATCCTCCATAATCAAAGCGAAGTGTCATCGGACCAGTTGCAACATAAGCGCCTCGTCGTTCTTGCGATGCATCAATTGGGATGCAAGCGGTTGAACCAGATGCAATACCGGAATCAGGCACGATGCATGCTGCACCAAAGCCAGTTTCGCGAAGTGTGTCCATTCGACCATCAGGCATGGGTAAAGAAGTTGCATGAATCTCTGGATGAATGCGGACATTTGGATGCTTGCCGTCGCTGCCTTGCTGTTGGATGACTTGTACTGGTAACTTTGATTCAATAAAGGCGGGCGCGAGCGTAAGGCCTTCGGCGATAACTATTGTTGTGCCATCTGGAATGTTGACTTCGTCAACTTCTCCAACAGCGACGATTGCGCCATCTTCGATGACTACAGTGCCGTGCTCGATCGATTCTGTAGGTGACACAATAATGTGCGCGCCAACGATAGCGGTAGAACTTGGTGAAGTTTCACGCATGCCATTTGTTGGTGAAATTGGATGAGCTTCCAATGTCGAAGACATGGATAGAACGGTTGGAACAAAAAACAATCTCAATATTAGTTTCATAACGAAACGATGATAGCAAAGCGATAACTTTGCCGCTCTATATCCACACACTTATACCTGAAAAAGAAAAACTAAACTGTTAAGTTCTTTTTGGAGTTGCTTCGCTACATTTTATGGCTCGACCATCAAACTCAACGCCGTCACACTCTTCAATTGCTTTTCTAGCTGCGTCATCGTCGTCAATGGTGACAAAACCAAATCCGCGTGAGCGTCCTGTGTTTTTGTCAGTGATAACAACTGCGTCTGATACGGCACCGAATTGCTCAAAGTGAGCCTTAAGTGATTCGGTATCTGTTCCCCAACTAAGATTTCCTACATACAATTTCATTTGTATCCTAACCCTTAAAACATTCCGACCGCAGGCATCGAATAACTCTCAATACTCTTACAATTGGCGACCGGGCCAAAGTGAGGTTTACTGATTGTAAGAGTAAAAATAGATAATGTGATGAATTTGCATAAATTCACTGAGAAAACAGGTCTTTTTGAGCGATAAATCAGTATGCAATTGAAGATTGGACTGTTTTTTACATGTTTTGTTCTGTATTCCTGTTCTGAATCTCAAAATCCAGAGATTTCGGAACCTCTGTCTACTGGGGCTAAAATGCCAACTTGGAGTTTGCTTGGGAATGCCAAAAATGCAATCCATCATCCGAGCATTGCCCATGTCAAACTTGTTGATGTGCAAAATGATGGAACTCTTGAAGTCCTCGTTTGTGATGTTACGGAGCAACAAGTTACACTTATTGAGCAGTCAGTCGATGGCTCGTTTGTTGAACGAACGATACTTGATGAAGTAAAAGCTCCTGTCCATGCTGAACTTGCTGATATTGATGGAGATGGGGATAACGATGTGCTTGTTGCAGCGATGGGAGTCATACTTCCGTCAACCGCGTATTCCGGTCAAATTTTCATCCTAGAAAATAATGGAGCGGGTCAATTCCAATCTCATCTCATCGCTGATCAGACAGACCGAGTAACAGACGTGCGAGCTGGCGACTTTGATGGTGATGGAGATTTAGATATTGCATCTGCACAATTCGGATACACACAAGGCAAAGTGCGTTGGTATGAAAATGTTGGAGGCTTTGAGTTTATTCCTCACCAATTGATTGACAGGAGTGGTGCAATTCATACGCCGGTTGTCGACATTGACAATGATGGTGATTTAGATATCGTCGCACTACTCAGTCAAGAATGGGAAACGGTTGTTGCATTTGTAAATGATGGTGAAGGTAACTTTATGCCGGTCATTTTGCATGACGTTGCTGACGCAGATTTTTCATCTTCTGGAATTGCTATTGCTGATATAGATAGTGATGGTGACAGTGATGTCGTTTGGACGAATGGAGACGCATTTATTGCAGTTGATTACAGACCGCTACCAACACATGGCTTGCAGTGGTTAGAGAACAAAGGGAATCTAGAGTTTGAATATCATCGTATCGGTCAAATGGACGGGGCTTATAGTCCTCGCGTGATTGATTTTGATTTAGATGGCGACCAAGACATCATTACAGTATCAGAGTTTGCATACTGGGATGATCCGACTGCAGTGAGTCTGAGATGGTGGTCACAAGAAGATGATGGTTCATTTACGCCTTACAACCTTGCGCAAAAACCAACGCACCTTGTGACATGTGATGTAGGTGACATTGATGGTGATGGAACGATTGACATCGTTGCTGGGGGAATGGCACTCTATCCACCCTTTGAAGAGATCGAAAGAGTTGTTTGTTGGCACAACCCATTCAATGCCGAAGGTATTGCTTCTCTTAGCAGCGATAATGGCTTGAGGAGTTTTCAAGGCACAACTGAAATTGATGCAATGAGAGCTCATGCGAATGGGCATAACCCTGAAGATTACTATCGAGAAGCGATTGAGCTGTTTCAAGATGAGCCAAAGTGGCCTTATCTTTTAGGTTTGTACAAACTCTCAGAGGGAAACAGTAAAGAGGCACTCCGTTTATTTTTACAAGCCAGCGCGTTAACGAGTGATTATGTGCCACTCCAGATTCGTCTAGGGGAGCTGTATGCAGGAATGAGTGATGTTGCGAAAGCGAAAAATTACTTGTTAAAAGCAGATTCAGATTATGCCAAAACAGTGTTAGCCCAATTATTGTTTGATACCGGTGAGCATCAACAAGCAATTGAAATATTGAGTCAAGCTTCTCATCCAAATGCACAAAACTTACTCGTTTTAATGCGTGCAAAAACAAAAGGCGATCCAGTTGAGATTGAGAATGCATTTGATATGGGCTTGCAAATGGATGATCCTTGGAAGAAAGAGATGGAATCCTATTGTGATTCTGCGCATATGCTCATCACGCTCGCTCAAGCAGCAGTTATCAACAATGATTTTGACGAAGCGACATCGCTTCTGAATAAAGCACTTCAGATAGATGCAAACAGCTGTGATGCACGACTTGGTCTTGCAAACATTTTGCTAAATCCTAATCAAATCTCGACGGAGCATATTCAACTTGCCCTGAACCATCTTCAAAGAGGTTTAATGAGTGAGCCAGACCATCTTATGGCGCGTTCAAAGTATGCATGGGCTCTTTACCTTGCGAATAAACCAAGTGAAGCGAGGAGTGAATGGAACGAAGTCTTAGCCGTGGAGCCAAATCACGGACCTTCATTGACAAATCTTGCTCAACTTGAATTGCAGTTAAACAATAATCAGCGAGCATATGAGTTGTACACCAAGTCATTCCAGATTCCTGATGACGCGCCATTCTCACTCTCCAAAGATAAAAAGCTTAGATCAGCAGTGTATTATCGCTTTGCAATTGTTGCTAAACGATTAAAGAGGATTGCTGAAGCAGAGCGTGCCTTGATTGATGCTATTGAACTTGACTCAGAGAATGCAACTTATTTGTTTGAACTTGGCAATCTTTACATTGGAACAAAATCCTATGCTCAAGCCGAGCTGTTTTTGCTCAAAGCAGTTCAGTTTGACGCTGAAAATGCAATGCTTAACACGGCAATTGGTTACATGCGATACAGCCAATCAAGATTCCCAGAAGCTTTGGAGTATTTTCAAAAATCGATTTCAATCGATTCTTCAAAGGCATTAACGTGGTATCACCTTGCAAACACACAACGCTTATTAGGAATGAAAGAAGACTCGCTTCAAAGTATTCGTATTGCGCTCAAACTTCAACCTAATTTTCAAGCCGCGAAGCAACTGCTTAATGAGATGACACGTTAGCAAGTGATTGAATTGAATAAACTTGGTTCGTATTCAAACTCTTGAGCAATCGTGTTATCCTCATTCATGATGAGTATTTTTGGTTTATGAGTTTCATACTCATCATCGTGAAGTTGAGCCCAATGCATGATAATAACCTTGTCGCCAACATTAGCTAAATGGGCAGCAGCGCCATTGATGCCAATGATTCCTGAACCGGGCTCACCCTCGAAAACATATGTTTCAAATCGAGCGCCAGTTGCACAGTTTGCAACGAGAATTGCATCGCTTGCACGCATGCCACATCGTTTCAATATATCTGTATCGATTGTTAGCGAGCCAGAATAGTCTGGTCGAGCTTCCGTTACTACGGCTTGGTGAATCTTGCTATGTAGTACCTTGCGAATCATTTGAAAAACCTCTTCGAACACTACATTTTAGCGTTATTCGCCGCTTATGTCTGTCTTCGATTTCTTGATTTCGCTGCTATTAAAAATCGCGTTTGGAACATACATTGCCTCTCCATCTTCAGTTTCGAGCCATGTGGCATAAAGGCCAATTTTTGTAACTTTGCCGTTGATTTTTGACCCTGACTCAATTTGATCGCCAACTCCAAATGGTCTGTTAAACATGATGAGTAGTCCGCCAAAAAAGTTTGAGATGACGTCTTTTGATGCAAATGCAAATGCGGCACCACCTATTCCGCCGACAGTGATGATTGCGCTCATATTCATGCCTACGGATTGCATGACAACAATACATCCAACTATCCAGGTGAGTACTACGCTAATGCTAGATAACGCTTGAATTGCTGTTGGGTCAAAGTCTGACTCGTGTTGCCAAGATTCGATCATCGAACTAAATGTGCGAATAAGTCGGCTGATAAACCATGTGACCATTAGCACAACGAATGCAATCCGTTTCAATGCAATCATGTCAATGATTCCATACACCTTATCACCAACTGGGATTGTGAATTCGACGTTAAATGTGCCAGCCATTACTGCGTTTTGAATAGCGATTGAAATTGCAACAACCCAGATCGTCAAACTCAGAGGGAGAGGAAGTGATTTGCTAATAGCAGTTCGCAATTCTCCAAGTATACCTGTACCACCTTTACCAAACACGGCGATAATGAAGGTGGTCATAACTTGTGTAATTAATGCAACAAGCAAGGGCATGACTATTTTTGTAAAATCCATGCCTTCATCCTAGCAAAAGCACCCTGGACTTGGGAGGAATCTAAGTCCAAGGGGACCCATTAAAATCTCAAATTGTTGAGTTAAGATATTTTGGTGGTTTGCTCGTAGAGCAAACTGCAGGACTACTAAACATTCCAATATCTTCGCTTCATCTTCATTGGCGAGCAGCCAATGAACGCTAAGCAGGATTCATGCGTTGCATTAATGTAGTGCGTTAATCACGCGGATAATTTCTTTTGCTTGAGATTGGACAGCGTTGTTCAATCCTTCATCTTTGACAGACTCTTCGTCAACAAGGTTAGTTCCTGCGTTTCCCACTGCGACTTGGTTCGGTAAAACTAATGTTCCGATGCTTGCGAGGATAGCGCGGAGGTGATGAAGTCCCCGAAGACCTCCAAGTCCGCCAGGGGATGCAGCCATAATGCCTGCAATTTTTCCATTAAAACATGCCATGCGAGGGTCGTCGCTGTAGGGCCTGCTCATCCAGTCTATTGTGTTCTTTAAGATTCCTGTGAGTGAACCATTGTATTCAGGACTTGCAATGAGAAAGCCGTTGTGCGATTTCATGAGTTCTTTGAACGCGATGACTTCGTCCGGCATGCCATTGGCAGTTTCCCAGTCGGGGCAAAACAGTGGCATTTGGTAGTCAGCAAGATTTGCAATTGTGACTTCTGCCCCAGTTTGCTGAGCATAATTCGCAGCAATCGTAACAAGTCGTTGATTGATTGATCCATTTCGTATGCTTCCAGAGAATGCGAGAATTTTAGGATTGGTCATGTTGCAAATTTCCTTTCAAGAGTAGGGTAGATAGTGGGAATTGTACCCGCAAACAAGATAAAGCCGCCGGTGACACAGATGAGATGATGTTCATGAACGAGCATCGTTGAAACTGATACAAGAACGGCCCAGAAATAGGATGCGCATTTAGAAGCAACACTCTTTTTGTTACTGATGATAAATGCAATCGTAAAGACATATGCAACATGCAGAGATGGTGCGTGGTTCCAAAGAGAAATGTTTTTTGCTCCAATGGGGTTGAATAGCGTATGTCCCCAAATGCCTCCGTCAAGTGTGTTTTCATAACCAACTGCAATTGGGATGAAGATAAAGAGAGGGGCAGCGATGAGGGTTTGTGCGAGTAGTGTGAGCATTGGTGCGAGTGCCTCTTTCCAGTTTTTGAACCACAATGGAAAAAGTGTCACTGCTAAATCAAGTGAAAAATAGATTGGCATAGCCCACCACTGAAATCGAATGTTCGATTCCCATTCAAAGTAAAGCGGCAATCGTTCTTCGCGGGACGCGCTGAGTTCATGGGATACCGTCCAGATGCACATGAATGCAATGCTGAATCCAATCGCCACCCAAATGGTGCTTACCTTGTCTTTGGTCATTACGCTGTGACGGTTTTCATTGATATGTCTTCAAGTGGCCTGTCGCCTTGGCCGGTAGCTGCGCCGCCGATTTCACGAACGACTTCAATGCCATCAATGACTTTGCCAAACGCGGTGTATTGGCCGTCGAGGTGTTGGCAGTGATCCCGGCCGAGACAAATGAAGAACTGGCTTCCTGCTGAATTTGGATCTTGGGAGCGTGCCATAGAAAGAACGCCTTCGTGGTGTTCGCGGTCGTTGAATTCAGCATCGACTGTCCAGCCGGGTCCGCCGGTTCCTGAACCATTTGGGCATCCACCTTGAATGACGAATTGTGGAATGATTCGGTGGAAATTGAGTCCATCGTAAAACTGGTCTTTTGCAAGTTTTAGGAAGTTTGCAGTGTGTTTTGGGGCAACGTCATCCCATAGTTCGACGGTGATGGTGCCTTTGCTCGTTTCGATTGTTGCTGTTGGATAACTCATCCTCACATTTTACCAAAGTGTCTGATCCTGGACCAGGCCCTCGGCGAGTTTGTTAGGTTTTTGTTAGTATTCGCAAATGCCGTCGTCGAAGAATGAATCCTTGCGTTTGCCCCTTTTTGGGGGGCGTGTTGAAGCGGGCTTTCCGTCGCCCGCAGACGACTTCATCGAACGCTCGCTTGATCTCAACGAACAACTCGTGCACAACCCCATCGCGACCTTCTTTATCTGCGCCCAAGGGCAATCAATGGTTGGTGCCGGCATTCACGATGGCGATTTGCTCATCGTCGACCGTTCAATGACGCCAACGCACGGAAGCATTGTTGTTGCCGTTGTTGATGGGGGACTTACCGTTAAGCGTCTTTCCATCGCGCGCGGCAAGTCACAACTTCACCCAGAACCCAATCAGCAATCACAAGAAGCGTTTCAATCGATTCCGCTTCATGAAGAATGCGATGTCACAATTTGGGGCGTTGTCACATGGTCACTTCATCGTTTGAGCATGCCATGTACGCACTAGCAGACTGTAATAATTTTTATGCATCATGTGAACGTGTTTTTGAACCACATCTTGAGTGCAAACCCGTTGTTGTCCTTTCAAACAATGATGGTTGCGTCATTGCTCGCTCGCAAGAAGCCAAAGATATCGGTTTTAAAATGGGCGAACCAATTTTTAAATGCCAATCACGAGTGCATGCCCACCGCGTCATCGTTCGCTCATCAAACTTTTCCTTGTATGGAGATATGTCTCGGCGAGTGATGCAAACGCTTCGTTTGTTTACGCCTGATGTCGAAGTGTATTCCATCGATGAAGCGTTTCTCGATTTGTCTGGGTTGAGGGGTCGAGATGCACTTTCTGAAATGGCTCGCATGCGTGCAACGGTGCTAAGATGGACGGGGATTCCAATTTCAATTGGCATTGGCAAAACAAAAACACTCGCAAAACTCGCCAATCATTACGCGAAAAAACATCCAGAAACGGGTGGCGTTTCCGAGATACCAGACCCGCCCGAAAAAATGCTTCGCAAAGTTGAAGTGGGTGATGTGTGGGGCGTTGGTCGACAGTGGTCAAAGAAACTGCAAATGATTGGCATTCAAACAGCGTTTGATTTAGCAAGCGCCGATGAAATGCTTTTACGCAAATCATTCAATATTGTGGCGATGAAAACAGCGATGGAACTTCGTGGTCACCGATTCTTTGGATTAGAGCAAACGCCAGAACAACGAAAAACGCTTCTGCGATCTCGATCATTCGGTAGTGCGGTGACATCTTGGCAAGATATGTCGGACGCCATTGCATCACACGCAACGCGTGCTGCGGAAAAACTTCGACAAGAACAACTCGTTGCCAAGCACCTTCGCGTGTTTATGCATACGAGTTTATTTAATCGTTTTGACCCTCGGTATTCTGCGAGTGATGGCGTTGACTTGTTACCCCCAACGAATGTGACGCACCGCATCATCAAAGCAGCGCTTGATGTTGCACGGCCGCTTTGGAAGGATGGCTTTAAATATAAGCGTGCTGGGGTTTACATGCCTGATTTAGCGAAAGGACCAGTGCAGCAGTCGCTGTTTGACGCAGAAGCGCAAATTCAAAATGACAAGCGCATGATGCAAGTGCTTGATGACATAAATACCACAATGGGCGCGGGCACACTTCATTTTGCATCATCAGGTTTTTCCAGAAAATGGCATATGCGTCAGTTAAATCGGTCGCCTCGCTACACAACTCGCTGGGATGAATTGCCCGTGATTACGCTGTAAACTCGAAGATGTAATTGCGATGCACTTCGCCATCTTTGCGATAAGGTTGACTATTGAAGTCACTAATCGGAAATTGTTGTGAGCCAGCAATGAAAGAGCCTGAGTAACCAAGTTGGTGGAGTTGGTCGGCAATCGAAGGAACAGCGCATTCATGGATTTCAACAAGGATGACTGGCTTGTCTTCAGAAAGCAATTGTGTTGCACCTTTAAAGACAGAATCTTCGTGACCTTCAACATCACATTTGATGAATTGGATGGGTCTAGGCAATGAATCCTTGATGGTGTCAAGTGTAGTCGTTTCAACTTCGATGGTTTCACTCTCGATGTGTTCGGAAGAATCCGTTTCAATGGAGCCTCCGCCGTGACCAGCATATGCTCGGTTAAAGGTCGTCGTCCCACAAGCGTCCGACAGCGCAGTCATTCGCAGGTCGACATTTGTTAGCTTAAACATGCGTTCAACTTCTTGAATCGTTTCTTTGAGTTCAGGCTGAGCTTCAAATGCGACAACATTGCCAGATGACCCAACGCATTGAGATAGCCAATATGTAAAGACGCCTCTGTTTGCACCGATGTCTAACACCGTAGTGCCCTTTAAATCAAGCGATTGAATGTATGCAATTGACTCACGTTCAGTGCGAACGGCATAGCGCCAAAACCGATGTCGATGTTTTAGATGTGACCAGAATGACTGAAACATGAATGCTTCTAGAGTTATACCACAATTCATGCTGTATGAATTAACGGAGTCATTCGTGTCAATCATGAGGAAGATGCTAATTGCGCAGTTGTCATTATTGAATTGAATAAATCTTTGACGAAA
Source organism: Phycisphaerae bacterium (assembly GCA_002718515.1). The sequence continues at coordinate 19,100 of PBEX01000028.1, forward strand.
AATCTTCGATGCAATAGTTAGAAAACATCAAGGAGGCAGCAATGCGAATGATAGGCACAATAACGGTAGTGACAGTGTGTTCAGCAATGCTTGCAATGAATGACACTCCACCCAACACAATTGAATTAAGTGGGACCGTTCGCGACTTCAAAGAGCGAGGTTCTTGTGGTGGAGGTCATCCAGATTTCGAAGTGTATCCTTCGAAGGGGTTTGGACAATATTGCAAAAACATTGCAACGCAACTCGGTGAAGATGATTTACCAGTTTTCATTGGAGGTGGTAAAAAAGTTAAGCGTCAATGCAAGGATAGTCAGGGGCGCCCCATTTGTTGGACGCTTTACGACCCAGATTTAGGAGACTCTCCGATTCGATTTCGATGTGGCACATCGACGGGGGGTATTGAATCCTCAGATTCGTTCAATCAGTGGTATAGAGATGTTGAAGGTATCAACATTAACATTCCAATAACACTGACGCTGGTTGAGCAAGCCGATGGTTCATACGTTTTTGACGATGAGCTTGACCCACTCTACCAATCACTTGAGGGCTTTTTTCCCATCGAACATCAGGGCTGGGGGAATCCCAGTGGGTGGCCTGATCGCAACTTTCACTTTACATTTGAGTTGCACACATCATTTACATACCACGAAAGTGATGCGCAGTACTTCAAGTTTATTGGTGATGATGACGTATGGGTCTTCATCGACGGACAACTTGTCATTGACCTAGGTGGCATTCATGGATCGACGCAGCAATATGTCGATTTAACACGACTCGAATTAGAAGAGGGTGAAACCTATTCGCTCGATTTCTTCTTTGCTGAACGTCATCGCACCGAATCAAACTTCAGATTCCAAACGAATCTAATGTTTGAGGAAATTGAAATGCCAATTGGCTATGACTGATTAATACTTGGGTTTCACTTGGTGGATTGGGATGTTCACAGTCCTTACTTGCGTAAACTGTCGGTGACCATCTCGTCCACTGTGATACCCATAACCAGACTGGCCTGCTCCGACCCATGGCGTGCCCTCTGCACCACCACAAGCTTTGTTGATGCCAATCATGCCTGTTGTTAACTGGCGAGCAATAGAAACAGCGTGTTCTACTTCGCCAAACACAGCGCCGCCTAATCCGTACGGCGTGTCGTTTGCGAGTTCAACGGCTTGCTCATCGTTTGATACGCGTTGAATACAACACACCGGACCGAATGTTTCATCATGCATAATTCGCATTTGATGTGAGCAACCTGTGAGGACAGTTGGCTTAATAAAGTTGTCATGGGTTGAACCGCCACATCTCACTTCAGCACCATCTTCAATGGCTTGGTCAAGTTGTTGAAGCACGATGTCTCGCTGTGTGCTGCTTACCATTGGGCCGATTGCGACATCATCTTCAGATGGGTTGCCCTGTTTTAACTCTTCTGTTTTGCTGATCACGAGTGATTCAAACTCATCAGCAACAGTGTCATTGACATAAATTCGCTCAGTGCTCACGCAAACTTGCCCAGCGTTTCTGAAACTATTGTGAACTGCAAAAGTTGCAGCTGCTTCAATGTCTGCATCATTGAGAACGATGAGCGCATCTTTACCGCCAAGTTCAAGAATTACTCTTTTTAAGTCTGGACCACACGCAGTCAGTATGTTTGCTCCAACTTCGCGTGAACCAGTAAAGGTCACTAGATTGATGTCTGATGAAACCAGTGCTTTGCCTTGGTCATCTGCACCGTGGATAGTTTGAAGAACGCCCTCAGGAAGAAACTCATTAAGAATGTCAGCGTACGCTTGCCCAACGAGTGGAGTCTCTTCAGAAGGTTTAAAGATAACGGTGTTGCCAGCAACGAGTGATGGAAGAATGCACTGCTGTGGCATAAGCATTGGGAAATTCCATGGTGTGATTGCAGCGCTTACACCAAAAGGATCACGGTACACAAGTGATTTTGTGTTTTCATCACAGACTTCTTCTGGAAGAAATGCTTCGTAAGCACTTTCTAACTCTGATGCATACTTCTGAGCGCCATACGAGGCCTCGCCTTGTGCTTCCTTAGTGCTCTTGCCCATCTCAGCAGTAATCAAGGAGCCTATTGCTTGTGCTTCTTCTTCGAGTCGCTTCGCAACTGGTTTGAGTAATGCAACTCGAGCCTCAAGGCCTAACTTCGCCCACTCTTTCTGAGCATTACGAGCTTTTGCAACAATTGATGGAATCTCATCTACTGGCGTAATGGGTAGGGTTCCCACGACTTCTTGAGTTGCAGGGTTGATTGATTCGAGCGTAGTTGTTGTAGCGGTAGTCATGTTTTTATCCTTACTAATGGACCGCACATTATACCGCAGATGTACCTTTTTTTGCATCTGTTAAACTACGCTTCTTGAACCGATGAATGCAATAAAACACAATTCAAGCGATGATTTACTAGTCGTAACGTTCTACCTTTTTGCGTTGCTTGAAGACTTCGACGCGATGCAAAAACCGATTGAGCAGTATTGCAATGCGCGTGGTGTCAGAGGCATTATTTTGCTTGCTCGCGAAGGGATTAACTCAACAATCGCAGGGCCAAGAGAAGGCGTCCTTGAAGTGCTGTCTTATCTCAAAGAAGATGAGCGGCTCGCAAAACTAACATGGAAAGAGTCCCATGCGACGCAGCAACCCTTTAGAAAACTAAGAGTCCGCCTCAAACAAGAAATTGTCAAAATGGGCGTAGAAGGAATCGACCCAAACAAGATTGTTGGCACTTATGTCAAGCCAAAAGAATGGAATGATCTTATCAGCGATCCAGAAGTAATCGTCATTGATACGCGAAACGATTACGAAGTAAAGATTGGCACATTCAAGAACGCAATCGACCCTGACATCGAGACTTTTGGAGAACTGCCTGCATGGGTGGAAGAAAATGTCGACAAAGACAAAAATCCTAAAGTTGCGATGTTCTGTACAGGTGGTATTCGGTGCGAAAAATCTACCGCGTACTTAAAAGAGCAGGGCTTTAAGGATGTCTTTCATCTTGAGGGCGGCATCCTGAAGTATCTCGAAGAGGTCCCTGAAGAAGAGAGCATGTGGGATGGGCAATGCTTTGTCTTTGACGAGCGAGTTTCTGTTGGGCATGGACTTGAGATTGGTGAGTACGAATTGTGTCGTGCTTGCCGAATTCCGATTTGCGGCGAAGACAAAGCCTCTGAACATTTTCAAGAAGGTGTGAGTTGCCCGCACTGTCATGATGTAACAACACATGAACAGAAAATTCGATTCATGGAACGGCAAAAGCAAATAGAACTTGCTCGCGAGCGTGGTGAGTCACACCTCACAAAGTAAACACGATGTTTTATCCAAAACGACCGAAAGTTAGGCCACCAAAATCAATCATTGAGTATGTGTTTGAAGCAGTTGCCATTGGTGGCATGTTGTATGGATTTTATCTAGTCATTGCGAATTACTCCAGTTTGCCAGACACCATTCCTATTCACTTCAACGCAAGTGGCGTAGCGGATGGTTTTGGGAAGAAGGGGATGATTTGGCTTCTTCCATTATTAACCCTCATTATGGTTCCAGGAATGCTTGTCCTAAGAAGGTGGCCTTGGATTTCAAATGTGCCTCTAGAAATAACTGAAGAAAATGCTGTGTATCAATATGGACTCATCGTAAAGTTGCTTGGGTTCTTGGCAGCAGTTGTTTCACTGACATTTACAGTTATTGTGTATGACACTATCGAGATTGCTCATGGGGGGAGTTCACTTCTCGGAGCATGGTTTATTCCTGCTTTGGTCATTCCAATCTTTGGCAGCATGATTTGGTATTTCATCGCTGCCTTTAGGGGTCGATAATGTGCTCAAGTTGCAGTAAAATGATGGGTCTATGAGTACTTCTACGATTATCTATACCCACACCGATGAAGCTCCAGCGCTTGCCACATATTCCTTTCTCCCGATTGTGAGGGCATTTTCAGCTTCGTCTGGCATCAATATCGAACTCAAAGATATCTCACTATCTGGGCGAATTCTCGCTCACTTTCCTGAATGTCTAACTGAAGAACAACGTGTCAGCGATGGTCTTGCAGAACTCGGAGAACTTGTGAAACTGCCTGAGGCAAATGTCATTAAGTTGCCAAACATCAGTGCATCGATTCCTCAACTCAAGGCAGCCATTCAAGAGTTGCAAGACAAGGGCTATGCAGTTCCCGATTATCCTGAAGAACCCCAAAATGAGGAAGAGCAACTTGTTCAGGAAACATATAACAAGGTAAAGGGATCAGCAGTCAATCCAGTTCTGCGTGAAGGCAACTCCGACCGTAGAGCGCCACGTGCAGTTAAAGAATATGCTCGGCAGCACCCGCATAGAATGGGTGCATGGTCAAGTGAAAGCAAGTCACATGTTTCGCACATGAGTGAAGGTGATTTCTTTTCGAACGAACAATCTAAAACTATGGAACAAGAAACAGTAGTTTCAATTGTTCACATTGACAATGACGGTAACGAATCAGTACTCAAAGAAGGCGTAGCAATTCAGGAAGGCGAAGTCATCGACGCAACTTTCATGAGCAAGCATAAGCTTGTCTCTTTTTTAGAAGAACAAGTTGCAGATGCAAAAGATAAAGATGTCTTGTTTTCCCTTCATATGAAGGCGACTATGATGAAAGTGTCCGATCCGATTATCTTCGGTCTGGCAGTCAAAGTTTTTTACAAGGAACTGTTTGAAAAGTATGGCGATTTGTTTGAAGCTCTCGGAGTTGATGTTAACAATGGCTTTGGCGATGTTGAATCAAAGATTGCATCCCTTCAAGCAGAACAACAATCAGAGATTCGAGAAACCATTGCTTGCATATATGAAAATAATCCATTAATTGCAATGGTTGATTCCGAAAAGGGCATAACAAACTTACATGTGCCCAGTGATGTCATTATTGACGCTTCAATGCCTGCGATGATTCGCACTTCAGGTTGCATGTGGAATGCAAATGGTGAAACTCAAGATACTAAAGCAGTGATTCCAGATAACAGTTACGCAGGGGTCTATCAAGCAGTGATCGAATACTGCAAGACCAACGGTGCGTTTGACCCAAGAACAATGGGGAGTGTTTCAAACGTGGGATTAATGGCACAGAAAGCTGAAGAATACGGTTCACATGACAAAACATTTGAGATTGCATCAGATGGTGTTGTGAAAGTTGTTACTTGTAACCAAGAAGTTGTCTTTGAACATAATGTAGAAGCAGGGGATATATGGCGCATGTGCCAAACAAAAGATGCCCCTATTCAAGACTGGGTCAAACTTGCAGTCAACAGAGCAAGAGCGACTGGGGTTCCTGCTGTGTTTTGGCTCGATGAACACAGGTCTCATGATGCTGAACTCATTAAGAAAGTTAAAGCGTATCTGCCTGAACATGACACAAATGGACTTGAATTTCACACGATGTCACCAGCAGAGGCATGCACTTATTCATGCAATCGAGTAAGTGAAGGTAAAGACACAATCTCAGTCACTGGTAATGTGTTAAGAGATTTTCTAACTGACTTGTTCCCTATTTTGGAAGTTGGAACAAGTGCGAAGATGCTCTCAATTGTGCCACTCATGAATGGAGGTGGACTGTTTGAAACAGGTGCGGGTGGTTCTGCCCCAAAGCATGTCCAACAGTTTGAAAAGGAAAATCACTTAAGATGGGATTCGCTTGGAGAGTTTTTAGCACTTGCTGCATCATTTGAACACTTGTCAAATACAAGCGATTGCGAAACAGCAAAACTTCTTTCTGAAACGCTTGATGATGCGACTACGCAATATCTGTTAAACAACAAAGCGCCATCAAGAAAAGTAGGGGAGTCAGACAACCGCACATCGCACTTCTATGTTGCCATGTATTGGGCTAGATCTATAGCAAGTCAAACAAAAGACAAAGAATTAGCAAGTGAGTTTTTGTCAATTGCAGAAAGTCTTGAGGCAAATGAAACAATAATTTGTCAAGAATTTATTGATGCTCAAGGGGAGTCAGTTGATATTGATGGCTATTACTTCCCTTCAGTTGATCTGGCTAGTCGGTCAATGAGACCAAGCAAAACCTTTAATTCAATTATTGAAAAAATCAGTGCTCTGGTGTAATTGTTGAATCCCAGAATGGTTTATCTAGAGGGTCTTTTAGAATTTCAATAAGGGGTTTTGGCAATAAATTTTGTTCCTTTAAACAGTTTTTATCTGCCCATAAAAATTCAAGATGCATTTCATCCTGTGAAGCAGGTTTTGGCGTTTTGTCTAAAGTTAGTTGATGATTAACTTCAAAGAAGAGTGAAATTTCGCACTCATTCTCCCATGCATTTTCAATTGCCCCTGAAAAGTTTTTAATAGAAACAATTTCCCCAATCTCTTCTTTTACTTCTCTTTCAAGTGCTTGCGTTGCAGATTCGCCTAATTCAATATGTCCGCCAGGCAAAAAAGTATAATTGCCTTGTTTTTGTTTGCAAAGCAAAAGGTAATCATTGGTAAGGATAATTGCCCTAGTGATATAACGAAAGTTTAGTTGTGTCATTAAATGGCTCTATCTATCTGATATCAGGCGGCTTTTTATTGGTTTAGTGTAAGTTATCTTAATTTAAGAGATTAATTGCATTATTTAAAGTATTTACTAATTGCATTTGCTTCTATTTAAGTAACAATATGAGCAGTAATTAATTATGAAATTCACAAACTTTAAAATTATTTTGATGGCATTTGCATTTCTATTAGCGTGCTTTTCGAACTTAGGTTTTGCTGGTGATTGTGGCAGCGGTGATGATTCAATGCAGATGATGTCAGACTGCAATGGCAACTGTTGCCCTATGGCTTGGGTTTTCGATGATATATGTGATAACGGTGTTAGAGATTGGCCTATAGATTCTGGTATTTTTATATATTTAGATTGCCAAGAGGTTTACTGTGATTTATACCAATGCGAAGGTTGCACTTTAGATTGTCCAGAAGGTCAGGCTCCAGATTGCAATGGTAATTGTGCGCCTCTCCAATGGATAATTGATGATATCTGCGATGTCGGGCAAAGAACTTTTAATGGCAATGCCATTGTTTTAGCATGTCAAGAATATGGTTGTGATGCTCAGACTTGTCCTGGTGTCTGTTGGGAAACTTATAGTGAATGGAGTTTGGATAATTTTGGAGCCTGTTGTTCAGGAGACTCTTGCTTAGAATTAACAAGATCAGATTGCTGGGAATTAGGTTATACCTTTATGGGCAGTAATACCCAGTGTCAATCTAATACTTGCCTATGCGGGGAAGGTTGGATAGCAGATTGCAATGGTAATTGTATTCCTTTTCAAACAGCAGGAGGGGGATACTGTTCGCATGGAGAGCAGTTTGATCCTGATGGAATTTATGATAATGGTGATGAATTTTATATTGACTTAGATTGCCATGCACTTGCATGTGGATTATCTGGTTGTGTTGGTAATTGCCCAGGCGCTTGTTGTGCAGGGGGTGAATGCCTTAGTGCTGCAACTTGGCATCAATGTCTTGAATTAGGNGGNGTCTTCTTGGGCAGTTATANTTCTTGCGGCGAAGACGGTGATGCATGTAACTCTCANCTTAAAACCATTCAATTGCCTGATACAGAATTATATTGGTCAGGNAAACTAGGTAATGTTGAGGCATTTCCGCAGTGGGTAGATATCGCTGGAGACGTTCTAGTAGCAGGCTCTGCTGTTCCAAATGATGATTATGGTGCCCGCCTAGGTATTTGTGTGTATAGATATNACTCATTGGAAGATGATTGGATTGAAGAAGCNNTAATAGAGTTACCCGAAGATCGCTATCCAATTTTTGATCATGANATTTGTTATNCAACAGATGGCAATCGAATTGCGATTACTTCTGTTGTAGATGCAAATGGGAAAAATGCACGCAAAGTTATAGATATTTATGTAAATGATGGTTTGTCTTGGAATTTAGAAGGNTCAATTGATGAAAACATACCCTTTAGCGAGTCTTATTCGAATTCCTTTCCATCATCGATAGATATTTTTGGTGACATTTTGATAGCGGGCCATCCTAGTATGAATGAAGGTTCAACTAAAAATAACTATGGCGGTGCTTTTTTATATCACTTTAATGAGGGGACNTGGGAGAAGGAAGACACTATAGAATCGATGGCGGATGGTGGATTAGGACAAGTTGATAGAGAGTTCGGATTAAGTGTTGCANTAGGTGATNGTATTGCTGCAATCATGTCTCAGGAATCGCTTTCTATATTTGATATTTCTCTTGGTGCTGGAGTTGGTGTTAAGTACTTTCCTGAAATTACAAGTCATAATTATCCAAGATCAAAGAGTCTCGATATAGATACAAAGACAAACAGGATTATGTCNCCAGTTGGTGATCCTTATGGCAATTGGTCAATTTTGGGTTCAGGCATTTATGAATATGATGGAATGGATTGGGTTCTAACAGCAGTNCTAAGTCCATTTGATTATGTTGCNGATGATGGTCCAGGATATATAGTTAATATAGATGGTGATACAGCCCTTATGACATCACCTCGTGACGATGATTTAGGCTATGACACTGGTTCCGCATATCTTTGGAAATATGATGGTACTAGTTGGGTGTTTAAAGCAAAACTCTGGTCNGACTGGGCAGATGAAGGTGATCTATTTGGTATTGGTGCAGCATTGCACGATTCTTCTGCCTACTTGACAGGAAATCTTGAAGCAGATGGTGATTGTCTAAAAGTGTTCTCTCCAAGGCAAACTGCCTGGATTAATCCTAACGGAGGAAGTCTTGAAGAATCAGATAATTGGGAACCACATTTACCTACTATTGAAGAGTCAGTTTTATTTTCTCTTCGTTCNGATACGAATATTCTTGTAAATGATAATTTTTCATTTGATCATATCTTTGTGGGTCCTGGTGATTACACTTTTGATTTACAGGGATTAGATCGCACATTTGATTCAAGTGGCATTGCGATGAATCTTCAAGGTGTGCCTGGTCTTCAAGCTGTATTTGCTTTGACTGATGGGACACTCACTGTCAATGGCGATATTCATATTGGTGAAGATGAGTTGCCTGGGGGGATCTCTTTAAGGGATAAGGGTGAAGATGGNGAATTGCAATCAAGACTTTTTGTNTTTGGTTATTGGCTACAACATGAAGCNGGAGANTTAGATGTNACATTAAAGGATGNCCAGCCTGCGTCAGTCAAAATTTTTGGTGAGCAAGCTCCGAAGATTGGNGGAGTNTTGTCANTNAATATTTCNGATGANTATATTCCNCAAGAAGGTGATGTCATCCCAATCATGACCACCGAAACAGTAGATTCAGATACAGGCAATTTTCATCTTGTAATGATTAACGACCCCTTGCCTGATGGTCTCTATTTGCGAATTGGATATAGTGAATCTTTGACTTCGGATTCTGAATATGTGACTTATGCGGAAGTTTTATCTTTAGATAGTTTATTTGGATATGGAAATGCNAATGGAACAGATGTCGNAGGTATTGCTACAGCTGTTGCAGTTGGAAATGTATCTGCTCCTGCCAGAGGTTTAGATAGTGACGAATTTGATGATATTGTAGTTACAACAGATGATTCAATATTNATTCTTACNAGTGATGGNNNNGGNGGNATTGCATCTCAACTNGTAATNACATCTNAAAGTGAANCAGAACCNTTTACNTCTTTGTCTTCTNTAGAAATAGGAGATTTTGACAATGATGGCGATAATGANATTGTTGTTACTGATGCNNCNTTAAATCGTTTNATTCCTATTTTCAATACNCCTGGAGAATTGCAACAATTCACAATAGGAGATTCAAGTCCTACAGGTCCTTTGCCTATTGATCTNGCNGTTATGGATANAAATGANGATGAGNTTCAAGATGTCATAGTTGTTTGTCAGGGCTATTCTGCAGANTTNCCTGGAAGTCTTGATTTCTTCACTNTTCAAGATGGNTCNCTNACTGGCNGNTTTAATCAAGNAGGGACAATTAGTCTATCTGGTCAGCCTTCAGGTATTGATCCNGGAGATGTTAATAATGANAAAGACCTTGCANTATTTGTTGTTTCTTTGAANGGAAGTAACAGTGTTGCNAAAGGCAATCGGACTTCATCGNTTNGCGGTGGATTTGATTGGNNTNTTNGTTCTTTTACTAATGTTGCNACTGGNCCAACTGATATCGAATCAGCTGATTTGAACTCTGATGGTATTTTAGATGTAGTTGTTGTTTGNCCAGNTTCAGACACTTTATGTNTATTGACAGGACTCGNAGATGGTTCTTTTTCACAACCATTGCAGTTGGATGTTGGAGAAAATCCAAGTAGTCTTNCACTTTTAGATTTTGATAANGATGCTTCGGAAGATAAAGACATTGCTATTGTAACTACAGATCCTGNNACGAATAACCGAGTAGTTCTTNTNTTAAGGAATGATACCTCCTTNAACAATGGNNTCATGATGTTTGCAAATGAGGCAACACTTGATGAAAATTTAAATCCTATTTTGGTTTCTAAAGGAAATTTAGATGCAGATGCGATTGATGATTTGATTGCAATTAACACTGGATCAACATCTTTAAATAATGATTCAAATAATGTAAGAATACGAACTGCAGATTTACATGGAAATTGTGTGGCTGACTTAGATGACAATCAATTGGTGAATGTTGATGATTTACTTCTTTTGATTGCTGCATGGGGTCAGACAGGTACAGTGCCAGCAGATTTGGATTCTGATGGTATTGTTGGAATTGATGATTTGCTTCTTTTGATTGGGGCATGGGGGCCTTGCAGTTTGTAGACTCTTGGTACACTTCTTCTAGAGAAGGAGCGTCCAATGCAAATCACGCGAAGAAACTTTGTTAAGACAAGTGCAGCCATTCCATTTTTGCCCTCGCTTTGTTATGGTCGGATACTTGGTGCTAATGAGCGATTAAATTTGGCTTTCATTGGCATGGGTGGAATGGGAACGGCACATGCTAGAAATGTTGCAGATCGGCTGGAAGGTGAAAATNTAAACATTACTCATGTNTGTGATGTATATAAACGGCGNTTAAACAATGCTATNAAAGTAACTGGTGGCAAGNCTACAATGGAATATCGCGAGATACTCGATGCNAATGATGTTGATGCTGTAGTTATCTCTACGCCAGATCATTGGCATACNAAGATTGCTATTGAAGCGATGGAGAGTGGNAAGGATGTATATGTAGAAAAACCGCTCTCGCACACAATCAAGCAAGCTCTTGAGTGCCGTGATGCAGTGCATAGAACTGGTCGTGTTCTTCAAGTAGGACCACAAGGCACAAGTAGCGGGAGTATTTGGGCAGCGCAAGATGCTATTGCGAAAAACAAGATTGGTAAAGTAACTTGGTCACAGGGATCCTATTGCCGCAATAGTCGAGGTGGTCAATTTAACTGGCACATTGATANAGATGCAAGTCCACTANTNCCTAANGACCATGATGGTTATGTATGGTGGGATAGATGGCTTGGTCATGANTGGGGACTTGCACCAGAAATTGACTGGAATGCAGATCATTTCTTCAGATTCAGAAAATATCTCGCTTACAACGGAGGNTTGGCAACNGATTTGTTGTANCACAGACTTGCGCCATTTTTNAGAGCAATTGAGGGTGCAGATGGTGCATATCCATCACGAGTGGTTGCTTCTGGTGGAACATTTCTTGAAAAAGATGAACGAGATATTCCAGACACTTTTCTTATGGTGGTTGATTATCCAAATGAGCATTCAATTGTGTTATCAAGTGTAATGACAAACGATGTTGGATTGCCGACAATCATTCGAGGGCAACATGGTACAGCCTATATTGATGATCAGAAACTAATTGGTCAACAAACATGGGAGGCTGAGTTTAAAGCGAAGAATGATTACAAAATGGAAGTCCCACTAACTCCCCATAACCGGCGGGACCATATGGGTAACTTCTTTGATGCCGTTCGAAATGGTGATGAACTTGCATGTAATGTTGACTTGGGCTGCTCAACAATGGTTGCAATCAAAATGGCTGTTGACGCTTTGCAAGAAGATAGAGTGCTTCGATGGAACTCGGAAAGCGAGGAAGTTATTGCTAGTAAAGNATCTCCTCAATCAGTTCTAGCAGGACTACCAATACCTAACTTTGCAAAGGCGTAAGATGTGGTTTGTTTTACTTTTCATATTTTGAATGATTTGCTTTTAATAGACTAATCGGAAGATGAAATCGCTCAACGGAAAAGAAATACAAATCTTCTCAGAGAAAATGTCAACGTAATAATCCAAAAGGTTTGATTTCGAGTCAATATGTTATGATATGAATCTGATTTCAAATTAGAAGGAGAACAGAGATTATGGTAGCCCCATCTAAAGCAACAGGATTCCACCTCAAACTTAGAGAAGGAACTCAAGAATTACATGACCAAGCTGAAGCAGGNGATCTTCAGGAAAAGATGGTTAATGGATCACTTTCAAAAGACGAGTTTGGAGCATTTATTGCACAGATGAAAATTGTTCATTCAGCGCTAGAACCAGCGCTTTCAAGTGCATCAACAAATGATTCTCGNATTGCNAAAATTTTTGATGATGATCACATCCGAATCAACAAGATTGAACAAGACCTCATTGATTTGGAATGGGAAGGTGATATAACNCCACTTCCAGCAACAGAGCGATTNGTCAATTACGTGCATGAAAAGATTGATAATAATCCTATTGCACTCATTGGAGTTCTCTATGTTGAAGAGGGTGCAACAAATGGCAATAAATACATTTCTAAGAAGTTGATACCAGCACTTGGTCTTGGCNAAGGAAAAGCGCTCGGGTTCCTTGATCCNCATGGCGATGAGCANCGAACGAAGTGGAATCNTTTCAAGGAAACGCTTAANGAGCTTGATTTAAGTGAAGAAGAAGAAGCAACTTGCGTTGAATCAGCTCAAGAAACATTCAGGATGATTATGAATATTTCAAGTGAGTTAAACACTGTGACAGTATGACTTTGATCTAAAAAAACTTTTTAGGCCTCTCGTCTGAGAGGCTTTTTTATGCACGAACTGATTGCTTGTTGATAACCTAACACTATGACACCAAAAGAATATTGGTCTTTTAACATAAAGTTTGTTTCAATNTTGTTATTCATCTGGGCATTCGTTTCATTTGGATGTGGAATGATCTTTGCTCCATGGCTTGATCAATTTAAGCTCATTGGCACAGAGTATCCACTCGGTTTTTGGTTTGCTCAGCAGGGGTCCATCTATATTTTCGTATTACTTATTATTGCATATGTGATTGTGATGAATCGCGTTGATAAAAAGTTTAAGGATGGTCAATAATGAACGTGCAAGAATGGACCTTCTTGCTTGTTGCTTTGACTTTTGCCCTTTATATAGGTGTAGCAATTTGGTCTAGAGCAAAATCAACAGGTGAGTTCTATGTTGCAGGTAAGCACGTTTCACCATTAGCAAATGGAATGGCTACTGCGGCAGATTGGATGAGTGCGGCATCATTTATTGGAATGGCGGGAATTATTGCTTTTCAAGGGATGGACGGATCTGTATATCTCATGGGATGGACAGGTGGCTATGTTTTGCTTGCCTTACTTATTGCGCCGTACCTTCGCAAGTTTGGAAAATTTACAGTACCTGATTTTATTGGTGATCGATATGCTTCTCAAACTGCGCGGATCGTGGCAGTTATTTGCGCAATCTTTATTTCGTTTACATACATCTCAGGTCAGATGAGGGGAGTCGGTGTTGTATTTAGCCGATTCCTTGAAGTCGATATTACTCTTGGAGTCATCATTGGNATGGGCATTGTTTTTTTCTATGCAGTGCTTGGTGGAATGAAAGGNATTACTTATACNCAAGTNGNGCAATATTGCGTTCTTATCATTGCTTACACNATTCCAGCTTTCTTTCTTGCATTCATGGTGACNGGTAATCCTATTCCACAGTTGGCACTTGGTTCAACAGATGCAGAGGGCGTAGGGCTACTTACAAAACTTGANGGGATGCTCACAGATTTAGGCTTCAGGGAATACACGGGTTACAACAAATCAATGTTGAANATTGTNTGTATNACNGGAGCACTCATGCTAGGGACCGCTGGACTTCCTCATGTCATTATCNGATTTTTTACTGTNAAAAGAGTCAAAGANGCAAGAAGTAGCGCTGGCTGGGCACTGCTTTTTATTGCGATTCTNTATACAACTGCACCGGCAATTGCTGTTTTTGCTCGNACAAATATGTTGAACACTGTTCCAAACGTAGCGTATGCAGATGCCCCAAGTTGGGTCCATACTTGGGAAGACTCTGGACTCATTAAATTTAATGATTTAAACGAAGATGGCATTATTGATTACACGCCAGATGCAACGAATGAGATAGTGATTGATAGAGATATTATGGTTCTTGCAAATCCTGAGATNGCNGGNTTNCCAGATTGGGTTGTTGCNCTTGTTGCNGCAGGCGGTCTTGCTGCTGCGTTGTNAACGGCAGCGGGGTTATTNCTTNTTATNTCAAGNGCAGTCAGTCATGATCTAGTGAAACGTGTTATTAAACCCGATATATCAGNGAAGGGAGAANTGCATTTTGCAAGAGTTGCTGCAGCTTTTGCAATTATCTGCGCTGGTCTTCTTGGTATATGGCCACCAGATTACGTTGCAGCAGTTGTCGCATTTGCCTTTGGNCTTGCTGCNGCATCATTTTTCCCAGCAATATTACTTGGGATTTTCTGGAAGCGNTTTAANGCANCAAGTGCAATTACNGGAATGCTAGTAGGCATCATNAGTACNGGGACTTATATTATCTATTTCAAGTTTATGGGTGGTCAATCTGAAGANTGGNTNTTTGGTATATCCCCAGAAGGGATTGGNATTCTTGGAATGCTTTTAAACTTTNCAGTTTCTGTCCCTNTAGCATTAGTAACTAATCCTCCNTCAAAAGATATTCAAGATTTGGTTCAAAATATCAGAATGCCTGAAGTTGATTAGTGCTATAAATTAAGAAAGTCATTAATAAAGTTCTTAGTATTAAGTGCAAATAAGGAGAGNTGATGCATATTTTAATAGTTCAATTTAACTTAGAAGATCTTACTCANGAGGAGTTTGTTGCATCAACAGATGAAGCNGCTCCACATTGGGCGGCANTCCCAGGTCTTATTACAAAGCANTGGCTATCAAGTGAAGAAACGAATACTTATGGCGGTGTTTACTTGTTTGAATCTAAGGAAGCAATGCAANCNTATAAAGACTCNGAGCTTTGTTCGCAGCTTTTNGCNACTCCAAANTTCGTTAATTTTGTTNTTACTGANTNTGATTTNATTGAGAANGCATCTCGCATTACTCGTGCAATTTAAAATTGAAATTTAATAAGGGAATTCAATCATGTTAAGAAATGTTTTTATGCTTGCAATAGTTTTTGCTTTTTGTGGNNTCACNAATGCTAATCCTCCATCAGAAAAAGATTGGTGGGAAGCNCTTGATCGCTATTGCGGAGAATGGCTCATTGTTGATGAAAAAACNAAANAGCCATCTGGATATTTTGAAAAGCATTGGTTCGAGTGGGAGCCAAAGAAAATAACTCGTTATGGCTATGAGTCTATTGGTGATGAAACGCCTTGGTCTCGTTCTGCAGGTTTTGCTTTTTGGAATGACAAGACAAATCGCATTGAGTTTAATGAAATTGATTTTGGCCCAGATGGCCGTATGGCAATTGATGGCTATTGCGAAAATGTAACTGAAGACACAATGACATGGGTTGTTACATTTTGGACACATGAAGGAATTATTCGACGCACTAGAATGACAGACACTTGGACTGAAGAGGGGATTGAACGAGTTGTCGTGAATTTAATGGGCGATGANATGGATACTGATACGATTGCATGGGTGANAGTTGATGATCATCACAATGAGTGGCGAATGGATATGGATCGTGATGAATATCGCATGGATACGGGTCAATAAATACATCTTGCAATTATTGCAAAACGAAATAGCTGAATTAAAAGAACAACCACTATTCTGGATATTCAATTGGTGAAAGAGGTGAATCGAGATTTTGCCTATTGGGTATCACTCATTTTGAGTATTGGACTTAGTATTGGTGCTTATTTTTTAGCGGCTGAAATATTATTCCTATTTCAAGATTGGTGGGATGGAATGAAAGACGCTTCTGCTGGTCTTCTTGGTCCCAACAGACCGTTTAAAGATCAGGTAACAAACATTAGCTTAAGTATTGTTGTGGCAATAGTCTCTTTTATTTTGTGTTGGGATAACTTGCAGGTGTTGTTACGAAAATTTTTAACCTAGTTAATTAGACACTTCTTTAAGAATGCTTAACACTCAACCCCTCTGCGCATCGCAGTGGGGTTGTTTTATCGATTTTGTTTTGCACTCAATCATTGAACTGATACCATTTAGTTTGTGGGACATAAACAAACTAATAAAGGAGAAATGATATGGACCGTTCAATGAAAGTAATGTTTGGAATGATGACAGTTGCAATTTGTATGCTTGCATTCACAATGATGGGTAATCAATCGCAACAAGCATTTGCAGGTAATTATGTAGGTGATAGAGATAGGATTGATGAACCGACTATTGTTTGGTTTGGTGTGAATAGAAGTGAAGCATATAGTTCGCAGATCTATAGCAGATTGTGGTCTGACGGAACGCTTCAAGTGAGAAGGGTTTATTTTGATCCTCAAGAGTGTGGATTCGATATCGAGAGTAATTGCGATTGGATAGATGTTCCACCTCCAGCAGGTGGTGATGGAATTGCGTGCGGTGCTGACATCAACAATGATTCTGTTGTCGATGTGCATGACATAATGGTGGTTCTTGATATGTGGGATAGCAATACAGTGTGTGAACCAACTTATGAATGCCTTGATTTGAACAACCTACCTTCTGGTATGGGTGGATAATCCAAATCCAAATGAATTCTTTATGCAACCCCTCTGCGAATCGCAGTGGGGTTGTTTTATGCGCATATGCATCTGAAAAATTACAACGAAATGTATGGTGAAATGTATGGTGTGTAGTTTTGCGTGCAACTTTGCACCCTAAAACACCAAAAGTGCAAAAGATAAACCCCTGCAGTTACAGGGGTTGCTTTANNAAAGCGGGTGAAGGGATTTGAACCCTCGACATTCACGTTGGCAACGTGACGCTCTACCACTGAGCTACACCCGCAAGGTGTNNAATCAGTAACCGGTGGATAATGCATCGNCCAGTTAGGACGCNAAGTTTACCATAAATATTGACCTCTTGAAAGAGTTTTGTGCCAATGATTCAAGGGGCTAATTCACCTCTATATTCAACACCGAGTGCATTATTAAACCAATTGAGCATGTTGATATAACCAATCAAGAACGTCAATTCGACAATCTCTGATTCACTGAAATGAATCCTNAATCTAGAAATAGTCTCTTGNGAAACACGATTGGAATCGNNGATGANTGCNTCTTGATAGGCAAGGGCTGCTTGATCACANTCGTTCAATTTGTCCCGCTCGCTGACAAACGCTTCAGGATCATCACTAATGCCAAGCCCCTTCGTTATGTCGATATGACTCTTTGTGCAAAACTGACAACTGTTTTGAATCGATGAATTNAAAATGATGAGNTCCTTTAACTGCCTTGGNAGTGAGCCGCCAGGATACACCTCATCACCAAGTNCAAGCATTGCTTTAAGCACATGTTCGCTCATCGCCATCGTCTTCACCATGTCGTGTGGNTCTTCACCATTTTTAAGGCGTTCGTTTGTCTCTTTAAAACTTTCATTCTCCGCGAGGTTTTGAAATGCCTGCTTGAGTTGTTCTGTTTCTGTCTTAATTCTCATNGATTGTCAATGTAGCACATCTCAAAGAAAAACCCCGCTGTGGCACGAGGCGACAGTCGGGGCTCTTTACTGTTCGTCCGGTCAACGAACGGGAGGGAGAGATATTGTGAATCAATTATTCGATGCAAGTTGCGTTCGGTTTCATAAATTCATATATTTAATACAGTTATAATTCAGATAGTCCGCATTTTTGGACACTTATCTGTGTTTTGTGTAGTATTAATGCATGAACTATCGATGCATGATTAGTTTTTCACTTGCATTACTTTCTTCTGCAAACGCTGAATTAGTTTTTTCTTCTATCCCAAATAATGCGCCAGATGGATTCAGTGAGGTCTTTTCGAAACATGTCGATGTACTCGGGCTTCACGTCTACGCAAAACAACATGTGCCAAACAGCAGGGTGTTGCACTGCGCAAACATCCTTGCCCAGTGGATTGACAATAATGAAGATGGTGAAGTGGACAATGTTTTCGTGTACCAAGAACTTGTCAATCGGCACGCATCGATGGTGATGTGGTGGAACGAAGATCAAGCGGAAGATGATTTTGACAATATTCCCAATGATGTATTAGATAACTATGCATTGCAAGCGATCTTTGGTGATGAAGTTAATATGAATTATCCAAAGAATCAAGAGTTCGATGCAACGCTTGAAGAAACACTGCATTTAGTTACGCATGAAGGATATTCCAGAGTCTTTCCATCTACCTGGGGCGAGTTCCCAGAAACTGCAATGACAAATACGATGGATGCTGTGATAAAGGGTGGGTGGTATCACTATGATGACCCGACGTGTGATTATGAATGTGACGCAACGGAATACTTTTATTGGTCGCTTACTTCTATACTTGGCGCTCAAGATTACCCGTGGCGTATTTGGGAGATTGCTGACGAGTGGGAACTTCCGACGCTCGCTTTGATGCAGAAACACAATCAGCAAATGGTTGATTTGCTTCAAGACAGCCAGTGGGGGCTTGCAACGGTGTTGCCTGATGGTTCATATGAACCTACATTGGCGTGCCCCGCTGATTTCAATGGAACGGGCTTTGTCGATGTAATAGATTTGCTCTTTCTCATTGACAACTGGGGTCAGGCGGGAGAAGGCGATTTAAACGGCTCTGGAACCGTCGATGTGGGCGATGTGCTTGCCCTCATCGATTCGTGGGGAGAATGCCCGATTTAACTGAGGGTCTGTCCCCGGGACAGGTACAGGACCAAACCCTTTTGGTTTTTTGGCGTTTTTTCTTGCTTTTTGGCCCATTATGAGCAATGATTAGGGGATACCTTCGGAGTCATTTTTACATGTTTCTATCACTGTGTCTATCAAGCTTGCTCGCCATCGCGCCTCATGAGTTTTCAGTCGAAAACGATGTTGAAACACCGTCTTACATTTCATCTTTTGGCGGCGTCAGTATTGAGATAGAACAAGACGAACTTGAATCAATTCCCCTTGGCGCGGATGTCATTGTTCGGCAATTCCCACTTGGTGAAGATGGCGTCGTTGATCTACAACTAGAGCGCTTTGATGTATTTACGCAAAACGCAGAAGTCGTGATTGGCAAAAAACTCAAAAATGGTCAAACTGTGGGGCATCATATTGAGAGACCAGATCTCGTTTTGCTACGCGGTTCAGTTTATAAACAGCCAGACACACATGTATTCCTTGCTTTCGGCGAGCATGTAAGCAACGGTTTTGTTACAACCGAAAGTGAAACTTTTGTCTTAACTCAACACCCAGAACTTGATACAACTTTTGTATACAACATCACAAGCGTTGATCCTGAGAAAATGAACTGGGCTGAATTTCAATGTCAAGTTGAAGATGTCATCTTGCCAGAGAGAAAGCAACAAGTCGCTCGCTCGCAACTTGGTGATTGTTTGGCATTACAAGTTGCAATTGATACTGACTGGGAGTTTACTGGTAGTCTCTTTGCTGGTGATACCAGCGCCTCAGGCGAATATGCAGCAACAGTTGTTGGTGCAGTTTCATCAATTTACCAAAATGATATTGATGTTGCGATGCACATCTCTTTTCTACGACTTTGGGACGCCACAAATGATCCTTGGAATGCAGATGACACTGGTCCTCAACTAGGGCAGTTCAGAGAATACTGGCAAGAGAACATGACTGATGTTCCAAGGCACTTGGCTCATCTCTTTAGCGGGCGAAATTTAGGTGGCGGGATGGCATATGTTGGTGCAGTTTGTTCGCCGCACGGTTACGCCGTCTCAGCAAACCTCAATGGTTACTTCCCGCAACCACTTGAAGATCACTCGTATCAAAACTGGGACATCATGGTGATTGCTCACGAACAAGGGCATAACTGCGGCACATGGCACACGCACAACTATTCGCCGCCAATTGATAACTGCGGAAACGGCGACTGTACAGATGCTTTTGGCGGAACAATCATGAGTTATTGTCATACATGCTCAGGTGGTCTCTCAAACGTAGTTCTTGAATTCCACCCGCAAGTACGTGAAACAATGGAAAATTATTTGCTTAACAGCATTTCGTGTTCACTTGAATGTGACCAATTCTTAAATGGCTCATGCTGTTTTGAAGATGAAGTATGTGAAGAACTAACTGAGGAAGACTGTGGAGATGCTGATGGTATTTTCCTAGGAATAGGCACATTTTGTGCAACTGGTGGCTGCGAACCGGACGAACCCGGAGCTTGTTGTATTGATGATATTGGCACATGCGCAGAACTTGATTCAAACACATGTTTGTTTGCCGATGGTTTGTTCCTAGGAATTGATACTACATGCGATCTTGATTGGTGCAATCCAAGTGCAGAGTTTGCATGTTGTTTAGGAACAGAGTGCGATGAACTTTCGCAAGTTGATTGTGAAAATGCAGGCGGTCAGTTCGATGGCATAGGTTCAAACTGCACAGATTATTGCCAGCCACTTCATAACGATTTCTGTGACACTGCCTTTGAAGTTTCAACAGGTGCGTATAACTTTTCGACTTACGATGCAATTTCTGACAACATTCCTGTTGATAATGAAATGTGCATTTCGGATTACCTAGGTGAAGTGAAATCAGATGTTTGGTTTAAGTATCAAGCGTGCGAGTCAAGTGAACTGCTTGTCAGCTTATGTGGCACAGTGAATTTCGATTCAGACCTCGTTGTATATAACGGCTCCTGCGAAATGCTCAATCAAGTTGGGTGCAACGGCGATGGTGCTGGTTGTGCTGGATTCACAAGTGAACTTACATTAGAGGTCACTGAAGGTGACACGTACTTCATCCGCGTTGGTGGCTTCAACGCTGACAGTTATGGACACGGACAGATTGTGTTCGGTGGTCAGCAATGTTCGCCAGATACGCCTTGCCAAGGGGATGTAAACCTCGATGGGTTCATCAACATTTCCGATGTGCTCCTCATTATTGACCATTGGGGCGAGATTGAAGGCGAGTATGACATCAATGAAAACGGCATAGTGGACCTCGGAGACCTCCTCATTGTGATTGCCTCATGGGGTGATTGTGAAGACTAAGATAATTTATAGTCCCTTAAAAAACGCATTTAAATCCCTTAAAATCAAAAAAAAGGTTTTTTGCTTGTAAAAAACCTGAAACCTGACAAACTAAAAAGGGGTATATTTCAGTGGTAAAACGATTTTTTCTAATTTAAAGGAAGCGAGAGACCATGAAAACTAGTTCAATATTTGCAGTAGTTGTAACTTCATTACTTTTAGGTACTACTACGAATTATGCAGCTGACACTGCAGCATCTATCTCTATGAACCAAATGAGGGAATCTCATCCCCGTATGCGTATGATGGATAGAGCTGGAAGCATCCACAAAATTGTTGATAAGCAACTTTCAACTGGTATGACTGCTAAAGCATCAGCTGATGCGTTTGTTCGCGACTGGGCACCAGCACTTGATGTTGATGCTAATGGTTTTATTGAACGCGGTCCATTTATAGATGGTCGCCATGAACAAGGTCTCATGTATAACCATAACACTGGTGAATACAAGTTCACTGGATTTTATTACACACAAACAGTCGATGGACTTCCTGTTTATGACTCACGCTTAATGGTTCTGGTTCGCAATGCAAAGAACTACCCGGCAGTGAGCGCAACTACTGTTTTAAAAGATGTTAAAGGTTTTAAAGCTCCTAAGCGAGCTGTCGCAAGTGAAGCTGTTGCCCTCATGTCTGCAGCGACTCATCTTGGACGTGGCACAACTGTCACCATGCCAGAACTTATGGTTTACGCTGGAACTGAAGAAACTGGTCACAGTGAACCAGTTGCAGTACTTGTTTTCCAAGCAACAAATGGCGGGGCATGGGACTTTGATAACTACCGAAAATTTGAACTCGTCGTCGATGCTTTGACAGGCGAAGTCCTTTATGAAAAGAACCTTATTCTTCACGTAGACGGAAATGTCTCGGGTATGGCGACTGAAAGTTCAGGTGCTGATGTATGCGAAGTTGAATCAGCTATGGGAATGCCTTATGCTCGCGTTACACAAGGGAGTCAGACGGTTTACGCAGATGAAAATGGCGATTTTACAATTAATGGCGTTGGAAACATTACCTCTACTCTTGACGGTGTATGGTTTAATGTTGATAACCAATCTGGCACAGATGTGTCTCTTACCCAATCCGATCCATACTTCATGCATAATGAATCAAACAATAATGAACAAGTAAGAGCACAGGTGAACGCATATATGCATTCAAACATTGTGCGTGATTTCACACTTTACTATTCTCCAAACTATCCAACAATTGGAAATCAACAAGGTTTTCCTGTCAATACAGGCGTGAGTGGAACTTGCAATGCGTTTTATGATTATTCCTCCATAAACTTCTATAACTCTGGAAGTGGATGTTCCAATACGGCTTATTCAGTTATTGTCCACCATGAATATGGACATCACCTGGTAGCAGTAGCTGGAAGTGGCCAAGGTGAATATGGTGAAGGTATGGGTGATGTCATGGGTGTTCTTATAAGTGGCGATCCCCAACTTGCAAGAGGTTTTTATAGCAATGACTGTGAGAACGGAATTAGAAATGCAGACAATAACCGTCAATATGGCGGGAGTTGTTCAGGTATACATGATTGCGGTCAGTTAATCTCAGGTTGTGTATGGGATGCGCTTGAAACTGTTGAAGCAGCTCATCCAGGTGAGGGTCTTGATATTGTTGCATCTCTTGCAATCAATGCAATTATGATGCATACAGGAACTTCTATTGATCCTTCAATTACTCTGGATTGGTTAATACTAGATGACGATGATGGTGATTTGGATAATGGTACGCCTCATTCAGTTGCCATTCTTGAAGCGATGAACATGCACAGCATGGGCGACCTTCCAGAGCCACTCGACAATGACTTCTGTGAAGACGCTCGTGAAGTAACAGATGGAGACTTTGCATTCTCAACTGTTGGCGCAATCTCAGACAGCGTCCCATACAACGAAGATCAATGCGTAGGAACTTATCTCGGCGATATGAATGCTGATGTTTGGTTTACTTATGTCGCATGTGATAACGGTGAAATGAATGTTTCAACATGCAACTCTATAACTTTTGACAGTGATATTGTTGTTTATCAAGGAGATTGTGACAACATGTCACAAGTTGCGTGCAATGGTGATGCTGATGGCTGTGATAATTACACCTCAAATGTTGTGTTTAATGTTGTCGGTGGCGAAACATATAAGATTAGAGTTGGTGGTTGGGATAGTTCAGCTTCTGGTAGTGGTACTCTTCAAATTGATGGTCCTGGCGATGGCGATTGTGGAGACGGTCAACCACTTGTCATCACATGGCCTGATGGTCAACCAGATTTGCTTGATCCAAATGGTGGCACTTCCGTAACACTCATGGTTGAAGACGGCACATCATCACCAGATGGCACCGGCGATTTAAACTACAACGATGGTTCAGGTTGGATGTCAATGCCACTTGATTACAATGGTTCAATGATGTACACAGCGACATTCCCATCGTTTGATTGTGGTGTAATGGTTGACTGGTATGTTTCATTTACAACTATCGATGGTGATGATGTCACGAGTCCAAATGGAGCTCCTGACTACACATTTAGCGCATCGGCATACAACGGATTTGATGTGGTCTTTGATGACGACTTCCAAACAGATGAAGGTTGGACAGTTGAGTCAGATGTTACAGAAGGTGCATGGGTACGAGTCATGCCATCTGCAGGCGGTGTTCGATGTGACGCTCCAACAGATGCTGACGGCTCTGGCATGTGTTATGTCACAGGTAACGGTGGCACTGAAGATGTCGATGGTGGTACAACAACGTTGTATTCACCAACAATGGACGCAACTGATACGCCAATGCTCAGTTACTACCGTTGGTACAACAACGGAGCAACCTGTAGTGGCGCTGACGCTAACAATGATTACTTCTATGTTGACATCTCAAGTGATGGTGGCATGACATGGTCAAACCTTGAAACAGTTGGACCAGTAGAAGAATCAAGTGGTGGTTGGTACTTCGTTGAGTACGACCTTTCAATGGTTGACGGTTTTGAACCAAGCGATGACTTCCAAGTTCGCTTCGTTTGTGGCGATCTCGGTGAGGGCTCAATCATTGAAGCAGCTGTCGACGGTGTTGAACTCACAAGCAGTTACTGCGACGATGATGGTGGATGTGATGAAGATGTGAATGGCGACGGTTCAGTCAACGTTTCTGACATCCTTGAAATCATTGCTCAGTGGGGAAGTGACGACAGCGACGCAGATGTAAACGATGACGGTGTCGTCAACGTGACAGACCTTCTAGCAGTTGTGGCTGCTTGGGGCGACTGCTAAGTCTAAATTTGTTTAATGAAAAACCCCCTAGCACTGCTAGGGGGTTTTTTTATTGACTTTTATTAAGTTTACTTCTTCGCATCNATNTTNTTGAAATAGTCGACTGGCTCTCNNTCNACTTTNGGTCTGCANCCTGCACAACANANTCCNACAACNCNNGANCCNACAATCATCCAGTCNGGNCCNCCCATACCATCAAGNGGCGTNCCNGCAACNGCACATGTNGTGAGTGGGTAGTTCTTTGTNTGNTNTTTNATNAGTTCNTTTTCNATGTACTTNAAGTACTTGCCAGGNTTNTTNANGAACATNTCTTTGCAGTCATTNCANCANAGTCNNACNAGNCGATTGTCAAANATGAAATCNACAGNNGCGCCGTTNACATCNAGCGGNTCNTCCATCATGAANCANGTTGTCATNGGNTANAACGGNAGTTGGTCTTTGATCATTAAAGCNTCAACTTTTTCGNTGTANCCNTNNTNGTCTTCNTCAAAGAGTTTNACNCAANCNTNNCNACANAANCGNAANTCNCNNCCNTCNNANTTTTTNNTNACNGNTTTGCCTTTTGANTCTANNTTTTCNCCNGAAACNGCGCANANGTCAAGNGANTAGGGCATGCCCATTTCATACTTGTCTTTGCCTACGGTNTTTGGTTTTGAGTTAATTTGCAACATGATGTATTGCTGCTGCTTATCAGCACTCCAACTTGCAAAGCCACCTTTGCAGCCCGAACAGCAAAAAGCGACNATGTCCTCGCCAACATTGAGCGTGACCTNANGATTCACGGGGTTTCCAGTAAATGGGCAGGTCTCATTAACGGGCTTTTGAGACAGTGCAACTGCACACAGGGTAAGTACTGCTGTTGGGATGGTTAGATTCATTGTCAAGACTCCTTACTTTCGACAAACGACCGAGTATAGCNACTCTGNGTNGANTTTTCATTCTGTATGATGCATCAATGACCATTAACGCCTCTCAGTACGCCAAAATTGCGAGCGTCATCGAAAATTGGTTCGCTAAGGCCGCTAGAGATTTGCCATGGCGAAACGATGACACGCCTTGGGGAAGACTGCTCAGTGAGTTAATGGCACAACAAACACAAATCGAGCGTGNCGCTGAGAAATGGGTTGCGATGATTGAACGGTTTCCTTCGCCTGCTGCGATGGCTGAATCTGATGAGCAGGACGTACTGCTCTTGTGGCAGGGACTTGGGNATTACCGAAGGGCGCGCTACCTCAAAGAAGCATCCGAAAAGATTTGCAGTGACTTTGGGGGAGAAGTTCCATCAACAGTAAAGGAGTTGTTGACTTTAAAAGGAGTTGGCAAATATACAGCTGGCGCTGTTGCTTCGATGGCTTTTAACGGCAGGGAACCGATTGTAGATGGCAATGTCCACAGGGTAGTGAGCCGAATCAACAATGAGGACAAATTCTTAGTCAATGATTCTTGGACTTGGACGCAAGCGCAGCAACTCGTCGACAACTGTACAACGCCAAGCAAGTTGAATGAAGGGTTAATGGAGTTAGGTGCAACTGTGTGCACACCAAAAAANCCAAAGTGTGATGAGTGCCCAGTCCGTTCAATGTGNAGTGCGTTTCAAAATGGAACACANNNTGANGTNCCCAANCCNAAANCNGCNNCNNNAAANCANAAAGAGTTTCANTACGCAGTNCTCTTTNAGAAGNANNANAAAATTGCANTAGAACANCGAGNNGNAANAGGNCTTTGGGCNGGCATGTGGCAAGTGCCGACGATTGAATCATCAAGAAAGTTNACGAAGAAAGAAATNGGAAGTCACTTCGATGTTAAACAANATCTTGAGAAACTTGGNACNTTNAANCANACGCTNACGCANAAGNTGATTGAGTTCCATGTCTATGAATGTNNTGAATCNAAAAAGCAGTTNGACTGGTANGACACNNCNACTCTGCATGAGTTTCCNTTNGCAAANGCCCAGAAAAAAGTGCTNTCGTTTAAAGCAATNGACTCAAACAGTTANNCNAGCANNTCGCCATCTTCTTCGANNNGCTCNANTTCTTCNTCNTCAANCTCAGCNTCAGGGTACTTGATNCNNGTGTGNTAGATTGAGTTTANCCGAGCGATAATCGCATCTTCAATTTTCGCAAGTTCNGANAANGTAAGTCCNCATTCNTCATATTGATGGTCAAGNANTCNCTTNCGAGANAAATCNCGNACGAGNGCTTCNATTCGNGCNGGGTTNGGNTCNGGAAGCACGCGNGANGCNGACTCNACNGAATCNGCAATCATNAGNATNGCTGCTTCTTTNGTCCNTGGTTTTGGNCCNGGATATCTAAACTGNANNTCATTNATNGGTTCGCCNGATTCTTCNGCNTCTTTCATNGCNGCGTGATANAANTATTCAACAAGNGANGTNCCGTGNTGNGCTTCNATNAAGTGGATGATTTCGCGTGGNANATCGTANTCTNTTGCGAGTTCGATNCCGTCTTTAACGTGACCAATAATGATGAGCAAACTCATCGATGGTTTGAGTTCTCGGTGACGGTTGTATCCGGATTGATTTTCAACNAAATACTCTGGCTTATTCATCTTTCCGATNTCGTGGTAGAGACCGCCAACATAGGCGAGCAGTGAATCACCTCCGATTGCTTCTGTCGCTGATTCAGCGATATCTGCGACTTGCCTAGAGTGATTAAATGTGCCCGGTGCGAGTTGTTGAAGTTGTTTGAGTAATGGATTGCGAGGGTCTCGCAAATCCGCAAGCGTCATGCCTGTTGTGATGTCAAAGACTCGCTCAATACTTGGAAGAATGCCAAGGACAAAGAAACCAACAATAAGCGCAGATACTGCTGCGACGATTGCGTTAAACAGTTGTTGTTTCCATGCGATTGACAAATCTGGTATCTCAGCAAATGCTAAGAAGATTGCACCAAACCCCATGACGATTGCCGTAAGTCCTGATGCTTTGATAAGCGTTTGACGGTTTCTCACTTCTTTTAACTGACTAATGAGCGTGCCGTTGCCAGCAATNAGAAGGACAAACCACGCGATTGGTTGNGACAAACTCATCGTCACAAGCGCGCACTGCATAAAGGCGATAAAGAGTCCCATTCTCTGGCCGTACGCAAGCGTTGCAATAGTTACGGCAAGCAGCGTCGGAACAATTGCTGCTGCGTACAAAAAGACTGGTGCTTGAAGAGTGACNGTGACAGTTACAGCNAGCATGAGCGCCATNAGCGTGCAGAGTGCAAAGAGTCTAAGCGGGTTTCGTGCAATTCGCCCAAANGTAATGGTNGTGTAGATTCCTATGAAAATTGACAGCATCGCAAGTAAGCCAATGGAGCCGATGCGTGGGAACCACCTGTCGACAATGGATGCTGAAGTTGAGAATTGCAATTGCTCACGCAAGGCATCCTCGTACTGTTGAGCTGATATCTCATCTCCTCGCTTCCAGATAATATCCCCACGCCTGTACTGTGCAATGACTGGCTCAACGGCATCGGCTGCAGCGGTTGCTCTTGCTTGGGTGTCTTCTAAATCTAACTCAACACTAGGCAAGTGTTCACTGACTAGTCTTGTCACGATGACAGGCACAATGTTGTCTTGAAAGCCAGCGCGACTGACAAACTCAAAGATTCGGTGGTCTGCAGGATCGCCAGCGTTTGCAGGCAANGGNGCAGCTTCAGCTTGGAAAGGCGTTAAGAATCTACCAGCGCCCTCAAAGAGTGCGCGATTAGCAGGAAGCGTTGTGATAAAGACTTGGAATTCGTCATTTGACAAAATAGGGTTTCTTCGCTGGAGTTCTCTAGTCAATTGAGCAACTCGGTTTACCCAAAGCGTGGNTGCTTGTCCTTCGATAGATTTTCCTTGAAGGGCGCGAAGCGTTTCATCATTCAAACCGAACTGAGTTGCGAGGTCTGGGTTGACGTCTTTTAGCTCTTTGCCTTCGACTGCAGCAGGCAAACCCAATAGCGATGCGTGAAGGCGGTCAATATACGTTTGATTAACGGTNTAGATTCTTGGCGACGCGTTTCGTGCTTCTTCGCGCTTTACTTCGGTTGCAGCGATATCTTCAACTTCATAATCAAGTCGAGTGATTCGAGTGTTTGTAGCAATCTGTCCATCACTAATTGTGACTTGTTCTCTCGTCCAAGTTGCAAGAGAAGAAACAACAATGAGAAAAAGGAAAATGATGAAACTTGTTCTAACGACTTCAGGGTTTTGCAGAACTGAACTAAGAGAAAAAGACTCCTTAGGCACATTGCGAAGGACAGTCTCTCGCCTGCTTTTACCAGAAGTTGATTGTCCTTGAGATTTACCCATTGTTGATTTCTAAATATCGGCGATGACGTGAAGTTCGCTTAACGACTCTGAACTACGATGCACTGAGGCAAATCGCCTCGTTTCTTCCGTGACGCTGCAGAATTTCGAGTCACAAACTTGCCNGCTTGGACAAGGTATAACGTGTTTCCATAACTGTCTGTGTCGGGTTTCACCCAAGATTGGTTGATGCCTTTTGCGGCGAGGGTTGATTTGAGTTTNGAAAGAGATTCATTGGCATTGCTTTCATTTCTAAAAGCACCGAACTGCAAAGTGAAGAAATCTGAAGAGTAGTTCGTTGCTAGATTCTTTCCATTTGATTTCGAAACAGCATGTTGCTTATCCATCCCTTTTAAATGGGTTGATGCTNAAGCAAACAATTGNTTAGCTTCATCAACGTCGCCTTCACTTTGAGCAATGATGCCAAGCATTGCCTGTGATTTTGCTTTGACNTCAGGATTGCTTGAATGTTGAGATTTAACGAACCACTCTTTTGATGCGTTGACTCGATTGCGTTGAAACTCGCACATACCAATCAGATATTGGGACTCACTCACTTTTTGATTTTGGTCAATCGATTCTTCGGCGTACATTTTTGAAAGTAGCCACTGTCCGTGGTTATACTCAGCAATGGAACGGTCAAGAGAAGATTNTCTTTGTTTCTGGCACCCTGAAAGGGTTAAGGACGCAAAGATTAACAAGCAAAAAACGACTTTCAATGGCATGGGAATGCTCCAGCGTGTATCGTACTCGGTTAGAGAAGAACTATGCAATTGCTCAAAAGCATTTATCGATCATGGCGTAAAAACCTGCTTAATGAAATCATCGTGGATGATTTTAGGGCTTGGAAGGGAGTGCACCTTCAGGTTGCTTCATGGCATGTTCGGAAAAAACTNGAGCAAACNACAGATAACCAAAAAGTAGCGATTCTTCTTCCTACTTCTGGGTTGTTTCCAGTTGCTTTGACAGCGATCTGGGGAAGCGGGCGAACGGCTGTTCCATTGAACTATTTGTTGTCTCCGGAAGAGATTCAATACATCATTAAGGATAGCGGTGTTGATACTGTCATCACTGCAACNCCNATGCTNGATTTTATTGGTGAAGTTCCNGAAGGCGTTGAACTCATCAAACTCGACAAAATGAAGTTTGGTGGCATTCCGCCAATTCAAAAGATCAAACCGATGGAAAAAGATGCACTTGCTGTGCTTTTATATACATCGGGGACTTCTGGAAAACCGAAGGGCGTCATGCTATCTGCGGAAAACCTGCAGTCAAACATAGAACAGTGCACAGAGCGTGCGTCATTCTCAAAGAGCGATGTCTTCATTGGACTCTTGCCTCAATTCCATAGTTTTGGTTTTACCGTCACAACATTGTTGCCATCAGTTCTTGGAGCGAAAACGGTCTACATAGCGAGGTTCAATCCTCGTAAAGTGATTTCCGTTTTAGAAGAACACAAGCCATCCATCATGCTTGCGATACCTTCGATGTACAACGCAATTTTGCACACAAAGACTGCAACGAAGGAACATTTTGCAAGTGTACGTTTGGCTGGCTCAGGAGGTGAAGCGTTGCCAGACGCGGTCTTTGATGGCTTTAATGAGCGATTTAATGTTTGGATTTGCGAAGGTTATGGTTTAACGGAAACTTCGCCAGTGACAAACTGGAGTTTGCCAGAAGAAAAACAGCGGGGAACAGTTGGCAGGCCAGTAGTACATCTAGAGCAAGTCATTGTCGATGAAGAAGAGAACCATCTTGGTCCTGGCGAGGATGGTGAAATCAGAATGCGTGGACCAAACATCATGCAGGGGTATTACAACTTGCAAGAAGAAACTGATGCAGTGTTTGATAAAGGTGGTTTTTTCAAAACTGGCGACATGGGGCAGTTAGATGAAAAGGGATATCTCAAGATAACGGGCAGAATCAAAGAGATGCTGATTATTGGAGGAGAAAATGTCTTCCCAAGAGAAATCGAGGAAGCGCTCACCGAGCATCCTGCAGTGTCTGCAGCAGGCGTTGTTGGCAGAAAGGATCCATCGAGAGGCGAAGTTCCAGTTGCATTTGTAGAACTCATTGAAGGTGAAACTTTTGATGAAGCATCTTTGCGTGCTTGGTGTCGAGAGAAAGTCGCGCAATTCAAAGTCCCAAAAAACATTTATCATTTAGAAGAACTCCCAAGAAACCCAACAGGGAAAATTTTACGACGAGCACTCACTGAGTTAGTGCTTGAGGATTCACTCAATTGACACACAAGATAACGTTAGCACACAGTCCCGATCCAGATGATGCCTTCATGTGGTGGCCTCTTGCAGATATTGACGGCACAGGGCCTTCAATTGATGTAGGGGAGTTTGAGTTTGAACTTGTCATGCAAGATATCGAATCTCTGAATGGAGCATCTGTAGAAGGGCTGTATGACATTACTGCTATTAGCATTGCTAATTACCCAGTGGTCGCTTCAACGTATCAGTTAACTGCGTGCGGGGCATCCCTTGGTGATGGATATGGCCCCAAGATTGTTGGAAAAGAACAAGTGTCATTAGATTTGTTGTTTAATGGCGAGTGTACATTTGCTGTCCCAGGATTAAGGACTTCTGCGCTTGCAGCGCTCCGTATTCTTGCAGGCGAGCGGAAGTGCAACTGGAAAGTCGTTGACTTCACGGAGATTATGGATTGTGTTTCAACTGGTGAGTGTGATGCAGGTGTTGTGATTCATGAGGGTCAACTTACACATGAAGAGCACGGTCTTTATGAACTCTGTGATTTAGGCACTTGGTGGCAAGGTGAAACAGGATTGCCACTTCCACTCGGTGGCAATGCAATGAAGAGAGATGTTGATGAGCGATTTGGCGAAGGGGCAACCGAGAGAATCTCACAACTTCTGCTGCAATCAATTGAATATGCACTTACAAATCGGAAAAAGTCACTTGCGTGGGCGCTTCAGTGGGGCAGAGGTATCGACTTAGCGTGCACAGACGAGTTTGTTGAAATGTATGTCAATAAGTGGACACTAGATTTTGGCGATGCGGGCAAGCAGGCTGTTCTTGAGTTTTTGTCTAGAGCATCAAAAGTTGGTGCAGTCCCTGCAATACAAGAACTTGAATTCGTTTGATTAAACGGTTAAGTCTGCTTCGCCAAGCAGATTAAAACCTTTCTTTAACAGCAACTGACCTGCAAGAGTTAAGTCGTCTACTGCAACTGCAATGACGGAGTCTCCTATCGCAGACTGCTTAATGAGTGAGTAGATAAACGAAATGTTCAACTCAGCGCCAAGCAGGTACAAACACAAATCTGCAAGTGAATGTGAGTCGTCGATGACGACGACAAGTACATCGACTTCAGAAAAAGCAATCCCGAGTTCTTTGAGCATTTTTCGTGCTTCTGTTGCGTTGTCTGGAATCATTCGAATCACAGCGTGATCAGAAGAGTCGATAACATTTAAACCAACGACGTGAACATGTGATGCTTCATCAAAATGTCTAAGAAGGTCTAGAAGTCGACCAACTCGATTTTCAAGAAAAACGCTGAACTGTCTCACTGAAGGAGCAGCGTATCCTTGCATTGTTTCTGAGGGGAGTTGAGACATTTAGATTAGTTGCCTTGGCTGCTTGTTGTAAGCCCTGGATTCCCTTTTACAGGAGGTTTGGGTTTAACTGCCTTTTCACTCGATTTGCCAATTGTTTCAGGTGTGTAGTCATGATCACGTTTGCTAGTAATCGTTATCGAAAGGATCTCATCATCGACTTCAAGATTTCGTACAACATCTAGACCACTTGTCACTCTGCCAAAGACCGTATGCCTTCCATCGAGGTGAGTTGTTGGTAGGTGGGTGATGAAAAATTGACTTCCACCCGTGTTTGGTGCAGATCGATTTGCCATTGAAAGTGTTCCCGCGAAATGTCGTCTGAAATCTTCACCTAAATGTTCATCCTTAATTGTGTATCCCGGACCACCCGATCCCGGAGTTCCATCAGCACCTTCTTTACTATTTGGGTCTCCACCTTGCGCCATGAACTTCTTTAAGACCCTATGGAATTTAGTCCCATCATAAAAACCATCCTCAGACAGTGTGATGAAGTTTGCGACAGTGTTTGGAGCGTGATCTTCAAAGAGCGTTAACTCAATTGGACCTTTAACAGTGATGATGCGTGCTGTTGGCATGTCGCCTGCAGCATCTTCAACATCTCTAATGCCTTGCTCTTCTTCCCAAAAACCGATTGCTTCTTCATATTTAGTTTTGACAGTTGCAATTCTGCTTGATGTCACAGGACTTGCATTCTCTGATTCTTGGTTGACATTATTGAGTGCTTCGATTGCGTCCTCGAATCGGTTGTCAGAGTATAAGAGTCGTCCGTAGGCAAGTGCAGTGTCCGGTTCTTGGAGTTGCTCTTGAGAAAGATTTTCAATTGCTGCAATTGCTTGTGAAAACTGATTCTGGTTTTCCAAAACATTAACCCAGTTCATGACGATGTCACTGGAATTTGGAAATCTGTCGATGAGTTCCGTGTACACAGTGTATGCGTCTAAACCTTCTTGTTCTAATCGAAACTCAGCCCACGCAAGTGCAATCCGACTGTTGTCAGGTTGAAGCGTTGAGAGTTCTTCAAACAATTCATTTGCTTCATCAATTTCGCCAAGCCAAATTGTGAATTGAAGTTCCGCAGCAATCAGTGCGAGTTCTTTATGGTCAGCATTCCATTCTGTAATGTCATCCCTGAGCGTACGGATCGCTTTCATGTCTCCTTCAAGCAATCCCCGTTGATTTGAGATTGAAGTTCTTAAATTTTGACATCTGTTAAGGAGTGACTCTAAATCGTCTCCAGCAACAAAAGTGAGAGAAAGTGCCAATGAAATGGACGCAAGTGAGGTGAGAATCATGATTTAAAAACCTTTGTGAAATTTACTTTGTTTGAGCAGGATAGCATTCAATCGTTTTTGAGTCAGAAATGCGTTTGGTAATATGGCGAAAATTAGCCATTCTTGTTGACAGAGTGAATTTCTAAGGTATTATTTGTTAATCGCGAAAGCGAAACTTTTACCCCCGGAAGGGCTCGGTGCGGTGCTTGCATCCACCGGGCCTTTTTTCTAAAAGGTAATTTCTGAACATTACTTTTTGACAACTTTACCCCCGAAAGGACTCGGTGTGGCGCTTGCGTCCACCGGGTCTTTTTTTATAGGGAACGCAAGCCAGCTGTGATTGCAATCGCAAGTGCGTCAGCAACATCAGCTGGACTTGGTGGCTCTGCTAAGCGGAGTATGTTTTGAACAGCATGTTGAACTTGTTCTTTAGTCGCTCGGCCATTGCCTGTAACTGATTTCTTAATTTCAGCAGGCGTTATCTCAATCAAGTCAAGAGAAGCCCGCTCCCCGGCAAGAAGGATGACGCCACGAGCATACCCAAGAATGGTTGCAGTTGAAACACGGTCCTTATGAGTAAANACTGTTTCAACAGCGATGATGTCTGGCTTTACATCTTGTATGACTTCTGTGATGTTTTCAAACAATGTGTTGAGACGACTTGATGTGCTTTCGCCTTGCTTCAACTTGATTGCACCTGCTTCAATCGGTTTCGGGGTAGGTGAAGGTGGAGAAAACTCAACACATCCATATCCAGCAATCCGTAATCCGGGGTCAATTCCAAGAATTCGCATTAATTCAGCGTGTCACTTTCAATGAGTCCATCACTTAAACGCACAACTCGCTCGCAGCGACTGCCAACATAGTCATCATGCGTCACGAGCAGCGTTGTTAAGCCTTCATCATGCAACTCATCAAAGAGCGTTAACACTTCAGTGCTCGTTTTAGAATCGAGGTTTCCTGTTGGTTCATCTGCAAGCAAAATCGAAGGAGAAGTGACTAGCGCCCTCGCAATTGCTGCTCTCTGCTGCTGACCTCCAGAGAGTTCATTTGGTCTGTGTTCAAGGCGGTCTTGTAATCCGACTTTTACGAGGAGTTGTTCAGACCGCTCAGCTCGTTCGTTCGGGCTTACATTTTGATAAAAAAGTGGGACCTCGACATTCTCGGCAATGGTCAGTTGAGGAATGAGGTTGAATGATTGGAAAATGAATCCGATATGAGTCCCTCGTACTTTTGAAAGGGCTTCGTCATCAAGGGATGAAACGTCAATCCCACCGAGCATATAACTTCCTTCGGTTGGCTGATCTAAACAGCCAAGAACATTCATGAGTGTACTCTTTCCAGAGCCAGAAGAGCCCATGATTGCAAGCGACTGTCCACTTGGAACAGACAAGTCGATGCCATCAAGTGCAGCAACTAAGACGGACCCATCGGGTTTGTAATAGATTCGCTTTATTCCATCAAGTTTTACAACTGATTCNTCTGTAGNCATATGGATACATCGTANGCTCTGCTTTACACTTCGGGTATGTCCTTTGAGATNTTTGATTCCNTATNTTCNANTTCNAANGTCATNCCAGTCGTTCGAAGNATGATGGCNGACCANCTNAGTCCNGTNNTNGCGTATAGNCGGNTNGTTTCNTCNGATGANNGNANCGCGCCNAGTTTTCTNTTTGAGTCNGTNGAAAATGGNNCNGAAGTTGGNCGNTTNTCNTTNATTGGNGCNANTCCTGCAATTGANTTGATTGCTNGAAGGCANCNNGTNGTNATTCGAAATCANGAGGATAGACAGCGAAGAANTNNTNGNTTGCNNNAATCCNCTTGAGAAGATTANGGAATCTNTCGNTNAGATTGGANNGTTTCNGCNCCNNTTGGNTGNGANGATTTGCCCNTGCCAGGNTTTNTNGGTGGTTGGGTNGGNTACGCTGGNTACGACAGTGTTCGNTACGCNGAGCCAGANGCNATGCCNTTCTCNGATGCNCCTNATGANGANNGNNANCTCNCTGATGTGCANTTTGCNTTNTACAANNCNNTNGTTGTNTTCGANCANGTNGCNAAGGTNGTTCATGNNGTNCACAATGCNATGCCAANNGGNCAANCNGCAAGACGCTTGGNNTAANGCNAATCTNGAACTNGANNCACTNGTGANNNAACTTGCAANCNGAANCTCANAATATTCCNGTNGGCACAATTTCNATNGATTTAAGTNAGTGCCGCCTCCCAAGCCTACACAATCAAACATGACGCAGTGTGAGTTTGAACACGCAGTTGAAACATGCAAGTCTTACATTACTGCGGGAGATACGTTTCAAATTGTCATATCACAGAGATTTGAGCATCAGTCGACAGTTGATCCATTTGAAATCTACCGCTCGCTGAGAGTAGTCAATCCAAGTCCGTACATGATTTATCTTCAAACAGAAGATTGTATTCTTGCAGCATCGAGTCCAGAGATTCTATGTAGGGTGCAAGATGGAGTTGTGACAAACAGACCGCTGGCGGGGACTCGAAAGCGGGGCACTACCCTAGAAGAAGATGTTGCATTAGAACATGAGTTGAAAGAAGATGAAAAAGAGTGCGCCGAGCACGTTATGCTCGTTGATTTAGGTCGCAATGATTTGGGTGCAGTTTGTGAGTTGGGGTCAATCAAGATTGAGCGTGTGATGGATGTCGAGCGGTACAGTCACGTCATGCATCTCAGTTCAACAGTTTCGGGAACACTAGCTGATGATAAAGATCACTGGGATGCACTCTCTGCAACGCTTCCAGTTGGAACGGTGAGTGGTGCTCCAAAGATACGCGCTATGCAAATCATTGATGAGATTGAACCAACGATGCGCGGACCATATGCGGGTGGTATTGGATTGATTGGTTTTTCAGGTGATATGGATATCGCCATTGCATTACGAACGATGGTCATTCCTACAAAATTGNNAANNAANGTGNNTGNTGGNGAGTNGATATNCAAGCNGGTGCTGGNNTNGTGCTNGANTCNAATCCNACTTCNGAATGGCANGAAACNGTCAANAAGGCTGCAGCNCTAGGNCGNGCAATCCAACTCGCTGAGTCTGCTTTTTGTGCTGANTAACTGAATACAGGTACACTATTCACATCATGACGATGCCAAATTGGCGAACAAAGCGATTTGCTGTTTATCTATTAATCGCAGTTGTACTCCTTCCAGTTCTGTTTGTGTTCGTCATCACTCGTTCATCTGTACTCTGCCTCATTGCAGAAGGGGTNCTTGAAACCGAACTTGGCAGAAAAGTTGAAGTTCAGAACGCAAGTTGGGATTTTTCAGGTGTCCTCAATCTTGGTGAAATCATTATCAAAGCTGAGGGGTTAGAAGGTAAGCCGGCGGAACTGTTAACTGTTAAAAATGCAAGTCTTGTGTTTGAGTCTGCAGTACCACTGATCAATCAAACTTGTGATGCAATCGCTATTGAAGATGTCATCGTGANGATTGCTGAATCAAGTACAACTGCGGGAAAATTCAATTTTTCCAAGGAGTTGGCGAGTCAGCCCCAAGNAGGCACAGGTAAACCAGATTCACACTCTGAGTCNGCTTCCACACGAACCCACAAAGGGCAGGCCTTCGAATTGCCAGAGATTGATATTCAATCTATTCATGTTGAAACTGGAACGATGGATGGAGTTTTGTTTGAACTTCACGGAAAGAAGACTTTCCTTTTTGAAGAATGTGTTGATGTAGAACAATCCTTAACATTCAATCTTGTTGAGGTTGATGAAAGGTTNCCAATTAGTGCAGTATTCGATAAACAAACTTCTAGCATCTCTGCAACACTTAGCGACATTCATCTTCAGCANGGCGTTCTTCAGTTACTCCCTNGGTCAGCGAGAACGTGGAGTGAAGAAACCTCGCTTGGTGGTTCAATAGACACACTCAATCTTGCATGGTCAAAAAANGATGGTTTTGTAGTCGAGGCAGANGTGCAAGATATTCAATTCATGCTTCCTGCTGAACATGGAGTTCAATGGGTCAGTTACAAAGATTCGCAAATGACTCGTCTTGAAGGCGACATGCTTTTAGATGTTGCAGATGGACACATTCGGTTTGATGGCGCTTCACTCACNCTTAGTGATATACATGGCTTTTTGAATACGCCTGAGTCATCTGGTGAGTCTCAACAGATACAGTTTACATCTTCGATTGAGATTTACGATATCCCATCCATTGGTTCAGCGGAGGGAAGCGAATGGATGNGTGACATGCTTAAGAATGCGCCATTCGATGCTCAGTTTAATATTGAAAACTTTCTGTCTAATGAAACNAGCTCTGGAGCCGTTGAACTTCCGCTGCAAGCGGCGCACATGNTGAAAATTTTCCAGTTAAAAGANTGGTCAGTGAGTGCTCGGGTGAACGTAAAGCGAAGGGCATTTGGTGAAGATGTTTCAATGAGTGGAGATATGCACATCAAAGGCGATTCTGGTGTGTATGAATACTTTCAGTATCCGTTGAACNATGTGAACTCAATCATTTCGTTTGAAAATGAAGTGATTGAAATTGTGAGTTTGAAAGCCGATGGTAATGGGCAATCGACCGTCTCGATTGTTGGTACAGNCGATGCTTCTAACGAAGATTTGGTNGTTGATTTAGATTTGAGGGTCTCTGACGCCCCTCTCGATGAAGCTTTGGAAAACTCACTTTCAAATGAACTTGCATCAGTNATGAGGCACTTGCTTAATGAAGAAGTGTTTGAAGAAGTAAAACTTCGNAATGAAAATGCGTACCAATCATTCGAACTCGGTGGAACGATAAACCTAGACTTTCATTTGCATCATGATGGAGCAAAGCGAAATGGCGTAGAGATTGTCGGTGATGTGAACTTTGACGAAGTGGGCATCATTCATGCTTCATTTCCATTTCCCGTGACCTTGAGGGATGGAGATGTGCGAGTTGATGATGAAGGAATCTGGATTGACAAAGTNAATCAAATTCAGTTTGACGGGCCCGGCAAAGGCGTTGGCACGTTACTTGGCGAGATATTGTTTAATGACGATGGTGGAGCAGTTCCAAACATCCAACTTTCAATNCACAATGAAAATGTTACACCTGAACTCATTGAGTCGATNGCTTATTCTGCAGGAGACTCNTATGAAACTGCGCTTNGTCTGCTTTCTGGNCTTGGTCTTAATGCTCGCTTAAGTGTTTNGGGNAACTTTAGTGGTNATGGAAGCGGTGGATTAGAGAGTAACTTTGAAGTCGAGATTGAAGACGGTACAGCAGTTCCAAATGAACAGTTAGCACACGCAATAANGGCGACAAGTGCATTTTGGCCTGATGACTTTGCATTGACCCAACTCCAAGCGACATTAACTATTGATAATGGAAATGTCGTGATGCAGGATGCAACAGCAAATTGTGGCGAGGGGNACATTGAATCTTCATTGACGATTAAGCGAGACGACTTAGAATTGGTGCTTACAGGTCACAAACTGCCATTAAGTAACAACTTTGTAAACGTGCTCCATTCAAATGCTTCCGAGAAACTCTCTTCAGCATGGAACTGGTTAAACCCAACTGGCACAGTCGATGTTGATATGCGGGTGACACATCTCAACGAAAACTCTAACTTGCATTTAGAAGTTGTGCCAAATGTGTTTGTCATCAACAGCCCAAATGCAACATCCGAACTTGANAGAAAACGGGGCTCATTAGTAGTTGAGAATTCAAATGTTTTTCTCAATGATTTGGAGTTTGAGTTTTTGTCAGATAACGGNGAGATTGGCAGTCTTGAAATGATGGGAGAAGTGTTTGGCTCGTCTGATGACTTTAACTTTAACATCAACGCAACTCTAGATAACATTGGATTGAGTTCTCCACTCACAAGAGCATTAACTGGAATCGTTGGGGGNGGAGTCGCTGCAAACTATTTTGATTCAATACAACCCGAGGGCGTCGCGTCTGCTGAGTTAAGTGCAAATGGCAATCAAGATGANTTTGCGTACAATTTTGCGATTCAGCCAGAGTCGCTCTCNGCGACATTCCATGATCACAGAGCACATGCTACTTTTGGTGAATNGACTAAAGCAGATGTCATCGTTTTTGATAATGAGGGGATTCACTTCAATAAACTAAGCGGTGCGCTCGGTGGGGGTTCGTTTGCATTGCATGGCTCAATTGGAATCGAAGATGNCATTAATGGAGATGTTGGGTTGACNTGGGATGGNCCATCNAATGATGNGANTCTCTTTGCGGTCTTGCCGAAAGTGATTGGCGAGACACTCACAGCGATTAAGTTAAGTGGAGGGGATTCAAAATTGCCAGATGGTCGGTTAGTGATGAAGGGCGAGTCTTGGGATGCGTTAANCATTTCCTTTATTGGTGATGTTTTCCTGTCAGGCGTTTCTGTAGATGTTGGTATTCCACTTAAAGATATCACTGGTTTCACGCAGATTTATGGTGAATATGATGGTTCGCTTTCTGAACTGAACATAAAGTTAGAAGTTGATGAATTGCTAGCACTTGGAAGGCCTTTGCATAATGTTGAAGGTGANTTTATTTTCGACAACCAAGAAAACAATATCATCTTCGATCAACTCAGAGGTGTCTCAGGACATGGTGCGGTAACGGTTGAGGGCTGGTTATCAACTAACGAATCGAAAAAATATGAAGTGACAGTTTTGGTTGATGGAGTNGATATAGGCAGTAAGAGAAGCGACGATGNGCTTGCTACGTTGCAAGGGGCACTCAGCGGTTGGATTACGATTGCAGGTGAAAGAAGTACCGCAGAGAATCGAGTTGGCGCAGGTTANCTTCANATTACAGATGGCGAACTTGAAGTTGACCCNTTNTCTTCGACTGCAGTATCTCTCCTNAACTTGGCACTCCCAGGGGCATCGACAATTGAAGGCGCCGANATCGAGTTGCACATCAACGGTTCGAGAATGAATCTAGANGACATTAGATTGACAAGCAGCGAAGAAAATGTGTCTGATTTGGAATTCACTGGAGNTGGACACATGGANATTGAATCACTAGAACTCCATGCTCGGCTTCANCCAAGAGTAGGCATGCCAATTCTCAGGGAACTTACTGGGGCAATCAATGACCAACTGTATGCCATAGATGTTACCGGTGAACTTTTAAATCCAAAAGTCTCCGTTGTACCGTTGCCATTTCTCTCGCCAAGAGATCATTAAGCGCACCAATCATTGAGTACAATATGAAGTTCTCATGAATCAAGAAATGAAAGAACAGATTTTTNCCCTTATCGATGAATTCGCTTCATTAGAGAAAGACGANATCAGAAGAGAATGGGTCAANCAAATGATTGACGCATGTTTGAAGATGGCGAGTGAGGGGCACGATTCCGGTCAGATTAAGTTAGTGACTTATGCCTTGAAAGAAATGCGGTATGCATACCAAGTGTTTAACAGGTACCAAGGCATTCGAAANGTGTCGATNTACGGCTCNGCAAGAACCCCAGAAGATCATCCAGANTACACCGCNGCNGTTGAGTTTGGNAAACAAATGGCTAAGGCAAACTGGATGTCGATNACAGGTGCAGGCGATGGCATCATGAAAGCAGGTCATGAGGGGCCTCAAAAGAAAGCAAGTTTTGGACTTGCAATTCGACTGCCTTTTGAGACAACTGCAAATGCCATCATNGAAGGCGATCCTAAACTCATCAATTTCAGNTATTTCTTTACGCGTAAACTCATGTTTATGACGCACTCTGATGCAGTTGTTGCATGTCCCGGTGGATTCGGGACTCAGGACGAGTTGTTTGAAGCACTCACGCTTGTNCAAACGGGCAAATCAAACATCATCCCNATTGTCATGATTGCAGGTGAGGGGAATGACTATTGGGTGAATTGGGAAAAGCATGTTCTAGCAGACTTGNTAGGTCAAAAGATGATTAGTCCAGAAGATGAATCACTATTCCATGTTGCGAGTTCNCCATCGGATGCANTTGAGCACATACTGCGTTTTTATAAAAACTACCATTCAAGNAGATACGTTCGCTCTGACTTAGTCATTCGAGTTCAAAATNGGTTAACNGATGAAGCNATTGAAAATCTAAATGAGTCNTTTNCCGATATTTTGCGTGAAGGAAAAATNACGCAAGGCTCAGCTTTGAAACAAGAAGAAGATCACTTGGATTTNCCTCGTATCATTGTTCCGCACACAAGGCGTAGTTATGGAAGAATCAGGCAATTGATAGATTCAATCAACTTATGCGATACCTGTTCTTAACATTTCTTTGCTTCACTGTGNATGTAGGTTGTTCAACGCAGCAATCCCAAAAGGTAGTTGTCAGTAGTGATGCTAATGTCAATGTAGTTGGAAATGGAGTCCGTATTCGNTACATGCTCATTGAATCAAGCGATGANGCCTCATTTGATTCTATTGAGATCGTTGGCCGTCATATCCATAGTGAAGAACACTCNCTTGCCTTACAGCATGAAGGATTTGTCGTTAGAGTGGCTCAGACTGAAACCTTAAATGAGTTGCTTAACTCNTATGGAAAAACAGAAGANCACAAACAAGTATTCCATGGCCAGATTGTTAACTGGCGAGATGTTCAGCAACAAGAAGTTAACAAGCAAGGCATGGTAGTGACATTCCAGGATAAACCATACGCAATCAACGATGGTTACCTTTCATTGCTTACGCGCGCATTTGANATGCGAAGAGAAGATGGTCTGTTCANGTACGTGCAAGTCGTCCCAACATGGCATGTGCCAAGAGGATCAAGCNCGCTAATCGGGGACAGGCAAACACCCAAGCGAAGCAAGGTCTTCACTGAGTTGCAGTTTGATGAGCTTCTGGAGNATGGCGAGTCTTTGCTTGTAGCAACGAACCTTGAACCCGCTTCAACAGCGTCCTCAGGACCACAAGACGACGGTCCACTCCCTGTGTCGCTCTCAGAGGCAGTGATGGGCAAAAGCGTAGAAAAGGCAATGATTGCGGTCGTGATGATAGAGTCACATTTGCAGGTTCAGTAGGGNTTTCGGGTAGAATGNTCGGTCTACCTCAAATGTCAAGCGACTCACCAACTCANGAGGCTTCAANACGGAAGCCGAGAATGCGTAAAGTGTTGCCACCGCAGTATGTATGGCCACTTCTCTTTACGCTTGGCAATCTTATCGCAGGGTTTGCTGCGATTCACTACGCGAATAAAGATCCACAGTGGACAGGTCCATGGGGGTGGAGCGGTCTTACGATGGCAGGTGCCCTCATCATCGTNGGTATGCTNCTCGATTCAGTTGATGGCGCGCTTGCGAGGTTAACGGGCACTGTGAGTGAGTTAGGTGCAACGCTCGACTCTCTTGCAGACCTTGTGACATGCGGNGTTGCTCCTGCTGTAAT
Organism: Phycisphaerae bacterium; assembly: GCA_002718515.1. The sequence continues at coordinate 62,204 of PBEX01000028.1, forward strand.
GACCATCGCACTTGTCTCAATGTATGTCAGCGAAGATGGNGCGTTGACATTACTTGGACCAGATGCAGACTTGCCGTGGGGTAAAGTCGTTTGGAGCGTTGCAGCAGTTTANGTTGCGTGTACCGCGCTAAGACTGGCTAGATTTAATGTTGAAACNCAGCCTGAGAAGGGTCCGAACGAGCATATCAAGTTTAAGGGTATGCCTTCACCTGGAGCCGCTGGACTCGTTGCGTCACTCATCATCTTGCATCAGCATTTTCTAAAGAACGGTGATGATTCACTTTGGATTGAGCGNACTTATGCGTTCGGTGTGCCAGGTGTTGTCTTGCTTTGTGCACTTGCAATGGTATCTAACATTCCATACGACCACTTNGCAAATCGGTATCTAGGCNGACCTCAATCATTTAGATTTNTTGCAACATTTGTCATCATTATTTTCCTTGGCATTTGGTGGTTCCAAGAAACCGTTGCAATCGGGTTTATCATCTATGCACTNTCAGGACCCTTGTCCTCATTAAAATCAAAAGATAAAGAAGCGATTTTAGATTCATGACTAANAAAGTGAGAACACGATTTGCGCCAAGTCCTACTGGGCATTTACATGTTGGGGGCGCTCGCACTGCAATCTACTGTTGGGCATACGCAAGAGGCAAAGATGGAGCGTTCATTTTAAGAATTGAAGACACNGATCAAAAACGATCTAGTGAACANGCNACNTTNGGNTTNTTTGAAGATTTAAATTGGTTAGGCATTGACTGGGACGAAGGTCCTGAGTTTTTGTCATCTGGTGGCGGAGAAGTTGGTNCCTATCTTCAGTCNCAAAGATTAGAGAAGTATCAAGAGCAATTGCAAAAACTCTTTGACAAGGGGCTTGCGTATTATGCATTTGAAACNCCNGAAGAANTNAATGAAAAGCGNAANCAAGCNAGAGCNGAAAAGCGNNCNTANCGNTATGACAGGGCNGCCCTTGAGTTAANTGAAGNNCAAGTTCAANCAAATCTTGAANNAGGTNTGCCNCATGTCATTNGNTTTNANGTGCCTGATGACGCAGTCCTTGCATTTAAAGACGAAGTGATTGGTGAAGTTGAGATTGCTNGAAGCGAACTCGATGATTTTGTGATTGTTAAAGCAGACGGTTACCCAACGTATCACTTTGCAGTTGTTGTAGATGANGCGCTNATGGGCGTCACAGATGTNGTTCGNGGACAAGAACACTTGAACAACACTTACAAGCACATTGTGCTTCAAGANGCACTTGGCTTTGAACGTCCACACTACGCTCACTTGTCACTGATTTTTAACCCAGACGGTTCCAAAATGTCCAAGCGAGATAAAGACAAAGCGCTCCGTACATTTGTTAAAGAAAATCAGATTGAGAGTCCGCCGCATGATTGCATTGAGCAAGATGTTTGGGAGCACTGGCTTTCATCAAAGGANAACCAACTACAAACTGATGAGGCAAGCAANCTAGCAAACGCGCTTGGCATTNGTCTGCCTGAGATTAACGTGGACGACTTTAAGGCTGCTGGGTACTTGCCAGAAGTCTTGTTGAACTACCTGTGCTTGCTCGGTTGGTCACCAGGTGATGACATTGAGCAGTTTGACTCAGCGTTTCTCATTGANAAGTTTAGTTTAGACCGCATTGTCAAGTCACCCGCTAAGTTTGACAGAGCAAAACTACTTGCATTCAACCTCGATGCAATGCAAGCNTTATCAAGNGANGCATTTGAAGAGCGATTGTTTGANTGGTGCAAAGAATATGCGCCAGAATTCGCTGCTCTTGACAANCGATTCCCCTTGTTTGCAAAAGCAAATCATGAGCGTTCAAAAACGTTTAGAGATNCTATTGAAACATCAAAGTTTTTAGTAGAGCCAGATGAAACGCTCACATGGGAAGAAACTAAACCAGTGAAGAAAGCGTTATTGAAGGGCGAGTTGACTGGTTTATCATTGCTCCCTGAGATTGCATCAAGNTTGGGTGGTTTAACNGAATNGACGCATGAATCGATAGATCGTTGCATGGCTCATTGCGCTGAAGAACTCGCTGAAGGCAAACTTGGGAAAGTTGCTCAGCCAGTGCGTATTGCNGTTGCAGGCTCNCCAGTAAGCCCTCCNATTGGTGACACNCTAGTTCTTCTTGGAAAAGAATCAACACTCAAACGAATTGAAAGATGCATGGAATTTTTCGGAAGCAAATGTGATGCCTGATATGCCAACAGCAAGCACAACTCGTGATGAACTCATGTTAGAGGGTTTCTTCGATTATGCGGGGCTCTATCCACCNGCATCGCTTGATTTGCAATCAGTCATTGAACATTGGGCGAGGTACATCAAAACGGAAGATAANTGGATGCTCGCTCGTCTTATCATTCCTGCATCAAAACTTGGTGAGTTTAAAGTACTCGCTAAAGATNTCATGCCGAGTCATGATGAAGAGCCATGGCAATTAAGTGTTTTACTGCCGCCTGTGTCAGACGAAGGATTCAAAGCGGCAGTAGAAACGACCATCGCATTCAACGAAGAAGATTTAGGTGCAATCGCAAATGTAGTTGAATTTAAAGCAACCACGACTGATGAGATTGAATCGGCACTCAATGTGCTTCATGATGATTTGTTCCCGTTNATCGAGTTGCCTGTAATGAACGANCCGAGAGGTCTCATTGCGTCACTATCTGGCTGTGTAGCGGGTGCTAAGGTGCGAACTGGCGGAGTAACTCCGGAACTGTATCCACCGTCAGAGCATCTAGCGAGATTCATTTTTGCTTGCGGTGTTGCGAGAATTCCATTTAAAGCAACCGCTGGATTGCATCATCCAAACAGGAACGAAAACACGAGCGTTGGTGTAAATGAGTTTGGATTTTTAAATATACTCGGAGCCTCTATTGTTTCAATGAGACAAGATGCAACCGAAGAAGATGTTAAAACGATTTTAAACATGCAAGCAGTGCAGTTGTCAGACTTCACAGAAGAAGAGATAGCAACGGCTCGCTCAGACGTATTTTGCTCAATTGGCTCTTGCTCATTTATTGAACCCACAGAAGATCTCCGTTCTATGGGGATATTAAAGGAATCAACATGACACATTGCGACTTTACGCATCAACTCGAAGCAACGAGTTGGATTGAATCAGCGCAGGGAAGTGAGTTCCCTATTCAAAACTTACCTTATGGTGTTTGCCGTAAGCATGGCATCGTCATTGCAATCGGTGACTTCGCATTGAATGTTCAAAGCGCTATTGAAGCCGGCGTTCTTAATGTGTCTGGCGAAATCGCATGTGCACTCTCAAGTAAGAACTTGAATGACTTTATGTCCCTTGGTAAAGATGCTTGGACTGCAGCAAGGCATGCAGTCTTTACACTGTTATCAAGTGAATCAGATGCTTGCCAAGAGTTGCTTGTAAAACGTGATGAACTTGAACTCATATTGCCAGCGACAATTGGCGACTACACAGATTTTTATGCAGCCCGTAACCACGCAACGAACGTTGGAAAGATGTTTAGACCAGACGGCAATCCCCTCATGCCAAATTATTTGCATTTACCAGTGGGTTATCATGGCCGAGCAAGCAGTATTGTCGTTTCTGGAACAGATATTCGCCGACCTCATGGCCAGTTAAAACCAGATGACGCTGATCCAGTTTTTGGACCATGTCGATTACTCGATTATGAACTTGAGTTTGGGGCATTTATTGGATCTGGAAACGCCCTAGGCGACAGAATCACTATGGATGAAGCGATGGATAAGTTGTTTGGAATTGTGATTCTCAACGACTGGTCAGCACGCGATATTCAAAAGTGGGAGTATCAACCACTTGGTCCGTTTAACGCAAAGAACTTTGCAACAACAATTAGCCCATGGATTGTAACTGTCGACGCGCTTGCACCATTTAGGTCGAGTGGTCCAATGCGATTTGAAGGCGATCCTGAAATCCTTGACTATCTCAAGCCAGTCACTGATGATGTTCTTGATGTTCAATGTTCTGTATCAATCTCGTCATCGTCAATGAGAGACAAGGGAATGGACGCTCAAAAGTTGACGCAATCAACGCTGAGTCATCTAACATGGACATTCGCTCAAATGTTGGTGCATCACACAAGTACTGGTTGTCCAATGAATAGTGGCGACCTCATTGGCAGCGGAACCATTAGTGGTGAAACTAAAGATAGTCGAGGCTGTTTGCTTGAACTAACTTGGAGAGGCACCGAACCCGTTGAACTTATTGACGGAAGTGAACGAAAGTTTCTTCAAGATGGTGATGAGTTAACGATTAACGCTTGGTGTGAGTGTGATGGTGCTGTCCGCATTGGTTTTGGTGCGTGCACTGGGGTTGTCACTCCAGCACAATAACTCAACCTTCGCTTACCAAGTGTCAGCAGTGTCTGTTGGTTCACCGTTTCCGTTTGCCGGTTTCCAATCAGCCCATGATTTTGGGTAATCTAGGTCATCGATTCCAAGTGCAGCTTTTGTTGGATAGAGCGGTCTAAATGTGTCACACATTACTGCTAGTTCATCGGTCCATTTTGCACCAATCGACTTCTCAATTGTTCCTGGATGTGGACCGTGGGGAATGCCCTGAGGATGCAAACTCAGTGAGCCTGAGTTGATTCCTTTTCTCGCTTTGTAATTGCCCTCAACGTAATACAACACTTCGTCACTATCGAGATTGCTGTGGTGATAGGGAACAGGGATTGAGAGTTCGTGGAAGTCAAGCATTCGTGGGCAGAATGAACAAATCACGAAGTTGTGTGCTTCAAATGTTTGGTGTGTTGGAGGAGGCATGTGCACTTTTCCAACAATCGGTGAAAAGTCATCGATGTTAAAGCAGTAGGGGTAGTAACAACCATCCCAGCCAATGACATCAAGTGGGTGATAATCATAAATGTATGAATGGATGCAATTGCGTGCTTTGATGCGGACTTCGAACTCACCAGCTTCGTCATAAGTTAACGGTAGTTGTGGCAATCGCAAATCTCGCTCACAGTACGGGGCATGCTCAAGAAACTGGCTCGTTTTCTTTGAAATGTATCGAGGTGGAGGAAGGATGTGACTTGCATTCATTGTTTCGATGCAAAGGAATCGGTTTCCTGGCCCGTCTTTTGGAGCATCATTGAAAACCATTTTGTAAATCACGCCCTTTGGAACAATGATGTAATCCTTGTCATGGAATTCAAGTGTTCCCATGCTTGTATACATCGTTCCTGTTCCATGATGAATGAACAAGCACTCATCGCCACTTCCATTTTTATAGAAGTACTCCATGTGTTCGTTAGGCACACAAACACTCATCTCGCAATCTTCATTACCAAACAAAACGACTCGACCTGTCACAGGGTCGCCATTTGGTTTCATGTCCATCGATTTAAGATGACGCATTCGCATCACATCTGTTTCAACGTACTCTGCCTTGGTGGAGTAAAGTGTCTTCCAGCCCGTCACTTGGGTTGGAGGGTGAATGTGATACATAGTTGATGTTGGACCAACGAATCCCTCAGTTCCGAAAACTTCTTCAGAATAAAGCTCGCCATCTGGACGGCGAAACTGAATATGACGTTTTGGGGGGATCTCTCCAAGTGAAGTGTAATAAGGCATAACTCGTACCTTATCAGATTGACTTAGAGGTTGCCCCTTCGTTCTTGCTCAAGTTCAAGTGCTTCAAAGAGTGCTTTAAAATTGCCTTTTCCGAAGGATTGGCTACCACGGCGGCAGATGATTTCAAAGAACAATGTTGGGCGGTCTTGAACCGGTCTCGTGAATAGTTGAAGCAAGTATCCTTGGTCATCTCGGTCAATCAAAATGCCGAGGTCTTGGACAATCTTCTTTTCTTCTTCGATGTCACCAACTCGATCCCAAACGATTTCATAATATTCCTTAGGAATATCAAGGAAGTTTACGCCGCGTCTTCGTAACTCTGCAATTGACTGAATGGCGTCATTTGTTCTAAATGCAAGATGTTGTACGCCAGGGGTGTCGTTGTGCCAATCAAGATATTCTTGGATCTGACTCTTGCGTTTACCTTCAGCAGGTTCGTTGATTGGGAACTTGATAAGCCCGCCACCAGATGACATCACTTTTGACATTAATGCTGAGTACTCAGTTGAAATGTCTTCATCATCAAAGTGCTTAAACATAGAGAACTCGAGGACGTTTTGGTACCAATCAACGGCTTTGTTCATACCATTTAGTTCTACATTTCCAACACAGTGATCGAGAAACTTCAACCCACATGGGTTGTCTTCATTAAACTTGTTAAGTGGGTGCGTCATCGGGGCAAATCCAGGAAGAATTGTGTTTCCATGTTTAACATTTGGAAGTGCGTAATCACCTGTTCGTGAAACAAATGAGTGAATGACTTGGCCATATGTTTTGATGCCTGCACGAGTGACAGTTCCGTTGTCATCTTCAACGGTATATGGTTCGTATGCAATTTCAGCCCCATTTTCTACGGCTCTGTTGAATGCTTTTTCGGCATCAAACACAGTGAATGCGATGTCTTTAACGCCATCTCCGTGAAGACGAATGTGCTCTTGAGCTTCGTGGTCTTTTGAGAGACCAGTGGTCAAGATGATTCGGATGTTTCCCTGCGTAAGGAGATATGACGCCTGTTCTCGATTGCCTGTTGTCAAATCCTCGTACTGAGTGACTTGAAAGCCGAACGCATAGGCATAGTAAAACGATGCTTGTTTGGCGTTTCCGACATAGATGCGAACATGGTCGACATCAATGAGATGAAGTGGATCAGTGCTTGATGATGTTTCAGGAGCTGCGACTTCAACAGGCGTCGTTTGATTTGTAGTGTTAGATGACATCCGAATTATTCCTTTCGCTATGCGGAATACCCCATTGTAACGCTCAAAAGGTCGATTTGAAAGTAAAAAGTGGCGAGATTCTCAAGGTCTCGTACAATACGCGGTTATGAGCAATGCTACGAGCAAATCGAAAACGATAGAGGTTGTAGAACCAATTGGTGAACGTGTGCTTATCCGTAAGGATGAGGACAGGAAAGTCACCAAAGTTGGCATACACCTACCAGATAAGATTGAGATTCCAACTCTCACAGGACGCGTTGTCACTGTGAGCACCGTTATCGAGAACAACCCTGATTACCCAATCAGTCAATATGACAAGGTGTTGTTTAACCCAAAACAGAGCATTCCAGTCGATTTCGAAGGTGACAACCGTTTGTATGTCGTCCCAATCGAAGATATCGTTGCTGTCTTTAGGCGAGACCCGTGAGTAAAAAAAATTCGGGAATGGCCGCCGAGTCAGTCCCTCTGTTAAAGCGAATTGGAAGTCGCACTTTGCGGGTTCCCGGCTCAAAAAGTTTAACGCTTAGAGCAATGACACTTGGCGCGCTCGGCGCTGGAAGGTCTGTGCTGTCTGCACCACTTGAATCTGATGACACATTGCTTCTTGCAGAAGCATTGCAAGCGATTGGGGTCGGAGTGAAGTGGACGCCAAACAAGTTGGTCTTGCATGGTGTTGATGGAAAGCCAAGGCATGGGGCATCCGTAAATCTTGGAGCTGGTGGCACGCCATCTCGAATCATGATTGCGATTGGTGTACTGTCCGAAGAGCCACTCACAGTTGATGGCGACAACCGAATGCGAAGCAGACCTGTCGGCGAACTGACGGAGTTCCTCAAATCATTGAATGCAACTTGCGATGGGGATTCGTTACCTGTAACGGTTCGAAAGAACAATTGCGTTGGAGGCGAACTCGATATTCCAGTCACAAAATCGAGCCAGTTTATCTCTGCATTGTTATTGATTGCACCCTACTTATCTGGTGGCCTTACGCTCCGTTGCAACAAACCTGTGACATCGAGTACTTATATTGATTTGACTATTGAGACACTAAAAACATTTGGCGTTTCTGCTTCGTTGACAAACCATGATGAGTGTATTGAGATTGTTGTTCCAGAAACGAGATTGACACATCGTGATCTCGATATTGAACCAGATGCAAGTTCAGCTGTTTATTTTGCAGCAGTTGCTGCAATTCATGAGGGGATGTCAATCACGCTTGAAGGGCTTTCACTTGATCCATCACAGCCAGACATGGAAGCGATTCGATTGCTTGAAAAGGCTGGCGCATCAATTGATGAGATCGAAGGGGGGCTAAGAGTTACAGGGACAGGGACGATTCGTTCTCTTGGCGACTTGGATGCTTCTGGTTTCCCCGATGCATCCCTTTGTCTCGCTGCAGTCGCTGCATTTGCAGATGGCCCATCAAGAATTCACGGACTTGAAACATTACCCATCAAAGAATCTGACCGAATTGAAGTCATGGCGAAATCGCTTGCCGTTGCCGGATGTGGCGTTGCTTCAAGTGATTCAGATTTGCGGATTTCTCCACTTGTCGATGGCACAGCGCAGGTTGCAATTGACCCAATGAATGACCACCGGATTGCAATGTCCATGGCAGTGCTCGGCACAAAAAGGGGAAATCTCTCTATTGTCGATCCACACTGTGTGTCAAAAAGTTATCCCACCTTCTGGAAAGACCTTCGTAAAATATATGAAGGCAAAGATGAATCATGACATACTTTAAGCACTTTGCAAAACAACTTCTTACGTGGAGAGTCCGCTTACTTTGTGGATTAGTGCTTGCTGCTGTTTCAGCGCTCGGATTAGGAGTTGGACTACTGAGTTTGGGTCCAGCCCTGTCATTAATCCTTGATCCAGAGAGTGGTAAGAACCTCATCCAGCTCGCTCAAGAGCATAATGCTTCTAATGCATTCCCCACTATTCCAGAGGGATTGGTTGCAATGTTGCCAGAGGGGCAGTTTGAAGGTGTTCTCTTTATTTTGATTGGCTTAGGTGGCCTCACAATCTTTGGAGGTCTAGCAAATTTTCTTCACCAATACATCAGTGCTTGGCTTGCCATGCATGTTGTTGCAAAAGTCAGATTCCAAGCATTTACGCATGTTCTGTACATGCCAGTATCAAAAGTTGCAAGACTCGGTTCAAGTGAATTCGTCTCGCGTATTATTCGCGATGCAGAGGCACTTCAAGTTGGTCTTCTTGTGCTTTTGGGAAGATCAGTTTCACAATTTACAAAAGGCATTGCAGCTTTCATCGTTGCATGTGTGTTTGATTATCGTTTGGTCATAATCGCGTTGCTCGTGTTGCCAATCTTAGTCATAACATTGCAAATCATTGGTAGGCGCGTAAATAAAGGGACTCGGGCGTCGCTTTCTGCACAACAAGAGTTGCTTCGTATTTCAAGTGAAGCCGTGCAGGGACTTAAGGCAGTTAAAGTGAATACTGCAGAATCAGCAATTGAATCGGAATTCGAGCAAGAAAATGCTCAGGTTGTGAAATCTGAAATGAAAGTAAGGGTGATGAGAGCCCTCAGTTCGCCTCTAATGGAAACGCTCGCAATTCTTGTTCTCGGGACACTTGCAGGTATTGCAGCGCATTCAATCATCGATGGTTCTTTGCAATTCAATCGATTCTTGCTTTCTATTGGTGCTCTTGCTGTTGCAGGTAGTGCACTTCGACCTCTTGCAGGTCTCGTGACAGAGATTCAAGCGGCAGAAGCACCGGCTGCAAGGTTGATGGAGATTCTAAGCGCTAGCATCGAAGAAGATTCAGGGAAAACTTCCTTTCCTGCATCCATGAGTCAAGTGTCATTTCAAGATGTTACATTTACCTATGAGAACAAGGACGTCCCTGCTGTTCAGTCATTTTCAGCGGTAATCCCTTCGGGCGAGTGTGTCGCAGTTGTTGGACCCAACGGCTCAGGCAAAACAACTTTAGTCTCTCTCTTGCCTCGACTGTTTACCCAGCAAGAAGGAAAAATCCTTTTCGACCAAACAAACACAAGTGACATTAGTCTGAAGGAGCTTCGCACTCATATCGGTGTAGTGACTCAAGAGACTGTTTTGTTTCACGGAACAATTGCTGACAACATTCGATTTGGCACGAATGCAACTGAAGCAGAGGTGAAGGCTGCTGCTGAGCATGCACATGCTGACGAGTTTATTCGTGAGATAGATGACGGATACGATGCGTTAGTCTATGAGCAAGGGAAGTCGCTAAGCGGTGGGCAACGCCAGCGTATAGCAATAGCAAGAGTTTTGTTGCGCAATCCATCAATCATGATTTTAGATGAAGCAACGAGTCAAATCGATGCCGAATCGGAAGCGTTCATTGCTGACACGCTTGAGAAGTACAGCGCAGGTAAAACGGTGTTTGTTATTGCACACCGCATGTCTACAGTGCAAAATGCAGATCGAATTTTGGTTCTAGATGAAGGCAAACTAGTTGGCAATGGCAATCATCAAGAGTTACTCGATTCATGTGATGTGTATCGGCGACTCACAGAAACACAACTCGTTACGGCGCCAGCAAATGCGTAATGTGTTCGTTCTCTTGCTTTGCCTCTGTGCATCTTGCACAGAACATCAACCTGAAACCCAATTTGAGAATGATCGAATCGTTTCAATGAGTCCGGGCATCACCCAAACACTTGTCGATTTAGGATTAGAAGAGATGATTGTAGGTCGATCACCATTCTGTAATGGTGTTGACCAATCAGTGCCTGTTATTGGGGATTATCACGATGTTGACTTTGAGCGTTTGCTTTCTTTAAAACCGACCGTTGTGCTTGTGCAAGCAACACAAGCGCCAAAAAACACGCACCTCAAAGAGTTGGCTGATAGTGGCTTGTTCAGATTGCACTATTGGCCACTCGATTCAATCGATGACATCACTCAGGTATACAACAAGGCTTCGGATATCTTTTCTGATTCGCCAAAAAAGTTTGAAATGTCGGTGAGTGAGGTTCCTTTAGCCGAGCGCGTTCTCATTGTGA